>NZ_CP119391.1:2581652-3227066 GCF_031886125.1 Halomonas piscis
CTAACAAGAAGTCTATAGCTATCAAAGTGATGATTATCTACATGCTGAAAAGATTTCCTTATCTTATCCTTGCTCCACACCCTCATTTAGCCAACTCCTCTTTCCTTTCAAGTCGTATCAGAGTTTCTTTATGATGATTGCTAAAAAAATCGCATTCTAAAAATAAATCTTTTTGAGTTATATTAGCGTTATAAGTTTTGGCAAGTGATATCAACCCGCCTTATTCACGAAGACGCTGACTGGGCGGCGTGAAGAGGCTGGCTGGCGGCGTCGCTCATCAGGATCGGCCTCTCCGACGCGAGAGGCCGCTGAGTAATGCCCGAACATGGCTTTCTTCCCGGTTTCTTATAGCTCTTGGGAATCCATTGCGACCGTCAAAGCAGCCGTGACCGCCGGCCGCTGCAGCGGTCGCTCGATTTCAGGTCCTGAAGCCGTCTCGCCGGGCGTCAACTCAGCGCCGTCAGCTTCGGCAGCCCCTTCAGCAACGTCGGCCACCACTTATCGGCGGCGGCACCCAGATGAAGGGTGATCCGCCGGGCATGCAGCTTCAGTGTGGCGGCGACCTTAAGCACCTGCTCGCGCATCCGACTCAGGCTCCAGCCTTGCCGAGTCTGCCGCTCCAGCAGGCAGCGCAGGCCATGCAGGACCTGATAAGCATAGAGGCTGAGTAGCAGGCTCACCTCGTTACGCGCCATCACGTCCTGAACCGTGGAGGCGCCACGATCCGTCGACGAGAGGTGTACGTCGAGCGCTGATTTCACCTCGCCCATGTGCGCTTCGGCGCTACCGCGCTTGCGGTACAGTGCCAGGACCTTCTCCGGCGGCCAGTCGAACTTGTTGAGGTTGGTGACCAGGAAGAAGGCATGCAACAGCAGGTCATCGGGTCGCTCTTGCACGACCAGTACCACGCGCCGTGGTTCAGGCCAGGTGCCGGCCTGGTACTCCAGGTCATGACACCATTCCCGTGGCTGCTCGGGCGGCCGACCTCGGGGCCGCTTCAGGTACGGCGCCGCCAGTGTCTGCAGCCCCGTGTGACTGCGCAGCCGGCCCAGGTACTCGATGCCGCGATCTTCCAACGCCTCCAGCGTGTCGTTGTCGGTGAACCCGGCGTCGATACGCACCCGAACCTGGGCGCCGGTGCTTTCGTTGAGCCGCTTCACCAGGTGCGGGATCCAGGTATCGGCGTTCTCGGCCGGGCCGGCGTTGCCTTCGCGTAGTAGGCCGCCCACCATGTCACCGGTTTCGGCCAGCGAGGCGACCAGCGGCGAGTAGATGCGGACCCCGTAAAGGCCATGATAGGCCGAGCCACCTTGGTGACCGTGGACCTCGATCGGCAGGCCGTCGATGTCGAGGGTCAACTGCTTGGGTCGCTCGCCGTTCTTCAGCGAGGTCAGGCGCCAGACTACCAGTCGCAGCAGGCCTTCATGCACGGCATCGATGTTGTCGTTGCGTCCAAGGCAAGTCAGCAGCCGCGACAGCGTGGCTTGAGACGGCCGGTCCTGGGCCAGTGGCGTCATTCCACGCGCATCGCTGCAGGCCAGCTGCCAGAGGGGATCACGCCGCAACGTGTCGGTATCGCTGAGGTCGATCCAGCCCATCGCGCGCTGCAGCACCAGGGTTCGCAGCTGGCTGGCCAGCGAGTGGCGGATGCGTAGCGGGTGGCGTTGATCGACCAGATTGTCTTCGAGCGCCTCGATCACACCGCTGTTGTCGAGGGCTTCACGCAGCAGCAGAGCGCCGCTGTCACTGGTGGTGCGGTGGCCGCTCAGCTCGACACGGACGGAGCCGTTGCACGAGGGCGTCCAGGTAGATAGGCTTTCACCCATAGCGGATGGCTCTCTTGGTTCAGGTTCTTGGCGGAACACATTGAATTTTCAAGAGAATACCATCCGCTATCTTCGTTTTCAGGCCGGCCTCATGAATAGGCCGGGATCAACGTGTTGTATGCTGCATCATTACTAATATCAATTGTAGCTTCAAATGCCCTAACATTTTCGCCTAAACTATCGATCAATCTTTTCACTAAAGCAAAACCCAAACCATAACTTCTTACATCAGGATCAACAGCTATCTGCCACAAAAAAAGTGTCTTGCCATCGGGTCTGATATATGCAAGTATGTAACCAAATAATTTATTCCCAGACTTGGCCATCAGAGATGTATTTCTGAAATCTCGCGACCAAACAAGATAAAAATACTCAGGACACAAATCCAAATCATCATTGCATGCTGCCATTCGAAACAAGCTTTTAGCATCACCTACCGACGGATGCTCGAATCTAATTCCACTTTGGTTCATTGCAACACCTGATTAATTTCTGTTTGATTTAGGATGCCGCAAAAATTAGGATATATAAAATCAATCCACGTCATCTTTAATATGAGGTGATTCGATGAGCAAAAAAAATGAAATAACCCTGTCACAGCTTCGCGCTTTCAAAAGTGTCGCAGATACACAATCTTACACTAAAGCTGCCTCATGCATGGGAGTAAGCCAGTCGGGCATAAGTCACTCTTTAAAAAGGCTTGAGGATTTTTTTGAGACTCCACTTTTTTCCTACAATGGACGAAACATTTCTGGACTTACTCCTGTCGGAATCGAACTATATACTTGTTCTGAAGACATTATAGTAGAACTAAACAATATTAATGCACTTGCAGATTTTTCCAGAAGCTCGCCCAAGGAACGGCTTAATATCGCTTCAATCAATAGCGTTGCCACATCATATCTAAACAATATAAAGAACAAAAAAATTGAGAGCTGTATTGGAAACATACTCACTGGTTTTGAGCATGAAGTTGAAAGGTGGGTCGTGGATGGAATAGCTGATGTCGGATTTACAACTGATATTTCAAATACTGTCTCGCAAAAGTGGAAAGGGACGTTTTATGGGAAAGTTGCATTCCAAGACGAGCTTGTTGTGGTGGTCCCCAAAGAACACCCTCTAGCTAGGGCCTGTTGACGTTTCACATTGGTAGCCATAAAAAGCCGCATGCCAAGGCCACCATGCTTTCGTAATTTCGTTTGAGCTTATCGTAGCGCGTCGCAATGGCGCGATACGGTTTCAATCGAGCAAAGGCATTCTCAACCAGATGCCGGTAGCGATATAACCCTCTGTCCAGATTGGCATTTCCTTTTTTCGAGTTACGCCTGCGTGGAATGACGGCAGCCATTCCTTTGGCTTCGACCTGCTCACGGATACGTTCACTGTCATAGCCTTTGTCAGCCACCAGCGCGTCACCTGCCGGCAAACCGTCAATCAATGCCTGGGCTTCCGTGCTGTCGTGCACTTCACCCCCGGTTATTCTGAAGGCGATCGGCAACCCATAAGCATCCACGGCCAAGTGGATCTTGCTGGTATTGCCTGCACGACTTTTGCCAATGGCTTCTGCATCTTCCGTGGCAGCCCCAGTGCTATCTTGGTGAGCCTTGACGTAGGAACCATCAATAAATAGCCACTCGACATCAGGATCTTCCACCAGAGAGATGAAAATCCTCATCAGCTTTCCACTCGCTGACCAGGCGTTGAAGCGCTTGTAGACCGTGTTCCAGGGGCCAAACGCCTCCGGTAGGTCCCGCCACGGGCAGCCGGTTCGCATCCGATAAAGGATGCCTTCCACCGTGGTACGCAGATCGGTCTTGTCATAAATACCTTGTTGAAGCAGGATAGATTTCAGCTTCGGCCAGTGTTCATCCGTGAGCATTTGTCGGGGCATGGCAGGCTTGCAGTTTGTTGGCTTAGGAACCTTTATTCTGTGAGCTTGCCCCTATCCTGCCAATACCCCTGCCATGAAACGTCAACAGACCCTAGTAACCTTGAGGTTTCCCTTGATCAAGCTAGTGACTTCCCACTAATAATTTCTTCAGGTGGATGCGAGGATTTAGTATATAAATTTTTCGAAGAATCAGGGGTTTCACGAAATGAACTTTTGATTCGCTTATGGGTTAATGATTTCAGCACTTTAATTCAAATGGTTAGAAGTGACATTGGCGCCTCTATTGTTCCTAGACTTGCACTACGCAAGGAAGACAGTAGAGGCATTGAGACACTAAGCCTAAAGCCTAGCTTGTATAGATCTATCATAGTTTTCGGACTGACGATAAATATGGATCGTCCTGAGGTAAAATATTTCTTCGAAAACTTCAAGAGCGAGTCAAAATAATTACTAATAATGAAATAAAACAGGCGATAAATTAGCCTATTTGAAAAATCACATTGTTGATGCGCCTGATAACTTTATTCTGCGGAAGAGCACTCAACAATTACTAAGAAGTACCCGCATGAAGATAAACATGTATAAATATCGAGGCACCTATAGCGAATAGGGTGATTTTTCCTGAATTCACGACACGTACCGATATCTGAAACAGCGTACTTAGATTCATAAAATAACTACAACCATTTGGACCACAAGATAGAAGCAGGAGGGTCTGCACCGTTGCCCTCCCTGCTTTACCGACCAAAGTGAAGCAGAACATGGATTCCGACAGCTGACCCAGACACAACGATACCAGATTTACGCTCGTGATGACTTAGATATGAGCCAGCGGCAGATCGCTAGAGAGCTCGGGCTCCACGGCAGACAAGGGTTACGACAGCAATGCATTACGACATTACTGCACACGTTACGGCATGCGCCCGATTATCCCCCGACGCCTTTTGGATCGACGCCCACGGCCAGTCCTACCGCATCAGTTTGACCGGCCCAAGTATCGCCAGCATAATATGGTAGAGTGGCTCTTTGGCTGGCTCAAGGAAAAACGCCAACTTAATACTCGGTACGATAAGCTCGCCAGCAGTTACAGAGCGATGGTGACGCTGGCTTGCATTGAGCGGTGTATGAGAGTCGACTTTTCAGACAAAACCTAGGGGGCGTTAACAATTAGGCCAGCCATATGGCGGCTGACACGAGGCAGAGGAGTGACTGGTAGTTTCTTGCCAGTCGCTCATAGCGTGTAGATAACCGCCGGAACTTCTTGATTTTCTGAAAGAACCTCTCCACCAGATTGCGATCTTGGTAACAGTGCCAGTCTACTTCAATGCGCGCCAAACGATTCTTTTTCGGAGGAATCACCGGCTCGGCACCTGCGGCCTGAATCATGTCCCGCAGAGCAGTGGAGTCATACCCCTTGTCGCCCAGCACTGCTTGCGGGGAAAAACCTTCCAGTAGAGCGGGAGCAGCACCATACTCCGACGCCTGGCCCGGTGTGAGAACCAATCGTACTGGGTTACCTAACGCATCGACTGCGGCATGAATTTTGGTGCTCAATCCGCCTCGAGATTTGCCCATGGCTTCGACGTCTTGCGTGTTTTTTTTGACGCTCCATGCTGGTGCACCCTGACGATGCTACCGTCGATCATCAGCTGCTCTAGATCGGGATCGTCGGCTACTGTGTCAAAAATACGCTGCCAAACGCCCTTTCGTGACCAACGGTTATACCGCATGTAGACGGTGTGCCAGCGCCCAAAAGATTCGGGAAGATCACGCCACGGGGCGCCGGTCCGAGCGATCCAGAGCACGGCTTCCACGAACAGGCGATTGTCCTTGGCAGTTACCCCACAGTCTGAGGCTTTGCCGGGGAGCAGGTGCTCGATTCGCTCCCACTGATCATCGCGTAACTTCAACCGACTCATGGCCCACCAAAATCTATGAATACTAAATCAATTTAAACGAAACTAATGATTGTTAACACACCCTAGTACTACAGCCGTAACTACTGCTGTGATCGTTCATGCATTGCCATCCGGGTTTGCTGCTGCCGACAGTGGCACTGCCAAGCTCGGTATTGGTGCTTTCGTCGCCAGTCCGACCAATGAAGCACATGGGACAGGGCCTGTTGACCTTGCCATAGATATCTCCCGATTAGTCGTCTGAGCTCGGAGAGTGTCCACTGAATCCTGTCGGAACGAGTTTTTTTTGCTGATGACTCGCTTGCCGTATCGCCACCAACAAGGCGTGGGCGAGCAGCGACAAGGTTATGTGGCGATGCCAGCTGGCCCAGCGCCTCACCTCATACTCATCCAGACCGCATTCCCCCTTGGCCGCCTGAAAACCCTGCTCGATTTTCCAGCGCTGACCCGCGACTCGAACCAGCGTCTCTATTGATACCCAGTCTCTGGGCGCATGGACCACATAATAGGCCAACTCATCCGGTGTCGAGAGGCTGCGTCGGATCAGGAGGTAATGTCCCCAGTGGCGTGCCTCTTCCGTAGGCTGCAGCCTTGTCAGCGGCGTCAATGCCCAGTCGTACCAGCGTTCGCCCTTGCTGCCTGAGCCGGCGGACAAGGTCTGCCAGGCGTCATCCGGCAGTGCCGCCGCGATGTCGTCAGCTCGCGTATACTGAAAGCTCTGCCACCACAAGGGCTCGTTGCAAGCCACTTCTAAAACAAAGGGTTGCGACCGTTCCTCCAGCCATAGGCGCAGGCTACGGTTGCCACCATAGACACTATCCCCCGTCACCCAGGCGGCCGGTATGCCCTGATCCATCGCGCGCTCCAGCATCCGGCGAGCAAGCTCGGGTTTGCTGGCGAATTCGACGTCATCTGGGATCCCGGCACGCCGACAACGTTCACGATCCTGTGTCCAGGACTTGGGCAAGTACAGGGCGCGATCCAGAAAGGCATGCCCTGTCGGACCGGCATAGAGGAGAAAGACCCCGATCTGACTATTTTCGATACGGCCGGCGGTGCCACTGTACTGGCGTTGCACGCCGGCCGAATACTGGCCTTTCTTGATAAAGCCGGTCTCGTCCAGGACCAGGACACCCTCTGAGGAGCCCAGCGTATCGATGACCCATTGGCGGAGGACATCGCGTGCTGCGTCCACATCCCAGCGGGCACGATCCAACAAGTACTGCACCCCATCCGGGGTGGCATCGCCAAGCCACTCGGCAAGATGCCAGCTATTCTTACGTTCGCACTGACTGAGCAGCCCTTGAAGGTAGCGTAGGGCACGATCGCGCGTCTCAGAGCGCGGGAAGAGGGGGCCTAACCGATCTGCCAGGTCATCCAACAATGCTGAGACAGAGAGACCTGAATTCATAGAATAACTGCAGCACTTTGGACCACAAGGTAGAGGCAGGAGGGCCAGTGCCGGTACCCTCCCTGCTTTACCGACCAAAGTGAAGCAGAGCATGGGATACCAACAGCTGACCCAGACACAACGATACCAGATTTACGCCCGCCATGACTTGGGCAGGAGCCAGCGACAGATTGCCAGGGAACTCGGGCTCCACAGCAGCACGATTAGCCGTGAGCTGCGCCGCAACGCGACGGCCAGTGGCTATGATCCTGAACAGGCTCAGGCTTGTAGCGATCACCGACGACGTACCGCCCGCAAGTGGACGAAGCGCTTGCCCAGCTTGATCGCGGCGGTGGCCGACCGACTTCGTGAAGAATGGAGCCCAGAGCAGATCAGTGGATTCATGGCACCGTTGGCCGGTATCGGCGTTAGCCATCAGTGGATTTATTCCCTGGTCTGGGAGGACAAGGCCCGCGGCGGCACGCTTTGGCAGCATCTCCGGCAGCCCAAGAGGCGCAGCAAGCACCGTGCTCACGCCAAAAACGCCGGGCTTGGCAAGATACCTGATCGCGTGGGCATCGAGCATCGTCCGGCCGAGGTTGAGAATCGGCGCCACATCGGCCACTGGGAGGGTGACACGGTGCTTCAGGGACATAAGCAATCAGGCATTGTCACGCTGGTTGAGCGCCGCAGCGGCTATCTATTGGCGGCACGGCTACCCAGCATTACAGCGGCGTTGACGAAAGCGGCCATGATCCGCCTGCTGAAGCCTCGTCGAGGTGCGGTGAAAACGATCACGCTGGATAATGGCTCGGAGTTTTCGGAGCACCAGGCCGTGGCGAGCGCCGTAGCAGCGAGAACCTACTTTTGCGACGCCTATTGCTCAGGGCAACGTGGCACCAATGAAAACACCAATGGCTTGATTCGGCAGTATTTTCCCAAGGGAACCAGCTTCCGCCAAGTCACCGATGCCGAGCTACGCAGGGTGGTGAGAAAGCTCAATGACCGCCCCCGAAAACGACTCGGCTATCGAACACCGGCACAGGTGTTTCTGGGGGAGTACTCTGGAGCACTGAATACCGCAGGTGCTGCGCTTATTGTTTGAATCCAGGAGATCCAGTTCTTGCATTCTTCACCCTATGATCGCTTCCATATCAACTACATGCATTGTAACTGATGAAGTTACGGCTGTAGTACTAGGGCCTGTTGACGTTTCATGGCAGGGGTATTGGCAGGATAGGGGCAAGCTCGCAGAATAAAGGTTCCTACACCAACAAACTGCAAGCCTGCCATGCCCCGACAAATGCTCACGGATGAACACTGGTCGAAGCTGAAACCTATCCTGCTTCAACAAGGTATTTATGACAAGGCCGACTTGCGTACCACGATAGAAGGCATCCTTTATCGGATGCGCACCGGCTGCCCGTGGCGGGACCTACCGGAGACGTTTGGCCCCTGGAACACGGTCTACAAGCGTTTTAACGCCTGGTCAGCGAGTGGAAAGCTGATGAGGCTTTTCAGCTCTCTGGTGGAGGAGCCTGATGTTGAGTGGCTGTTCATTGATGGCTCCTACGTCAAGGCCCACCAGGACAGCACCGGAGCTGCCACGGAAGACGCAGAAGCTATTGGCAAAAGTCGTGCAGGCAATACCAGCAAGATCCACTTGACCGTAGATGCCTATGGGCTACCGATCACCTTCAGAATAACCGGGGGTGAGGTGCACGACAGCACGGAAGCCCGGGCATTGATTGACGATTTGCCAGCGGGTGATGCATTGGTGGCTGACAAGGGCTATGACAGCGAGCGTATCCGTGAACAGATCGAAGCCAAGGGCATGGCTGCCGTCATTCCACGCAAACGCAACTCAAAGAAAGGAAATGCCAATCTGGACAGAGGCTTATATCGCTATCGGCATCTGGTTGAGAATGCCTTTGCTCGATTGAAGCCGTATCGCGCCATCGCAACGCGTTACGACAAGCTCAAGCGAAACTACGAAAGCATGGTGGCCTTGGCCTGCGGCTTTTTATGGCTACCAATGTGAAACGTCAACACGCCCTAATTGTTTAGTCCCGAGGTGTAGTGGTCTATCCCGCCTATTTCATCACAGCCTTCGCCGAGCGGCATTTCGGGGCTTCCCGACGGTGCTGACTGAGTGACCGCTGAATTCCGTCTCCGAACAGCGCGGCATTGATAGCCTTTAGTTTTCATTTCTGTCGATTTTATTGCCCTCAGCTATTGATCGCTGTCGATCGGCCACGGGCGATGCTCGGCGAGACGCCGATCTCGGTAGCTATTCGTGCTGTCGTGGCGTGAGCTACGCTAAGGCGCCCCATCGGGGTAGCGCCTTCAGCGCCGAGGGCCACCATCGGTTTGCGGCAGCGCCCAGCCGCAGCGTGATCTGCCGGGCGTGCACCGTGATCGTCGCCGCGACCTTGAGCAGTTGCTCTCGCAGCCGTATCAGGCTCCAGCCCTGCTGCGTCTGACCCTCGATCAGGCAGCGCAGCCCATGCAAGACCTGGTAGGCGCAGAGACTCAGCAACAGGTTGACCTGGTTGCGTGCCATCACGTCCTGCACCGTGGAGGCGCCGCGATCCGTCGACGAGAGGTGAACGTTGAGGGCCGACTTCAGCTCCCCCATGTGGGCCTCGGCCTTGCCACGCTTGCGGTACAGCGCTAACACCGTCTCCGGTGGATAATCGAGCTTGTTGAGGTTGGTGACCAGGAAGAAGGCGTGGAACAACAGATCGTCGGGATTCTCCTGAACCACCAGCACCACGCGGCGCGGTGACGCCCAACTCTCCGCCTGGTATTCCAGGTCATGGCACCATTCGCGGGGTGTCTCGGGCGGTCTGCCAGGCGGCCGGGTGAGGTAAGGCTCTGCCTTGGCCTGCAATACCGAGTTGCTCTTCAGCCTCCCCAGATAGGCGATGTCCCGGGCGTCCATGGCACGCAGCGTCTCGCCATCGGTGAAGCCGGCATCCAGGCGCACCCGGATCTGCGCCACGTCCAGATTCAGGCCTTCCGCCATGCGCTGCACCAGATGGGGAATCCAGGTATCGGCATCCTCGGCCGGTCCGACATTGCCCTCGCGCAACAGGCCGCCCAGCATGTCGCCGGTCTCGGCGATGGAGGCAATCAGCGGCGAGTAAATGCGGGCCCCGGCATAGCGATTGAAGGCGGAGCCACCTTGGTGACCAAAGACCTCGATCGGCAGGCCGTCAATATCCAGGGTCAAGTGCTTGGGCCGTTTACCGCTGTATAGCGAGCGCAGTCGCCAGATGGCCAGGCGCAGCAAGCCCTCGTGGAGCGTATCGATGTTGTCATCCATCCCCAGACAGCCGAGTAGCCGTGACAGGGTCGCTTGGGAGGGACACGCCTGGCCCAGGGGGGTCAGTCCACGGCCTCGCTACATGCCAAGTGCCAGAGCGGGTCCTGCTGGAGCGTGCCGGTATCGCTCAGGTCGTACCAGCCCATGGCGCGCTGGAGCACCACGGTGCGGATCTGACGGGCCAACGAATGGCGGACCCGCAGCGGGTCACGCGGGTCGATGAGGTGGTCTTCCATGGCCTCGATGACACCGCTGCGATCGAGGGCTTCACGGAGCAACAAGGTGCCGGCATCACTGGTGGTCGCGGCGCCGCTGAGCTGGACGTTGATGGAGCCGTTGCAAGAGGGCGACCAGGTCGTTAGGGTTTCACCCATGGCGGTTGGTCCTCTGGAATCAGGCTCTTGGTCGAATTTTCTGATTTATCAAGAGGATACCATCCGCCATCTTCTTTTCCAGGACTGCCCGGTGAATATCCAGGGATCATGTGCAATACCCTAGCGCCGTCGTTACATCTGTCTTTCGATGCTTATACGGCTCCAAGCGCCAAATTAGCATTTCCCCATTCAGCCTTCCACATTCCTGCCACATTTCTCATGCTTTTTTCGTAGTGGCACAAAAAAGCGCCTTCGTAGAGGTGCTTTTCCATCAGGGCGGGCGGCTGTAAGCTTCATCCGGTGTGGTCTGCGTTATTTACCCGCGACGACGGGCAGTTCCACCATCACTTTTAACCCGCCGGCGCTGGCGCGGCTCAGCTTCATACGACCACTGTAAAGAGCCACCAGATCAGTCACAATCGCCAGCCCCAGGCCACTACCCGGGCGCTGTTCGTCCAGTCGTTTGCCGCGCTGTACCGCCTGCTGACACTCCGCTTCGGACATACCGGGGCCATCATCGCTAACGGTTAAGGTTAACTGCTGCTCGCCTCCTGCTACCTTTAGCTGCACATCGCCGTGTGCCCAGCGCAGCGCATTATCCAGCAAGTTGCCTACCAGCTCCTGGATATCCTGCTCATCCATATGCACCTTGATGTCACCCGCCCAGGTGGGGCGCAGCGCAATGCCGCGCCGCTGGGCAAGCCTGGCCAGCCCATGGAGCAGCGGCGCCAGGGTGACGTGCAAATCAATGGGCGCAAAGTGTGCGCCTTCGCCCGCTGCCGATGCCCGCGCCAGGTGGTGGCGTACCGCACTATCCACGCGCGCCAGCTCCACTTCCCAGGCGGCACGGTTCTCTTGTGGCAGTTGTCGTAGCTGTAAGCGCATCACACTCAGCGGTGTTTTCAGCGCATGGGCAAGGTTGCCAGCGGTATGGCGTCCGCGCTCGATCAGGCGCTGATCGCGGACCAGCACCGCGTTCATCGAGGCTGCCAGGGTCGCCAGTTCATCAGGCAAGCGGGTATCCAACTGCTCCGCACTCCCCTGCTCTACATCCTTTAGATTGGCGTGCATGCGGCGCAGCGGCGCCAGCCCCCAGCGCACCTGCAGCGCCAATACGCCCAGCAGCAGCACGCCAAGGCCGGCCATACCACCCCACAGCAGGCGTTGAAATTCACCAATATCCCGGGCTAATGCATCGTCTTGCGCGGCCACACTAATATGCAGCGGCGCTGCTAACGGCGCCAGGTAGATATCGCGCTCCACCACCCGCAGCGACTGGCTTCGGGGGCCGGGTATCGAGCGGGCGCTAATCGCGTCATTGTCGATGACCGGCAGGCGCTGATCCCACAGTGAACGCGAAGCCAGGGTGTTTTCCGCGCCATCGGTAATTTGCCAGTACCAGCCGGAGTAGACATTCTCAAAACGCGGATCTCCCAACGCCCGGTCGTGGACGAGCTGCTGTTCAAGGCGATCATAGGTAACGCCCGCGATAATGACGTTCAGGGTGGCCCCCAGGCGCTCGTCAAAGGCCTGCGTGGCCGAAGTACGGTAGTGATGAAACAGCAGCGTACCCGCGATGGGCAGCGCCAGCCCGACCATCACCAAGGCGGCCAGCAGTAGCCGCACGCTGATAGAGCGCTTTGCCCAGCGGTCTTTCCAGGCGGTGGTATTCTGGCTCATTCGCCAGCAGGCTCTTCAGCCAATAGCCGATAGCCCTGACCACGCAGGGTAGCAATGCGCCAGCTACCCAATTTTCGGCGCAGACGGCTGACCTGAACATCAATCACGTTGGAGTCCGGTTCGTGGTCGCGGTCGTAAACGTGCTCTGAAAGCTCAGTACGGCTGACGATCCGCGGCGCGGCGTGCATCAAATAACCCAGCAGACGGGTCTCCTGGGCGGTTAACCCCACCGGGCGACCTGCAAGCGAAACGTGCTGAGTATGAGTATCCAGACTCAGCTCGCCCACTTTCAGCACCGGGTGGGCGTGACCATGACTGCGGCGCACCAGGGCGCGCAGGCGAAAGAGTACTTCCGCCGATTCGAACGGTTTGGTGACGTAATCATCGGCACCGGCGGTAAATCCTGCGGCTTTATCGGCCCAGCGCTCTCGGGCGGTAAGGATCAGCACCGGCAGGTCGATGCCATCTTCCCGCCAGGCGGAAAGCCAGCGGGTGCCATCGCCATCGGGCAGTCCAACATCCAGAATCAGCGTGTCGTAGGCTTCCGTACGCACTAGAAAATCAGCGTCCTGGCCCGTCGCCGCATGCTCTACCAACCAGTCTCCGTCGCGTAGCGCCTGGCTGAGTTCACGGGTGAGCGCCTGGTCATCCTCTACCAACAAACACTTCATCGGCTAACTACCCTTCTTTTGATATGGCAAATGGGAGCAACAGGCTAGGGCCTGTTGACGTTTCATGGCAGGGGTATTGGCAGGATAGGGGCAAGCTCGCAGAATAAAGGTTCCTACACCAACAAACTGCAAGCCTGCCATGCCCCGACAAATGCTCACGGATGAACACTGGTCGAAGCTGAAACCTATCCTGCTTCAACAAGGTATTTATGACAAGGCCGACTTGCGTACCACAATAGAAGGCATCCTTTATCGGATGCGCACCGGCTGCCCGTGGCGGGACCTACCGGAGACGTTTGGCCCCTGGAACACGGTCTACAAGCGTTTTAACGCCTGGTCAGCGAGTGGAAAGCTGATGAGGCTTTTCAGCTCTCTGGTGGAGGAGCCTGATGTTGAGTGGCTGTTCATTGATGGCTCCTACGTCAAGGCCCACCAGGACAGCACCGGAGCTGCCACGGAAGACGCAGAAGCTATTGGCAAAAGTCGTGCAGGCAATACCAGCAAGATCCACTTGACCGTAGATGCCTATGGGCTACCGATCACCTTCAGAATAACCGGGGGTGAGGTCTGAGGAATCCCCATGAAATGGGTAATAAAATCAGCATGATAGGATTGAAAAAGCCTGCATGAGTCATGCATGTTGTGAGTTACGACACACAACAACATGCGAAGGAGACCCATGCAGGCCCCTCGATTCTTGCATAACTTGCTGACGTCTTCACTCTCCGTGATCCATGCCAAGCGGCTACAGACCGTCCTCGATACCGTTGGCGCTCTGCTGGGCGAGCGACGTCTGGGATTAACGGCCATTGGCCGTGCGTTGCCGAGCTCGACGGATGCCAAGCACGCCATCAAACGAGTCGATCGACTATTAGGCAACCCTCACCTTCATCAGGAACGACCGCTGTTCTATTGGCTCATGGCCTCGCTGCTGATCGGCCATACAACGCGCCCACTGATTCTGGTGGACTGGTCGCCGATTGATGACCGCGGCAGGCATTTCCTGCTGCGTGCGGCGGTGCCCTTCGCCGGGCGATCGCTGCCCATCTTCGAGAAGGTTCATCACAAGGAAGGATGCCCATACTGTGAAGCCTATCTGCTGGATGCGCTGGCAAGGATCCTGCCCGACAAGGCCACGCCGATCCTGGTGACCGATGCCGGCTTTCGTAACCCGTGGTTTCGGGCCGTTGAAGCGCGCGGCTGGTATATCGTTGGACGGGTCCGTCAGCCCGCCCGTTACCAGGCGTCAGGCGAAGCATGGCAACCCGTGAAGACCCTGTTTCAACACGCGACATCGGAACCGCAGGCGTGGGGCTCCGTCCGGATCGCCGAAAACCATCCGTTCCGCGCTCAGATGGTGCTCTATTATCGACCGCCACGGGGACGTAAGCATCGCAATAAACAAGGCCGGATCTCTCGGGACGGCGGCAGCCGGACGATCGCCCGGCGTCAGCAGGAGCCCTGGGTGCTGGTCAGCAATCTGCCGGACCGCTCAACGCTGGCGAATAAAGTGGTAACGATCTACCGACAGCGCATGCAGATTGAGGAAGGGTTCCGCGATGTCAAAAGTCCCTTGTTCGGGCTGGGCTTCGGCATGCATCAGTCTCGCCAGGGCAAGCGCATCGAGGTCCTGCTGCTGATCGCCATGTTGGCGAACGTGGCCATGATGGTGGCCGGCCTGGATGTCCGAGCCCGGGGGCAACAGCGGCGCTATCAGAGCAACAGTATCCGGCACCGGAGCGTGCTTTCCGTGTGGCGCCTGGGCTTGGAATGTCTTCGTCGTCATCAACCCGACGCCGTGCCTTGGCCTGCTTGGACAACCCTCCGAGCACGACTTCGCGAGGAAGTCAGGGAGCAGAGCCTATGCGGCGAGTAGCAACATATTCGTGGGGATTCGTCAGGGGTGAGGTGCACGACAGCACGGAAGCCCGGGCATTGATTGACGATTTGCCAGCGGGTGATGCATTGGTGGCTGACAAGGGCTATGACAGCGAGCGTATCCGTGAACAGATCGAAGCCAAGGGCATGGCTGCCGTCATTCCACGTAAACGCAACTCAAAGAAAGGAAATGCCAATCTGGACAGAGGCTTATATCGCTATCGGCATCTGGTTGAGAATGCCTTTGCTCGATTGAAGCCGTATCGCGCCATCGCAACGCGTTACGACAAGCTCAAGCGAAACTACGAAAGCATGGTGGCCTTGGCCTGCGGCTTTTTATGGCTACCAATGTGAAACGTCAACACGCCCTAACGTCGCATATCGTTGATACGCACTCCCTCGATGGACATCAACTGGCCGTTATGGCCGTCAAATTCGAACTCGACGACTTGCCCTTGCGGACCCAGCAGCTTGATTTCGTACTCGACCTCTCCCTCTTCACGCTCTACCTCAACCTCCAGCACTTCACCTATATAGTGGGCTTCCAGCCAATCCAGAATGGAGTCGAGAGGCACCACTTCACCACGGCGTACTTCGTCGTGTAACGATTCCCAATGCTGATTGCCCGCAGCGCTGCCCACCAGCAGTAGCACCAGGCCTAAACCAGTGACATTGCGGCGAGCGCTTCGCTGGAAGCTGCCCAGCGGCTGTATAAGACGACGGAATAGGTTACGCATAATACCAGCATGCCAAAAGCAACATGAACGCTAGATGAACAGCTTCTTCAGCTTAAGGAAAGTATCGCAGTGGTATAAATTCCCTATCGCATCCGCTGAATGCGATTGATCCATTCTCGTACAGAGACTCCTGTACAAATACGTAAGGAAGGAATTTGCCATGAACACCATGAAAAAAATGCTGCTGGTCCCGACCTCTGCCCTGCTGCTTGCCGCTGCTGCAGGTAGCGCCCAGGCCGATTCACTGCCGATGGACCGCATCGATGACGTATTGACCCACGCCAGTGAATACGGCTTCAGCCACTACGAAGAAGTCAGCATTGAAAACCGTGGCCGCGTAGAGGTGGAAGGTTGGCTCGACGATGAGTGGTCCGCCGACGTGGAGTTTTCCCTCGATAACGGTGACACACTGCACGAACAGCGTGAGCGCCTGATCACCAGTGCCTGGGGCATGAGCGAAGACGATATCCGCCAGGCGCTGGACGTGGCAAGTCAGGAGGGAATGGTTGAGTTTGAAGATCTCGATATCGACAAGACCGGTATCATCGATGTGGAAGGCCGCGATAAGGACGGGCGTGAGCTGGAAATCAGCGTGCGTCAGGGTTCTTCCGAAGTCACCCAAATTGAGCGCGATTAATGTCTCCAGCTAAGCGCTTCGCAGGCTCCCCACGGGGAGCCTGCGAAGCTTTTGTCAGTGCAGCCTTCAGTGCGCGGCCTGCTTACCCGCCGCAAGGCGCGCCATCAGCTCGCGGGATTCCATGTTCAGTTCGGTATCCCGGCTCTTATGCCGGTATTAAACACCACAGCGAGGTAACTTCCGCGCTGCGTGCGGCATGGAGCGGGTCTGCGCTGTCCTGGCTGCGGCCGTGCTTGGGCTCGGTGTCGAGCCGGTATTTAACCTCCAGTTTCGCCTCGGCAAACCACGCTAGCAGCTGCTCTCGGGTACGCAGCTGCAGGTGCTCGGCCAGATCGGACAGGATCAGCCACACCTCCCCGTGCGGAGCCAGGTGCGCACGGACGCCCTGCAAGAAGCCGCGCAGCATCCGGCTTTTGGGATCGTAAACGGCAAGCTCAAGAGACGAGCTGGGCTTCGCCGGCAGCCAGGGCGGGTTGCACACGATCAGGTCGGCCAAAGGCTGCCCCGTCGGGAACAGGTCAACCTCTTGCAGCTGGACTGCCGAGAGCCCGGCACGCTCAACGTTATCTGCCGCGCAGGCCAACGCCCGCGGGTTTGAGTCCGTGGCGACGATCTGTCCTACCCCGCGCTTCGCCAGAATAATCGCCAGTAACCCCGTGCCGGTGCCGATATCAAAGGCCACCTCGTGCCTGGCCGGCAGCGGTGCGTCTTGCAGCAGCGGCACATACTCATGCCGCGTGGGCGCAAACACCCCGTAATGCGGAAAGATCGGCTGATCCAGCCCTTCAATGGGCACGCCTTTCTCGCGCCACTGGGCGGCCCCCAGCGCGCCCTGCAGGTCGCGAAGCGACATCAGGCAAGGCTCATCCAGCACGCCAAAAGCGGCTTCGCAGGCAGCGCTCAGCTCGGGCGCGCGGCGCAGGCGGCTGACGTAGCCGGCATCCAGCTTCAACAGCAGTCGCCCTAACGTTCTCGCCCGCTGGGCCTGGGCCTGACGCTGCTGGTGGAAGGCGCTGGCCGTGGTATTTTCGGCAGAAGGCTGCTTGGCAGACTTGGCGGCTTTGCTAGCCTTACGCTGCTCGGCACGGTTGATGCGACAATTCATGGCCTGCATCAACTGCAGGGCATTATGAAAATCACCGCGCCACAGCAGGTAGTTGCCCTCGCACGCCAGGCGGTAAGCGTGATCGGCCGTCGTCTGGTCATCCACGGGTACGATGTGCGCCGGCGCAGCGTAACCACTCTCGGAAAGCCAAAGCGCCTTGCGAGGTGTCTACCCGTCCTGCCACTGCACGTACGGTTTTTCTGCCTGGGACACGTTCATACCTTTATCTTGTGGATTTTGGGGGTAAGCCAAATGCTTCGTTTCGACTGCCGACCAGGCGCCACGATAGCAGATTCACACCTTCGGTTGACGCCGCCTAGCATCACTCAGGCCAGCGCCCATATATGGCGGTGTAAGGAATGGAGGGGTTCGCGAAATTCTGTACCATTCCCCATGTGAGTGCCACGCCCAACGCTGAAATAAGCGGCGGCGCGTACCCCCTCTGTCAGCCTAGTTGTCCAGTTGGCGATTTCGCCTGAACCAATATCAGAATGGGCGGCACAGGATGGTTTATGCCACGTTATTCCGAAGAGCGTAAGGCCGCGGTACTCAAAAAATTGTTACCGCCAGAAAGCCGCAGTGTGGCGTCGGTTGCCACCGAGGAAGGCATCGCGAACGCAACCCTGTATGGTTGGCTGAAAGCATGCCGACAACAAGGAGTGCCTGTGCCAGGCAAGCGTAAAACCGGGGATGAATGGACAGCTGACGCCAAGCTGGCCGTCGTGATCGAAACCGCCCCTCTGTCAGCGACCGAGCTGGGCGCCTATTGCCGCGAAAAAGGGCTGTATCCCGAGCAAGTGCAGCGCTGGAAGGAGGCGTGCCTTCAAGGGGCGGGCCAGCAGGAGGCGCAGGAAAAGGCGGCTCGGCAGCAGCGTAAAAAAGATCGTCAGACGATCAAGACCCTACAGTCGGAGCTCCAGAAAAAAGAGCACGTTCTGGCAGAGACAACGTCGTTACTGGTGCTCTCAAAAAAGCTCGAGGCCTTGTACGGGGAAGCCCCGGACAACGAGGACGACTGACGTCGCTGAACGAACGTACAAGGCTGTTGAAGGACTTTGACGAAGCGGTCGCCAGTGGTGCCGCCCGCTACAAGGCGGCAGAGCTGATGGGGCTCAGTCAGCGCACGTTGAAACGCTGGCGGTATGCCAGCGGCCAGGTGGCACCAGACCGGCGCCCACAAGCGGAGCGAGTGACACAGCCTCATCAGCTCACCCAGGCGGAGGAAACGGCCATGTTGACGCTATGCAGCGAACCCGAATATCAAAGCTTGCCGCCGTCACAGATCGTCCCGCGCCTGGCCGACCAGGGCCGCTATCTCGCCTCGGAGTCGTCATTTTATCGGGTACTGAAAAAGCATCGGCAGCTGAATCACCGTGGCCGGATGGCACCGGTCCGTCAGGTGACCCAGCCGACCAGTTTTACCGCGTCGGAGCCAAACCAGGTCTGGAGCTGGGACATCAGTTACTGTCCCTCTGCGGTTCGTGGCGAGCACTGGTACCTGTATCTGATCCTGGACGTGTATAGCCGCAAGATAATCGCCTGGGAAGTGCATGACAACGAGTCCGGTGAGCTGGCGAAGCGGTTGATGGAGCGTGCCCTGTTGCGTGAGCGCTGCTGGCACACGCCGCCGATACTGCACTCGGATAACGGCGCGCCCATGACCTCGTACACCCTGCGCGCCCGGCTGGCAGAACTGGGCATGTTGATGTCGCATAGCCGTCCTCGGGTCAGCAACGACAACCCTTACTCGGAGGCGTTGTTCCGTACGGTCAAGTACTGCCCGGCATGGCCAACAAAGGGCTTCACCTCGCTGGGTGCGGTGCGTCAATGGATGCTGACGTTCGAGCATGCCTATAACGAGCGACACCTTCATAGCGGTATCAACTTCGTGACGCCGGCCGACCGGCATCAAGGTAAAGATAAGCAACGTCTGCTCGATCGAAGAGCAGTCTATGAACGTGCCAAGCGTCAGAATCCCGGGCGCTGGTCAGGCGATATCCGGTGCTGGGAAGCCACTGGATCGGTATCGCTCAACCCAGGCAGGCCGCAGGAAATAGAGGGCAATAAAGAGGCTGCTTAGTGGCAGCCATATGGACAACTAGGTTGAAAACTACCGCGTAGCGGCGTCCGCTGCATGCTGTTGTTAGCTCTCACCAGTACCATGTTCAACAATCATCTACGCAAACTGCTGTCCGTCCACAAGCTCAATCTTCCTCCCGACGCTCTCCAAGCACTCATTTGCGGCACGAACAGCATCATCAGAAAATGCCCCCGTAGTAATAACCATCCCAAGATCCGCGCTTTCAGCTTCCATTCCTGATACAAGCTGATCGATAACTTGACGGTCCACCGGAGGCTCGGGTTGCCAATGCTTGGCCTGAACCGCCACTACCAATGGAAATGTCTCTGCAACTAGAAAAGTGGCCACAACATCAGCCCCCTTGTCTTGACTGCGTGGAACCACTCTCGCTTCCTTGGCTCCGAGGCTTTGGAGTAGGTTCTTTATTAGATTCTCGAATCCAAAACTATCTATCCGTCCTTTTTGGAGCTCGTTAAGCGCCTGTGTAATAAGGCTAGCCTGTAGATCAGAGTGAAAGCTCGGTGAAGCTCCAGAAGTTGCTATATCCAAACAATCTCGAATTTCATCCAGGAGATCGGTTGCTAAAGCCGATGTGCCCTGTATCTTCATGCGTGAGATCAATGCCGATTTAGCGTACGATCGTGGAATTGGCTGCTTGGTATTCAACCACTTCACCGGCCTTCTATACGCGGAGTCCTCGCTCTGTTTGCCTTGCAGATAAATAGCTTCGCCTGCCACCTCAGCAAGATAGAATTCCGACCCGTAAGGAACAACGACTAAATCGCCCGCTTCCATTTCACGGATAAACCGCCACAGATGTCCTGCCGCTGCTCCCGCGCGGTGTAATGTCTTATCGTCTCGGTAATATGTAGCCCTCACGATCTCCCGAAAGCCGACCCAATCCAGCGCCTTATCCAAAAGGCCGTCCGCATTAGCCCAACCAATAATAATCTGATTGAATTCTAACGCCTCTGGTACCCTGTCGATTTCGCTAGGCGCGACTCGTAGAACGAAAGCTTGCACTCACTTCTCCTTCTTAGAGCTAACGCCCAAGCTCAGTTGCCGCCGGAGTGGCCGGAAGGCCACGGAGGGAACCCAAAACGCGCCAGCGTTTTGGGCGGTCAACTGCAGCGATTTGTTAGTTAGAGCAAATGTTGAAGCGCAGATGGTACAACATACTCGTCTCCGTGCTCTTGCGCTCGATCTTTCAACGACGCTATAACCGCCTCATTGACATTGCTTGGCAACGAAGACAGCTCGCGTTGAAAGCGACCAACACCTAACTCGCTGAATGATGCCGGAAATATTTTGGTGGCAATGAATCCGTGTGGGAAGTCCTGCTCGATTTCCGCTTTCAGCCCAAAATAATACGCAAGGGTTTCCGTCGTCAGCTGCACCCAGTAAGGAACCCGAACGACTCGGTACCCCAACTTACTGGCAACTCCGTCCTTTTCTTTATCGACCTTTATTTTCAGGCTATTCCAATAATGCGCGTCACCGTCGAATTCGACGACCGTTGTTTGATCCCCAATTTGATAAGCCATATCCCATCGTCGACGACTATTCGGAACTTTTAGCTCCCTGCCAAGCCAAGCGTCTTCACCGACGATCTGGATGAGCGCCGCTTCTAATTTTCTTTGGAGAAGGTAGCCATCAATCTCTATTCTCATAACTGCTCTAACGCCGCCAACACAGGCGAGCGAAACGTAGTGTAGCGAGTCCAGCCCCCTGTGTGTCAACCTGAATCCATACACCGGCTCAGTGAGTTAAGCTCAATATCAGAGCCCGAGGTTCAGGAGTCCGTACCATGCCTAAACCGCCAACCGAGCTGCCTGATCACCAGGTCACGCCCAACCCCAAGCTGGAGAAGCGTACGCGTCGCCAGTTCTCGACCGAGTATAAGCTGCGCATCCTGGCGGAAGCTGATGCCTGCCAGCATGGCGAGCTGGGGGAGCTATTGCGCCGAGAAAAGCTGTACAGCAGCCAGCTGACCACATGGCGCAAGGAACTCGCTGAGAACGGCGTGGAGAAGCTTCACAAGACCGCCCCGGGGCCAACGCCGAGCAAGACCCCGGAGCAGAAGCGTATCGAGGCACTGGAACGTGAGAACGCCCGTCTTCAGCAGAGGCTATCGACCGCCGAAGACTGCCTATCGCTCCAAAAAAAAGCGTTATCGATGCTCGATCGCATGAACAATGGGAGCGAACCATGATCACGGTGCTCGAAGAAAGCCCAGCGCACCTCCCGTTGGCCATGGCCTGTCGAGCCCTGGGTATCAATCGCAGCACGGTGTATGCCTGGCAACAACGGCGTCATGCGCCCTCGACAAAGGCATCCACGTCGCGTCGGCACTGTCCGCAGCCCAGAGCACTATCGGCCGAAGAACGAGCGCAAATGCTCGAGATAGCACACAGTGAGGCCTACCGGGATCAGCCGGTCTATGAGATCTACCATGACCTGCTGCAGCAAGGGATCTATCTCGGCTCGCTCAGCACCTGGTACCGGCAGTTGCGTGAGGCCAAGGAAAGCGGTGACCGCCGTCCTCAACGTGCCCCTCAACACCATGCCATGCCGCGAATCACGGCACGTGCCGCCAATGAGGCGTGGACGTGGGATGTGAGCAAACTGCCGACACAGCGCCGTGGCGTCTATCTCAATCTCTACGTTGTGCTGGACCTGTACAGCCGCTTCATCGTGGCCTGGATGGTCTCCCACAAGGAAAATGCGGCGCTAGCTCAACAGCTCTTCCAGGAGGCAGTGGATCGCTACGGCATCCCGCATGGAGCGCTGACGCTCCACCAGGATCGAGGCTCACCGATGATCGCGCGCAGCTACTTGGACCTCATGGGAGAGCTGGGAGTGACGTGCAGCCATAGTCGGCCGCGGGTCAGCAACGACAACCCCTTCAGCGAAAGCCAGTTCAAGACCAGCAAGTACCAACCCGATTATCCCGGGCGCTTCGAGAACATCGTCCATGCCCGGCAGTGGTACAGCGCCTATGTCAACTGGTACAACCTGGAGCACCATCACAGCG
Organism: Halomonas piscis; assembly: GCF_031886125.1. Taxonomy (NCBI): domain Bacteria; kingdom Pseudomonadati; phylum Pseudomonadota; class Gammaproteobacteria; order Oceanospirillales; family Halomonadaceae; genus Halomonas; species Halomonas piscis. Next base: position 2,604,200 of record NZ_CP119391.1, read on the forward strand.
GGCTGGCTGGCTTCACGCCGGAGCAGATCTTCACCGGGCGGTACCGCGAGATTGCGGAGGTCCGCCAGCGAGCTCTCGATGATAGCTTCGAAGCGCATCCCGAGCGGTTCCTACGCGGACGCCCCCAGGTGGCGATGCCGCCGGAAAGTGTCTCGATCAATCCGGTACAGCCCGATGACGACGACCCGGCCCCCTACAGCGTGGTGAACTTCCCAACGCTGTCAGCGGCCGGTGGTACCGCGACGAAATCGACATTAATTTTTAACGACGTGTCCAAATCAGGTTGACAGGTTCCGAGCCCGCGTTTTTGCGGGCGGTTGTGCTTGGCCTTGTTATGCCAGTTACAATATTGCCCAAGCAATGATAGCTCCAGGTAAAGCAATAGACGCAATTACAAGGCGCGCTTGATGAGATAAAAAGCCAGCGATTATTGCGCCTACAATGACTTCACCAATTGCCATGAAACCAAACTTTGCTGAATATGCGCCAAACGTATAAATAATCCAAACCACAGCGACAAGCGGGGCAGTGCCAGCAGAAAAGTTAAACCACCCCCTTTCAACAGGGGCTAATGCTGGGTTGGAATTTGCCGTTGTCATTGCTTTGGCTGAGCCCCCAGCCAAAAAACCCATAATCAATCCAAGTATAATTTTCGAACCCACGTAATTCTCCTTTCAGGCATAACGCTGAAGCTCAGGTTCGCCGGAGCGCGTAGCGCGGAGGGAACCCAAGCCGCGACAGCGGGTTGGGCGTCACCTGCAGCGCCTCGTTATACTTTCAATTCTCCACTCGACTCGCTTCATACGTTAACGAAAAACTAGGAAATATCATTACTTAGCTGTGCTCTCACTCCGCAGCGGCCATTGCTACAAATGGAATTGCGACATCACCTGGGTACAGGCCTTCCAGCGTAGAAATCATCTCGTTGGTAAGTTGAATAACATCAGGTTCAACAGAATTTAGACTCCTATGTACAACTCGTGGTATTCGATGGAGGCGATGAAGAGGATTGTGACAAGTAACAAAATTTGTATCACGAATTGCTGCCCAGTTACCGTGAATAAAACTGGAAGACCAGTCGTAATATTTATCATAAAGTTCTTTAGCGCCACATTCCTGTGACAATTTCCTTAAGTTACTCTTGGCCCAATGACCAACATCAATATCCAAAAATTCCTGCCAAAAGTCTTCGTTTGCTATCGAGTGCAGAACATTCTCATCAAGAAAATTTGGTAGATCGCCGTGCGTTTGTTGGGTTTTAAGAAATGCTAACTTTGCTTGGCCCGCGCCGTAAACGCGATACATTTTCCATAATTCAGATGAGTCTGCATGTGAAAGGTACTTGAAGGTAATGCAAACCTCGACCAAGCTTCTGAGCGCTATCGAACCGACAATTTTACTATGGACGCGATGCATTCCAATATCTTCTACAATACTCAGCGCATATAGCACCATACCGAACGCGGCATCCAATCTGGGATTGACTCGTTCGGCTTGCAGGTTACAAAGAAATCTCTGTATTACAATATGACGCGCAGCATATACCGTGTCTGAATCGATGCGGGTTTCAGTAGACTCGTAATCTTGCTTATCAGACGGGTCGATACAGTGTGTTTCGTAAAGCGATTGTGCCCAAAATTTGTTAATCCATTCTGCTGGGTTACTGCGTCTGAGCGACATTTCCATAGCCCGAATGGACGGTCGAACGGATCTCATGTCACCTTTATCAGGAAGCACGCGTAGCTCTTCCAATCTCTCAGCGAATGATGGCGGGAATTTCATACGACCGGAAATGATAGGGACGATTACTTTGAACCAACGAATGTCCGTAGATTCTTCCGAGTGATGATCTAGTACCTTTGCAATCGCATGTGCAAGCGTATTCCAATCATCGCACGCTGGCTCAACATCGAGCTCTCGTTTCCATCTGTCTATTCCCGGTAGGTCGTCGATAAGTAGCAATGGTCGTAAAGCTGCGTAACCTAGTGGATGAGTCAGTGCTATAGAAATGTAACTATGAAATTCATCGTCGGAAACTTCGGCCAATTTTGTTTGGTCAACGACGACCGTAAAATTAATGCCTGTCTCTTTATCTGAATCGCTGCTTCTCGCAATGTCACCGTCTGACTCTTCGAACCAGTTGCGACAGTACATCGCAATTTTTCGAAAAATATTGAGGTAGTCTCGGCGTTCCAACACGCTAACCAGAAGTACTGCCCAAAGCATTTCCGGCATGTGGTCATCAGACCACGATGAATTTGACATCTGCGGGATTTGCGCTAGCGGTGGAACCAACTTACTGCCAAGTCGCTTGTGCTGGTCAGTAGTACTAATATTAAGATCCGAAAACTGTGAGTTTTTTCTCCTTGTCTGGGATTTTCCTGACTTCTTACGCCTCTTTTTATTTGAGCGCTTGCTCATTGTGCACCCTTCGCGTTAAAGGTGATCGTTGTGCGCTAAACGGTATAACGTCGCACTCTTGGGCAAACCGAAGCGCAGCGTAGGTTTGTCCCTAGCAGTGCTTTGTTATGTTTTCCTATTTAAACTGGACATTAGAAAATCATTTTGTGAATTCTATATCCACTACTTTTGCAGTAGCCTTACCTTCCTGCCAATCAGATAAAGCTGATTCGAGAGTGTAAAACTTATCTTTTTCCATTTCCTTAACATATCCAGGTTTTAGAGGCTTATTATCACCACTAAACGAATATTTGCTCACAAGAACAGGATGAAAATCCTCTTCAAAGATCGTGTTACCAGCTTTGTCTTTGAAATAAACAACAACTTTTACTTTATCCAGCGAACGATCACCTTTGTTTTTTAGTGAAATTCTAACTGCCGGAATTTCTTTTTTTCGGTAAGTGTCTACTCGTTTAGCTAGAAATTCAGTTATTTCAACCTTATCCATGTAACTCACTTTTTCCGTGAATTCTTCCATAGCCTTAGTGGTTTTTTCGATACCAATCTCGGCAGCTTCAACTCCCGATGAGATTTCGCTCAATGCTTTGTATCTAGAAAGGGCTTCTTCAAACTTATTGCTATCAAGAAGCTCCTGAGCTTCCTTCTTAAGACTTTTAACTTTCTGCCTTTCTGCTTCTTCTTTTTCTCTCTTGATACGGTCTTGCTCAAGGCTCGAACGGTATTTTTCAAGAATTTGTTCGCCGGTTAGACCGTCAATTGCTTTTAAGTTTTCTGCCAGCATTGCCTCGTTTGTGGCATCTGACGACTTGCCAGCAAAAGCAGCCCCCATCATTGCTTTGAGTCCACCTTCTCCACCAATAGAAAAATACATTAGAGCTTTTTGAAATTCCTCGTGGTTTGCCTCTGGCAAGCTTTCAACTATCTTTTTTGTTGATTCCTTGATTGAAGCTTCGCTAGAGGAATCAAACTTAGCTGGGCCAAAACAACCAGCAAGCACTAACACAAGGCAGGTTAAAATAATCTTTTTCAAATCAAAACTCCTTTTTCTGTTTTCTCTATTAATAAGTGACATCAGATTCTACGCTCCAAAAACATAACGCCAAGCTTAGCGGCGCCACGACAGTGGCGTCCGGTGGACGGCCCTCGGGCCGGGAACGTACTACAGCGACTGGTTATGCATTTACGATAGCTGCTTCCAGCTCACGTTCGTGCCAAAGGGTGGATAGATTGACATGGATACCGACACTTCATACTTGCCGACCACATTACCGTCAGCGTCTACCTCATCGTAGAAGTAATAATCTGTATCCCTTCCTTTGCGCTGCTCCCATTTGGTGTCTGTTTGGACAAGATCATGCCCGTCTTGAATACCTATTTTCTTTTTATGCTCTTCGCTCATGAGTACATCCTTTTACTTTTTGACGTCTTCAATTCGGCGGGTTGAGAACGTGGCGGAAGTCATTTCAGTTCTCACGGTGGTGCCACAATATGGGCAGATGACTGGCTCTCGCTCCTTGCCACCGGGAACACCGCCGCCAATGGTTGAGACATAGAAATCCTTCTTACAGCTTTCGCTGGTACACTTCTTTTCCTCCCCTGAGTGCATAACAGGTATTAGACGGAACGCTCAGATATTGAATAAACGCGCAGGCTCGTTCAACAATGTTATCCAGCGTGTCACGCTCCACCTAACTCATTGATATATAAAAGTATTAAGAAAAACTCGGCAGCCTAGGGCCTGTTGACGTTTCACATTGGTAGCCATAAAAAGCCGCATGCCAAGGCCACCATGCTTTCGTAATTTCGTTTGAGCTTATCGTAGCGCGTCGCAATGGCGCGATACGGGTTCAATCGAGCAAAGGCATTCTCAACCAGATGCCGGTAGCGATATAACCCTCTGTCCAGATTGGCATTTCCTTTTTTCGAGTTACGCCTGCGTGGAATGACGGCAGCCATTCCTTTGGCTTCGACCTGCTCACGGATACGTTCACTGTCATAGCCTTTGTCAGCCACCAGCGCGTCACCTGCCGGCAAACCGTCAATCAATGCCTGGGCTTCCGTGCTGTCGTGCACTTCACCCCCGGTTATTCTGAAGGCGATCGGCAACCCATACGCATCCACGGCCAAGTGGATCTTGCTGGTATTGCCTGCACGACTTTTGCCAATGGCTTCTGCATCTTCCGTGGCAGCCCCAGTGCTATCTTGGTGAGCCTTGACGTAGGAACCATCAATAAATAGCCACTCGACATCAGGATCTTCCACCAGAGAGATGAAAATCCTCATCAGCTTTCCACTCGCTGACCAGGCGTTGAAGCGCTTGTAGACCGTGTTCCAGGGGCCAAACGCCTCCGGTAGGTCCCGCCACGGGCAGCCGGTTCGCATCCGATAAAGGATGCCTTCCACCGTGGTACGCAGATCGGTCTTGTCATAAATACCTTGTTGAAGCAGGATAGATTTCAGCTTCGGCCAGTGTTCATCCGTGAGCATTTGTCGGGGCATGGCAGGCTTGCAGTTTGTTGGCTTAGGAACCTTTATTCTGTGAGCTTGCCCCTATCCTGCCAATACCCCTGCCATGAAACGTCAACAGACCCTAAGCAGGATTCGCACGCTTGCGCGTTTTGCCTGGACCAATAATACTGTATGCATAACCAGCTTACGAGGAGCACCACATGGATATGCACAGCAGGCCGCCGAAGCTGATGGACCGGGTGAAGGCCACCATGCGCGTAAAACGTTATAGCCCACGCACCGAGAAGACCTACTGTTACTGGATACGCTTCTTCATCCGGTTCCATGGTGTGCGGCATCCCGCCAGCATGGGAGCCCCCGAGGTCAAGGTTTTCCTGGAATATCTGGCAGTGGAACGCCATGTGGCGGCGGCTACACAAAACCAGGCGCTGAACGCCCTTGTCTTCCTTTATCGCCATATTCTTGAGCAGCCTTTGGGTGATATCGATGAATTTTCTCGCGCCAAACGCCCGCGCCGATTACCGGTGGTACTTTCCCATGAACAAGTGACACAGGTACTCAGCCATCTATCAGGCTCCATGCGCTTGATGGGCTCACTAATGTACGGCTCAGGGCTCCGCCTTCTCGAGACCTGCCGTCTACGTGTTCAGGATATCGACTTCGAACGACAGCTCGTGACGGTGAGGGCTGGCAAAGGCGATAAGGATCGCACCACCTTGCTCTCAGAAACTTGTATCCCCTACTTACAGCAGCAGATTGCCACTGCCCAACGCCAACTTGATTATCGGTTGGCTCAGGGCTGCGTGCCCGTGACACTACCCCATGCACTGAACCGCAAGTATCCGAATGCAGGGATCTCTTTAGCTTGGCAGTGGCTCTTTCCTGCTTCTCGTCCCTGCTTCGACGACACCGGCAAGGTCGTTCTTCATCATATCCACCCTTCGGCGGTGCAGAAAGCCGTAAAACACGCTATGCGAGCCACTGCGCTGCCACGCCCCGGTTCTTGTCATACCCTGCGGCACAGCTTTGCCACTCAACTGCTGAGCCAAGGTACGGATATCCGCACAGTGCAGGAATTACTCGGCCACAAGAGTCTGGAAACGACTCAAATCTATACCCATGTGTTGGGCAAGGACTTCGCTGGAGTCCGTAGTCCTCTCGGTTAAAAAGCGCTACATTTCATTAGCATTACCATAACCTCTCTTCCACATTCCTGCCACATTTCTCATACTTTTTTCGTAGCCGCACAAAAAAAGCGCCTCCGCAGAGGCGCTTTCCATCAGGGCGCACGCCCTATCAGGCGAACACTTCCGTCCACTCGTCGCGCTTGGCGAGGAGGTCCCGGGCGAGCTCGTGGGCGCCTTCCAGGCTGTGGCTTGCCGCCCAGCCGCACTGCATTTCGTTGCAGGCGGGTACTTCGTCGGCGTCGACCACGTCTTTCAGGGTGTTTTCGACGATGGTGAGCACGTCGTCGTAGTTGTCGTGGTTGATCATGGCGATGTAAAAGCCGGTCTGGCAGCCCATGGGGCTGATGTCCACGACCTTGTCGGAGTGGTTGCGCGAGTGCTCGGCCATCATGTGCTCGAGGGAGTGCAGCGCGGGCATTTCCATGTGGCCCTTGTTGGGCTGGCAGATGCGCAGGTCGTACTTGTAGATCTTGTCGCCGTGAGCGCCTTCCGTAATGTCCGCCAGGCGGACGTACGGCGCTTTTACCTTGGTGTGGTCCAGGTTAAAGCTTTCGACGTTCATCTTCTCTTCGGCCATGTTGCCTCCTGTGCAAAATCGGTTTGACGCCCGATGTCAGACATCGGGGGCATCGAAATTGTTCGGCTCGTCGGTGTAGACGCAGACGTTGGCGTCTTCGATGTCGCCGTCCGGGGATTCGAGGTTGTCGGCGAAGAACTGCTTGACTTCCTTGCGCTGGCAGTGCGCCTCGAACGCCGCGCGGTTGGCCCACACCTCGTGAAACACGATGGGGTAGCTATCGCCCTGGGCAAAGGGGTTGTCGATCTTGCGGGTAACGGTGTAGCGCAGGCAGGCGTCTTCCCGGTGGCCGTTGGGCTCGAGCTCCTGCAGCGCTCTGAACACGGCGTCTTCCTTGCCGGGTTTGGGCTTGAAGCTGGCAACGCAGTAAATCTTTTGTGACATGACCTCATCCTTTCCGAGATATCACGATGATTGTGCCGGCCATTATGCGATGCATGGCCGGAACTTACCAACCCGCAGATCAGCTGCCCGAGGCTGACTCCATGCCGCCCAGGCAGAAGAACTTGGTCTCCAGGTATTCCTCGATGCCCGTGGGGCCGCCTTCCCGGCCCAGGCCGGACTCCTTGACCCCGCCGAAGGGCACCGGCGCGCCGGTCATCTTCACCGAGTTGACGCTCACCAGGCCGAACTCCAGCCCGCGCATGATCTTCCAGATACGGCGCACGTCGTGGGTATAAAGGTAAGAGGCAAGGCCGTACTCGGTGTCGTTGGCAAGCTCGATGGCCTCTTCGTCGGTGGAATACGGCAGAATGCCGGCCACCGGGGAAAAGCTCTCTTCGTCCCAGACCTTCATTCCCCGGGTGATGCCCGTCAGCAGCACCGGCATGAAGAAGTTGTCGCCGGCCACCGGGGTCTGGGTGCTCTCGTGGAGCGTCGCGCCCTTGTCCACGGCGTCATCGACGATGCTCTGGGCCTTTTCCACGGCCTTGCCGTGAATCAGCGGGCCAAGGTCCACGCCGTCTTCCAGGCCGTTGCCTACCTTGAGCGCGGACATGCTCTCCTTGAACGCCTCGACAAAGGCCTCGTGGATCGATTCGTGAACCAGAATGCGGTTGGCCGCGAGGCAGTCCTGGCCCGAGGTCTGGAACTTGGCCGCCACTGCCGCCTCGGCGGCTTCCTTCGGGTCCATGTCCGGGCCGACGATAAAGGGCGCGTTGCCGCCAAGCTCCATGGAGAGCCGCTTGACCGTGCTTGCGCTCTGCTCCATCAGCAGCTCGCCCACGCGGGTGGAGCCGGTGAACGACAGCGCCCGAATGCGCGGCTCGGCGCACAGCACCTTGGAGACCGTCGACGGCTCGCCCAGCACCACGTTGAGCACGCCGGCGGGAATGCCCGCACGCTCGCCAAGCTCGGCAAGCGCGAGCGCCGTGAAGGGCGTCTCGTTGGACGGCTTGATGACCACCGGGCAGCCGGCGGCAAGCGCGGCGGCGGCCTTGCGGGTGATCATCGCCAGCGGGAAGTTCCACGGCGTGATCAGCGCAGCGATGCCCACCGGCTCCTTGAGCGAGCCCAAGGCCGCGTTGGGCATGTGGCTGGGGATGGTGTCGCCGTAGGTGCGTTTGCCCTCCTCGGCGAACCAGCGGATGAAGCTGGCGCCGTACTGCACCTCGCCCCGGGAGTCGCCGATGGCCTTGCCCTGCTCCAGGGTCATGATGGTGGCCAGGTCTTCGCTGTTCTCCTGAAGCAGCGCGTACCAGGCCTCGAGAATCTCGCTGCGCTCGTTGGCGCGCAGCGCTCGCCAGCCGGCAAAGGCCGCGTCGGCGGCGTCGACCGCCGCGGTGATCTGTGCCTCTTCCAGCACCGGGATGTGGCCCAGCACCTCGCCGGTAGCCGGATCGGTGACGGGCTCTTCGCGCCCACCTTCGCCGTGGGTCCATTTGCCGTTGAGGTAGGCGTACTGGCGAATCAGGCGCGGATCCTGCAGACGATCGGACAGTAGAGTGGACGGTGCGGTCATAAATTTCTCCTTATCGGGTACCGGCATCTTTCGCAGGCAGGGACCTGTCGATGCTTTAAGTAGTTGATACCACAAGGATAAGGGAATTAACGCGAGAAGTGCTTTTGAAAGCGCCGGCCAAAAATGCGCTTTTTTTGGCGCCGCCGCCGTAAAGTCACGGTTTTTTTTGGCGGCCGGGCTTCAGGCGCCTGTCAGGCGAGCTCGTCCTCGTCGATGGCCGGGGTGGCGCGCTTGACCGTCTTGGTGACGATATAGGTGAAGTAGCGCTCGATGCCGGCGTCGGAGAGCAGCCAGCGGTCCATGGCGCGCTGATAGCTGTCGATGCTTGCCACCTCGAACTTCACCAGGTAGTCCACCCCGCCGCCCACGGCCACGCACTCGGTGGCCTCGGGAGTGTCCATGACCAGCGCCTCGAAGCGCGAAAAGCTTTCCGCGTGGTGCTGCTTGAGCTCGATCTGCACCCACACCGAGTTGCCGGGCACGAGCACCCGGGTATTGATGCGGGCGCTGTAGCCTTCGATGATGCCGGCTTCTTCCAGCCGTCTGACACGTTCCCAGCAGGGGCTGACCGAAAGGTTGATGGACTCGGCCAGCTTCGACTTGGTGATGCGCCCGTCCCGGGAAAGGATCGCGAGGATTCTGACGTCGTAACGGTCGAGTTTACACATGGATTTGGGCATGGGCTCAGGCGTCAAGCGCCTCCACCACGTCGGCAATCACCGCCAGCGTGTCGCCGATATGGGCAAGGGCCGGGGCCCGGCGCGCCATCAGCACGCCGTCGCGCCCGGCGTGATAGTCAACCGGGGCGCTGCCGGTGCGGGTCACATCGTATATCCGCGCAATGGGCTGGCCCTTGCGTACCTCGTCGCCCAGGCTCACCAGCAGCTCCAGAAGCCCGGAATGCTCGCTTTGCACGTAGCAGCTGGCGTCGGGCATGTCGAGATACACCTGGGGGCTCTGCGGCGGTTCGACCTCGCCTTCGATCAGGCCGTGGTGGGTCAAAAAGTTGCGCACGCCGCGCTCGGCAATATCGACGGTATAGGGACTCGAGGTGCCGCCGCCGCCAAGCTCGGTGGTGACGAACACCTTGCCCTGATCCTCGCAGACGGTGTCGAACAGGTGGGTGGCATCCAGCTCGAACATGATCATGGCGTAGGGCGCGCCGAAGGCCTTGGCGCTGGCCAGCGCTGCCGCCTGCTGCTCCTTGTTGTCGAGCACGTGGGAGGCGGCGTAGGGCAGAATGTCCAGGGTGCGCCCGCCGGAGTGAAGATCGAGCACCACGTCGGCCATGGGCACCATTTCCCGGGTGAAGTAGTCGGCAATCTGCTCGGTGGCGCTGCCGTCCGGGTCGCCGGGGAAGCAGCGGTTGAGGTTGCCGCCGTCGAGCCCCGAGGTGCGCTTGCCCGCAGTCACCGCCGGGGTGTTGAAACAGGGCACGATGATCACCCGCCCCGTCACGTCCTCGGCCTGGAGCGTCGCGGCCAGCTTCAAAAGCGCGGTGATGCCTTCGTATTCGTCGCCGTGGTTGCCCGCGGTCAGAAGCGCCGTGGGCCCCTCGCCGTTCTTGACCACGGTGACCGGCACCATCACCGCGCCCCAGGCGGAGTCGTCCACCGAAATCGGCAGGTTGAGAAAGCCGTGCTGCACGCCCTCGGCGTTGAAGTCCACCGTGGGCGTAATCGGGCTTTGACGCTTGCTCGTGGCGTTACTCTTGGCCTTGCTCATAACAACAGCGCTCCTCGAAGATTGGCAGGCGCCGCGCGGGCTTGCCGACGCCTAGTGAACGAACAGTTGACGGGGGAAGTTGGCGAGTGTCTCGCAGCCGTTTTCGGTGATCAGGATGCTCTCGGTGATCTCGAGCCCCCAGCCGTCTTCCCACAGGCCGGGCATGAAGTGGAAGGTCATCCCCGGTTCCAGCACGGACTCGTCCGACGGGCGCAGGCTCATGGTGCGCTCGCCCCAGTCCGGCGGGTAGGACAGGCCGATGGGGTAGCCGCAGCGCGCCCCGCCGCGGTCAAAGCCGTACTTGTCCATCGCCGATCCCAGGGCCTTGGCGATATCCGCGGTGCGGTTGCCGGGTTTGGCCACTTCCAGGCCCTGTTCGATGCCTTCCAGCAGCGCCGACTCGGCGCGCAGGAATTCGCGGGTCGGCCGGCCCAGAAACACCGTGCGCGAGGTGGGCGCGTGGTAGCGCTTGTAGACCCCGGCAATCTCGAAAAAGGTGCCCTCGCCTTCGCGAAACGGCGTGTCGTCCCAGGTCAGGTGCGGCGCGGCGGCGTCCTGGCCCGTGGGCAGCAGCGGCACGATGGCCGGATAGTCGCCGCCGTGGACCTTGCCGCTGTCGTCGGTAAAGCCTTCGATGGCCACCCGATAGATCTCGGACACCAGCTTGCTCTTGGCCAGGCCCGGCTCGATCACTTCCAGAATCCGGGTGTGCATGCCTTCGACGATCTTGCCGGCGATGCGCATGTAGGCGATTTCCTGGGGCGACTTGATCGCCCGGCACCAGTTGACCAGGCCGTTGGCGTCGGCAAAGCGGGCGTGGGGCAGCTCCCGGCGCAGGCACAGGTAGGCCTGGGCGGAAAAGTAGTAGTTGTCCATTTCCATGCCCACCACGCCGCGGTCCCAGCCGCGCTGGGGCAGAATCGACTGCGCCAGGTAGTCCATGGGGTGCATGTCCGGATTCTGGACGTAGTAGTCCGGATAGTAGGTAATGTTGTCCGGATCGATCCAGCAGGTCAAAAGCGCGCCGTTGGCGTCCATGCGCCGGCCGTACCACAGCGGCTCACCCTCCAGGCCCACCACCACGCACTGGTGCACGTAAAACGACCAGCCGTCGTAGCCGGTCAGCCACGCCATGTTGGAAGGATCGCTGACAATCAGCACATCAATGCCCCGGCTGGCCATTTCGGCGCGTACTTTCCACAGCCGGTGGGCGTACTCCTCACGCGTAAAGGGCAGGGATACCTGAGACATTGCGCAACTCGCCTTAACGTTCACCAAAAACCGGACGTCAATAAAGCGTTTCCCGGGCCACGTGAGCGACCTGGCCCGCCGCACAAGGCCTGCCATCGTCGTCTCAGCGATACTAGCACCCCCGCGCCGCTCGGGGTCAAAACCTTTATTACAACAATCTCAACCAGCCGTGATAGCGTTACCCCCGACGCCCGAACAACGGCGACACAAGCCAGCTGAAGGAGACAGCATGAAAATCGTCGTACACAACGACAGCGCCCGCCGCTGGTGCGCGGCGCTTGAAGACGCCTTCCCCCACGCCGCCGTCGTCACCTCCGACGCCCCCGCCGAGGCGCGGCAAAACGCCGACTACCTCGCCGTGTGGAAGCCGCCCGAATGGCTGCTTGCGGAACAGACCCGGCTCAAGGGCATCGTTAACCTGGGCGCCGGCGTCGATGCCCTGCTGGCCACCCCCGGGCTTCCCGACAACGTGCCGGTGGTCAAGCTGCGCGACGCGGGCATGGCGTCTCCCATGGCCGACTACGTGCTCTACGGCGTGCTGCACTTCTACCGCAGCTTCGACGCCTATGTTCGGCTGCAGAGCGACGCCCGCTGGGCGCCCCGGCCCGTTCCCGACAAGGCCGACTGGCCGGTGGGCGTGCTTGGCCTTGGCGCCATCGGTGCCCACGTCGCCCAAACGCTCTCCGGGGCAGGGTTCCCCGTCATGGGCTGGAGCCGCACGGCCAAGGACATCGACGGCGTAGACTGCCACCACGGCGACGCCGGCCTGGACGCCGTGCTCGGCCGCGCCCGGACCCTGGTCACGCTGCTCCCGGACACCGACGACACGCGCGGGCTGATGGATGCCGGGCGCCTGGCGCAGCTGCCCGAAGGCGCGACCCTGATCAACCCCGGGCGCGGCGCGCTGATCGACGAGGCGGCCCTGCTCGAGGCGCTGGGCGACGACGCCACGCCCGGGCACCTGCGCGGCGCGCTGCTCGACGTCTTCGCCACCGAGCCGCTGCCGGCGGACAACCCGCTGTGGCAACACCCCAGGGTGACGGTGACCCCGCACACCTCGGCGCCCACGCCGCTCGGCGGCGCCATTGACCAGGTCATTGACTATCTGCGCGCCTTCGAGGCCGGCGAGCCGGTAAGCACCGTCAACCCCGCTGCCGGCTACTGACGCCGAGCAAGCCGGGCGCTATACTCTTTGCCCTTGTCGCCGTCTGTCGCCCGCCGGCAAGGGGCCGATACTGTTACAGGAACTGTTTACAGGAGAGGCTTGATGCCGATTATATCACGCGCCCTGCCCGCCGCTGCCCTGGCGCTCGGGATCGTCGCCGGCCTTATCGGGCCGGCGTTTGCCGAGTCGCCGGCGCTGCGCCCGGTCGAGGCCTTCGAGGCCCAGTACAGGCTGAAGGTCGACGGCTGGCCCGGCGCCACCCTGAGCCACGTCATGAGCCAGGAGGGCCGCCACTGGAAGAGCGCCATGCGCTTTTCCATCGCCGTGGCCAGCGGCCGGGAGCGCAGCCGCTTCATCGCCGACGATGAGGGGACCCATTCGCTGCACTACTACAGCGGCTACTCGCTGTTCGGCGTGGGCGACAGCTACGAGCTTGCCGATGCCGATATCGACACCCTGGACCGCCAGACCGCGCTGGTGGACCTGGCCCGCCGCGCCGGGCGCGAAACCTGTAGCCAGGCCTCCCCCTGCGACGTGCATTTTGTCGACCACCGCGGCCGCGACGAAGACTTCCAGTACTATGCTGACGGTACGCGCACGATCAAAGTGCCCGCCGGGCGCTTCGACGCCCAGTCAGTGGTGCTGCTGGACGCAGACAAGCCCGACCGCGAGATCCGCATCAACTACCACCCCGACTACCCCGGCCTGATCGTCGACGCCAGCTACTGGAAAGACGGCGAGCGCGAAACGCATATCGCCCTGACGCGGCTAAAGCGCCCGTGATCCCGACCGCCCAGGCCACTCCCTGAACCCAGTCATCCCAACGAAGGCCGCACTCCCTTATGTTTTCCGGATTGCTCATCGTGCTGCTGCCGCTGGTGGCAGGATACCTTGTCCGGGTGCGCTCATCGCATCTGCAGGGCTTGATCAACCACGCGGTCAACGGCTCCATCTACGTGATTCTGCTGCTGATGGGCGCAAGCCTTGCGGGGCTCGACAACCTTTCGAGCCAGCTTTCCCGGCTGGGGGGCAGCGCGCTTTTGCTGTTCGCGCTGACCAGCGCCTGCAATTTTGTGGCGCTCGGCTGGCTCTCCCGCCGGCTGGCGATGCGCGCGGGGGCGACGCCGGGGGTCAAGAATGCGCCGGTGAGCAAGTTTGCTGCCATGAAAGGCTCGCTTTCGCTGCTGGGCATCGTGGCCCTTGGCGTCATCCTTGGGCTGCTGCTGGGCCCGATCGTGGGGCAGGTTTTGTTCCACGGCGCCGAAGTGCTCGCCGAAGGAGTGCTTTACGTGCTGCTGGCGCTGATCGGCTGCCAGCTGCGCAATTCCGGCATGCCGCTCAAACAGATTCTGCTCAACCGCAGCGGGCTGGCCATCGCCCTGACGCTTGCCGCCAGCTCGCTGGTGGCGGGGCTTGCGGCCGCCCCGCTGCTGTCGCTTAGCTGGAACGAGGGGCTGGCCATGGCCTCGGGCTTTGGCTGGTACTCGCTCTCGGCGATTTTGATCGGCGACCAGCTCGGCCCGCTCATGGGCGGCGTGGCGTTCTTCAACGATCTCGCCCGGGAGCTTTTGACCTTTGTGCTGGTGCCGCTGGTGATCCACCGCCACGCGGCGCTGGCCATCGGCTACGGCGGCGCCACCTCCATGGATTTTGCCCTGCCGGTAATCCAGCAGCACGGCGGCGTGGCTTTCGTGCCGGTGGCGGTGGTCAGCGGCTTTCTGCTGTCGCTACTGTCCCCGCCGCTGATACTTTTCTGGCTTTCGCTATAATCGCAGCGACGACTGGCTATCGCTATAACCGACACCACGAAAGGGGGCGCAATGGGGCTGCACGAAATCACCCTGGGCGGGCTCTTGCTGCCGCCGATGCTGCTATACGTGGCGCTGGGGCTGGCGGCCACGCTACTGCTGCGCGCCCTGCTTTACCGCCTGCAAAAAGGCCGGCGGCCATGGTACGAGGCGTGGTTTGACACCGCGCTGTTCGTGCTCTGCACGGCGGCCGCCGCCTACGTATTCTCCGCGTCTTTCCCCGCTACCGGAGCCTTTTGAGATGTCCACCCTGCTGCGCACCCTGGTCACGCTGGTCATCGTAAGCCTTGCCGCGGCTGCCGGCTGGTGGCTATGGCAGTATTACCTCTACACCCCCTGGACCCGTGACGGCCGCGTGCGCGCCGACGTCATCACCGTGGCGCCGGACGTCTCCGGGCGGGTCACCTCCCTCAAGGTGGCCGACAGCCAGCGCGTGGCCAAGGGCGACGTCCTGTTCAGCATCGACGCCGAGCGCTACCAGGCAAGCGCAGACAAGGCCCAGGCGGTGATGGAGCAGCGCCAGGCCGAGCTGGAGCTTGCCCGCCACGAGGCCTCCCGGCGCAGCCGGCTGGGGCGCGCGGCGATCAGCGAAGAAGACAAGGAGACCGCGCGCATCCACAGCCGCGTGGCGGCGGCTACGCTTGCCCAGGCGCAGAGCGCGCTTGCCAGCGCCAGGCTGGACCTTGCGCGCACTACCATCACCGCGCCGGCCGCCGGGCACGTGCTCAACCTGCAGCTCAACGAAGGCAACTACGCCAGCGCTGGCCAGCCGGTGCTGGCACTGATCAAGGAAGACTCCTACTACGTCACCGGCTATTTCGAAGAAACCAAGATGCCCCGGGTGCACGTCGGCGACGCCGCGCGCATCAAGCTGATGGGCGCCGAGCACGAGCTTTCCGGCCGCGTTGCCGGCATCGGGCGCGCCATTGCCGACCCCAACGCCGCTCCCAACGAGCAGCTGCTGCCCAAGGTTCAGCCCACCTTCAGTTGGGTGCGCCTGGCCCAGCGCATCCCCGTGCGCATCGCCCTGGATGACATCCCCGACGGCGTGACGCTAAGCGCAGGGATGACCGCCTCGGTGCACATCGAGCCGGAGCCCTGAGCATGGCGCTGACCGCTTCGCCCTGGTATCAAACCTACCTCACGCCGAACGCGCATGCGCTCAAGTTTGCCCTCAAGGCTACCTTCGCCATGCTGCTGGCGCTATATCTGGCGCTGTGGCTGAACCTGGAGCGCCCCTACTGGGCGCTGATCTCGGCGGCGTTTCTGCAGATCCGGCCGATGAGCGGCATGGTGCTGGAAAAAGGCCTGAGCCAGGTGAGCGGCACCCTGGTTGGCGCCGTGGCCGGCATCACCTTGATGGCGCTCTTTGCCCAAGCGCCGGTGCCGGCGCTCGTGGCGCTGACGCTGTGGATCATGCTGTGCACCTACGGCAGCGCGCTGCTGCGCAACAACGCCGCCTACGGCTGCATCATGGGGGCGGTCACCGCGATGCTGATCGTGGTCATCGGCGCCGGCGCCCCGGAGCGCATCTTCTCCATCGCCGTAGCGAGGATTTCCGAGCTGGCGCTGGGTGCGACCTGCGCGACCCTGGTCAGCGCGCTGCTGTGGCCCTCCCGGGTCAGCGCGCACCTGGGCCGCCAGGCCGATACGGTGGTCAACCAGGCGTTCACCCACGCCGCCTCTCGCCTTCGCGACAGCGACGACCACGCCGAGCTTGAGGCCAGCCTGACCGGCACGCTGTCGCCGCTGACCGCGCTCGAAGGCGACAGCCAGGCCGCCCGCTACGAAGGCCCCGAAGGCGCCGGGCGCATCCGCGCAAGCCACGTTCTGACCCGCCACACCCTGCGCCTGCTGGCTACCCTCCACGCCCTCCAACAGCTGCTTCACGCGGGCAGCGACCGCCACGGCGGCGAGAGCATGAAAAGCGACATCCGCCAGCTCGCCGAGCAGCTGGCCAACGGCTTTACCAGCGCCGCCGGCTCCAGCGGCACCGCTGACGCCCGCAAGCGTCTGCACGCCCTGCGCCGGCGGACGCTGCTGTTTCCCGAAGGGTCGCTAACGCCGCTGGAGCAGCGCTGCCTGCTGGGCCTGCGCGAAGCCCTGGGCCACGCCCTGGTCATGCTCGATGCCCGGGACGCCATCACCCAGCCATCGCGCAAATTTCTGCGCGGCGTGGCGCTGGCCTGGCACCGCGACCATCTGGTCGCCGGCGTCAACGCCCTGCGCGCCGGGGCGATCTTTGCCGCCCTGGCCACCTTCTGGCTGGCCACCGGTTGGGGCAACGGCCGGGTCGCCATGCTGCTGGGTACGCTGTTCTCGGCGTTTTTTGCCAGCCGCGACAATCCGGTGGCGGCGTGCATGACGTTTGCCAAGGGCATGCTGGCAGCGATCCCCAGCGCCTTTGTCTTCGGCCACGTGCTGCTGGCCCAGGCGAGCGGTTTCCCCATGCTGGCGATGATTTTTCTCACGCCGCTGTTTCTGGGGCTGCTGGGTGCGTCCAACCCCAAACTGATGGGCTACTGCCTGGCGTTTACCATCGGCAATATCCTGCTCACCATGCCCGGCAACGGCATGGACTTTTCCTTTGACAGCTTCATCAACCGCGCGCTGGCGGTGCTGGTGGGGCTGGGGACGGTGGTGACCGCGTTTCGCCTGCTGCCGGGCCCCGGCGCCACGCTCAGGCGCAAGCGGCTGGTGTGGGCCATTGCCCGGGATTTACGCGGGTTAGCAAGCGCGCCGGTCGAAGACGCGGAAACGCAGTTTATCGGGCGCATGGCCGACCGCCTGCTGCGCCTTTCCCGGCACGATGACACCCTGCCCGACGACCAGCGCCATCTCTTTACCCTGGGGCTCACCGGCCTGGACGTCGGCTACGCCTGCCTGCAGCTGCGCCGCCGCCTCGACGGGCTGGATAACGCCGACCTGCAGCGCGCAAGCGGCGCCTTTATTACCGCACTGGCCGAGGGCTACGCCGCCAGCGCCAAGGGCGAGACGCCCCGGCAGATACGCCCGGCGGGCAACGCCCTGATCGACGCCGCCCGCCGCGAGTGCTCGCTGGACGCCCGCCGCCAGGCGCTGCTGGCCGGGCTGGTCGAGCGCCTGGCGCTCTCGCTTGAACGCCAGGCCACCCGGACCCGGCAGGTGCGCGGTCAGTCGCCGGAGGCGCCACCCGCGCCGCCGACCATGCCTTGACGCAACGCGCTCGTCGCCCTGGCGGCGTCTTCCGGCGTGCCGGCCATTTCCCGGAACATGCCCATGGAGCCCAAAAGCGCCGAGGATTCGTAGGGCACGAACACCCGCTCGCCGTTTTTGGCCATGTCCGGCAGGCCCTTGATGTAGCTCTGCCCCAGCAGGTAGCCCACCACGGTGCGCTTGTGCTCGTCGTCGTCGCCCAGCGCGCTCAGCACCAGGCTGATGGATTCGTTTTCGCCCTGGGCGCGCAGAATCGCCGACTCCTTGTCGCCCTCGGCGTTGAGAATGGCGGATTCGCGCTGGCCCTGGGCCTTGGCAATGGCGGCGGACTTCTCGCCTTCGGCTTCGGTCACCGTGGCCCGGCGCTTGCGCTCGGCGGCCATCTGCAGCCGCATGGCGGACTCCACCTCTTCGGGCATTTCAATATCCTGAACCTCGACCCGGGTGATCTTGATGCCCCACTTGGAAGCCGGCTCTTCCATGGCCGCCTGGATCTGGTTGTTGACCTCGGCCCGGGACTCGAACAGCCGGTCCAGCTCCATCTTGCCCACCACCGAGCGCAGCGTGGTCTTGGCCAGCACCTCCACCGCCTGGCTCATGTTTTCCACCTCGTACACCGCGCGCTCGGGCACCACGATGGTGTAGTAAAGCGCGCCGTTGATGCGCACGGTGACGTTGTCCGTGGTGACCACCGGCTGGCCGGGAAAGTCCATGACCGTTTCCCGCCGGTCGATGCGCGTTTCTTCGCTGGTAATCGCGGCGTAGGCGTCGCCGCGCTTCTCGTAGCGGATCATGGTGATCGAGCGGGGCTTTTCGATGAACGGGATGATGATGTTGATCCCGCTTTCCAGCACCCGGTTGAACGACCCCAGCCGCTCCACCACCACCGCTTCCGACTGACGCACGATCATCAGCCCCTTCACCACGATCATCACGCCGATGGCGACGATAATCAGGCTGACCAATAGCCCTATACTGATGGAATCGCTCACTGTCCTGCTCCTGTTGATGGCTTCGCCGACGGCGAAGGTTGGGACGACGGCGCGCCGGGTCTCACCCGCGCCAGCGTCCCCTCAAAGTGATCCAGCACCACCTCGGCCCCCTCGGCGGGCCATTCGTCGGGGGCTGCATCCACGTAGCGGGCGCGAAAGAAATCGCCCTTGATCTTGATGCCGCTGGCGCCGTCGTAGTCCCGACGCACGATATGAAACCGCTCGCCGTGCTGGGCGCCGGTGCCGGCGACGCCGTAGTTAACCCCGGCCGGGGAAAACCACGGCCGAATCACCCAGACCGCAAGCGGCACGCACACCGCGCTTGCCAGGCCCAGCGCCACCAGCTGCCACAAAAGCGGCGCTTCCAGCGCGGCCACGGCGGCGCTCACCAGCGCCGCGGCGGCAAGCGCCAGCAGCACCAGGCTGCCGGTCAAAAGCTCGGCAAGCGCCAGCAGCAGCGCAACCGTCAGCCAGAGAGAACCCGCACTGATCATATCCACGGTCTTGATACCCGCCTGTTATCCGTCTGATTCATTGGCCATAAGGCCGCTAGGGCGTGTTGACGTTTCACATGGGCAGCCATAAAAAGCCGCAGGCCAAGGCCACCATGCTTTCGTAGTTTCGCTTGAGCTTGTCGTAACGCGTTGCGATGGCGCGATACGGCTTCAATCGAGCAAAGGCATTCTCAACCAGATGCCGATAGCGATATAAGCCTCTGTCCAGATTGGCATTTCCTTTCTTTGAGTTGCGTTTGCGTGGAATGACGGCAGCCATGCCCTTGGCTTCGATCTGTTCACGGATACGCTCGCTGTCATAGCCCTTGTCAGCCACCAATGCATCACCCGCTGGCAAATCGTCAATCAATGCCCGGGCTTCCGTGCTGTCGTGCACCTCACCCCCGGTTATTCTGAAGGTTATCGGTAGCCCATAGGCATCTACGGTCAAGTGGATCTTGCTGGTATTGCCTGCACGACTTTTGCCAATGGCTTCTGCGTCTTCCGTGGCAGCTCCGGTGCTGTCCTGGTGGGCCTTGACGTAGGAGCCATCAATGAACAGCCACTCAACATCAGGCTCCTCCACCAGAGAGCTGAAAAGCCTCATCAGCTTTCCACTCGCTGACCAGGCGTTAAAACGCTTGTAGACCGTGTTCCAGGGGCCAAACGTCTCCGGTAGGTCCCGCCACGGGCAGCCGGTGCGCATCCGATAAAGGATGCCTTCTATCGTGGTACGCAAGTCGGCCTTGTCATAAATACCTTGTTGAAGCAGGATTGGTTTCAGCTTCGACCAGTGTTCATCCGTGAGCATTTGTCGGGGCATGGCAGGCTTGCAGTTTGTTGGTGTGGGAACCTTTATTCTGCGAGCTTGCCCCTATCCTGCAATACCCCTGCCATGAAACGTCAACAGGCCCTAGCCCGCCAGCATGCTGCCGGAAAGCCCCAGAAGAAAGCCGGCGACCGCCCCCAGGGCGGGCATCCAGGTGTTTTTCAGCTTGGCCTGGGGGGCAATGTCGTCAAACACCAGGTACAAAATGCCGCCGCTGGCAAACAGCAGCAGCGTGCCCATCACCAGCGGATACTGCCCCAGCCAGTAATAGCCGGCCAGGGCCGAGGCCGGGCCCAGCAGCGCCATGGCGAAAAACGCGGTCAGAATAGTGCTCTGTGAAAGCCGGCCCGAGCGCGCCAGCTCTTCAAAGGCGTTAAAGCCTTCGGGCAGGTTCTGCAGCGCGATCAAAAACGCCAGCAGCAGCCCGGTGTTTTCCCCGGCGGCGAACGCCGCGCCCAGCGCAATGGCCTCGGGGATAAAGTCCGAGAGCATCGCTACCAGCTGGCCGGCGGCGCTCTGCAACCGGTTGAGCAGGATATCCAGCAAAAAGAACGTCACGCCGCCGGCGGCAAAGCTTAGCCCCGCCGCCAGCGGGGGCAGCTTGGCCACGCCGTCGGGCACCAGCACCAGGGCGATGGCCGAGATCAGCGCGCCGCCGCCAAAGGCGACGATAAAATGCCGCCACTCGCTGCCAAGCCAGGCCGGGTGCAGCCGGTCAAACCGGGCAAACACCGCGCCGGCGGGCATCGCCACCCCGGCGCCCAGGGCAAGAAGCAGCACCAGCAAAGTCTCGGGCATGACTAAGGTCCTTCGTCGTTATCGCGCTGTTCGCGGCGCCGGTAAGGATCGCGCTAGCGTGACAGCACCTGCTCCAGCGGCTCGTCGTTATAAAGCGCCCGGCCGTCTTCCCAGGCAAAGACGTGGGGCGCGTCGTGGTTGATCATCAGCGCCTGCAGCGCCGTCGGAAGCTCTATCACGATGGCGTCGGGCAGGGCGTCGACGGCAAGCCTGGCGCTCAGCCGCGACGCCAGCTCGGCCCGAGTCTGCTGCGCGCTCATGGCCGGCTGGCTGGGGGCATCGCTTGCGGATTCATAGGCCTCGGCGCTGATGCCGGCCAGCAGGGCGCGCGCGGCCTCCGGGGACAGGCTGTCGCCGTCAAACGCCACCCGGCCGGAAAGCTTTGCCTCGGCGCGGCCGAGCATGGGCAGCGCGGCGTCCAGCGTCAGCGTCTCGAGCTCGAGCGCCGGAGAGCGCGACAGCAGCGCGTGGGCCTGCTCCCTCAGCGTGGCCCGAAGCTCCCGGGTCAGGGCCTGCTGCTTGGCGATCGATAGATCCTCCCCGGCATCGGCACCTTTCAAGTGGCGCTCGAGCACCTCGGCCAGGGCGGCGAAAGCGGCGTAGTCCAGCCCTTTCGCGGTCAGGTCAAGCTCGGCCCGACCCGGCTCGCTGTCCATGAAAACGGCATCGTTTGCCGCAAGATAGAGCCGTGAAGAATAGGTGTCGCCGTCGAGCATGGCGGTATTGCGGATTTCGGCGTCGCCGAGGCTTGCAACCTCCGCGGGCGTGTCGCGGTTATCCACCACAAGGCGGGCGTCGTCCACCGCAAGGCGCCCGTGGGAGCGTCCGCTGCCGGCGTCGGCATCGACGCTGTACTCAAGCTCGGTATCCAGGCCGTTGACCTCAAGGTGATCGGCGGGGCTTTGCAGGCGAAGCTGGCGGGTGCGCATCGTCAGGGCAAAGTGCTCGCGCTCGGTATCCACGTAGCCGTCGCCTGCGGTCTGCTCGAGCGTCACAGCACCGCTGTCGGCGGTCAGCTCGTCGGCGTCAAAGCGATAGTCGCGCTTGCCGCTGCCAAGCCCGGTGGTGAAATCGACCTCGCCGCTGAGCGCCTCGCCGTCAAACGTCATGGTACCCTCGGCGGTGCGCGACAGGTAGCCGACCTCCATGGCAAGCTCGCCGCTAAGGCCCGGGGCGTCAACCGCGTCCAGACGTGCGGTAAGCGACGTCTTGCCAAGCCCCTTGTGCGTTTCTACCTGGCTCACGTTAATGGCCTGTTCGGCCTCAAGCGCGGCAAGGCTCTCGCGGATCTGCTTTTCTGCGGCGTTGCCCGCTATGGCGTGGGCAATGAAGCCGCCCGCTACGATAGCGACGCCGGCCGCCACGATGATTTTTTTATCCACAATCAACGTCCCTATTTTTGCTAAGCTCTGGTGCGGTTGTGCTGCCCGGAAATCGGCCGACACAGTGTCACACGGCACTTAATGCGCCGCCGCGCCATGCTAGCACGCCAAGCGGCGCCGCATTGATTGGCAAGCTAACCGTTCCGCGTTCTTCGCTACGTTTCTAAGCATGTTCCCAAGCACATTCTTCAACACGCGCTTCAGCACGTTATTCAAAACGCGTTCTTCAACACACTGTTCTTCAAAACATTAATTGGGGCCACCGTTGGGAAACACCTTTTGCCACGCTCGCTATCGCCGCCTGTCGCGGCTGGGCATCAAGCTCTTTGCGATTATCCTGAGCATCAACGTGGTGATTGCCGGCGCGGTCTTCCTCGCCGTCTCCTACAGCATCGACCGCGGCTTTCTGGACTACCTCAACCAGGCCCAGGAGCGCCGCGCCATGCGCCTGGCGGAAGGCCTGGTCGAGCGCTGGCAGGAGCACCAGAGCTGGGAGTGGCTGGCAAGCGACCCGCTGCGCTGGCCCACCATCGTTTACCATGAGCTTGGCCGCGGCAACGCCGAGCGCCCCTCGCCGCTGGGCGAAGCCCAGGATTTCGCCCTGCGCGCGCCGGACGGCCGCTTTATCGTGGCCCCTCGGCACGCCGAAGACGAGCCTGCCAGCTGGCACTGGATGTCGCTTGACGCCGACGACCGCCCCATCGGCTCGCTGGGCTTTCGCCCGCCCCAGCAAATTCTCAAGCGCATGGAGAACCGCTTTCTCGACCGCCAGCGCAACAACCTCTCGCTGATCGTCATTTCGCTGGGCGTTGCGTCGCTGCTGCTCGCCGGGTGCCTGTCGTGGTGGCTTGGCCGGCGCGCCCACACCCTGGCGACCGGCGCCATGCGTCTGACCCGGGGGGACTACCATATCCGCCTGCCCGTCCGCGGCCGCGACGAGCTCTCAAGGCTCGCCCGGGACTTCAACGTGCTGGCTTCCACCCTGGAAGCCAACCGCAATGCCCGCGCTCGCTGGGTCTCGGACACCGCGCACGAGCTGCGCACGCCGCTTGCGGTGCTGCGCGGCGAGATCGAGGCCATGCAGGACGGCATCCGCCCGCTCGACACCGACAGTCTCGGCTCGCTGGGCCAGGAGGTCGAGCAGCTCGAGTGCCTGGTGGCCGACCTGCGCTTGCTGTCCCAGAGCGACGCCGGCGCGCTGGCCATTCAGCTGGCGCCGCTGGACCTGAGCGATCACCTCCAGTGCCACCTGAACGACGCCCGGCGCTGGCTCGAGGACACCGAGTTCCGACTGACCGACGACCTGGCGCCGTCGCTTCATATATACGGCGATGCCCAACGGCTGCGCCAGCTGTGGCACAATCTGCTCGACAACAGCCGCGCCTATACCCGGGAGCCGGGCACGCTCAGCGTGACGCTCACTCGCGAGCACAACGAAGCGGCGCTGATATGGGAAGACAGCGCGCCCGGCGTGCCCCAGCACGAGCTGGCCCGGCTCACCGAACGGCTGTACCGCGTGGAAGGCTCCCGCAGCCGCTCGAGCGGCGGCAGCGGCCTGGGGCTTTCCATTGTCAGCGCCCTGGTGCACGCTCACGATGGCCGCCTGGATGCTTCGGCCTCGCCGCTTGGTGGGCTGCGCTGGACGCTGCGCTTTCCGCTGATATCGTCAACCTGAAGTTGCCGCCACCCCGTTTTCCGTGAGTGACCCATGACCGCTGATGCCTCTTTACTGATCGTTGAAGACGAACCCAAGATTGCCCGTCTGATGGCCGACTACCTGCAGACCCACGGCTTCGGGACCACCACGCTTGACGACGGCAACGCGGTCATGCCCTGGCTCGAAGAGCAGCAGCCGGCGCTGATCCTTCTGGACCTGATGCTGCCGGGGCAGGACGGCCTCAGCCTTTGCCGCAGCATTCGCCAGCGCTATCCGCAGACGGCCATCATCATGGTGACCGCCAAGGTCGAAGAAGTAGACCGCCTGCTGGGGCTGGAGCTCGGCGCCGATGACTACATCTGCAAGCCCTTCAGCCCGCGCGAAGTGGTCGCCCGGGTCAAGGCCGTGCTGCGCCGCAGCCAGGCCGCTCAGAGCGCCACGCTCGCCGTCGATGACCCCAACGCGCCGGTGCAGCTGAACGAAGACGGCTGGCAGGCCATCGCGGGCGGCCAGGATCTGGGGCTCACCGCGGTGGAGTTCCAGCTGCTGCGGGTGATGATGCGGGCGCCGGGGCGAATCTTCAGCCGCGAGCAGCTGATGGATCACATGTATCGCGACAACCGCATTGTCTCCGAGCGCACCGTGGACAGCCACGTCAAGAAGCTGCGCAAGAAAATCAGCGAAGTGCTCCCCGAGCGCGACATCATTCGCTCGGTGTACGGCGTGGGCTACAAGTATCAGCCCGACGAATAAGGCCGGGATCACGTTATTTACACACTGGCTGCAAGGGGTTTGCACCGGCATGCGAGAGGCTCGGAACAACTCGTCAACATCATTGCTATTCAAGGAGCTGTCATGACATCGCCGCTGACGCTACGCCAACGCCTTGCCCCCGCCCTGCTGGCGGCCGTCCTGCTGCCGCTGGCGTTTAGCGCCCAGGCTGCCCCCGGCCAGGGCGCCCAGGCCGGCGACATGCCCGATGCGCTCAAGGAGCGCATGGAAGAGCGCCGCCAGGCCGTGTATGACAAGGCCGGCATCGATCAGGCTACCCGCGAGGAGCTCAACACCGCCCAGAAAGAGCACTACCAGGCCATGCAGGAGCTGCGCCAGGACTATCGCCAGCGCATGCAGGAGATCCTCACCGAAGAGCAGCAGCAGTCGCTCAACGAGGCCATGCGCGAGGTTCAGCGCGAGCAGATGCAGCAGCGCGGCCAGGGTCAGGGCGAGCCCATGCCGCAGCAGTAACGAGCGAACCTTTCCGGAACACGGCAGCAGCTGGTCTGGTATAGTGGCGTGCGGCGCGATGCTGCGCGCCTTTTTGTATTCGCCCGTTTCAGCCCGGAGTCTTCATGTCGCGCCTGTGGTCTGCCCTGTCCCGTTTTCCCCTTCCCGGCCAAGCGCTGGCCCACGCCTGGCAGGCAGGCTTTAGCCCGGGGCGGCTGAAAAACGACGTGCTCGCAGGCCTGACCATCGGCGTCGTCGCCGTGCCGCTGTCCATGGCGCTGGCCATTGCCACCGGGGTAGCGCCCCAGCACGGGCTCTACACGGCGATCGTTGCCGGCGCGCTGATCGCCCTTACCGGCGGCTCAAGATTCAACATTTCCGGTCCCACGGCGGCGTTCGTGGTGATCCTCTTTCCCATCGTGTCCAGCTACGGCCTGGGCGGGCTGCTGATTGCTACCCTGATGGCGGGCATTATCCTGTTGACGCTGGGCCTTGCCCGGCTGGGCAGCCTGATTCAGTACGTGCCCTACCCCGTGATACTCGGCTTTACCGCCGGTATCGGCACTGTCATTGCCCTGCTGCAGCTGCCCGACTTCTTCGGCCTTTCAGACCTCGAGCTTGGCGACAACACCCTGGCCAACGGCTGGCTGATCGCCCGATCGCTCCCCGGACTCGTGCCGGCGGAGCTGGGGGTCGGCGTCATCACGCTCGCCACCCTGCTTGTCTGGCCGCGCCTGAAAACCCCGGTACCCGCCCCCCTGGCCGGGCTTGCCGTGGGCACGCTTGTGGCCCTGCTGCTCGCCGCGCTGGGGGTCGAGGTCGACACCATCGCCTCGCGCTTTGATTGGACGATCGACGGCCAGAGCGGCAGCGGCATTCCCCCGCTGGCGCCGAGCTTTGACCTGCCGTGGCATTTTCCCGGCGCCGACGGCGAGCCCTTGACGCTGGACTTTGCCCTGATCCAGGCGCTGCTGGGGCCGGCGCTGGCCATTGCCCTGCTGGCGGCCATCGAATCGCTGCTCTGCGCCGTGGTCGCCGACGGCCTCACCCGCACCCGTCACGACCCCAACGCCGAGCTCGTCGGCCAGGGCATCGGCAACATCGTGGTGCCGTTTTTCGGCGGCATCACCGCCACCGCCGCCCTGGCGCGCACCGCCACCAACATCAAGAGCGGCGCGTTTTCCCCCCTGTCGGCGGTGGTGCACTCGCTGGTGGTCCTGCTGGCGGTGGTGGTGCTCGCCGGCGTGCTGGGCCGCGTTCCCATGTCTGCGCTGGCCGCCCTGCTTTTGATCATTGCCTGGAACATGAGCGAAGCCAAAAACTTCGTGCACACGCTGAGAACCGCGCCGGCAAGCGACGTCGGGGTGCTGGTGATCTGCTTCGGGCTGACCGTGGCCTTCGACATGGTGGTGGCCGTCGCCGTGGGCATCAGCCTCGCCGCGGCGCTGTTCATCCGCCGCATGGCCCAGCTGACCGGCGCCGAGCGCCTGCCCGAGCGCCCGGCGGGCAGCCCCGAGCTCCCCGCGGGTACCGCGCTTTACCGCATCAGCGGACCGATGTTCTTCGGCGCGGCGGAAAAGGCCATTGCCACCCTGCGCACCGTGGATCAGGACGTGCATACGGTGCTGCTCGACATGCGCACCGTCCCCAGCATCGACGCCACGGCCATGGTGGCCCTTGACGGGCTGCGTCGGGAGCTTGCCGAACAGCATATCGGGCTGGTGTTCATCGGCCTGCCGGCGCGCATGCAGCTCAAGCTCAAGCGCGCCGGCATCGGCCGCCGGGCGGGCCAACTTGCCATGGCCGAGAGTGTCGAGCGCGCCGCGCAGCTCGCGCGGCGCTGGCAGGCAGCGGGCTAGAAAAAGCCCACGGGATTGACGTCGTAGCTTACCAGCAGGTTCTTGGTCTGCTGGTAGTGCTCAAGGGCCATCTTGTGGGTTTCGCGCCCCACGCCGGATTTCTTGTAGCCGCCGAACGCCGCGTGGGCCGGGTACTGGTGATAGCAGTTGGTCCAGACGCGTCCGGCCTGGATGCCGCGCCCCATGCGGAAGGCCACGTTGATGTCGCGGCTCCATACCCCGGCACCAAGGCCAAACTCGGTGTCGTTGGCAATGGCCAGCGCCTCGGCCTCGTCCTTGAAGGTGGTGACGGCCACCACCGGGCCGAAGATTTCCTCCTGAAAGACCCGCATTTTGTTGCGGCCCTCGAGCAGCGTCGGCTGGACGTAATAGCCCTGGTCAAGACCGCCCTCCATGGCCTCGCGGTCGCCGCCGGTGAGAAACTCGGCGCCCTCTTCTCTGGCCACTTCCATATACGACATGATCTTGTCGAACTGCTCCCGGGACGCCTGGGCGCCCACCTGCACCTCGGTGTCCAGGGGATTGCCGCGCCTGATGGCCAGCGTACGCTCGATCACCCGGGCCATGAAGTCGTCGTACATGCTCTCCTGCACCAGCGCCCGGGACGGGCAGGTGCAGACCTCGCCCTGGTTCAGAAACGCCATCACCAGGCCTTCCACGGCCTTGTCGATGAACGCCGGCTCGGCGTTCATGATGTCGGCAAAGTAGACGTTGGGCGACTTGCCGCCGAGCTCCACGGTCGAGGGGATGATGTTCTCCGCCGCGCAGCCGAGAATATGGGCGCCTACCGGCGTCGAGCCGGTAAAGGCAATCTTGGCAATGCGCGGGCTCGACGCCAGCGCTTGGCCGGCCTCTTCGCCCAGGCCGTTGACGATGTTGACCACCCCGGGCGGCAGCAAGTCGCCGATCAGCTTCATCAGCTCGAGGATCGAGGCCGGCGTCTGCTCGGCGGGCTTGAGCACCACGCAGTTGCCGGCGGCAAGCGCGGGTGCCAGCTTCCAGGTGGCCATCAGCAGCGGGAAGTTCCAGGGGATGATCTGGCCGACCACTCCCAGCGGCTCGTGAAAATGGTAGGCCACGGTGTTGCCGTCAATGTCCGCCGTCGCGCCTTCCTGGGCGCGAATGCAGCCGGCAAAGTAGCGGAAATGATCCACTGCCAGGGGCAGGTCGGCGTTGAGGCATTCGCGAATGGCCTTGCCGTTGTCCCAGGTTTCCGCCACGGCAAGCTTTTCCAGGTGCTGCTCGATGCGGTCGGCAATGCGCAGCAGCACGTTGCCGCGCGCCGCCGGCGCCGTGCTGCCCCACTCCGGGGCCGCGGCGTGGGCGGCGTCCAGCGCCTTGTCGACGTCCTCGCCGGACGAGCGGGGGATCTCGCAGAAAACGTCGCCGTTGACCGGGCTGACGTTGTCGAAGTATTCCCCGTTGACCGGCGGCACAAACTCGCCGCCGATATAGTTGCCGTAGCGCTGTTCGAAGGTGATCAGAGCATCGGTGTCGCCAGGGTTGGCATAGATCATGGCATGGCTCCTGCAAGACTGAGGATGAATGCTGCCCCTCGATCAGTGTTGGCCAGCCAGGACGTTTAGCAAATCATCCGAACGTCGTAGGCCGGCCTGCCCCCGGCAAGCGCCGCCACGCTAGCGCACGATCATCACCGAGGCGCTGGCATGGTGCACCACGTGCTCCGAATTGGGCCCGAGCACGTAGTCCACAAAGCGGCGCTTGTTGTGCGACGCCATGACAATCAGGTCCACCTCCAGCTGGTCGGCGACCTTGATGATGCTTTCCCAGGGCGAGCCGTCGACGACCACGCTCTGGGTCTGGACGTCGGCGGGTATCTGGTCGTCGATAAAGGCGCGCTGGGCCTCGATGACGGCGGCCCTGGCATCCCGGGCGAAGTTTTTGGGGAAATAGGCGCCTACCATGGGCATTTTGACGTCCGGGCGCACCGTGAGCACGTGCAGCGATGCCCCGAACGTCCGGCACAGCGTAATCGCCGTCGGCAACGCCTTTTGCCACGACGCCTCTTCGTTGATATCCACCGGCAGTAGAATCTTGCGGTACATAGTGCCCTCCTTTATGCCGCTGCGTCGGGCGTTTTTTCGCGGCGACGGCGGCGGCGCTGCAGCGCCACCACCAGGCCAAAGACGCCCAGCGCCGGCAGCCACATCCACTCTTTGGTCCAGCGATCCACCGGCGCCTGCACCTGGATGATTTCCTGATCGAAGTCAAAGCCCATCTCGGCCGCCTGGCTGCCGTAGGTCACCATGTCCACCACGGCCTTGCCGTCTTCGGTGAGAAGCTCGAGACCGAGGTTTTCCAGCCGCTCCTGGCCGGTGTCGCCCTCCGGCACGGGCAGCGTCATATAGGTGGTCATCGGCTCGCCGTAGTCGTCAAGCCCGCTGATCTGCAGGCGCAGCGTGGCGTTGGCACCCGCCTCACCCAGCGCTTCGACAAACTGCGCCGGCGGAATGTCGCGGTACGGGTCGTGCAGCTGATCCATCCAGAAGCCCGGGCGGAACAGGGTAAAGGCGACCAGCAGCAGCAGCGCGGACTCGTACCAGCGGCTGCGGGTGATCATGTAGCCCTGGGTGGCGGCGGCAAAGATCAGCATGGCGCCGGTCGCCACCACGAAGATCAGCAGGCCCTGCAGGGGACTGACGCCGATCAGCAGAAGGTCGGTGTTGAAGATGA
This sequence comes from Halomonas piscis, assembly GCF_031886125.1. Lineage (NCBI taxonomy): Bacteria > Pseudomonadati > Pseudomonadota > Gammaproteobacteria > Oceanospirillales > Halomonadaceae > Halomonas > Halomonas piscis. Next base: position 2,633,887 of record NZ_CP119391.1, read on the forward strand.
ACAGAAACGGCAGCGCCGCGGTGCGCAGGCTGTAGTAGAACGCCTGGAAGCCCGTGCGTATGGGGTCGCCGCCGGACACCGCCGCCGCGGCAAAGGACGCCAGCCCCACCGGGGGCGTGACGTCCGCCATGATGCCGAAGTAGAACACGAACAGATGCACCGCGATCAGCGGCACCAGCAGGCCGTTTTGCTGGCCCAGATGGATGATCACCGGCGCCAGCAGCGCCGAGACCACGATGTAGTTGGCGGTGGTGGGCAGGCCCATGCCGAGAATCAGGCTGAGCACGGCGGTAAAGAAGAGAATGAGCAGCAGATTGCCCATGGCGATGGTTTCCACCACGTCGGCCAGCACCAGGCCCACGCCTGTCTGCGACACGGCGCCGACGATGATGCCGGCGGTGGCGGTGGCAATGCCGATGCCGATCATGTTGCGCGCGCCGGTCACCAGCCCGTTCCACAGGTCAAGCGCTCCCTCCTTGAGGTCCTCGCCCAGATTGCCCCGGCCGCGCAGGGCCGCGGTGATCGGCCGCTGGGTGAGCATGATGAAGATCATGAAGACCGTGGCCCAGAAGGCCGACAGCCCCGGCGACAGCCGCTCGACCATCAAGCACCAGATCAGCACCACCACCGGCAGGATATACTGCAGCCCGACCATCACCGTGGGCCGAGTCTGCGGCAGCTCGTAGATGGGCCTGCTCGGATCGTCCAGCTCAAGCTCGGGGTAGCCCGACGCCAGCTTCAGCAGCCCCAGATAGACCACCACCAGCCCGGCCGAAATCACCCAGGGCGCCGCCGCGCCCAGCACCGGCTTGAGCCAGCCAAGGCCATAGTAGACCCCCAGACCGACGCCCATCATCAGCAACAGGCCGGCGAGAAATCCGCTGACCTTGCGCACCAGCGGTTTGGGTGGGTTGGTACTTTGCAGCCCCTCCATGTTGGCCTTGAGCGCTTCCAGGTGGACGATGTAAATCAGCGCGATATAGGAGATCAGCGCCGGCAAAAAGGCGTGCTTGATTACCTCGACGTAGGAAATGCCGACGTATTCCACCATCAAAAAAGCGGCCGCGCCCATGACCGGCGGCATGATCTGGCCGTTGACCGAAGAGGCCACCTCGACGGCGCCGGCCTTCTCCGACGGAAAGCCCACCCGCTTCATCATGGGAATGGTGAACGTCCCGGTGGTCACGGTGTTGGCAATGGAGGAGCCGGAAATCAGCCCGGTCATGCCCGAGGCCACGACCGCCGCCTTGGCCGGACCGCCCTTGAAATGGCCCAGCATGGAAAAGGCCACCTTGATGAAATAGTTGCCGGCGCCGGCCTTGTCCAGCAGCGCGCCGAACAGGACGAACAGAAACACGAAGCTGGTCGACACCCCCAGCGCAATGCCGAATACCCCCTGGGTTGTCAGCCACTGGTGGTTGATCAGCCCGTAAAGGCTCACGCCCTTGTGCGCCAGCATGCCCGGCATCCAGGGACCGGCCAGGGAATAGGTCAGAAACACCAGCGCGACAATGGTCAGCGGCGGGCCCAGGGCGCGCCGCGTGGCCTCTAGCAGCAGTACAATGCCCGTGACCCCGACCACCACGTCCTGGATCAGCGGCGCGCTGGGGCGCTGGGCGAGCGACTCGTAGAACAAAAACATGTAGGCGCCGCAGAACGCCGCCAGCCCGGCCAGTAGCCAGTCCTGCAGGGGAACACGATCCCGCGGCGAGCGCTTGAGCGCGGGGTAGGCCATATAGGCCAGAAACAGGGCGAACGCCAGGTGGACCGAGCGCGACTCGGTGGCGTTGAACACCCCGACGCCGAAGACGAACGGCAGGGGCGAGGCGATCCACAGCTGGAACAGCGACCAGGCCGCGGCAATGCCCACCAGCAGTTTGCCGGGGGCGCCGGCGGGCTTGCGCGCCCCGGAATCGGTCGAGGCGACCATATCGTCAAGATCCACCTGGGGTTCCAGCGTGGTATCGGCGCGACTAGCCGACGGCGGCATTTTTTTGCTGTGCTGTGTCATAAGCAAGCCCTGCTTAAGTAGAAAGAACGAAGCGCAGTATCAGCAGCAGAGCCGCTGTCCGCCTGCGCGCGGAAGCGCGATTTTCGTCGTCTCGGCCCGCCGGTGCAATCATTGTTTTAGCCTTTCGGCGAGCGACCCGCCGGCAGGCACGGCCGACGACCATGGCGGAAACGCAGCGCGCGGCTCCACCGGGAGCCGCGCGCATGATCAGACAGGCATGGTTGGGCGCTTCGCCGACTTATTCGTCGTCGTCGATCCAGCCCTGCTCGCGGTAGTAGCGCGCGGCTCCTTCGTGCAGCGGCGCGGATAGGCCGGTAGTGACCATTTCTTCGGGATCGAGATTTTCAAACGCCGGGTGCAGCCGCTTGAAGCGATCGAAGTTGTCGAACACGGCCTTGACGGTCTGGTAGACCACTTCGTCGTCGGTGTCTGCCGTGGTCACGAAGGTGGCCGCTACGCCGAAGGTTTCGACGTCGTCGGGGTTGTTCTTGTAAAGCCCGCCGGGAATGGTCGACATGGAGTAGTAGGGATACTCGTCGACGATGCCCTGGATGTCCTCATCGTTGAGCGGGATCAGGCGAGAATCCACGGTGGTCGTGGCTTCCTGGATCGCGCCGTTGGGGTGGCCCACTACGTAGGTCATGGCGTCGATGTTGTTGTCGGCCAGTGCCGAGGCCATTTCCGCCGCGTCCAGCTGGGAGGCAAGGGCAAAGGTCTCCTTGTCCCAACCCTTGGCGTCCATCACCACTTCCATGGTGTTGCGCTGGCCGGAGCCGGGGTTGCCGATGTTGACCCGCTTGTCGACCAGGTCGTCCAGGGTTTCGATGCCGGAGTCGGCCCGGGCCAGAAGCGTCAGCGGCTCGCCGTGGATGCGGAATACCGCCCGCAGGTCCTCGAAGGCGTCGTCTTCGAAATTGCCCTTGCCTTCATAGGCCTGGTACTGCACGTCGGACTGCAGCACGCCCATGTCCAGCTCGCCGGACTTCATGCCGTTGGCGTTGGCCACCGAGCCGCCGGTGGACGGCGCGTTACAACGGATGTTGTGTTCTTCGGTGTTCTTGTTGACCAGGCGGCAGACGGACTGCCCGACCACGTAGTACACGCCGGTCTGGCCGCCGGTGCCGATGGTCACGTAGCTTTCTTCTTCCTCGGCCACGGCCGGCGCGGCAAAGCTTGCCGCGGCCAGCAGCGCGCCGGAAAGCGCAGCGGTCGAAAAGGCATGACGTTTCATGGACATTCCCCTTGATGATGGTGTTATCGGTTATTGTCGTGCTGGTATGGCGGCCAGCACGCATCGGCTAACGCTGACAATAGATCAGGCGCCGTCAAACTGCAAAATAGGGCGACGGGCGCCTGATGACAAGCGTTAATGTGACGCACCGTCAACGCTGGCGCTATTCCGTTGGGCCCTATTCCCTCGGGCACTGCCCGGCAAGCGCCGCCGCCGAAACGCAGTCGCCTTCGCTGATCCCTTGGCTGGCAAAGTAGCCGGCGTTGACCTCCAGCGCCGCATGGTAGGCGCTGCCGGGGGTATATACCGGGCATTCTGCCGCCTTTGCCGACTCGCAGGGCGGCATGGTCTGCAGGCTGACGATGCGCCCGTCGCCGTCGATAAAGGCGATATCCAGCGGAATCCGGGTGCGATACATCCAGAAGCCGCGGCGCCCCGGCTGGGCCTGCCCGTATACAAACAGCATGCCGTGGCCCTCGCCCAGCGACCGACGGCCCATCAGCCCCTGCTCGCGCCGGGCCGGCGTGTCGGCGATCTCGACCTCAAGCCGCTGCGGCCCGCTGGCCGTGTGAATCACCGCCGTGCGACGCTCGGCTGCCGGCTCCCCGGCCCGCACCCAGGACGTCGGCAGGCAGGCGACGGCGGGCAGCGTCAGCGCTGCGGTCAGCACCCGGCGGCGTGTCAGCGTCATGGCGTGTCCCCCGGGATCATTCGTCGTCTTTCAGCGTAATGCGCAGCTTTAACGGGTATTCATCGCAGTTGTCGCCGTCGCCGCCGCGGTCGACGACCAGAAACTCGCCCTCGCGCTCCAGCACCGACTGAATGGCGTGCCAGACGCCGGCGCGATAGTTCACGCCCTGGCGGCCGTCGGTGACAAAGGCGCGCACGTCGCCCGGGTCGATGGTGTCGCCGGCCGGGGCCACCACCACGAGAAAGCGCTCTTCGTGCAGCGGCATGAAGGCCTGGCTGCCCTGGGGGTGGCGCTCGAGAAACGGCAGCTCCAGGGGCGTAGTGATCGGCTGGCTGACAAAGATGCTGACCACGGTGTGGGCGTTTTCCCCCAGCGTCTCGACCTTCGCCAGGTCGTGGTGACGCTGAGTGAGCCCCGAGTTGATCGGGAACGAATCCGAAGTGCGCGCGTCGATCACGTCGCCAAAGGGGGCAAAGGCTTCCGCCGTCAGCGGCTCTGCAACAAGTTCCAGCATGGTCTCTCCTCGACGTTACGCCTTACAGGGCGTTGATCTTGAGCTTGGGATGACGGTTGACGTCCTTGTACAGCAGATAGCGGAACGGGCCGGAACCGCCGGCGTAGCAGGCCTGGGGGCAGAAGGCGCGCAGCCACATGAAATCACCGGCCTCCACTTCCACCCAGTCCTGGTTGAGATGGTAGACCGCCTTGCCTTCAAGCACGTACAGGCCGTGCTCCATGATGTGGGTTTCGTCGAACGGAATCACCCCGCCCGGCTGGAAGGTCACGATGGTCACGTGCATGTCGTGGCGCACGTCTTCCGGGTCGACAAAGCGCGTGGTCGCCCAGCGGCCGTCGGTGTCCGGCATCGGCGTCGGCTCGATATCGTTTTCGTTGACCACGAAGGCCTCGGGGACGTCGATACCGTCGACAAACTCGTAGGCCTTGCGGATCCAGTGGAAGCGCACCGGCTCGCCGGCCTCGTTGCGCAGCTGCCAGTCGGTACCCGGCGGAATGAAAGCGTAGCCGCCCGGCGTCATGGTGTGCTTCTCGCCGGCAAGCGTCAGGCTCATTTCGCCTTCCACCACGAACAGCACGGCTTCGGCCTGGGGGTCGGGCTCGGGCTTGTCGCTGCCGCCGCCGGGCTGCACTTCCATGATGTACTGGGAGAACGTTTCGGCAAAGCCGGTCAGCGGGCGCGCCAGCACCCACAGGCGGGTGTCATCCCAAAACGGCAACTGGCTGGTGACGATATCCTGCATCACGCCCTTGGGAATCACCGCGTACGCCTCGGTGAACACGGCGCGGTCCGCGGTCATCTGTGACTGGGGCGGATGGCCGCCGCGAGGGGCGTAATAAGTGTGGCTCATGTCAACTCCTGGTTGGTGGCGATGAAAGGTGGCGTTCAGCGAGTCGGGGCAGGATGCTCCCTGGCCCAGTGGCGCGCGATGTCGATACGCCGCGCGACCCAGACCCGATCATGGGACTCGATGTAGTCCAGAAAGCGCTGCAGCGCGCGGAAACGGCCGGGGCGGCCAAGCATACGGCAGTGCATTCCTACCGAGAGCATCTTCGGCGCGTCTTCGCCTTCGGCGTAGAGCACGTCAAAGGCATCGCGCAGGTAGGTGAAGAAATGGTCCGCGGTGTTGAAGCCCTGGGGCGCGGCAAAGCGCATGTCGTTGGTATCCAGGGTGTAGGGCACGACGAGATGGTCATGCTCCTTGCCCTGGCTATCGGCTTGGCGGGTCCAGAACGGCAGGTCGTCGCCGTAGTAGTCGCTGTCGTACACAAAGCTGCCTTCATCCAGCACCAGGCGGCGGGTGTTGGGGCTATCGCGGCCGGTGTACCAGCCTTCGGGCTTGTCGCCGTACAGCCGCTGGAAAATTTCCATGGCTTTCTTCATGTGCTCGCGCTCGACGTCTTCGGGCACTTCCTGATAGTGAATCCAGCGATAGCCGTGGCACGCCACCTCATGGCCCAGCTCCTTGAACGCCCGGGCCACTTCGGGGTGGCGCTCAAGCGCCATGGCCACCCCGAATACGGTCAGCGGCAGGTCGCGCTTCTTGAATTCGTTGAGAATGCGCCAGACGCCGACCCGCGAACCGTATTCGTAGATGGACTCCATGCTCAGGTGGCGGTCGGGGAAAGACGGCGCGCCGATCATTTCGGAGATGAACTGCTCCGAGCCCTCGTCGCCGTGGAGCACGTTGTTTTCCGCGCCCTCCTCATAGTTGAGGACGAACTGCACGGCGATCCTGGCGTTGCCCGGCCAGTTGGCATGGGGCGGGGTGTTACCATAGCCGATCAGGTCACGTGGATAGTCACGTTGGGACATAGCTCACACTCGTTTTCAGGTAGGACATGAAGCGCGCGGCCGAACGGCCGCGCGCCAGGGGAGTGGCAAAACCACCGGGGTGACGCGCCGGTTATTCTTCCCAGGCTGCGATCACGTTGCGCTCTTCGTCAGTCATGCCGGTGGTGTTACCCAAGGGCATGTAGCCACTGCCCACCACCTGCTGGATGGTGTCCTTGTGGCTGAGCACGTTTTCCCATTCGTCGAAGGCATAGCCGGCCGGCGGCGCCGAGAACCCCGGATGCGTCGGCTCCTGAGCATGGCACTGGATGCAGTGGGTTTCCACCAGCGGCATTATCTCGTCTTTGCCCGTGGCGTCCATGCTGGCCACCGCTTCGCTTTCCTCCTCGGGCTCGGCGCTCGGGGCACCCACCCAGATCGTCGCCAGGATGAGCACGGCGCCGGCTACCAGATAGCCCGGCTGCTTGCTGCCCGCGTGCATCAGCACAAAGTACTGGCGAATCACGGCGCCGGCAAAGATGAGCAGCACCATCATCAGCCAGGCCAGCTCCTGGGAGTAGATGAAGGAATAGTGGTTGCTCACCATCAGCAGCACAACCGGCAGCGTGAAATAGGTGTTGTGCACCGAACGCTGCTTGCCGCGCTTGCCGTCGATGGGGTTGGGCTCGTCCCCCGCCTTCATCGCCTTGACCATGCGGCGCTGGCCGGGAATGATCCAGAAGAAGACGTTGGCCGACATGGCAGTCGCCATGACCGCGCCGGTAAGCAAAAACGCCGCCCGTCCGGAAAAGATGTGCGTGCTCAGGTACGACACCACGACCATCATGACCGCCACGGCAACGCTCAGGATGCCGTCGCGCGTCATGTTGGGGCTGATGCGCTTGCAAAGCTCGTTGTACACGACCCAGCCGCCCAGCAGGAACAGCAGCGCTACCACGTTGGCCTGCCAGCCGCTCATGTTGGCCGCCCAGGCCCAGTCACTCTGGGGGTTGACCAGATAGAAGCTGGGATTGGACATGTACAGCAGCACGAACAGGCCAAAACCGGTCAGCCAGGTGGTATAGGCCTTCCAGAATGACCAGTGCAGGTCTTCCGGCAGCTTTTCCGGCGCCGTGGCGTATTTCTGGTTGTGGTAAAAGCCGCCGCCGTGCACGGCCCACATTTCGCCAAAGACGCCTTTTTCACGGTCTTCCGCCGCCTTGGGCTTGCGCAGACCGTTGTCCAGCATCACAAAGTAGATGGATTCACCGATCCAGGCGACGGCGGCAATGACGTGCAGCCAGCGCAGCAGCAGATTGGCAAAGTCGAGAAAGTAGGCATGCATGGTGATTCCTCCGCATTAGCTACCGCGATACGTGGAGTAGCTGTAGGGGGAAACCAACAGCGGTACGTGATAGTGCTCGCTGGCGTTTGATACGCTAAAGCGCAGCGGAATCACGTCCAAAAAGCGCGGCTCGTCGGCCTTGAAGCCCTGCCCGCGCAGGTAGTCGCCGGCATGGAATACCAGCTCGTATTCGCCGACGGTGAACTCGTCGCCTTCGAGAATGGGCGAGTCGCAGCGGCCGTCATCGTTGGTGGTCACGGTCTTGAGCGCCTCGCGCTCGCTGCCTTTGATACGAAACACTTCGATCTTGATACCCTGTCCGGGCATGCCTTGTGCCGTATCGAGCACGTGGGTCGTTAAGTATCCCATGGTGGCTCCTCATTTCATTGGCGGATTGTTGTTAGACAGAACGCAGCACGCGAATGCCGCATGGGCACTTCTAGAGTACCGTTAGCCATCTTTATTGTATACAGTATTATCGTTAACACACGACAATAATGGAGCCATCATGATGTCCGATGCAAGCACCCTGACCCTAACACCGCGCCCCAGCACCCTCTCCCGGGAGGCGTTTGTTGCTCGGTACGGCGACGTCTACGAGCATTCCCCCTGGGTGGCGGAAGAAGCTTTCGATGCCGGTATTACCGCACAGCACGACGCCCCCGAAGCGCTGGCCGACCTCATGGGCCAGATGCTGCAACAGGCATCCAGCGAGCAGCAGCTTGAAGTCATCCGCGCCCACCCGGACCTGGCCGGCAAGGCCGCCAAGTCCGGCAGCTTGACCGACGACTCCACCCGGGAGCAGGCCGGCGCAGGGCTCGATCAGTGCAGCCCCGAGGAGTTCGAGCGCTTTGAGCGCCTGAACAACGCCTATCAGGAAAAGTTCGGCATGCCGTTCGTCATCGCCGTCAAGGGGCTTGACCGGCACGCCATCCTCGCCGCGTTCGAGACTCGTCTGGAAAACGATCAGGCCGAGGAGCGCCGCACGGCCATCAAGCAAATCATCAATATTGCCCGCTTCCGCCTGCGCACCCGCGCCGAAGAAGCGGCCTGACGCCCGGCAATCTTGTATACAAAAAGCACATAACCTGGCGACAGGGTCTCTCAGCGGCCCTGCCGGCTTCAAGGCTGCACGCCCGCGTGCAGCCTTTTATATTTTGAGCGCCGATGCCCGCGCCGGCCGCCTGCCTGCCGGCTTCACCGCAGTACTGCGCTTTCCCACACGCTACTCGGACTTGCCCACCAGCAGGTCGGTATCGATGTGGCTAACCGAATGTGCTCCCGTCAGCACCATGGCCACCCGCATTTCCTGCTCGATGAGATCAAGCAGGTTGTACACGCCGGCCTCACCGCCGGACGCCAGCGCGTAGATATAAGAGCGCCCCAGCATGACGCAGTCGGCGCCAAGCGCCAGCAGGCGCACCACGTCAAGACCGGAGCGTACGCCGGAATCGGCCATCACTTTCATTTGCCCCTGCACCGCCTCTGCGATCGCCGGCAGGGCGCGCGCGGTAGAAGGCGTGCCGTCAAGCTGACGTCCGCCATGGTTGGAAACCACAATGCCGTCGGCGCCGAAGGCGATGGCATCCCTGGCATCGGCAGGATCCAGAATGCCCTTGATCACCATGGGGCCGTCCCAGAACTCGCGAATCCACTCAAGGTCTTTCCAGGAAATCGACGGGTCGAAGTTTTTTCCCAGCCAGCCAATATAGTCCTCAAGTCCCGTCGGGTGGCCTCGATAGGTCGATATGTTCCCCAGATCATGTGGCCTACCCTTTACCCCCACCTCCCAGGCCCAGCGGGGATGCGTCACGGCCTGGAACATCCGCCGCGCGGCCGCATTGGGGCCGCTCATTCCCGAATGGGCATCACGGTAGCGGGCCCCCGGCACCGGCATGTCTACCGTAAATACCAGCGTCGTCACCCCCGCCGCCCTGGCTCGCTCAAGCGCATCGCGCATGAAACCGCGATCCTTGAGCACGTAGAGCTGAAACCACATGGGCCGCTCGATTGCCGGCGCCACCTCCTCGATCGGGCAAACGGATACGGTGGACAAGGTAAACGGAACGCCCTTCTGCGCGGCCGCTCGGGCAGCCTGCACCTCCCCGCGCCGGGCATACATGCCGGCAAGCCCTACCGGCGACAGCGCGACCGGCATCGAGAGGGTCTCGTCGAAAAGCGACGTCTCCAGGCTTAACTGAGACATGTCGTTCAGCACTCGCTGACGCAAGGCCACTTCGGCGATATCCTCCACGTTGCGCCTGAGCGTATGCTCCGAATAAGCGCCGCCGTCAAGATAGTGAAAAAGAAAGGGTGGCAAACGGCGCCTGGCCGCCGTGCGATAGTCATGGGAAGAAGAAATAATCATCAAAAAGTCCCTTCGGCCTCGGTGTTAATACCGCTTTCAACATCAGCTCGTCTGTCAGTCTACGCGCTTTCCTGCTGCTGGGAGGTAGCGTGAGCCATTGTTATAAAGTCGTCCTGCTTGTCCAACATGGCTGACTATCCAATAGTCTAAGACACCGCCGCGCCTCAATGAGCCAGGTGACAGCCAAAATCTCTTTAAAATCAAACCGAATCCCCCATTAATCCAGAGTTAATCTCGCGGGCTGCCGACATGCCCCTTGCTGGTCGTTAACGAGGCAACGCTGGCCATTCTCTCTTTCTTTTCATACCTTTCTGAACAGGGTGCGCAACAGGCATCTGCCCCATAGCAGAACAAAATCACAACAACGGGACATTCCTGACATGACTGATACCACTCTTGCGCTTCTGGCATTTGTGCCGCTGGCGCTTGCCGGAATACTTCTGATTGGCTTTCGTCTGGCAGCCAAAGTGGCCATGCCTATAGTGTTCGTGGTGACCGCTTTGATCGGCTGGCTGGCATGGGACATGACGCTTAGCCACATAGCTGCCTCAACACTGCAGGGACTGATACTCACGGTTTCCATTCTATGGATCATTTTTGGCGCCATCTTGCTGCTTAATACGCTCAAGCATTCGGGCGGTATCTCCGCTATCCGCAAGGGATTTTCCGGCATCAGCCCGGACCGCCGCGTTCAGGCCATTATCGTTGCCTGGCTATTCGGCTGCTTTATAGAAGGCGCTTCTGGCTTTGGCACTCCCGCCGCCGTTGCGGCGCCGCTGCTTGTCGCCCTGGGCTTTCCCGCGCTTTCCGCCGTTGTGGTCGGGATGATGATCCAGTCCACCCCGGTTTCATTCGGTGCCGTGGGCACGCCTATCGTGGTAGGCGTGACGGGTGGCCTGGACCGTTCGGGCATTACCCAGCAGCTTCAGGCCGGTGACGCCACCTGGATGGAATACTTTCGTCTGATCAGCAGCGAAGTCGCCATCATCCACGGCATCGTCGGTATATTAATGCCGCTTATCATGGTGGTGCTCATGGTGCGCTTTTTCGGCGCCAACCGCTCCTGGAAAGAAGGGCTCACCATTACGCCTTTCGCCCTCTTTGCCGGCGTGGCCTTTGTCGTGCCTTATATGATTGCCGGCGTGGTGCTGGGACCGGAATTTCCCTCGATGATCGGCGCTCTGGTTGGCCTGGCCATTGTGGTCCCCGCCGCGCGGCGTGGCTTCTTGCTGCCCCAGGACACCTGGGATTTCCCGCCGTCGGATAGCTGGCCGGACAGTTGGATCGGCAAGCTGGAGCTCAAAATGGACGACGTTGCCGGGAAAGCGACGCTGTCAACGTGGATGGGCTGGGTACCCTATATACTGCTGGCCGTATTTCTCGTGGCATCGCGCACTATTGAGCCACTGAAAAACGCGCTGACAGCGTTTGCCTTTGGCTGGAACGATATCCTCGGCGAAGGCATTGGCGGCAGCATTGAGCCGCTCTACCTCCCCGGCGGTATCCTGCTTTTGGTGGTGCTGGTCACCGCACTGCTGCACCGCATGAAAGCCGGCGAGCTCAAGGCCGCATTCGGCGATTCATCGCGCACGATTCTGGGAGCCGGCTTCGTGCTGATCTTTACCATCCCCATGGTGCGCATCCTGATCAATTCCGGCGTCAACGGCGCCGATCTGGTGTCAATGCCGGTGGCCATGGCCCAATTCGTAGCGGCAAGCGTGGGCGACATCTATCCCTTCTTTGCCCCTGCCGTCGGGGCGCTGGGCGCCTTTATTGCCGGCTCCAACACCGTGTCCAACCTGATGCTGTCGGACTTCCAGTTCAACGTGGCAAGCCAGCTTGGCGTCTCTACCGCCTTTATGGTCGCGCTGCAGGCCGTTGGCGCGGCGGCAGGTAACATGATTGCCATTCACAACGTCGTGGCGGCATCAGCCACCGTAGGGTTATTAGGTCGCGAAGGAACAACGATCCGCAAGACCCTGCTACCCACGCTTTACTACATTATTGCCGCCGGCATACTGGGCATGCTCGGGCTTTACGCCCTGGATCTGGCCGATCCGCTCAGCACAGCCCTGGCCGGCTAGTGCCTACGCCTATTGGCAGGAGGTGCCATGAGTATTCTGTATGACGAGGCCATCGACGGCCCCCTGGCAACGTTTGCCAAAACCGATGTGCTGGACGACCTGCAGCAGCATATTCCCACGCTTACGCTTTTGCATCGCGAAGAGGATTTGCGGCCGTTCGAGTGCGATGGCCTGGCGGCCTACCGCGTGCTGCCCATGCTGGTGGCGATACCCGCCACCCAGGATGAGGTCCAGGCCCTGCTCAAGCGCTGCCACGCGCTTGGCGTGCCGGTGGTCACGCGCGGTGCCGGCACCGGGCTTTCCGGCGGCGCCCTGCCCCTCGAGCGCGGCGTGCTGCTGGTGATGTCGCGTTTTCAGCACATCATCAACATTGATCCCGACGCGCGCACGGCTCGGCTTCAGCCGGGCGTCCGCAACCTGGCCATCTCCGAGGCGGCAGCGCCCTACGGGCTTTACTACGCGCCGGACCCGTCGTCCCAGATCGCCTGCTCCATCGGCGGTAACGTCGCCGAAAACGCCGGCGGCGTCCACTGTCTCAAGTACGGCCTGACGGTCCACAACGTCATGCGCGTCGATATCCTGACCGTTGAGGGGGAACCCATGACGCTGGGCGCAGAGGCGCTGGACGCGCCGGGTTTTGACCTGCTGGCGCTGCTCAACGGCTCGGAAGGCATGCTCGGCGTGATTACCGAAATCACCGTCAAGCTCCTGCCCCGGCCGGAAGTGGCCAAGGTGCTGATGGCAAGCTTTGACGACGTCGAAAAAGCCGGCCAGGCGGTCGGCAGCATCATCGCCGCCGGCATTATCCCCGGCGGACTCGAAATGATGGACAGGCTTGCCATTCAGGCGGCCGAGGAGTTCGTGCAGGCCGGCTATCCCCTGGAGGCCGAGGCGATACTGCTGTGCGAGCTGGACGGCGTGCTGGCCGACGTGGATGACGACTGCGATACCGTCCGCGAGGTGCTGGAGAAAGCCGGCGCCACGGAGATTCGCCAGGCCCGCGACGACGCCGAACGCGCCGTTTTCTGGTCCGGACGCAAAAACGCCTTTCCCGCCGTTGGCAGGCTGTCGCCTGACTATTACTGCATGGACGGCACCATTCCCCGCCGGGAGCTACCGCGCGTGCTCAACGACATCGCTGCGCTTTCCCGGGAAAGCGGCCTGCGCATCGCCAACGTTTTCCATGCCGGAGACGGCAACATGCACCCGCTGATCCTCTTTGACGCCAATCGCGAGGGCGAACTGGCGCTGGCTGAAGAGGTCGGCGGCAAGATTCTTGAGCTGTGCGTGGCAGCCGGCGGTTCCATCACCGGCGAGCACGGCGTCGGACGCGAGAAAATCAACCAGATGTGCAGCCAGTTCAACGGCGATGAAATTACGCTGTTTCACGCCGTCAAGGCAGCGTTTGACCCCCAGGGGCTGCTCAATCCGGGCAAGAACATTCCCACTCTTGCCCGCTGCGCCGAGTTTGGCGCCATGCACGTCCACAACAACGAACTTGCCCACCCGGACCTCCCCCGCTTCTGAGCGCAGCAGGACAGACAATGACAGAAAGTGAGATCACACCCTCCGATCACGACATCGCCGCTCGGCTTTGCGAGCAGGTCCAGGAGGCCTACCAGCAGCACGCTCCGCTGCGTATCGTCGGCGGCGATACCCGGGCCTTCTACGGCCGCCCCGTCAACGCGACGCCGCTGAACCTGAGCGAGCACCGCGGCATCGTGCACTACGACCCGGTCGAGCTTGTGGTCACGGCGCGTGCCGGCACGCCGCTCGATGAGCTGGAAGCCGCACTCGCTGACAGCGGGCAGATGCTCGGCTTCGAGCCCCCTCGCTTCGGCCCCCAAAGCACCCTCGGCGGCGCCGTGGCGACCGGCATGGCAGGGCCACGGCGCCCCTGGGCCGGCGCCACCCGCGACTTTGTTCTGGGCACGCGCGTGATTACCCAACGCGGCGACCTGCTGCGCTTTGGCGGTGAAGTGATGAAAAACGTCGCCGGCTACGACATGTCGCGACTGATGACCGGCGCCCAGGGCACTCTCGGCGTCCTCGCCGACGTATCGCTCAAGGTGCTGCCACAACCCCCGGCACGCAAAAGCCTGCGCCTGTCGCTACCGCTCGATGAGGCGCTGGCACGCCTGGCTGAGCTGGGGCGACGACCGCTGCCCCTGACCGCCGCGGTCTGGCACGACGGCGCGCTCTATCTGCGCCTGGAGGGCGGACACAGCTCGGTAGAGGCTACTTGCCGGGAACTGGGCGGAGAGCCGCTGGAGACCGGTTTCTGGGAAGCGCTGCGCGACCTTGAACACCGCTTCTTCCGCCTGTCGTCGGGCGAGGCCCTTTGGCGGCTTTCGCTCCCTCCCAACACGCCGCCGCTAACCCCGGGCGGCAGTGAGGAGCCGACGCTCTATGACTGGGCCGGCTGCCAGCGCTTCATCAAGACGGCGCTCGACGGCGACACGCTGCGGCGCGCCTGCCAGGCCGTCGGCGGCCACGCCACCTGCTATACCCCTGCCGCGGCGGGCGGCAACCCGGAGCCGTTTACCCCCTTGAATCCGGTCGTGGAAAAGTATCACCGGCGGCTGAAAGAGCAGCTGGATACCCGCGGCATTTTCAATCCCGGCCGCCTTTATGCCGCTTTTTAACCCGGAGGGCCGCTATGCAAACGCACTTTAGCGACGCCGATCGCCAAAAGCCCCATATCCAGGAAGCCGACCAAGTGCTGCGCGCCTGTGTGCACTGCGGGTTCTGCAACGCCACCTGCCCCACCTACCTGCTGCTCGGCGACGAACGCGACGGGCCCCGTGGGCGCATCTACCTGATGAAAGAGTTGCTGGAAAGCGCCGATGATGACGTGGAAACGGCGGCAAAGGCACAGACCCATCTTGATCGCTGCCTGACCTGCCTCAACTGCGAGACGACGTGCCCGTCCGGAGTCGAATACGGCAAGCTGCTCAACATTGGCCGCGCGGAAGCCGAGCGCCGCGCGCCGCGCTCGATGGGCGAACGCCTTGGCTATTACGGCCTGCGCAAGATGCTGGTCAGCCCGGCACGATTCCAGGCGCTCTTGCGTCTTGGGCAGACGTTTACCCCGCTGGTCCCCGGAAAGCTGCGCAGCAAAATGCCTGCCGCCCCGGTGGAGCCGGGCCCACGGCCGGCAGAGGAGCGCCACTCGCGGCGCGTGCTGATGCTGGAAGGCTGCGTGCAGCCAGGCCTTTCCCCCAACACCAATGCCGCCACGGCAAGAGTGCTCGACCGGCTGGGCATCAGCGTCACGCCGGTAGCCGAAGCCGGCTGCTGCGGCGCCATCGACTTCCACCTCAACGCTCAGCAGCAGGCTCGGGAACGCATGCGCGCCAACATCGACGCCTGGTGGCCCTACGTTGAGCAAGGCGCCGAAGCCATAGTCCAAACCGCCAGCGGCTGCGGCGCCTTCGTCAAGGAGTACGGCGAGATGCTCAAGGATGACCCGGCCTACGCCAGCCGGGCACAGACCATCAGCGACATGGCGCGGGACATTGTGGAGGTGCTGGGCGAGGCCCCGCTGGAAAAGCTGGAGGTCCAGGCGAACCAGCGCCTGGCCTTTCAGTGCCCCTGTACCCTTCAGCACGCCCAGCAGCTCGGCGGCGCCGTGGAGGGCGTCCTCAAGACGCTGGGCTTCGACCTTACCCCGGTGCAGAATGGCCATCTGTGCTGCGGCTCGGCGGGCACCTACTCCATCACCCAGCCAGAGCTTGCCACCCAGCTGCGCGATAACAAGCTCGATGCGCTGGAAGCCGGCCACCCCGACGTCATCGTGACCGCCAATATCGGCTGCCAGACCCATCTGGCCGGCGCCAACCGCACGCCGGTGCGTCACTGGATTGAAGTCGTGGATGAGACCTTGGTATAAAGGCCGATCCATTATCGGGTTCAAGGCTGCACGCCCTCCGTGCAGCCTTGCTGTGTTTTTGGGGCGCCATTAGGCGCAACGCCCGCCCGTGCATTTTTACAACGTCCAACAAGACATGCACTGCCCATAAAAAAAGGATCCAACCATGCTAACAAAAGCCATCCTCTCCCAGACCGACGCCATCCGCGTGCTGGACGCCGCCCAGCAGGAAGCCGACCGGCAGGGCTGGAACGTAACCGTGGCGATCACCGATGACGGCGGCCACCTGCTGGCCCTTCGCCGGCTCGACGGCACCGCGCCATTCACCGCCGAAGCGGCTACCCACAAGGCGCGCACTGCCGCCGTCGGCCGCCGTGAAACCGAGTTTTTTGAAGACATGATCAATCACGGCCGAACGGCCTTTGTTACCGTGCCGCTCAAGGGACTGCTGTCCGGCGGCGTCCCCATCGTGGTGGAAGGTGACGTGGTTGGCGCCGTCGGGGTGTCCGGCGTCAAGCCCGACCAGGATGCCCTGATTGCCAAGGCAGCTATTCGCGCCCTGGAAAGCTAATTCCGGGAAGCCAGCCTGGGAGTAGCAGACACAAAAAAGCCCCGGGTATCGACCCGGGGCTTTGGAATTCGTGTGGCGGACCGGACGAGACTCGAACTCGCGACCTCCGGCGTGACAGGCCGGCATTCTAACCAACTGAACTACCGGTCCGCTATAAAGCCGTCATGGAACACTCAGGCGCTACGCAGAAAATGGCCGCTGCGCCTTGCGGGCAGGGTCTGATAATCCGTCGCCGATATGCTGCATTTTTGGCGTGGTGGGTGGTACTGGGTTCGAACCAGTGACCCCCAGCTTGTAAGGCTGGTGCTCTCCCAACTGAGCTAACCACCCACGTTCGGGATTCCCTTATCGTGGCGGACCGGACGAGACTCGAACTCGCGACCTCCGGCGTGACAGGCCGGCATTCTAACCAACTGAACTACCGGTCCACTCGATACGGGGTGAAAAAAGCCTGCCTCTGCTGCGCTGGCGGACCGGACGAGACTCGAACTCGCGACCTCCGGCGTGACAGGCCGGCATTCTAACCAACTGAACTACCGGTCCACACAAGTCACCGCAGTGCTTTGACTTCTTTCGGGCAGCGAAACGAATTTCGCTGATACGTGTCGGGCCATCTACGCGACGATTGTCGCCTGAATGGTGGGTGGTACTGGGTTCGAACCAGTGACCCCCAGCTTGTAAGGCTGGTGCTCTCCCAACTGAGCTAACCACCCGTCGATCACGTGGCGCTGCATTCTACAGCTTGCCGGCAGCTTGTCAACACTTGTCGTTCATCGACGACGCCTGCTGCCGCTTACCGAAGCCTGCCTCTTCAGCGCGGACGAAGCATGCCGCACGATGCGCCCCCTCGTCAATCAAATTCTGCTGGCTGAGTCCCGATGCCCGGCGCGGGACGAAATCGTGGTCGCCGTCGGCGAGCCAGGCAAGCGTGACGTTAGGCGGCAGCGTATAGCCTTCCACCTCTTCGCGCTTGCCGAAGGGGTCGCGCTCGCCCTGCAGGATCAGCGAAGGGCAGCAGACATCAGGCCAGTGCGACAGACGCCGCTTTTCCGGGGCGCGCGGCGGATGAAACGGATAGCCGGCAATCACCAGGCCGTCCACCGCCCGGCGGGCAGCCAGCATGCTGGCCACGCGCCCGCCCATGGACTTGCCGCCCACCCAGAGCGAGCCATCCACGCTGCGCGCAACAAGGTCATGCCAGCGGCCATATTCCTCTACCAGCGTCGCTACCGGAGGCGGCGGGCGCCGCCTGCCGGTTTCCCGCATGCGCTGCATGTAGGAAAACTCGAACGCCAGCACCTGCAGGCCCTCGCCTGCCAGCGAAGCGACAAATTGCCGCATGAAAGGCGAATTCACCCCGGCGCCGGCGCCGTGGGCAAACAGCAGGCGCTCTCCGCCCGGCTCGCCGCAGACGCGCAGAAGCCCGTGATTTGCCACTATAAACGCCGCCTCAGAGGCCTGAGACAGCGCCGCCGGCAGCCGGGTTTCCGTTAGCCTTGAAAATATTGGCCGCGTATGGTGAGACATTCCGTTATTCCTTGCATATGACTTACCTGGAGGCCTGACATGTTCAGCTTCTGAGTCAGCTGCGCTAGAATCTTCGGCGAATACTGACCTGCATCATCAAAGCGGGTGGCCGCGCTCGTGCATAATATACTCTGTACGAGGTACCCCCTAACCGCGTTCGATGGGAACACAAAATGAACACAACACTTGAACACCCGACCTACAACTACAAGGTAGTTCGGCAGTTCGCGATCATGACCGTTGTGTGGGGCATTATCGGCATGGCGCTTGGCGTCATCATTGCCTCCCAGCTGGTCTGGCCGCAGCTGAACCTTGGCCTGCCCTGGACAAGCTTCGGACGCCTGCGTCCGCTGCACACCAACGCCGTGATCTTCGCCTTCGGCGGCTCGGCGCTGATCGGGACGTCCTACTACGTCGTCCAGCGCACCTGTCAGGCGCGACTGTTCTCCGACAGGCTCGCCGCCTTTACCTTCTGGGGCTGGCAAGCGGTTATCGTTGCCGCGATCGTGTCGCTACCCATGGGCTACACCACTACCAAGGAATACGCCGAGCTCGAATGGCCGATCAACATTCTGATCGCCGTGGTGTGGATTTCCTATGCTGCCGTCTTTGTGATGACCATCAAGCGGCGCACTACCTCGCATATCTATGTGGCCAACTGGTTCTACGCCGCGTTCATTCTGACCATTGCCGTGCTGCACATCGTCAACAACGCCGCGCTGCCGGTAACGGCGATGTACTCCATCTCTCTCTATCCCGGCGCCCTCGACGCCATGGTGCAGTGGTGGTACGGCCATAACGCCGTCGGCTTCTTCCTGACCGCCGGCTTTCTCGGCATGATGTACTACTTCGTGCCCAAGCAGGCCGAGCGCCCGGTCTACTCCTATCGCCTGTCCATCGTCCACTTCTGGGCGCTGATCATGGTGTACATGTGGGCCGGCCCGCACCACCTGCACTACACCGCGCTGCCCAACTGGACACAGTCGCTGGGCATGGTGCTCTCCATCATCCTGCTGGCGCCTTCCTGGGGCGGCATGATCAACGGCATGATGACGCTGTCCGGCGCCTGGCATAAGCTGCGCACCGACCCGACCCTGCGCTTTCTGGTGGTGGCGCTGTCGTTCTACGGCATGTCCACCTTTGAAGGCCCGATGATGGCGGTGAAGACCGTCAACGCCCTGTCGCACTACACCGACTGGACCATCGGTCACGTCCACGCCGGCGCCCTTGGCTGGGTGGCGATGATCACCATTGGCTCCATGTACCACCTGATCCCGCGCCTGTTTGGTCGCGTGCAGATGCACTCGGTCAACCTGATCGCCGTGCACTTCTGGCTGGCCACCATCGGCACCGTGCTCTACATCGCCTCCATGTGGGTCAACGGCATCATGCAGGGCCTGATGTGGCGCGCGATCAACCCCGACGGCACGCTGATGTATACCTTTGTTGAAGCCGTGGAAGCCAGCGCACCGGGCTACTTTGTACGCCTCGTCGGCGGCCTGTTCTGGGTCACCGGCATGCTGATCATGGCCTTCAACGTCTACATGACGGTCAAGCGCCGCGACGCCATCGGCGAGCAGCCGGCACCGCAAGCCGCCTAAACCGGGGAAGTTAAGACCGATGAAACACGAGATTATTGAGAAAAACGTTGGCCTGCTTGTCGTCTTGATCCTGGTTGTGATCAGCTTCGGCGGCCTGGCCGAGGTAGTGCCGCTCTTCTTCCAGAAGCAGGTCAACGAGCCGGTGGAGGGGCTTGAGCCCCTCTCCGCCCTGGAGCTGGAAGGCCGCGACATCTACCGCCGCGAAGGCTGCGTCGGCTGCCACTCGCAGATGATTCGCCCGTTCCGCGCCGAAACCGAACGCTACGGCCACTACAGCGTGGCCGGCGAAGGCGTCTACGAGTACAACTTTCTGTGGGGCTCCAAGCGCACCGGCCCGGACCTGGCGCGCGTCGGCGGCCGCTACAGCGACGACTGGCACCGCGCCCACCTGTACAACCCGCGCGACGTAGTGCCGGAATCCATCATGCCGGCCTACCCCTGGCTGTTCGAGAACACCCTGGACGGTGACGATATCGCCGCCAAGATGCGCACGATGAAAACCCTCGGGGTGCCGTACAGCGACGAGCAGATCGCAGGCGCCAAGGAAAAAGTCAGCGGTACGCAGGAGATCACCGCGCTGATCGCCTACCTCCAGCAACTGGGAACCGTGCTTGAGGGCACTCGATAAGTTATGGATTCGGGAGACTTTCAGGGTATCGTCACGCTCATCCTGCTGATCGCTTTTGTAGGCATCATCTGGTGGGCCTACTCCAAGCGTCGCAAGCCGGATTTCGATGAAGCCGCCAATCTGCCCTTCGCCGACGAAGAAGAAGACGAACAACCCAACCGTGACCAGCCTGCCGCGTCAAGGGACACGGCAGAATCCCGCCAAGACAAGGGAGACAAGAACACATGAGCTATCTATGGGGTGACTCCCTCTCCGGCTTCTGGAGCGCCTGGGTCATTATCATTTCGCTGGGCACCATCGGACTCAGCGCCTGGTTTCTGCTGTCCAACCGGCGCACCGACAAGCAGCCCGACGCCGAAGGCAACGTGGAAACCACCGGGCACGCCGCCGACGGCATCGAAGAGTACGACAACCCGCTGCCCAAATGGTGGTTCCAACTGTTTGTCGGCACCGTGGTTTTTGCCGTGGGCTACCTGGTGCTCTATCCGGGCCTTGGCAACTTCCAGGGACTGCTGGGCTGGTCCCAGGAAAGCCAGTGGGAACAGGAAGTGGAGCAGGCGGAGGAGCGCTTCGCGCCGATTTTCGAGCAGTATCAGGAAGTCGCGATCCCTGAGCTGGCCAAGGATGGCGAGGCCATGCAGGTAGCCGAGCGTATCTTCCTCAACAACTGTGCGGTCTGCCACGGCTCCAACGCCCGGGGCGGCTACGGCTTTCCCAACCTGACCAACGACGACTGGCTGTACGGAGGCGAGCCGGAAAACATCGTGGCCACGATTACCAACGGCCGTAACGGCCTGATGCCGTCCTGGCAGCAGCTGGGCGAGGACAACATCGAGAACCTGACCCAATTCGTGCTCTCGCTTTCCGGCGAAGACCACGACGCGGATCGGGCCGAGAAGGGCCAAAGCACCTTCATCTCGGTCTGTGCCGCCTGCCACACGCCGGACGGCACCGGCAACCAGGCGCTGGGCGCACCCGACCTGACCGACGAGGTCTGGCTGTACCAAAAGCCCGGCCAGTCGGTTGCCGACTCCGTTCGCCAGACCCTGCGCAACGGCCGTAACGGCCACATGCCGGCCCAGGCGGCCTACATCGGCGAAGACAAGGTGCACCTCGTTGCCGCTTACGTTTACAGCCTGCGCTACGACGATTAAGGCATCTGCTGCGGACAACATCGTCCGGGGCAAGAAAGGGTGCGGCCGGGAGCCGCACCCTTTTTTTATGCAACATCCGGTATACTAAGGCAAGACCCTGTTGCAGCGGCACTCCGCGTGCCCTCCTTATTCTGCCCTTTCTGAGCCGCTATACCGCCATGGAAAAGATTCCCAGCAAAGACGTCACGCCGGATCCGGTAGGACATCATGCACCCTCTGATCACTCCGTCACCCAGGAAATGTACGCCCGGCGGCGGCATATCTACGTGCGCGAAATCAAGGGACTTTTTCAGAAGATCAGGCGCAGTGCCAACTGGGCGCTGATGCTCACCTTTTTCCTGCTGCCGTGGTTCTATATTGGCGGCCGCCCGGCGGTCTGGTTCGACCTGCCCCACCGCGAATTCCATATTTTTACCGCGACGTTTTATCCCCAGGAATTCGTGCTGCTGTCGTGGCTGTTGATCATCTGCGCTTTCGGGCTGTTTTTCATTACCGTGTTCGCCGGCCGGGTCTGGTGCGGCTACACCTGCCCGCAAAGCGTATGGACCTTTCTGTTTATCTGGATCGAGCACCGCATCGAAGGGCAGCGCAACCGCCGCATGAAGCTCGACAAACAGTCCATGAACGCCAACAAGTTCAAGCGCAAGGTGGCCAAGCACGCCATCTGGCTAGCGGTAGCGCTGGCCACGGGCATGACCTTCGTGGGCTATTTCACCCCCATTCGCCAGCTGGTGCCGGATCTCTTCACGCTGTCCGCCAACGGCTGGTCGTTCTTCTGGGTCGGCTTCTTTCTGGTCTTCACTTATCTGAACGCCGGCTGGCTGCGCGAGCAGGTGTGCATCTACATGTGCCCCTACGCCCGCTTTCAGGGGGTCATGTTCGACCGCGACACGCTGATCGTGTCCTACGACGCCGCCCGGGGTGAGCCCCGGGGCAAGCGCAAGAGAAGCCTCTCCCACGAGGAGGTCAAGGAAGCCGGCTACGGCGACTGTATCGACTGCGATCTTTGCGTGCAGGTCTGCCCCACCGGCATCGACATTCGCGACGGGCTGCAGTACGAGTGCATTACCTGCGCGGCCTGTATCGACGCCTGCGACAGCGTCATGGACAAGATGGGGTATCCCCGCGGGCTGATTCGCTACACCACGGAAAGCTCTCTGGAAGGGGAAAAGACCCGTATCCTGCGCCCCCGGCTGGTCGGCTACTTCATTGCCCTGGCGGTGATGATCGGCGCCTTTGCCTGGGCGGTCAGCGACCGCACCCCGCTGGACTTCGACGCCGAACGCGACCGTACCCAGCTCTACCAGATGACCGGTGAAGGCAATATCAGCAACGTCTACAGCCTGACGGTGCGCAACCTGGACAGCCGCGATCACACCTACCGGCTGAGCGTTTCGGGGCTTCCCGACCTGTCGCTGGATCGGCAGAATATCAGCGTCGCCGCCGGCGAGTCGCGCAAGGCCGTGGTCACCATCCAGGCCGACCCCGACGTCATCGAAAAGCCGAGCCACTCCATCGTGCTCACCCTTGAGGCCGAGGACGACGGCAGCATTCAACTCGAGCGCGATGCGCGCTTTATCGGTAACCTGAGGTAATCGCAATGGCCGCGTCTCACGACCCTAACGCGATGGATATCAAGCCCTGGTACAAGCAGTTCTGGCCGTGGTTTCTGATCAGTATCCTGCTGTCGTCGGTGGCGTTTGGCACCCTGTACGCGATCTTTTCGATCAAGTACTACGACGGCGTCATCGAGCAGGACTACTACGAGCACGGCAAGGAAATCAACATGGTGCTGGCCAAGCAGACACGCGCCCGGGAGCTGGGCCTGGCCGGCGATCTGCGCGTGGACCCGCTGACCAGCGATATCGTTGTCGACCTGGAGGGCGAGCGCCGACCCGACGTGCTCGATCTCAAGCTGATCTTCCCCACGGAGAACGATCACGACCAGACCTTTACGCTGGAGCACGTGCGCGAAGGCCGCTATATCGCCCAGGGACCCGACAACCTGCAGTACCGCTGGTATCTGCAGCTTCAGCCCGTGGCCGACGACCCTGAATGGCGCCTGGTTGGCGAAGCCCGCTTCCCCACCGAAGACAGCATCGAGCTGCACCCGGGAGGTCGCGCGGAGAAGCCCGCAGAGCGCCCGGAGAGCTAATGCCCACCACCGCACCCACTGCGTGCTATCACTGCGGCAACCCGGTGCCCGACAGGGCACCCTGGTATATCGAGCTTGACGACGAGAAACACCCGCTGTGCTGTCCCGGCTGCGAAGCCGTGGCCCACGCCATCGTCGAAGGGGGGCTGGAAAGCTACTACCGCTTTCGCACCGAGCTTCCCGAGCGCCCCGACGAGCAGAAAACGGCCAAAGCCGAGACCTGGGCGGTATTCGACGATCCCGAGCTGCAGGCGGGCTTCGTCCACCCCGAAGACGACGGCCGCGTCCACGCCACTCTGGCCGTGGACGGCATTACCTGCGCGGCCTGCGCCTGGCTGATCGAACACCGGCTCAACGCGCTGGAGGGCGTGACGTCGAGCGCGGTCAATCTGACCCACCACCGCCTGCGCGTGGCCTGGGACACCCAGCGCGTCAAGCTCTCCCGGCTGCTGGCGGAAATGGCCGCCATCGGCTATACCGCCCAGCCCTACAAGCCGGACCAGGCGCAAAAGCGCCTGCAGCACGAAGAGCGCATGACCATTCGCCGGCTGATCGTCGCCGCCGTGGGCATGATGCAGGTGATGATGTTTTCCATCCCCATTTACATAGCCGGAGAAGAGGGCATCTCCGCCGACTTCTACGCGCTGTTTCACTGGCTGTCGTTTGCCCTTGCCACTCCGGTGGTGCTGTTTTCCGCCCAGCCGTTTTTCAAGAACGCCTGGCGCGACCTCAGTACCCGAGTGCTGGGCATGGACGTGCCGGTATCCATCGCCATCGGCGGCGCCTACCTGGCGAGCGCCTGGGCGGTGCTCACCGGCGAAGGCGAGCTGTATTTCGACTCGGTGGCGATGTTCGCCTTTTTCCTGCTGTTCAGCCGCTATATCGAAGCCCGGGCCCGGCGCCGCAACGGCCAGAGCGGCAACGCCCTGAGCGGCGTGCTACCCACCTCGGCCACCCGGCTCGAGGACGACGACAGCGAGCGCATCGTGCCCGCCAACCGCCTGGCCGAAGGCGACCGGGTGCTGATCAAGCCCGGCCACGATGTCCCCGCCGACGGCGTCATCGAACAGGGGGAGTCAAGCCTTGACGAGTCCATGCTCACCGGCGAGTACCTGCCGGTTACCCGCCGCGTCGGCCAGACCGTCGTCGGCGGCAGCCAGAACACGGAAAACCCGCTGGTGATCCGGGTTACCCGTGCCGGCGCCAACGCCCGGGTCGCGGGCATACTCGACCTCACCGACCGCGCCTTTGCCAGCCGCCCGAGGCTTGCGCAAATGGCCGCGCGCATGGCGCACGTGTTCGTTCTGCGCCTGCTGATGATCGCCGCGGCGGTCGCCGCGGTCTGGTGGTTTATCGACCCCTCGCGGGTGCTCTGGGTGATGCTTTCCGTACTGGTGGTCACCTGCCCCTGCGCCCTGGCGCTGGCCACCCCCACCGCGCTTACCGCCGGTCACGGCCAGCTGCGCCGGCGCGGCGTGCTGGTCACCCGGGCCGACGCGCTGGAAACCCTTTCCGCGGCGCACCGGGTCATTTTCGACAAGACCGGCACCCTCACCCGGGGCGAAATGCAGCTTATGGATACCCAGGTGCTCGCCGAGGGCCTCTCCGCCGAGCGCGCCCGGGCGCTCGGCGCCGCGCTCGAGGCCCGATCGGAGCACCCCATCGCCCGGGCGTTTGCGCCTTTCCGCGACGCCACGCTCAGCGCGCACGAGATCAAAAGCGTCACCGGCCAGGGGCTCGAAGGCTGGCTCGACGGGCAGCGCTGGCGGCTGGGTAAACCCGGCTTTGCTGCCGGCGAGCGGGCCCCCGCCGCGCCGGACAACGGCCAGTGGCTGCTGCTTGCCGAAGACGGCGCCCCCCGGGCCTGGTTCCGGCTTCACGACGCCGTGCGGGAAGACGCCGCCGATACCGTGGCCGCGCTGAAAGCCCGCGGGCTCGAGGTCGAGCTGCTCTCCGGCGATACTGCGGCGGCGGTAAGCGAGCTTGCCGCCGCGCTTGGCATCGCCACCTGGCACGCCGGGCAAAGCCCGGAAGACAAGCTCGAGCGCATTCAGGCGCTGCAGGCCGAGGGCGAAACCGTGGCCATGGTGGGCGACGGCATCAACGACGTGCCGGTGCTGGCCGGCGCCGACGTCGCCATTGCCATGAACGGCGCCACCGACCTTGCCCGCACCCGGGCCGATGCCGTACTGCTCAGCCCCCGGCTTTTACGCATTGCCGAGGCGGTTGAAGTCTCCCGGGCGACAAGGCGTATCATGCGCCAGAACATGGTCTGGTCGGTATGCTACAACGCCGCAGCGCTGCCCCTGGCCGCCATTGGCGTGGTGCCCCCCTGGCTTGCCGCCATCGGCATGTCGGCAAGTTCGCTGGTGGTGGTGGGCAATGCCCTGCGCCTGACACGCTGGAAAACCCGGCCGGCGCCCCAAGCCCCTTCTCCGTCACCGGTGGCCGCATGACAATTCTCTATCTGCTGATTCCCCTCTCGCTGCTGTTTGTAAGCATTGCCGTCTGGGCGTTTTTCTGGGCGGTGAAAAACAACCAGTTCGACGACCTGGAAGGCCCGGCGTATCGCATCCTCTTTGACGAGGACGAAAACGACCTGACGCCGGAAGAGCGCGAGCGCCGCCGGCAAAACGCCGAGGCCGCCCGCGAGCGGCGCCAGCAGCGCCAGGAGGACGAGCCGGAATGAACCCCACGGGCCTTGACCTGCCGCCGGTGCTGGCGGCCTTCGTCTTCGGTTTGATGGGCGGGGCTCACTGCATCGGCATGTGCGGCGGCATCATGAGCGCGCTGACCTTTGCCGTCCCGCCCAGCATGCGCCACCCGGCCAGGCTTTCCGGGCTGCTGCTGAGCTACAACCTGGGGCGGATCTCCAGCTACATGATCGCCGGCGCGCTGGTGGCCACCCTGGGCACGGTGCTCTCAATTGCCCCGGCGGCGCGTCTGGCGCTGCAGGTATTCGCCGCAGTGATGCTGATCCTGATGGCGCTTTACATCGCCAACTGGTGGAAGGGGCTTTTAAAGGTCGAGGCCGTGGGCCGACGCTTCTGGCGCTACATCGAACCTTTTGGCCGGCGGCTGATGCCGGTGGTCAAGCTGCCCCAGGCGTTTGCCCTGGGCGCGGTCTGGGGCTGGCTGCCCTGCGGGCTGGTCTACTCCATGCTCGCCTGGAGCCTGGCCATGGCCGACCCGGGCCGCGGGGCGCTGCTCATGGGGGCTTTCGGCCTGGGCACGCTGCCCGCCCTTCTGGCCACCGGCTTTGCCGCCCGCCAGCTAAGCGCCTTGATTCGCCACCCGGCGACCCGCACCGTCGCCGCCCTGCTGATTATCGGCTTTGCCCTGTGGCAGCTGTGGTCGACGTACCAGATGGCCACGATGGCGGAAATGTCCAGCGCTTAATTGATACAGCTCAACTCCTGCCCTCCGGCCCGGCGCTAGGATAGCAGCATCATTCTTGCGTTTTCCCCACCGGAGTTGTCTGCCATGGCCAGCGCTGCCCCCTTGCCTTTCGATGCCGCAGCGCTGTCTGCTGCCCGCCGGGACGCCCTTCGCTACCACCACGGCGCCGGCGGCCCGAGCTACCACCTCTACCCCGAGGTCGAAGCGTTTCACGACGCCTTCGGCGGCGACGATCTCTGCCAGGCGCTCGAGCGCAGCAATGCCGGCGGCCGCGGGCTTTCACTATACGTGCACGTGCCTTTCTGCCGCCAGAGCTGCGGCTACCGCCCCTGCCCGCACATCATCACCCGCGACACCTCCCGGGCCGAACCCTACCTGTCGCGGCTGGATCGGGAAATGGTGCTCACTGCCCGCCATCTGGATCGCACGCGCCCGGTAGAGCAGCTTTACTGGGGCGGTGGCACGCCGACGTTTCTGACCCTTGGCCAGATGAGCGATCTGTTTGACCGCCTGGACGCCCGCTTTGGGCTGTCGTCATCCCCCGCGCGCGACTACGCCATCGACATCGATCCCCGAGAGGCGGACGTCTTCACTCTGCGCCACCTGCAGGTGCTGGGCTTCAACCGGCTGATCCTGGAAGTACTCGACTTCAACCCCGAGGTGCAGCAGGCCCTTGGCCGCGAGCAGCCGCGGATCATGACCGAAACCCTGATGGAAGAAGCCCACCGACTGGGCTTTCGCTCGCTGACTCTGGCCATCGGCTACGGCCTGCCCCGCCAGACGCCCGAAAGCTTCGCCGACACCCTGGCCGACGTCATCGAGCTGAACCCGGCGCGTATCAGCCTGCAGGACCATGCCCAAAACCATGCCCAGAACCCTGCCCAGGACCATGCCCAGAGCTATGGCTACCGCCTCCGGCGAGGGCCGCTCCAGCAGCGCCGTGAAAACGACCGGCTGCCCGCCGCGGCCGATCGTCTGGCCATGCTGCAGCTGGCCGCCGACCGGCTTTGCCAGGCAGGCTATGTGCATATCGGCATGGACCACTTTGCCCGACCGGACGATAGCCTGGCCGTAGCCGCCCGGCAGGAAAGGCTGGGGCGCGGCCTCCAGGGCTATACCACCCACGGGCACTGCGATCTGCTGGGCCTTGGGGTGTCGGCGGTGTCGCGCATCGATGACGTCTACGCGCAGAACGCCGCCCGGCTGAGCGACTACGCCGACGCCCTGGATAGCGGCCGCCTGGCCACCGCGCGCGGCCTGCATCTTGGCCGCGATGCGCGCATTCGCCGCGCCGCCATCGAACGGCTGATGTGCGACGCCCGGCTGGATCTTGCTGCCCTGGGCCGGCATTTCAACATTGACGCGCCGCGCTATTTTGCCGCGGCGCTCGCCAGGCTGGGCGACGGCCGGCACGCAGGGCTGATCGAGCGGCGCGGCGATATGCTCAGCGCCACGGCCGACGGCCGGCTGGTGCTCCACCGGCTGGCCCGAGCGTTCGACGCGCCGCGCTAGCGGCAAAGCGTCACTGGCGGCTTGTGGGCCACCCGCGCTTGCTTCCATAATAGCGCCGTGACCTACTTCACGGAGGACTGCATGCCGGAACCACTCAGCCGTCGGCGCCCCCTGCTCCACGAAACCCGCTGCCAAACCTGCAGCCTGAGCTCGCTGTGCCTGCCGCTTGCCCTCGAGCTTGACGACATGGACCAGTTCGACGCCATCATTCGGCGGCGCGCGCCGCTGAAAAAAGGCGAGCCGCTGTTTCGCCAGGGCGATACGTTTACCAGCGTCTTTGCCGTACGGTCGGGCAGCCTCAAACAGGTCGCCATCGAAGGCGGCGGCAACGACCAGCTCACCAACTTCTACCTGCCAAGCGAACTGGTCGGGCTCGACGGCATCGACGAAACGAGCTACCCGGGTAGCGCCATCGCTCTGGAGACCACCACCGTCTGCGAGATCCCCTTCGACCGCCTCGACCTGCTTTCAGAAGAGCTTCCGGAGCTTCGTTTGCAGCTGTATCGCAGCATGAGCAAGGAGTTGCGCGACGACCGCCGCATGATGCGCCTTTTATCGCGCAAGACCGCCGACCAGCGCATGGCCAGCTTTCTGATCACGCTGTCCGATCGTTTTCGCCGCCGGGGCTACTCGCCCTACAGCTTCCGGCTCTCCATGTCCCGGGCCGATATCGGCAACTACCTGGGCCTGGCGGTGGAAACCGTCAGCCGCATCCTGAGTCGCTTCCAGACCCAGGAGCTGGTGGCCGTCTCCGGCCGCGAAGTGAATATTCTGGGAATGCAGCGCCTGCTGACGCTGGCCGAAGAAGAAGCCCAGGAAGCCACGTCTTCCTGAGACAGTATTGATACCCCCTCAAGCCGCTGGACAACAAAACAAGGGGCATGGGTTTGTGGGAGCGGACTTCAGTCCGCGAAGAAACTGCCCCGACACCGCCTTCGCGCAATGAATTGCGCTCCCACACTCATAGTCGGCCAGGCGCCACCCCTAGCCCACGTTGAGCGCCTGGATGCGCCCGGCAAGCGCTTTTTCCTGCTCGGCTTCCAAGTGTTCGAAGTCAAACAGCGTACGGTCGGCAAGCTGGGACGGGGCGACGTTGGTCACCGCCTTGAACATGCTTTCCAGCCGGCCGGGATGGTTCTTGTCCCAGTCGTCGAGCATGGCCTTGACGTTCTGACGCTGCATGTTGGGCTGGGAGCCGCACAGGTTGCAGGGGATGATGGGGTATTCCATCTGCCGGGCAAACTCGGCGATATCCGCTTCCTTGCAGTAGGCGAGCGGGCGGATGACGATGTTCTTGGCATCGTCGGACAGAAGCTTGGGCGGCATGGCCTTGAGGCTGCCGCCGAAGAACATGTTGAGAAACAACGTCTCCAGGATGTCTTCGCGGTGGTGGCCAAGGGCGATCTTGGTGGCGCCGATTTCCTCGGCAAAGCCGTAAAGCGAGCCCCGGCGCAGCCGCGAGCACAGCGCGCAGGTCGACTTGCCCTCGGGGGTTTTCTCCTTCACTACCGAGTAGGTGTCGCGCTCGAGAATGTGGTAGTCCACGCCGAGGCCGTCCAGGTAGTCGGGGAGCACGTGCTCGGGAAAGCCCGGCTGCTTCTGGTCGAGATTGACCGCCACCAGCGAAAAGCGTACCGGCGCGTTGCGCTGGAGGCTGCGCAGCATGTCCAGCATGGTGTAGCTGTCCTTGCCGCCGGACAGGCACACCATCACCCTGTCGCCCTCTTCGATCATGCGATAGTCGATGATGGCGTTGCCGGTCTGGCGGCGCAGACGTTTTTGCAGCTTGTTGAAGTCGCGCTTGCGGCGCACGTCGTCTACCGACGCGCTGCCTTCGAAAGCGGCGGAAGCTGCGGGGTCATGGGCTTGCACGGGATCGGAATGCGACATGGGGAATCTGCGCGTGTTGGTGGTAAATGGGCGGCGAGTGGCGCAGGCGGCGCCACGACGCGAAATCAATGGCCGCTATTGTAGCAATACCCGGCGCCTGCCCACCAACACTGGCGGCCGTTCAGGCGTACTCCAGGTGATAGCGGTGCGACAGCCGCTGCTTGAGGTCCTTGACAATATGCAGCGATTCGCGCAGCAAATCGCGCTCAAGGGACGACAGCGCCTGCACCACCACCCGGTCGCGGCCCTGACCGCTGCTTTCTTCCTCCGCCAGCTGGCCTTTGAGCCTGAGCTCGCTGAACAGCGCCAGCGCCTCGCCGACGTCGTCGGCAAAGCGGCGCTTCAGCCGGCCGTCCTCCACCAGCGCATCCAGCCGGGCAAAGGTCGAGGTGGCCTTGATGCGCCGCTCCAGCGCCATGGTGCGCACGCCGTGAACAATGGGGAAGATACCGCCTTTCTTGATATCGATGCCGTGCTGGGGCTTTTTCAGCGAGCCGAATAGCGTCAGCGGCGTCGAGAAGCGCAGCGCCGCCCGGGCAAAGTAGGACAGCAGCAGCTCGTCGTCGGCGCAGTGGTCGAACAGCGTCTCGCGCACGCGATCGAGCAGCGCGGCGTTACCAGCCACGGCGTGGGCGTCCAGCATGATGGCAAGCTTCATCAGGCTGTCGCCGTCCCGGGCGGCTACCCAGCGCACGATGCGCGCCTGCCACTCGCTGACGCTGCCCCGCCACTGGGGATTGGAGACCATGATGTAGCCCGGGCACGGCGGGTAGCCAAGCGTTGCCAGGGCGTCGCTGAAGCGCTGCACGGTGTCGCCGGCGTCGGGCCAGTCCAGGTCGTCTTCGACGATCAGCCCGTTGTCCTGATCGGTCTTCAGGACCTGTTCGCCGCGCCCTTCGCTGCCCATCACCATCAGGCAGCTGGCGCGGCGATAGGGCGCCTCGACGCAGAACGTCCAGGCCTTGTGAATGATGCGGCCGTTGAGCGCCGCCAACAGCTCCATGGCAAAGCGCAGCTTGACCCCTTGCGCCATCAGCGCGCTGACCAGCTCCGGCGTGCGCCGGCTGGCTTCGGCCAAGGCCTCCAGGTCGGGGGCCTGCTCCACCTGCAGGCTCACCACGTAGCTGCGGCTGGAAAAATAGCTCAGCACGTCGGTCAGCTCGACCACGCCAACCGGTACGCCCTCCTCCAGCACCACCACCCGGGCCACCTGACGGCGCGTCATCAGCACCAGCGCCTCGAACAGGTATTGCGCCGGCACCACCGTAATCAGCGCGTAGCGGGCAAGCCCGCCCACCGGGGTTTGCCGCGAAGCCCCTTCCAGGACCATGGCGTTGAGCAAATCCGTCTTGGTCAGCATGCCGTGGCCGTCCTCGCCCTCGACCAGCAGGCTGTCGGCGTGGTGGCGGTTAAGCTCTGCCACCGCTTCGGCGATATCGGTGTCGGCCTTGAGCCGGCGGGGGGTACGCATGCAGTCGCGCACCTTGGCCAGCATGAAGCCGGCCATGGTCACGCCGCCCTGGGCGCGCTTTTCCATCAGCCGGCGGGCCTTGCGCGCCAGGGACTGGCGGAAGTAGTCGTCAAACTCGGGGCAGGCGCGGCACAGCTGCTGAAACAGCACTTTGGGCACCAGGTAGCATACGCATTCCTGCTCGGCGATAAAGCGGTAGCGGCTCTGACCGTTGATGATGCTGATGGCGCCGAACACGTCGCCGTCGGTATAAAGGCCGATGCGCGCGGTGGCGTCGGGCAGCGTCGGGTCCACCTCGGCGACCTCGCCCCGGTGAATCAGGTACAGAAATTCGCCGGGCTGCCCGGTATCCAGCAGGATTTCGCCGCGCTCGAAACAGGCGATGTCCATGCCGCGCCGGGCATGCTCCCGCCCGGCCGCGTCGAGCAGGGAAAAAGGCGGCTGAGACAGCTCGACATCGACCATGGCTCCTCCGGCAACAGATAAAGGCAGATGCCGGCAGTATCGACGCTATGGCGCGCGCCGGCACCTATACCATCGTCATATTCATCAGCGCCGGATATATCAGCATCTTCTGCATGGCCCCTGAAATGCGCCGGCAGGGCGGGAGTGGCGGGCGTTTGATACCTTCGTGTAGAGACCAAAGTCTGGATTTATTTTCGCTACGTTTTGCCCAGTATAAGGGCACGTCGTGCCGGGCCGGCGCCCTGCGCGATGAAATCCACATACCATCTCCAACCTTAAACAATCACAAGCGGAGAACTACGCCATGGCAGATGACAACACCAACGCCAATGCCAACGCTACGGCATACTGGAAAGCCAACGTGCGCACCATTCTTGGCTGCCTGGTCGTCTGGGCCTTTGTCTCGTACGGCTGCGCCATTCTGTTTCGTCCGTTGCTTGCGGGCATCCCCATCGGCGGTACCGATCTGGGCTTCTGGTTTGCTCAGCAGGGCTCGATTTTGACCTTTATCGCGATCATCTTCTTCTACGCCTGGAAGATGAATCGGCTCGACGCCAAATATAGCCTTGGGGAGTAAGCCAGCATGGATCAGTTCATCATCAACATCCTCTTTGTGGGCGCCTCCTTTGCGCTCTACATCGGCATTGCCGTCTGGGCGCGCGCCGGCTCGACCAAGGACTTCTACGTCGCCGGCGGCGGCGTCCATCCGGTTACCAACGGCATGGCCACGGCGGCGGACTGGATGTCCGCGGCGTCGTTCATTTCCATGGCCGGCCTGCTGGCCGCCGGCGGCTACGCCAACTCGACCTATCTGATGGGCTGGACCGGCGGCTACGTGCTGCTGGCCATGCTGCTTGCCCCCTATCTGCGCAAGTTCGGCAAGTTCACCGTCCCGGCCTTTATCGGCGATCGCTTCTACAGCGACACGGCGCGCCTGATCGCGGTGGTCTGCCTGATCATTGCCTCAACCACCTACGTCATTGGCCAGATGACCGGGGCCGGCGTTGCGTTCTCGCGCTTTCTGGAAGTGCCCAACACCGCAGGGATCTGGATTGCCGCGCTGATCGTGTTCCTCTACGCCGTGTTCGGCGGCATGAAGGGCATCACCTATACCCAGGTGGCCCAGTACGTGGTGCTGATCATCGCCTACACCATTCCCGCGGTATTCATCGCCATGCACCTCACCGGCAACCCCATCCCCATGTTCGGGATGTTCAGCACCCACACCGAGTCCGGCATGCCGCTTCTGGACAAGCTCGACCAGGTGGTGACGGCGCTGGGGTTCAACGCCTACACCGCCGACGTCGACAACAAGCTCAACATGGTGCTGTTTACCCTCTCGCTGATGGTGGGTACCGCCGGGCTGCCCCACGTCATCATCCGCTTTTTCACCGTGCCCAAGGTGGCGGATGCGCGCTGGTCCGCGGGCTGGGCGCTGGTGTTCATCGCCCTGCTGTACGTCACCGCGCCGGCGGTGGGCTCCATGGCGCGGCTCAACCTGCTGACCACGGTCTACCCGGACATGGCCCAGCAGACCGAGAACTACGACGCCGCCGCCCAGAACCCCATCCGCTATGAAGACCGTCCCGGCTGGATCCGCTCCTGGGAAGAAACCGGTCTGATCACCTTCGAGGACAAGAACGGCGACGACCGCATCCAGCTCTACAACGACGACAGCGACGCCTTTAGCGACAAGGCCGAAGAGTTCGGCTGGGAAGGCAACGAGCTGTCGGTCAACAACGATATCCTGGTGCTGGCCAACCCCGAAATCGCCAATCTGCCGCCCTGGGTGATCGGCCTGATCGCCGCCGGCGGGGTCGCCGCCGCGCTTTCCACCGCGGCCGGGCTGCTGCTGGCCATTTCCTCGGCGATCAGCCACGACCTGATCAAGAACACCATCAACCCGCGGATCACCGAGCGAGGCGAAATGCTCGCCGCGCGAATCTCCATGGCCGGGGCGATCCTGCTCGCCACCTATCTGGGGCTCAACCCGCCCGGGTTTGCCGCCCAGACCGTGGCGCTGGCCTTCGGTATTGCCGGTGCCTCGCTGTTCCCGGCGCTGATGATGGGCATCTTCTCCAAGCGCATCAACAACCGCGGCGCCGTGGCCGGCATGCTCACCGGGCTTTTGACCACGCTTCTGTATATCTTTACCTACCTGGGCTGGTTCTTTATCCCCGAAACCAACATGCTGGCCAACACGCCGGAAAACTGGGTGCTGGGTATCTCCCCGCAGTCCTTCGGGGCGCTGGGGGCGATCATGAACTTCGCCGTGGCTTTCGCCGTTTCCAGCGTTACCGCTGCACCGCCCAAGGAAATCCAGCTGCTGGTGGAAAGCGTGCGCTACCCCAAGGGGGCCGGCAGCGCGCCGCACCTGAGTCAGCACTGACGCATGACTCCACGCTGAATATCTGCCGCTGAGGCGTTCAGCCACTGGGATATTGTGTCTCTCCCACCCGGCGGGCTTCCGTAAGGAAGTCCGCCTTTTTTCCACCGCGCCAACGCCCCGCACCGGCGTTGGCGCCCCGTCATCGAGGAGACGCCATGCTCTGGCACTTGATCGCCGCCGTGGTTTCCGGCCTGGCCGCCGCGGGCATCGGCCTGTTTTTGCGCACGCTGAGCGGCAAGCGCCTGCCCAAGTGGATTGTTCCGGTCTGCGCCGGGCTGGGCATGCTCGGCTATCAGATCAACGCGGAATATCGCTGGTTCGAGCACAAGCAGCAGCAGCTGCCGGAAAGCGCCGTGGTCATTTCCAAGGAGACCGGCAGCGCCGTGTGGCGGCCCTGGACGTTTCTTTTTCCCATGGTGGAAGCGTTCAGCGTGGTCGACCGCGACAGTATTCATCGCCGTGGCCGGGAAGAAACGCCCGTCACCGAGCTGATCGTCTATCACTTCGAGCGTCACTATGCCGACGTGGTCACCCCCACCCCCTACCTGATCAACTGCGACACCCGCGAGCTGGTGCCGCTGGATGACGCCTCCGGCAAGCCGGCGATGAACGAGCTGCGCACCCTGCGCAAAAGCGCTCCGCTGTATATCGCCGCGTGTCGGCCGCCCCAAAAGGTCTGATACGCCCGCCCCGCTCGCTTCAACTGCCTGACGCCTACGCCCATTTCACCTAGAATGGGCCTTTTCCACCGGCGGCCCGGGCCGCGGTGCGCCACGGCGGGAGCGTTCGATGTTTTATGCAGGGCTACTCATCGCGGTATCGCTTTTGTACATTGCGATGCTGTTCGGCATTGCCTGGTACGGCGATCGCCGAGCCCACACCCGGGGCGCCAGCCGCCGCCGTCCGCTGATCTACAGCCTGGCGCTGGCGATTTACTGCACGTCCTGGACGTTTTACGGCGCCGTGGGCCAGGCGGCCACTTCGGGCTGGTCCTTTGCCAGCATTTTTGTCGGGCCGGTGCTGACGTTTCTGCTGTTCTGGCCGGTGCTGGCGAAGATGATTCGCGTGGCCAAGCATCAGAACATCACCTCGATTGCCGACTTCATTGCCTCGCGCTACGGCAAGGCCCAGTCCCTGGCGGTCCTTGCCAGCCTGATCGCGCTGATCGGCACGCTGCCCTACATAGCCCTGCAGCTCAAAGCCGTAGCCTCGTCGTTCAGTATCCTTACCGACAGCGCCAGCGCTCCCCATGCACCGCTGTTTGGCGACGCCGCCTTTTACATTGCCGCGGTCATGGCGCTGTTCGCCATTCTGTTCGGCACCCGCCACACCGACGCCACCGAACACCACGAGGGGCTGATCCACGCCGTGGCCTTTGAGTCGCTGATCAAGCTGGCGGCGTTCGTGATTCTGGGCGCGGTGGTCACCTGGGGCATGTTCGACGGGCTGGGCGGGCTTTTGCGCTACGCCGACGATCAGCTCCAGCTGGAGCGCCAGCTGACCGAGCAAGATTTCGCCCACGGCTTCTGGGCCCAGACGCTGCTCGCCATGCTGGCGATTTTCTGCCTGCCGCGCCAGTTCCACGTTGCCGTGGTGGAAAACACCCACCCCGACGATGCCCGGCGGGCACGCTGGCTGTTTCCTCTCTACCTGGCCGCGGTAGCCTTTTTTGTCGTGCCGCTGGCCGGCGCCGGGCTGTGGCTGTTCGGCGACACCGATATCCAGCCCGACACCTACGTGCTGGCGCTATCCATGGCGTCAAACCACGGCTGGCTGCCGCTTTTGACCTTTATCGGCGGCTTTTCCGCCGCGACCAGCATGGTCCTTGTCGCCACCGTGGCGGTGTCGATCATGGTATCCAACGAGATCGTCATCCCCGCGCTTTTTCGCCTGCGCTGGTTCGATACCCAGGCCCGGGACTACGGCCGCCTGGTGCTGCGCGTCAGACGCTTTACCATCGTCGCCGTGCTGGTGCTGGCCTACGGCTTCTATCGGCTGCTGGCCGAGTTTACCTCGCTTTCCTCCATCGGCATGCTGTCCTTTGCCGCCGCCGCGCAGTTCGCCCCGGCGCTGATCGGCGGCCTTTACTGGAAGCGCGGCAACTGGCTGGGGGTCACCGTGGGGCTGAACGCGGGCTTTGCCGTCTGGGCCTACAGCCTGCTGGGCCCGGCGCTTGCCAGCGCCGGCGTGCTGCCCGGCGGCTGGGTCGCCAATGGTCCGCTGGGGGTCGGCTGGCTCTCGCCCGTGGAGCTTTTCGGCCTGCAGCTGGGCGATCCTTTCACCCACGGGGTCATGCTGTCGCTGGGGCTCAACCTGTTTTGCTATATCTTTATTTCCCAGCTGAGCACTCAGCGAGTGGTGGAACGCATCCAGGCCTCGCTGTTCGTGGACAGCGTGGAAACCCGCCAGACGTCGATCAACCGCCCCTGGCTCGGCGCCACCACGGTGGGCGACCTGAAGGTGCTGTGCGAACGCTTTCTCGGCGAAAGCCAGGTGGCCAAGGCCTTTAACGACTACGCCCGGCGCAACGCAACCACCCTTGACGACGACGCCCGGGCCTCCATCGACGTCATCCAGTTCACCGAGCGCTTTCTGGCCTCGGTGCTCGGCGCATCGTCGGCGCGCATCGTGGTCAACTCGGCGCTGCAGGGTCGCGGTATCGGCATTTCCGACGTGATCTCGATTGTCGATGAGGCCTCCCAGGTGCTCGAATTCAACCGTGCACTGCTTCAGGCCACCATCGAAAACATCAGTCAGGGCATCAGCGTGGTGGACCAGCACCTGCGGCTGGTGGTGTGGAATCAGCGCTACCTGGAGCTGTTCCGCTTTCCCGACCACCTGATCCGCGTGGGCGCGCCCATTGATCGTATCTTCCGCTACAACGCCCACAGCGGCGAATACGGCCCCGGCGACCCGGAAGAGCACGTGGAGCTTTTGCTCGACAATATCCGCGAGGGTCAGCCCCACCGCTACGTGCGCTATCGCCAGGACGGCAGCGTGCTGGAAGTCCAGGGCAATCCCATGCCCGGCGGCGGCTTTGTCTATACCTACCAGGATATTACCCGGCAAAAGCGCACCGAAGAGGCGCTGATCCGCTCGGAAAACAACATCCGCATCTATACCGACAACGTGCCGGCATTGATCGCCTACTTCGACAAGGACTGCCGCTACCTCTTTACCAACCGCGCCTACGAGCAGGCCTTCGGCGTGGATCGCCACGCGGTGATCGGCCGGCGCTTTGCCGACGTCATGCCCGCTGACAAGGCCCGGGTGCGCGCCGACTGGATCCGCCGGACGCTTGCCGGCGAGCGGGTCAGCTTCGAAGTCGCCATGCCCATCGCCGGCGAGCGCCATCACATGCTGGTGACCTACACCCCGCACTTTGACGATGGCGGCGCCGCTCTCGGCTTTTTTGCCCTCTACCAGGACATTACCGAGCGCCGCCTGGCCGAGATCGCGCTCAAGGAAACCAACGAGACCCTGGAAGAGCGGGTGTACGAGCGCACCCAGGAGCTCTCCCGGGCCAAGCAGCTGGCGGAAGACGCCAACACCTCCAAGACGCGCTTTCTTGCCGCCGCCAGCCACGACCTGCTGCAGCCGCTCAACGCCGCGCGGCTGTTCACCTCGGCGCTGGCCCAGAACCAAACCGCCGACGACGATCGTCACACCATCGACCATATCGACAACTCGCTGCAGGCCGCCGAAGAGCTTTTAGGTACCCTGCTGGACATTTCCAAGCTGGACGCCGGCGCGCTCACGGCCCGGCGCAGCCACTTTGCCCTGGCCGACATTTTCCGCCCGCTGCGCGCCGAATTCGACGTCATGGCGGCCGACCGAGGGCTGGACCTGACCGTGGTGCCTACCGAGCAGTGGGTGGACAGCGACGCCCAGATGCTGCGCCGTATCGTGCAGAACTTTCTCTCCAACGCCCTGCGCTATACCCGGGAGGGCCGCGTGCTGCTGGGCTGCCGGCGCGCAGGGGAACGGCTGCGCATCGAAGTCTGGGATACCGGCCCGGGGATCGCCGAGGCCAAGCAAGCGGAAATCTTCCAGGAGTTCCGCCGCCTGGATCAAAGCTCACGCCACCGCGAAAACGAGAAAGGGCTGGGGCTGGGGCTATCCATTGCCGAGCGCATGAGCCGGGTGCTGGATCACCCCATCGCGGTGCGCTCCCGGGAAGGCGCCGGCACGGTATTCTCCGTCAGCGTGCCGGCGGTCGAAGCCCAGGCCGCCGCAGACACGGCCCCCGAGCCTCGTCGCCGGGCAGGCAACAAGCTCGCCGGCGCGCGCATTGTGTGCATCGATAACGAGTCGCTGATTCTCGAAGGCATGAGCGCCATGCTCGGCGGCTGGGGGTGCGAAGTGTTCACCGCCACCAGCATCGGCGGGGCCAAATCGATTCTGCGCAATATGGAAGGCGACCCTGAGGCGATACTCGCCGACTACCATCTGGGCAACGAAGTCACCGGGCTGATGGCGCTGGAGGCCCTTGGCGAACGCCTGCAGGGCGAGGTGCCCGGCATCGTGATCACCGCCGACCGCACCGAAGCGGTGGCCGACGAGGTCCGGCGCGCCGGCCACCACCTGCTGCAAAAGCCGGTGCGCCCGGCGGCCCTGCGCGCCCTGCTGACCCGGACGCTGCAGGCCCGCCGCGGGGCGCAGAAAACCTAGCGTCAGACTTCAGGATTCGAGCTTGGGCGGCTCTACCTCAAGCTTCTGGGCGGCGATGACCGCCTGGGTGCGCGAGTGCACGCCGAGCTTGCGCAGGATGGCGGTGACGTGGGCCTTGATGGTGGCTTCCGAAACGTTGAGCTCGTAGGCGATCTGCTTGTTCAACAGGCCGTCGGTGAGCATGTTGAGCACGCGAAACTGCTGGGGCGTCAGCGACGCAATGGCCTCGGCAAAGCGCGCCTCTTCCTCGTTGGCATCGTCAAGCACGCCGGCCAGGGCCTCGGGCAACCAGACTTCGCCCTCAAGCACTTCGCTCACCGCCTCGGCAATCAGCGTCAGGGAAGACGACTTGGGAATGAACCCCGATGCGCCGTAGTCCAGCGCCCGGCGCACCACGTAGGGCTCGTCGCTCCCCGAGATGACCACCACCGGTATGTCGGGCATTTGCCCGCGCAGCTGGATCAGCCCGGAAAAGCCGTTGGCGCCGGGCATGTGCAGATCGAGCAACACCAGGTCGGCATCCGGATGCCGGTTGACGGCCTCCGTGGTGGCTTCCATGGTGTCGGCTTCGACGATCTCCGCTTCGGGCGCCAGCTGACGCAGCGCCTGGGTCAGCGCGGCGCGGAACAGCGGATGGTCGTCAGCGACGATAAACTTATGGGCAATAGCCATGGGGTCTCCTCCGGATCCTTGAGCGGCCGTCTGGTAACTGCCGCACCGATAACGGCGGCAGCACCTTTCGAATGGTACCCCAAGGGCTTCACCCTGCCCAAGGGCAGCAGGCATGCCCGACTTTTTTTATCCGCGCACAGACCCCGGCGCGCCGCTGCCGCCCGAAAACAGCAATGCCGGCGCGCGGCCGGCATTGCAGAAGGTGGGCAGAAACGCGCCGCGGCTCAGCGGTTAGCGCGGTGCTCGATCAGCTCATCCACGACGCTTGGATCGGCAAGCGTGCTGGTATCGCCCAGCCCTTCGGTCTCATTGGTGGCAATCTTGCGCAGAATGCGGCGCATGATCTTGCCCGAACGGGTCTTGGGAAGGTCGGTAGCCCACTGAATCACGTCCGGCGAGGCGATAGGACCGATATCCTTGCGCACCCACTGGATCAGCTCTTTCTTGAGCTCATCGCTGGGCTCGAAGTCTTCGGCGAGGGTCACGTAGATATAGATGCCCTGCCCCTTGATATCGTGGGGGAAGCCGACCACGGCCGCCTCGGCCACCTTGTCGTGGGCCACCAGCGACGACTCGATCTCGGAGGTGCCCATGCGGTGCCCGGAGACGTTGAGAACGTCGTCCACCCGCCCGGTGATCCAGTAATAGCCGTCCGCATCGCGGTACGCGGCATCGCTGGTGAAATACATGCCCGGATAGGTCGAGAAGTAGGTCTGCACGAAGCGCTCGTGATCGCCCCAGATGGAGCGCGCGATTCCCGGCCAGGCATCGAGGATCACCAGGTTGCCCTCGGCTTCGCCTTCCAGCAGGTTGCCGTCGTTATCGACGATACCCGGCTTGATGCCGAACAGCGGCAGGGTGGCGGAGCCCGGCTTGAGGTCGGTGGCCCCGGGCAGCGGCGAGATCAAAATACCGCCGTTTTCGGTCTGCCACCAGGTGTCGACGACCGGGCACTGCGCTTTGCCCACCACCCGATAATACCACTCCCAGGCCTCGGGGTTGATCGGCTCGCCCACGGTACCCAGCACGCGCAGGCTGTCGCGGCTGCTGGAATCCATGACGTCGTCGCCGTGAGCGCGCAGCGCGCGGATGGCGGTGGGGGCGGTGTAGAGGACGTTGACCTTGTGCTTGTCGACCACCTCGCCCATGCGGCCGGGCGTCGGATAGCTCGGTACGCCCTCGAACATCAGCGTAGTGGCGCCGTTGGCCAGCGGCCCGTAGACGATATAGCTGTGGCCGGTGATCCAGCCAACGTCGGCGGTGCACCAGTAGATGTCGCCATCGTGGTAGTCGAAGACATACTGATGGGTCATGGCGACGTACGTCAGGTAGCCGCCGGTGGTGTGCTTCATGCCCTTGGGCGCGCCGGTAGAGCCCGAGGTGTAGAGGATGAACAGCGGATCCTCGGCCCCCATCTCCTCGGCCGGGCAGTCGGTAGCCTGGCGAGAGACAAGATCGTCGTACCAGACGTCGCGCCCCTCGTGCCAGTCGATATCGCCGCCGGTACGCTTGACCACCAGCACGTTTTCGCACACCTCGGTGCCGTCACGCGTCAGAGCGGCGTCGACGTTGTCCTTGAGCGGCACCTGCTTGCCACCGCGCACCGACTCGTCGGCGGTGATGATCAGCTTGGATTTGGCCCCGACCACACGCTGGGCCACGGCATCCGGAGAGAAACCGCCAAATACCACCGAGTGGATCGCGCCGATGCGCGCGCAGGCGAGCATGGCGATGGCCGCTTCGGGAACCATCGGCATGTAGAGCGTCACCACGTCGCCCTTGCCGATGCCCATTTCCTTGAAGCCGTTGGCCAGCTGACAGGTCTTCTCGTAAAGCTCGCGATAGGTGAGCGTCTTGTCGTTTGCCGGGTCATCCCCCTCCCAGATGATCGCCGGCTGGTCGCC
This sequence comes from Halomonas piscis, assembly GCF_031886125.1. Lineage (NCBI taxonomy): Bacteria > Pseudomonadati > Pseudomonadota > Gammaproteobacteria > Oceanospirillales > Halomonadaceae > Halomonas > Halomonas piscis. The sequence goes on from NZ_CP119391.1 coordinate 2,675,787, forward strand.
GCGAGTCTCGAGATGACGATCAAGACAGTTGACGCTGGCGTTGAGGGTGCCGTCTTCGAACCAGCGGATATCGACGTTGTTCACGTCGAACGAGGCGTTCTTGATCTTGGTGGGCGCCTTGATCCAGTCAAGCCGCTTGGCCTGCTCCGCCCAGTAGCCTTCGGGATCCTCGATGGACTGGCGATAAAGTGCCTCGTAGTCCGCCTTGCCGATCCAGGCACGCTTCGCCAGTGCGTCGGGAACCGGATAGATGTTCTTGTGCTGCTCCGTCATAAACAGACCTCTTGATCGGGATGAGAACCAGGCAAAAAGCGTCCGACCGCGTTCGGTGTTGAGCGAGCCGGCTCCTTGTGCTCCGCACTCAGCATATAGGTCTCGGCGCGGTCTTCCCTTTAGACCTTGGTATGAAAAAAAATCTCTTTAATAACAAAGGATTACGTGAGCAATTCGGGCGTTTAACCGCCACAATAGACCAACGTCTGAGCGCACCGCCGACAGCGGTAACGCCGCCCTTTACGCCGCTGGGCATGGCGCTGCGGGGTGAAGTAGTGATCGCCACAGCTGCAAACGTAGCGGTACGGGGCCGAGCGTGCCCGGCTGACGTCCAGCCGGTGGGTCACCCGGGGCGTCAGGGCATAAAGGTCACGCATCACCGTTTGCCATTCGCGCCCGTGGGGCTTGAGCCGCGGCCCGTTCTCCAGATGAAACACCAGCCAGTGGGCCATTTCGTGGGGAATGACGTCGCTAAAGAACGCCGCGCGGTTTTCTGCCAAAAGCACCGGATTGAAGCGCAGCCCGCCGCGCCCCAGGTGGGCCTGGCCGGCCGAGGCGCCCCTGAGATCGAACCATACCCGGGGCGCGGGCAAACCCGGATGGACCTCCCGGGCGCGCTCGAGCGCCTCGGTCACTCGCCGACGGGCAGCCTGCTCCAACGCTTCGTCATCGAGCCCGGCCAGCGCCTCGTCGGGCCAGGCGGGCAGCGGCGCAGCCGTTTTTGATGGTAAACTGGACACCTTGTTTTCCCTGCTATTTTCCATGCCAACCCATGAGGCCTTGCATGTCACAGCGCCCTGCTTCCCCCCGCCCGAGCGACGACGCTTCCGCTGCCGCGCCCCCGGAGCCGCTGCTGGACGACGACGCCCTTGAGCGGCTCGACGACTTCCTCGACTCCGGCCGCGTGGACGAAGACGCCCTGGATCTTATCTCGACCCACGGCTTCATGGTTGCCCTGGCGGTGGCCCCCAGCCACATCCCCGACGACCCGTGGCAGGCCGAGCTGTTTCAGGGCGAGCCGGACTACGCCGATCGGGCCGAGCGCGATGAAATCACCGGCCTGCTGGCCGCGCTGCGCGATAACGCCGTTGCGCTGCTGGAACAGGGCGGGCTTGTCGAGCTGCCGTTCGAGCTTAGGCTCGACGGTCTGCCCCCGGAAGAAACGCCGATCGGCGACTGGTGCGCCGGCTTCATGGAAGGCGTGTTCGTTGATGAAAGCGCCTGGTTTGCCGAAGACGAAGAGGCCGCCGCCACCCTGCTGCTGCCGTTCATGCTGCTGTCCGGCCTGTTTGACGACGAGCCCGATATTGCCGAACTCGCCGGCGATACCGAACGGCTGGAAGCGCTCACCGCCCAGCTGCCCGAACTGGTGCTGGACTTATACCTGCACTACCGCGTCACGCCGGAAAATACCGGCAAGCCCAAGCCGCGACCGAAAAAATCCGCCGGCGGTGCCAAGGGCAAGGGGGGCAAAGCGAAAAAGCCGCGCCGTTAGCTATGATAATACCCGCCTGTTAGCGCCACCCGGTTTTAGACTGCCATCACGATTTCGCGCAATAAATTGCGCTCCCACCATGTAGCGAACCTAGCGCTTAAACTAAACGGGGTGGTGGAAGCTGAATTTGTTCAGCGAAGATCATGCCGCTAGCCGCGACCCGGGCGCAGGGAGCGGTGAACGTAGATATCGTAGCGGCTGGTCTTGCCCTCAAAGGCGTGCGACGCCCCGGGGCCTTCGATGGGCGGGGCCTTGCGCGGGCGCTTGACCACCACCCGGTGAGTGGCGACGTCGAGCGCGGCCTCAAGCAGCCCCGGGGCGTCGGCGTCGTCGCCGGCCAGCCGGCGAAAAAGGCGCATTTCCTTTTTCACCAGCGCGGATTTTTCCCGGTGGGGGAACATCGGATCCAGATGCACCACCTGGGGAGAAAAATCAGCCGCGGCCACCAGCGCCTCAAGCTCGACGGCGGCGTCCCCCGGCATTAACCGCATTCGCGCGGCGATGTTGGCGGTATCGGGGTGCGCCGCGGCGCGCTCAAGGCCGTCGGCCAAGAGCGCGGCGATCGCCGGCACCCGCTCGATCAAAAGCACCGGTGCACCCAGGCTTGCCAGCACAAAGGCGTCCCGACCAAGCCCGGCGGTAGCATCCACCACGCTTGGAGTCACCCCGTTCGCCAGCCCGCAGGCCCGGGCAATGAGCTGGCCGCGCCCGCCGCCAAAGCGGCGCCGGTGGCCGGCCTTGCCGCCGACGTAGTCCACCCGCAGCGGCTTGCCGTCGCGCGCCTCACTGCCGGCCAGCACCAGCCCTTCGGCGCGCCGCTCCAGAACGAGCCCTTCCGGCAGCGCCATGCCGGCCTCGCTCACGCGGACGTTTTCCACGCCACCTCGTTGCGCAAATACACCGGCTGGGCCAAATGCGCCGGCTGGCCGCGGCCGGCGTCGAAATCCCGGGCGGCAAGCCACGCCATTTCTTCGGCCCGGGGCTCCAGCGCGCCGGGCGCCAGGGCCGTATCCAGGGGCTCGAGACGTGCGCCAACCGCCGCGGCAAGGCTGTCGCGCAGGGCAAGACCGGTGCCCACGGCGGTCCACTGCCGGGCCTCGTCGTCGTCCGGCAGCGTCAGCTGCGCCGGCGCCAGCACGGCCTCGTCTCCGCGCCGAATCGTGGCACCGTCGGCGCAGTGCCAGAAGGCCGCGTAAATCTCGCCCATGCGCGCGTCGATCAGCGTGGCGACCCGGCCGGCGTCAAAGCGCCTGTGGGCCTGAAGCGCCAGCGCTTCCAGGGTGGAAATACCCAGCAGCGGGCGCTCCAGGCCGAAGGCCAGCCCCTGGGCGGCGCCGGCGGCAATGCGCAGGCCGGTAAACGAGCCGGGGCCGCGGCCGAAGGCCACGGCGTCGAGCGCTCCCGGGGCAATGCCGGCCTCGGCCAGCACTTCGTCCACCATGGGCAGCAGGCGACGGGTATGCTCCCGGGGCGTCATGGCAAGGCGCGCAAGGCAGCGCTCGCCGGCAGCATCCCGGCGCAGCAGAGCCGCCGAGCAGGCCCCCGAGGAGGCGTCCATGGCAAGCAGGTTAAGCGCCATTACGCGACCTTCGGCCCCAGCGCCTCGGTAACCTGGCGGGTAATGTCCTCGACGCTGCCCACGCCTTCCACGCGGTGGTACTCGGGCGCTGCCTCCGGGTCTTCCTTGGCCCACTGGCGGTAGTAGTCCACCAGCGGCGCGGTCTGATCGTGGTAGACGGCCAGACGATTGCGCACCGTGGACTCCTGGTCGTCCTCGCGCTGGATCAGGGCCTCACCGGTGACGTCATCCATCCCCGGCTCTTTGGGCGGGTTGTGGTCGATATGGTAGGTGCGCCCGGAAGCCGGATGCACGCGGCGCCCGGCAAGGCGGTTGACGATCTCTTCGTCGGCCACGGCAATCTCCAGGACGTGATCGAGCTTGACGCCGGCCTCTCGCATGGCGTCGGCCTGGGGAATGGTCCGCGGAAAGCCGTCGAACAGAAAGCCGTTTTCGCAGTCCGGCTGGCTGATGCGATCCTTGACCAGATCGATGATGATGTCGTCGGACACCAAGCCGCCGCTGTTCATGATGTCCTGAACCTTGAGGCCCAGCTCGCTGCCGTCCTTGATCGCCGTGCGCAGCATGTCGCCGGTGGAAATCTGGGGAATCTTGTACCGCTCGCAGATAAACTGCGCCTGGGTCCCTTTGCCGGCACCGGGGGCGCCCAAAAGAATTAATCGCATAGCCACTGTTCCTTGAATGATAGAGAAGAAAAAAGCAGGCCACCGACAATAACGGCGCTTGTCCGGCGACACAACTCTCTATTAGGGCCTGTTGACGTTTCACATTGGTAGCCATAAAAAGCCGCATGCCAAGGCCACCATGCTTTCGTAATTTCGTTTGAGCTTATCGTAGCGCGTCGCAATGGCGCGATACGGTTTCAATCGAGCAAAGGCATTCTCAACCAGATGCCGGTAGCGATATAACCCTCTGTCCAGATTGGCATTTCCTTTTTTCGAGTTACGCCTGCGTGGAATGACGGCAGCCATTCCTTTGGCTTCGACCTGCTCACGGATACGTTCACTGTCATAGCCTTTGTCAGCCACCAGCGCGTCACCTGCCGGCAAACCGTCAATCAATGCCTGGGCTTCCGTGCTGTCGTGCACTTCACCCCCGGTTATTCTGAAGGCGATCGGCAACCCATAAGCATCCACGGCCAAGTGGATCTTGCTGGTATTGCCTGCACGACTTTTGCCAATGGCTTCTGCATCTTCCGTGGCAGCCCCAGTGCTATCTTGGTGAGCCTTGACGTAGGAACCATCAATAAATAGCCACTCGACATCAGGATCTTCCACCAGAGAGATGAAAATCCTCATCAGCTTTCCACTCGCTGACCAGGCGTTGAAGCGCTTGTAGACCGTGTTCCAGGGGCCAAACGCCTCCGGTAGGTCCCGCCACGGGCAGCCGGTTCGCATCCGATAAAGGATGCCTTCCACCGTGGTACGCAGATCGGTCTTGTCATAAATACCTTGTTGAAGCAGGATAGATTTCAGCTTCGGCCAGTGTTCATCCGTGAGCATTTGTCGGGGCATGGCAGGCTTGCAGTTTGTTGGCTTAGGAACCTTTATTCTGTGAGCTTGCCCCTATCCTGCCAATACCCCTGCCATGAAACGTCAACAGACCCTAGCCGTAGAGCCGGCGATTCGTTTCGCCCCTTGCTGCCGGGCCATTGCTTATAAACACCAACGGCGCCCGCAGGCGCCGTTGGTGCATCGACACGCCGCTTGCCGGTTACAGCAGCAGGCGACGAATATCGGTGAGGACGTCGGCCAGAAACGCCGTGAAGCGCGCCGCGTCCGCGCCGTTGACCGCACGGTGGTCGTAGGACAGCGACAGCGGCATCATCAGGCGCGGCTGGAAATCACTGCCGTCCCATTCCGGCTGCATCTTGGCCTTGGAAACGCCGAGGATGGCGACTTCCGGGGCGTTGACGATGGGCGTGAACGCCGTACCGCCAATGGAGCCCAGGCTCGAGATGGTAAAGCAGCCGCCGGTCATGTCCTCGCGCTTGAGCTTCTTGTCCTGAGCTTTCTTGCCCAGCTCGCCCATTTCGCGCGCGATTTCCAGAAGCGACTTCTGGTCGGCGTCGCGCAGCACCGGCACCATCAGGCCTTCCGGCGTGTCCACGGCGATGCCAATATGGATGTATTTCTTCCATACCACGGTTTCGCCGTCGCCTTTGAGGCTGACGTTGAACTGCGGGAACTGCTTGAGCGCAAAGGCGCACGCCTTGACCAGAAACGGCAGCGGCGTGAGCTTGGCACCCTGGGCCTCGGCCTCGGCCTTCATCGACTTGCGGAAGGCTTCAAGCTCGGTGATGTCGGCCTCGTCGAACTGCGTCACGTGGGGCAGGTTCACCCAGCTGCGATGCAGGTTGGTCGCGCCCATCTTCATCAGGCGCCCCATGGGCTTCTCTTCCACCTCGCCGAACTGGCTGAAGTCCTGGTCGGGAATCGGCGGAATGCCGCTGCCGCCGGCCGCCGGCGCTTCGCCTGACGCCTGGGACTTGCCGGAAAGCGCACTTTTGACAAAGGCCTGCACGTCTTCCTTGAGCACGCGATCCTTGGGCCCGCTGGGCGGCACCTGGGCCAGATCCACGCCAAACTCCCGGGCGAGCATGCGCACGGCGGGGCCGGCGTGGACGCGCTTGCCGTCTTTGGCCGGGGCGGCGCTGGGCTCGGCGGAGGGCTTGTCGGCGCCGGACGCAGGCTTCTGCTCCGCCTGCTTTTTCGGCGCGGACTTTTGCTCGGCCTGCGGCTCCGCCTGTTTTTTAGGCGCCGACTTCTTTTTGGCCCCGGCAACTTCGACGATGCCGATGACGTCGCCCTCGGACACGCTGTCGCCTTCCTTCACGGAAATCTCGACCAGCTTGCCCTTGTAGGGGCTGGGCACGTCCATGGAGGCCTTGTCGGACTCCAGCGTAATCAGCGCGTCTTCCTCGTCGATCTCGTCGCCTTCGCTTACCGCAACGTCGATGATTTCCGCGCTGTCGCCGATGTCCGGCACGCGGATTTCCTGACGCTTCGGCTCGCCTTCGTCGCCGTCATCCTCGTCATCCCCGTCGTCTTCGGGCTCACTCTGGCTTGCCGCCGGGGCGCTGTCGGCAGAGGTATCTTCGTCCTGGGCGTCGTCGCCCTCGCCTTCGATTTCCATCTGGCCGATGACGTCGCCTTCGGAGACGCTGTCGCCTTCCTTGACGGAAAGCGATACCAGCTTGCCGGTGTAGGGGCTCGGCACGTCCATGGAGGCCTTGTCGGACTCCAGCGTGATCAGCGCGTCTTCTTCCTCGACGTCGTCGCCTTCGCTGACCGCGACGTCGATGATTTCCGCGCTTTCGCCGATGTCCGGCACCTTGACGTCGACGGTCTGCTTGCCGCCGGCCTTTTTCCGCGGCGTCTCTTCCTTTGGCACCGACTCGTCTTGCTGTGACGCAGCGCTATCCTGGCTGGACGCCTCGTCTTTTTCCGACGATTGCTGTGCCGACGCCTCTTCGCCCTGGTCGTCGCCGGCGTCGCCGCCGTCCTCGACTTCTAGCTCGACGATATCGTCGCCTTCGGAGACGGTGTCGCCCTCTTTCACCAGCACTTTGAGCACCTTGCCGGCTTTCGGCGAGGGTACGTCCATGCTGGCCTTGTCGGACTCGAGGGTAATCAGCGCATCTTCTTCTTCGATGACGTCGCCTTCGCTGACCGCGACGTCGATGATTTCGACATCGTCGCCGCCGATGTCGGGCACTTTGATGTTTTCGCTACTCAAGGTCGCGCTCCTTCCAAATCGGGTCGAGCCGGCGGGGGTACCCCCGCCGGGCAGCGGATCAGCTGGTCAGCGGATTGGACTTGTTGGCATCGATGCCGTACTTCTTCAGCGCCTCGCCCACAACCTTGCGGTCGATGTCGCCGCGGTCGGCCAGCGCCTTCAGCGCCGCCACGGTGACGAAGTAGCGATCCACTTCGAAGAAATGGCGCAGCTGCTCGCGCGAATCAGAGCGGCCGTAGCCGTCGGTGCCGAGTACATGATAGTCCATGGGCACCCAGGCGCGCACCTGATCGGCGTAGAGCTTCATGTAGTCGGTGGCGGCAATCGCCGGCCCCTGGCGGCCTTCCAGGCACGCGGTGACGTGCGGCTTGGCCGGCTTTTGGTCGGGCTTGAGAAACGCCTGGCGATCGATCTCCAGCGCTTCGCGACGCAGCTCGTTGAAGCTTGTCGCGCTCCAGGTGTTGCTGCCCACGCCCCAGTCCTCGGCGAGCATCTCGGCGGCGGCCTCGACTTCGCGCAGGATGGTGCCGGAGCCCAGCAGCTGGACGTGGCCCTTGCCCTTCTTGCCCTGGGTATGGCCCAGCAGGTACATGCCCTTGATGATGTCGTCGGCGGGCACCTCGTCAAGCGCCGGGTGCTCGTAGTTCTCGTTCATTACCGTCATGTAGTAGAAGACGTTTTCCTTGTCCTGGTACATGCGCTTGAGGCCGTCCTGGACAATGACCGCGACTTCGTGAGCGTAGGTGGGATCGTAGGTGCGGCAGTTGGGGATGGTCGACGCCTGGATCAGGCTGTGGCCGTCCTGGTGCTGCAGGCCTTCGCCGTTGAGCGTGGTGCGCCCGGCGGTCCCGCCAATCATGAAGCCGCGGGCCTGCATGTCGCCGGCCGCCCAGGCCAAGTCGCCGATGCGCTGAAAGCCGAACATCGAATAGTAGATGTAAAACGGCAGCATCGGCAGGCCGCTGTTGCTGTAGGACGTCGCCGCCGCGATCCACGAGGACATCGCCCCCGCTTCGGTGATGCCTTCCTGAAGTATCTGACCGGACTGGGACTCGCGATAGTACATCAGCTGGCCCTTGTCCATGGGCTCGTACTTCTGGCCTTCGGCGGCGTAGATGCCGAACTGGCGGAACATGCCTTCCATGCCGAAGGTACGCGACTCGTCGGGCACGATGGGCACCACGCGCTTGCCGAACTGCTTGTTCTTGATCAGGCCGTTCAAAATGCGCACGAACGCCATGGTGCTGGAGAACTCGCGTCCCTTGGAACCTTCCAGCTGGGAGGCGAAGATCTTGTCGTCAAGACCGGGGATCTCGATGGCTTCGAAGTCCGCATGGCGCGTTGGCAGATGCCCGCCCAGGCGCTCGCGCTGGAGCTTCATGTACTTGATTTCCGGGGAGTCGTCATCCGGCCGGTAGTACGGCATGCCCTTTTCCAGCTGCTCGTCGGTCAGCGGGATCTCGAAGCGATCGCGCACCTTCTTCATGACGTCGATGTCGTCGATCGACTTGATCTGGTGCGCTTCGTTGTCGGCTTCGCCGCCTTCCGCGGTGAGGCCGTAACCCTTGACGGTGTGCGCCAGGATGACCGTGGGCCGCTCGTTGGCGTTGTGGAAGGCTTCGTAGTAGGCGGAGTACACCTTGACCGGATCGTGGCCGCCGCGGTCCAGCTGGCCGATTTCCTCGTCGGTCATGTCGGCGACAAGCTCGGCGGTTTCGGGGTACTTGCCGAAGAAGTTTTCCCGAGTGTAGGCGCCGCCCTTGGACTTGCAGTTCTGATACTCGCCGTCGACGGTTTCGTCCATCAGCTTCTGCAGCATGCCGCTCTTGTCTTTTTCAAACAGATGGTCCCACTTGCGGCCCCAGATCAGCTTGATGACGTTCCAGCCGGCGCCGCGGAAGATACCTTCAAGCTCGGTGACGATGCTCTGGTTGCCGCGCACCGGGCCGTCCAGGCGCTGCAGGTTGCAGTTGATGACGAAGTTGAGGTTGTCGAGCTTCTCGCGGCTGGCCAGGTGGATGGCGCCGATGGTCTCGGGCTCGTCGCACTCGCCGTCGCCGAGAAACGCCCAGACCTGGCGGTCCTTCATGTCCTGCAGCTCGCGGTTGTGCAGGTACTTGATGAAGCGCGCCTGATAAATGGACATGATCGGCCCAAGCCCCATGGACACCGTGGGCAGCTGCCAGTAGTCCGGCATCAGCCAGGGGTGGGGATAGGACGACAAACCGTCCCCGTCCACTTCTTCGCGGAAGCGGTCCATCTGCGCTTCGGACAGGCGGCCCTCCAGAAAGGAGCGCGCGTAGATGCCCGGCGAGCTGTGGCCCTGGATATAGACCAGGTCCCCAGGATGGTCACCGTGGGGCGCGCGGAAGAAATGGCCAAAGCCCACGTCGTAAAGCGTTGCCGCCGACATGAAGCTCGCCAAGTGGCCGCCGATCCCCGGATTGCGGTTGTTGGCTCGAGTGACCATGGCCGCCATGTTCCAGCGAATCAGCGAGCGGATATGGCGCTCCATGTCCAGATCGCCCGGCATGCGCGCTTCGCGATGCGGCGGAATGGTATTGCGATGCGGGGTTGTCACCGAGAACGGCGCCACGCCCGAATCCTGGCGCATGCGGTCGGCCAGGCGGGTCAGCAGATAGCGAGCGCGATCCTCTCCTTCGCGATCCAGCACCGATTCCAGGGCTTCCAGCCACTCCATGGACTCGACCGGGTCAAGATCTTCTCGTGTCTCAAGACTCATAAAGGTCTCTCCGAATGACGATAAAATGACATTGGCCCCGCGAACCTGGGGCCCGAGTGGCCGCGGTAGTCGTTGTGCCACCACAGGCCTGCGTTCGCCGGCGCGCCTTGCCAATTGCCAGCGCAGAATGGAAATCCATTCTACAACCAAGACGTAGCGTTCGGCAAAGGTAGCAAAGCTACATAAAAATAGGAAAATAACGTTGCTTTCTGTGAAAAACGATACTCCAAAGCCGCTGGCCTGCCAATCACCGCCGTGACAAAAATCTCTCGATCGCCCCGCCATTCGCGGCAACATCGGATTTTTTTCAAGCTGTTAAGCCCGGCGTCACAAACCAACGCATTCGTAGCTAAACTACTTATTTTTGCCGCTCAGCGGTACCACCATACTGCCGTCGACGGCGCTGCTGGTAAAAGTACGCCCAGTCGAACGCCGGCCCGGGGTCGGTCTTGCGTAGCGGTGCTACATAAGCATGGCTGGTAATACGCGCGGCATCCAGCGCCGTAAAACGCCCTTCGAGCCAGGCCACCAGCTCGGCAAGCCGGGCGTACTGGGCGCGGCTAAACGGCGTGTGATCGTCGCCTTCAAGCTCGATGCCCACGGCAAAATCGTTCAGCGCCTGGCGCAGCTCCCCGCGACGCGGGTCGAACCAGCGCGAGCGGCCGGCGTGCCAGGCCCGGCGCTCGGGCTCGACAAACTGCACGCATTCGCCGTCGCGGCGAATCAAAAAGTGCGCCGATACCCGCACGCCGGCAATGCGGGCAAAAAACGGGTGGCCATCCGCGTCCAGCCGGTTGGTAAACAGCGCCTCGATGGCATCGCCGCCAAACGCTCCCGGCGGCAGGCTGATGGCGTGCAGCACGATCAACGAAACCTCACCGGCGGGACGCTCGTCGGCGTTGGGCGAAGCCAGCCAGCGCGCGCGGGCCCAGCGGCTTGCGGATACATGGTCTTGGGACACGCGATCTCCTTTATCTCCGGGCTCTTTTACTGCCGCGGCGGTCGTCTATAATAGCGACGTTAGCCCATCGCTTTACACAACGTTTGGGAAGGCACGCTGCCATGCGCTACTACACCGCTCTTGCTGAAGACATACGCTCAGGCGTTGCTCACCTGCTGGCCGAGGACCTGGGTCCCGGCGACATCACCGCCGACTTGATTCCCGAGCAGCAGTGGGCAAGTGCCAGGGTGATCACTCGAGAACACTGCGTCCTCTGCGGCGTGGCCTGGGTAGACGAAATATACCGCCGGCTGGACAACAGCGTGACCCTGAGCTGGCAGGCGGCCGACGGCGACCGGCTCACGCCCGGCCAGTGCTTTCTGACGCTGGAAGGCCCGGCGCGCAGCCTGCTCACCGGCGAGCGCGCCGCGCTCAACGTGCTGCAGACCCTCTCGGCCACGGCGACGGCTACCCGGCGCTACGTGGATCTGCTCGAAGGCACCGGCGTGCGCCTGCTGGATACGCGCAAGACCCTGCCCAATCTGCGCCTGGCGCAGAAATACGCCGTGACCTGCGGCGGCGGCCATAACCACCGCATCGGCCTGTGGGATGCGTTTTTGATCAAGGAAAACCACATCGCCGCCTGCGGCGGCATAGCGGCGGCGGTGCGCCAGGCCCGCCGGCTTTCAAGCGAGCTTGACGTCGAAGTGGAAGTGGAAAATCTCGACGAGCTGGAGCAGGCGCTGGCCGCCGAGGCCGACACCATCATGCTCGACAACTTCTCCCTTGACGCGCTGCGCGAGGCGGTGGCCCGCACCGGCGGTCGCGCCGTACTGGAAGCGTCGGGCAACGTCGACGACACCACGCTCAGAGCCATTGCCGAGACCGGCGTCGACGGCATCTCCAGCGGTGCGCTGACCAAAAACATCAAGGCCGTCGATCTGTCCATGCGGCTGGTGGAGCAGGAAGCGCCCTGACCCTTTCTGTCCGAGCCGGCTCAGGTTTCCACGGCGTAAAGGCGCTTTTGCAGCCGATAGCGCTTGAGTTCTTCGCCGCCGCGCTCGACCCACTGCTCGCCGAGGTTTTCCCAGCCCCGACGCTCCAGGCGCTCGACCAGCATGAGGCTTGCCTCGATCTCCACGGCGTCAATTCCCTGCTCCAGCAGCAGGCGCTCGGCATGTACCAGAAGCGTGGTGCCAATGCCGTGCCCGCCAAGGGAGGGCCAGACGTATAGCGTTTCCACCCTGGCCCGGGGCATATCCAGCTCCAGAAAGCCCACGCAGCGCCCGTCGCATACCGCCACCAGGGTGGTGTAAAGCGGATGGCGGGCAGCCCAGGCGCTGGCTTCCCGGGGGAGCGCCTGGGCCCAGGCTCGGCGCTGGGTCAGCGAATAGTGGCTGGCTGCGCTCTGCATGACCGCGTGATAAAACACTTCGGCCTGATCTGCCCCGTCGCGCATCAGCGCCTCGCGGTAAACGATGCGCGGCGTGGCTGCCGTCGCCGGCGTGTGGCTATCGCTCATGTCTGCCTCGTCGTCAGCACAAACGGGTCAACATAAACTCTGACCATACGAAACAATCCTTCTTTCACCAACGAAGGTCAACGTACCTTATACTAAGCCGATCTTCACCTTTTCGCCCTAGACAAGGGCGACAACCCGCCTCGCAGCGAGCTGCCCAAACCATGCCCCACCCTCGCCAGACATCCCCCACCGCCGCTTTTGCCGGCGAGCCGCCGTTGCCGGTCGGCGTTATCGAAAGCGACTATCCGGACAAGTTCGGCGTCCCCCGCCAGCCCGGCCTGGCCCCGGCGGCAAAAGCGGCGCTTGTGCTTGTTCCGCCGTTCGACGATCCGCTGGCGGTACGCGGCCTGGCGGCGTTCAGCCACCTGTGGCTGACGTTTATCTTCCACAAAACGCCGCCGCTCGACGATAATGGCTTTACGCCGCTGGTGCGACCGCCGCGCCTGGGCGGCAACCGCAAGGTAGGCGTTTTTGCCAGCCGTAGCCCCAACCGGCCCAACCGCCTGGGGCTTTCGCTGGTCACGCTGGAAAGGGTAGACACCCAAGGCGGGGTCAGGCTGACGCTCGGCGGCTGCGACCTGGTGGATCAAACGCCGGTGATCGACATCAAGCCTTATCTTCCCTGGGCAGAGGCACGCCCGGATGCCCGGGCCGGCTTTGCGCCAGCGCCGCCGCCCGAGGTGGAGGTGGCGTTTTATCCCGCAGCGCGCGACGAACTTGCGCGCCGCGATGACGGTGCCTCCCTCCAGGCGCTGATTGAGCAGGTGCTCAGACAGGATCCGCGGCCGGCGTACCGCCACGGGCGCAAGCCCACAGCGCGGGTATACGGCGTGCGCCTGCGCGATGTAGAGGTGAAGTTCCGGGCGCTCGAGGAAAAGAGGGCCACCCTCCTGGCGGTGGTGGCCATTGAGCCGCTGCCAGGCCGGGCATGAGCGGCGTCAGGGCGTGCTCTGGCCTTCGGGAAATACGACGCCCAGACGGCGGCCGACTTCTTCATAGGCTTCGATCACGCCGCCGAGCCCCTGGCGAAAGCGGTCCTTGTCCATCTTCTCTCGGGTGTTGGCATCCCACAGCCGGCAGCCGTCCGGGGAAAATTCGTCACCGAGGATAATACGGCCGTCGTAGAGGCCAAACTCGAGCTTGTAGTCCACCAGCAGCATCTCGCCCTCGGCGAACAGCTGCTTGAGCACCCGGTTGACCTTGAACGTCAGCGCTTTCATTTCGCCAAGCTGTTCAGGCGTCGCCCAGCCGAACGTTTCCGCCAGCGACTCGTTGATCATGGGATCGCCGCGCTCGTCGTCCTTCAGAAAAAGCTCGAACGTGGGCGGCTCGAGCGTCGCCCCTTCTTCGACGCCGAGGCGCTTGACCAGGCCGCCGGCGGCGATATTGCGCACCACGCACTCCACCGGGATCATGTCCATTTTCTTGACCAGGCTCTCGGTGTCGGACAGGCGCTTGTCGAAATGGGTAGGAATACCGGCGTCTTCCAGGCGCTCCATGATGAAGGCGTTGAAGACATTATTGACCATGCCCTTGCGCTCGAGCGCTTCCTTGCGCTTGCCGTCAAAGGCGCTGGTATCGTCGCGGAACTCGAGTATCAGCCGGTCCGGCGCATCGGTGGTGTAAACGGATTTGGCCTTGCCGGCATACAGTTCCTGGCGCTTTTTCATCTTGACTCCCCCTGGGTCATTTTTCCCGGCTCAATGCAGTCACCCGTGGCGCTCATCAGCGCAAGTAGCCGGACACGCGCTCGAGCAGCTCGCGCCTGGCGTCCACGCTGAGCGTTGGCTCTTCGACGCCCTGAACGCGCAGCCGGCTCTGGTCACCCTGCTCGTCGAGCGTCAGACGCACCTTGCGGGCGCTGTCATCGGCAAAGGGGTTGAGCTGGGCCAGCACGCCGCGCCGGCGGTTATCCAGGGTCTGATAGTTTACGGTAAAGGAATGGCTGGCAGCGTCGCTCTCCAGCAGCTCGCGCTCGCCGGGCTGGTCGAAGTCCAGCGCCAGATAGTGGGCAATTTCTGCCCAGGTGCGATCCGCAGAGTAGGGAATGCGCACGCTGACGTCATCCCCCGAACGCCTCAGCTGCACGGCGCGCTGTTCGTCAACCCGCTGGGCGTTGAGCGACGACAACGTATCCTCGCCGCCGGACTGGCTGGCCAGATAGCGCTCAAGGCGCTCAAGGCAGGCGGCGCGCGGCTGGCCGGCGCGCTCGCAGTGCACTTCGCTGGCGCCGGGGCGTACGGCACTGTCCAGCCGCAGCGTACCCTCGCGGGTTTCCAGCACGCCTCGGGACGGCCGGCTGCGCTCAATCCCCCCGGCGCGGGTGCGGGCAAAGCGCTCGAGCCGGGGCCAGACGCTGGCCGCGTCGTCCGCCACGACCAGCCAGCGCCTGTCGCGGATCTTTCGAGTCGTCACGTAGTTTTCCTTCAGCCCCCGCGCGGCGGTCAGCGGGCGCGGCGCACGCGCCTCTACCGGCTCCTCGGGGCGCGCCGCCGAATCGCCATCTGCCGGTATGGGCAGCGCACTCTGGTAGCGGCTCTGATCCCGGGTCTCCGGCAGCGTCAGCGGCGGCGCGGGGGCCGACTCGACGTAGTCGAGGTTGCGATCGTCGTAAAACCCGTCCCGGGCGCAGCCGGCAAGCGCCAGAGCGCCTGCCAGGGCCAGCGGTATCCATTTGAGCGCTGCGTTCATCCAGCCACCTTAATCCGTTGAGCAAGTTCCGTTGGGCCAGTCAGGCGCCGGCGGTACGCGGCCGGCGACGGCTGGGGTGTGCGGCTCCGGTCGTCCGCTGATTCAGTCTTCTACCACCTCAGCCATCTGCAGCGCTTCGCTGATGGTGGCGTGGTACCTTTCCGACAGCCACGTCAGCGGCAGGCGCAGCCCGCCGGCCTCAACGTAGCCCATGCGGTTGAGCGCCCACTTGACCGGAATCGGGTTGGCCTCGATCCCCAGGTTGGTGTGCAGCGGCATCAGCCGGGTGTTGATCGAGTGCGCGGTTTCGGTATCGCCGGCCACCGCCGCGGTGCACAGCTCGTGCATGGCCCGGGGGGCGACGTTGGCAGTGACCGAAATATCGCCGTGGCCGCCCATCAGCATGAAATCGCAGGCGGTGCCGTCGTCGCCGGAGTAGAGCATGAAGCCGCTGCCCTTGAGCCGGGCGATCAGATCTTCGGCGCGCTCCAGGTTGCCGGTGGCGTCCTTGAGGCCGACGATGTTGTCCACCTCGGCCAGGCGCATCACGGTCTCGTTGTAGAGATCGGAGCAGGTGCGTCCCGGCACGTTGTACAGGATGACCGGCAGCTTGCTGCCCTCGGCCACCGCCTTGAAATGCTGATAGAGGCCTTCCTGGGTCGGCTTGTTGTAGTAGGGGCATACCGACAGGCAGTAGTCGGCGCCCACTTCGCTGGCGTAGCGAGCAAGCTCCACGGCCTCGGAAGTGGCGTTGGCGCCGGTGCCGGCGATGACCGGAATGCGCCCGTCGACCTGCTCCACCACGGTGCGAATCACGTCGAAGTGCTCGGCGAAGGACATGGTGGTGGGCTCGCCGGTTGTCCCCGCCGCGACGATGCCGTCGGTCCCGTTCTCAAGATGGAAGTCCACCAGGCGACGAAGCGCTTCCCAGTCGATATCGCCATTGACCTTCATCGGCGTCGCAAGGGCAACAATGCTGCCAGTGATCATCCGCTTGTACCTCACGCAAAAAAGGTGGAACGCGCCGCCGGACACAGGGCGTGCGCGAACGCATTGAATTCAAGGAGCCGCGCTGGCGCCTTGGTATAACGCCCTACGGTTCCACAGACACCAAATGGTACTCAGGCGATCAAAGCCTGTACAGCGCAAAGCGCTGCCAGTCGCTCCCGCGCGGACGTTTTTTTGACACCTGGCGGCTCGCTTGCGTGTCATCGTTCTCTTGCCTTACGTTGATGGCCGTCCCTGTTAACAAGGAGTATTGCATGAGCGTTGAACTCGACAAGCCCGTTTCCGATTTCACGGCCACCGCCACCGGCAACACCACCGTGACCCTGTCGGAGCTGCAGGGCGAACAGGTGGTGATCTATTTCTATCCCAAGGCCAGCACCCCCGGCTGCACCACCGAAGGCGGCGACTTTCGCGATCGCAAGGCCGCGTTCGACGACGCCAACACGGTGATTCTCGGCGTTTCCCGGGACGGCCTGCGCGCCCAGGAAAACTTCAAGGAAAAGCAGGACTTCAACTTTGCGCTGATCGCCGATACCGAGGCTGCGCTGTGCGAGCAGTTTGACGTCCTCAAGCCCAAGGCTGATGGCGAACGCCCGGGACTTGAGCGCAGCACCTTCCTGATTGATGCCGAGGGCAGGCTGGCCAGAGAGTGGCGCGGGGTGAAAGTGCCGGGCCACGTCGACGAGGTGCTCGAAGCCGCCCAGGCCCTCAACGCCAAGGGCTAAGCACCCCGGCGTTACTCGGCGGCGGTATCCTCTTCGCTGCCTTCCAGCGCCAGCCGCTCGTCGCGCTGGCGCAGCCCTCGCGGCCAGGCATACACCAGCGCCTTGATCAGCGTGGCCAGCGGAATGGCGAAAAACACGCCCCAGAAACCCCAGATACCGCCAAAAAACAGCACCGCCACGATGATCGATACCGGGTGCAGGTTAACCGCCTCGGAGAACATCACCGGCACCAGCACGTTGCCGTCCAGCGCCTGAATGACGCCGTAGGCCAGCACCACATAGGCCAGCTGGTCGCTCAGGCCGAAATGAAACCCCGCCACCGCCGCCACCGGCAGCGTCGCCAGCGCCGCGCCGATATACGGCACCAGTACCGAAAGCCCTACCACCACGCCCAGCAGCGCCGAATACGGCACGCCGAGAAAGGCGAAAGTGGCAAACGCCACCGAGCCCACGATAATGATCTCGATCACCTTGCCGCGGATATAGTTGGCGATCTGGGCGTCCATTTCCTTCCAGATACGCGACAGCAGCGTACGCTTGCGCGGCAGCAGCGAAAGCGTAAAGCCGACCAGCGCATCGCGGTCCTTGAGCATGAAAAACACCAGGATGGGCACCAGCACCAGATAGATGATCAGCGCCAGCACGTTGCCCAGCGAAGCCAGCGACAGCGACAGCGCCCGCTGGCCCAGCTGGCTGATCTGGCGGCTGGCAGCGCCCACCCAGTTTTGTACCTGGTCCGGCGTAATCAGGTTGGGGTAGCGCTCCTGCAGCTCGCCAAGCCAGCTCTGACCGCTGGCAAACATGCGCGGCGTTTCCTGCACCAGCCCCACCAGCTGGTTCCAGATCAGCGGCAGCAGAATCAGCGCCAACGCCAGCACGATGCCCAGAAACCCCAGAAACACCAGCATTACCGCCAGCAGATGCGGCACCCGGCGGCGGGTCAGGGCGTTGACCGCGCCCTGGAGCAGAAAGGCGATGACCAGCGCGGTAAAAAACGGCGCCAGCATTCCGCCAAGCCAGATGACCGCGGCAAACCCCGCGATGAGCACCAGCAGCAGAATGACCGCTTCCTCATCGGAGAAGTAGCGATCCACCCAGCCCTTGAGGATGGCGCGCAGCGTCATTGATCGCCATCCTCGGCCTTGCGCAGCCAATAATAGTAGACCCCGTCTACCTGGCAGCGATCTTCGAGAACATGGGCGCTGTGCTCGGCAAACGACGCCATGTCGCGCCAGGAGCCGGCGTCGGTGGCGTGCACCTCCAGCAGCTGGCCGCCGGCCAGGCCGTAAAGCGCCTGCTTGGCCTTGAGCAGCGGCAGCGGGCAGGCAAGCCCGGTGGCATCGAGCACGGCATCCACAGCGCCGACGTGGTCCGGGCGCACCGACGTCGAATCGTCACGGTTCGATCCGCTATCATTTACCATGGTGTCTCCTTCAGGCGGCCGGCGGCAGCGGCCGATAAAACACCGCCGGCATCGGCAATGTCACATCCCTGCTATTATCGCATAAACCCGCAGCGCATAAACCGCTCGGCCACCCTGACCGCTTACCGTTCATCTGCGAGGACGCCATGACACGTCTGCGCCATGCACCACGCCGGCTCTGCGCGATTGCGCTGGCCGTCAGCCTGCCCCTGAGCGCACCGGCCAGTGCCGCCACGAGCGACTACCACCTGCCCTCGCTCGGCGGCGTTCCCCACGCTGCCAGCAGCAAGGAAGAGCGCCTGGGCCGCGCCTGGCTACGCCAGTTTCGCGCCCAGGCGCCCCAGTGGCAGGACCCCATCGCGCACTACTACCTGGACCGGCTGATCGCGCGTCTGGCGCCCCACAGCGGCATCAGCGGGCAGGTGCCGATCAGCGTGATGGTGGATAACGACTCGCTCAACGCCTTTGCCGTGCCCGGCGGCGTCATCGGCATCAACGCCGGGCTCTATGCCTTTGCCCCGGACGAGGGCGCCTTTGCTTCGGTGCTCGCCCACGAGCTTGGCCACCTGGCCCAGCGCCACTTCGCCCGGAGCAGCGAGCGCGCCGGGCAAACCCAGCTGCCGACCATGGCCGCGATGCTTGCCGGCATGGTGCTTGCCGCCAGCGGCGCGGGCAGCGCCGGGCTTGCCACCGCCATGGGCTCCCAGGCCGCGATGCTCCAGGACCAGCTGCGCTACTCCCGGCGCTTCGAGCAGGAAGCCGACCGCGTGGGCATGAAAACCCTGGCCGAGGCCGGCTATCCGCCTGCCGACATGGTGCGCATGTTCAAGGCCATGCAGCGCATGGCACGCCTTCAGGGCGACACGCCGCCGGAGTTTCTGCTCAGCCACCCGGTAAGCGAAAGCCGCCTGAGCGACGCCCAGTCCCGAGCCGCCCAGCTGTCGGTCGCCGATACCCATCAGGATGATACCCGGTACGACATGGTGCGCGCCCGGGCCCTGCTTCACCTGCACGCCAACGATCCGCAGCAGGCACTGATTACGCTGCGCCAGGACGACGCTGCCGCCGCGGCCATCAGCTACCTGGAGGCGCTCATCGACGCCGATCGGGGGCAGACGCAGCGCGCGCTGGACCGCCTGGACCGCCTGGCCGACGAGCATCCGGACCTCGGCCTGCTGCCGGCCTCGGCCGCAAGCATCGCCCTGGACGCGCGCCGGGTTGACGACGCCATGAGCCGCAGCCGGCGGCTTCTGCGCTTCATGCCCGGCTACCTTCCCGCCCAGCTGACGCTGGCCGAAGCGCAGCTTTCGCGCGACCCCCAGGCCGCCTACCGGCTGCTGCGGGACGTCACCTCTCAGCATCCCGAAGACCCGTCGGGCTTTACCCTGCTGGCCGAGGCCGCCGGGCGCAGCGGCCGTACGGCCGAAGGCCGCCTGGCCCGGGCCGAATACCTGCAGCTCACCGGGCGCATCGACAAGGGCATCCGCCAGCTCGACCTGGCCCGGGACGCCGCTCGGGGCAGCAACAACCCCGGCCTTGAAGCGCGTATCGAGTCGCGCCGGGAAGCGTTTATCGAATACCGCGACGCCCTTGACGAATTTTCATGATGCGCGGGCAGGCCTGGCGGTCCGCTTTCGCGCACTGAATCGCGCGCTCACCCTGTAGCCGGCTTTGTTTTGCGGGAGCCGAATTCAGTCAGCGACGGCCAGACCATCGCTCTGGGTCAGGCGTTGAAGCTGAGCATTCGCTCCAGCGGAATCAGCGCCTTTTGGCGCAGCGCTTCATCCACGCGCACCTCGCCGCTGCCTTCGCGCAGCGCACCGGCCAGGTTGTCCAGGGCGTTCATCGCCATCCACGGACAGTGAGCGCAGCTCTGGCACGTCGCCCCGTGACCCGCTGTGGGCGCTTCGAACAGGCTTTTTTCCGGCGCGGCCTGCTGCATCTTGAAGAAAATCCCCCGGTCGGTGGCTACCACCAGCTTGTCGTTGGGCAGCTCCTTGGCCGCCCTGATCAGCTGCGAGGTCGAACCCGCGACGTCGGCAAGCTCGATCACCGGCGCCGGCGATTCCGGATGCACCAGCACCGCGGCGTCCGGATAGAGGCGCTTGAGGTCTTCCACGCCCTTGGCCTTGAACTCTTCGTGGACGATGCAGGCGCCGTCCCACATCAGCATGTCGGCGCCGGTCTTTTGCTGAATGTAGCCGCCCAGATGCTTGTCCGGCGCCCAGAGAATCTTTTCGCCCCTGGCCTGGAGGTGCTCGATCACCTCTACCGCGATGGAGGAGGTCACCACCCAGTCCGCGCGCGCCTTCACCGCCGCCGAGGTGTTGGCGTACACCACCACGGTGCGATCCGGGTGAGCGTCGCAGAAGGCGCTGAACGCGTCCGGCGGGCAGCCGGTGTCCAGCGAACAGGTGGCCTCGAGGGTGGGCATCAGCACGCGCTTTTCCGGCGACAGAATCTTGGCGGTCTCGCCCATGAAGCGCACGCCGGCCACCACCAGGGTGGAGGCCTCGTGGCGGGCGCCGAAGCGCGCCATCTCCAGCGAGTCCGCCACGCAGCCGCCGGTCTCCTCGGCCAGCTGCTGGATGGCGTCGTCGGTGTAGTAGTGCGCTACCAGCACGGCGTTTTCAGCCTGCAGCCGCCGCTTGATCTCGGCCACGCGGACCTCGTCCTCGGCGGCCATACGGGTGGGGCAATAGGCGGTCGGGGCCAGCGCCTCGGCGCCTGACCGGGATGTCATTATCGTCATTGTGTCTACCACTGCGATAAAGCAGGGAATCCCCCTGCTGTTTACTGATCGCGGCGCACGCGCTTTGCATGCTCCGCGCCCTGGCGGGCAGCCGGCGCGTCTGTCGCGGTGGCCTCCCGCCTGTCTCCCGGCCATATTGCCGGGCAACGTCTGCCTCTGGCAAGCGCCCCCGCAAACAAAACGCCCCCGGCAGAAGACTGCCGGGGGCGCTGAATCTGGTGGGTCGTGCAGGATTCGAACCTGCGACCAATTGGTTAAAAGCCAACTGCTCTACCAACTGAGCTAACGACCCTTCACAGGGCTCGAAATGGTGGGTCGTGCAGGATTCGAACCTGCGACCAATTGGTTAAAAGCCAACTGCTCTACCAACTGAGCTAACGACCCCCTCGAACGGATGCATATATTACGGATATGGCCTTCCGGTCGCAAGCGTTTTTTCGCTTTTCCCCGATAAACCTAGCGGCGCGAGCGTTTTGCTCTGGGCTTGCGCATGGCCTGGACCGGGCGTCGCTTGTTCTTGTCCCGGCTCCAGCGATTTTTCTCCTCCGGCGTCAATTCCGGTACCCGGCGCGCGGGCAGGTCGGCAAGCGCGGCGAGATCGTCGACCTCGTCCTGGCCAAGCTCCACCCATTCGCCGGCGCGGGCCCGCTTGTCGAGGAAGATATTGCCGTAGCGTACCCGCTTCAGGCGGTTGACGGTGAGCGCCTGGGACTCCCACAGGCGGCGCACCTCGCGGTTGCGACCCTCAAGGATGACCACGTGGAACCAGGTGTTGATGCCCTCGCCGCCGAATTCCTGAACGTCGGTAAAGCGCGCGGGGCCGTCGTCGAGCATCACGCCTTCCACCATGGCGACGACGTTGTCCTGCTTGACCTCGCCCATCACCCGCACGGCGTATTCGCGCTCGACCTGGGTCGAGGGGTGCATCAAGCGGTTGGCCAGCTCGCCGTCGGTGGTGAACAGCAAAAGCCCGCTGGTGTTGATGTCCAGCCGGCCGATGGCGATCCAGCGTTCGCCCTTCAGCCGCGGCAGGCGCTCGAACACCGTGCGCCGCCCTTCCGGATCCTTGCGGGTGCAAAGCTCGCCTTCGGGCTTGTTGTACATGATCACCCGGCGCGGAGTTTCCTGTTCGGCTTTCAGCGTCACCGGGCGCTCGTCGACCGCCACGCTGTCGCGCGGCTCCACCCGGTCGCCCAGGCTGGCAAGCCTGCCGTTGACCTTGACGCGCCCGGCGGCAATGGCGGTTTCCATTTCCCGGCGGGAGCCCAGGCCCGCGCGGGCCAGCACTTTCTGCAGCTTTTCCCCGCTGGGGGACGGTTTGCCGTGGGGGGTTCTATTCTGACTCATGGTCGTCGGACCTCGTAGGATTCTCGTCCGGGCGCTCGTCGTCATCCGCGCGCCCGGCACGGGCCGCCAGCCTGGCTTCCAGATCGGCAAAGCTCAGCGGCCGGGTTAACGCCGTCGCGGCGTGGTTGGCGGCATCGTCTTCTTCCGACGCTGCCGTCTCGGGGGGCGCATCGTGGCGCGTTTTTTCCTCGTCGGCAAGGGGCTCTGCCGGCTTATCATCGTCGGTGGCCTCGGCGGCCTTTTGATCGCCGGTCAGCTCGTGCATGGGCGGCAGCGCGTCCAGGGTCTTGAGGCCAAAGTCGTCGAGAAAGCTCCGGGTGGTAGCATACACGCCCGGGCGGCCGGGGACGTCGCGGTGGCCGACAATGCGGATCCAGCCGCGCTCGCTTAGCGTGCGCATGATGGAGCTTGAGACGCTCACCCCGCGCACCTCTTCAATATCGCCCCGGGTCACCGGCTGGCGGTAGGCAATCAGCGCCAGGGTTTCCAGCAGCGCCCGGGAGTAGCGCGCCGGGCGCTCGTCCCAGAGCCGCGATACCCAGGGGGACAGCCGCGGGCGAATGCGCAGCTGATGGCCGGAAGCGCTTTCGACAAGCTCAAGCGCGCCGCCGGCGTGGCGCTCCCCAAGCCGGGAAAGCGCCAGGCGCAGCTCGCCCCGGGCCGGACGCTCGGCCTCGGCAAACAGCGTCTCCAGCCGCTCCACGGCAAGCGGCTCGCCGGCGGCCAAAAGCGCCGCCTCGAGGATGTCGTCAAGCGTGATGCCCGCTTCGCTCATGGCTCGTCCTCGTCGGCAAAGGCGGACTCGCCGCCGCGGTCGTGGGAGGCGTTCTGCAGACCGGGGGCGTCAAGCCCCGGCGCCGGGTATTGCGTATCGTCAGGCTCGGCGACCCGGGCGCGAACGTGAATAGGCGACAGCGGCGCGTTCTGCACAATTTCGATCATCGCCTCCTTGGCCAGCTCCAGCATCGCCATGAAGGCGACCACCACCCCGGCGCGGCCTTCTTCCAGGGTGAACAGGGCCTCGAAGGGCGTATAGCGCTCGGCGCTCAGCGCCTCCATGATGCGCAGCATGCGCTCCCGGGTGGAGAGGACTTCGCGGCTGATCTGATGGCTCTGGGTGAGCTCGGCGCGCCTGAGAATACCGCTCATGGCGCCGAGCAGCTCGTCAAGCTCCACCTCGGGATGGATGACCCGGGCATCAAGCGCCGGGACCTCAGCTCGGGCGCTGAACCAGTCGCGCCCGGTGCGCGGCAGGGTATCCAGCGTTTCGGCGGCCTCCTTCAAGCGCTCGTATTCCTGAAGCCGGCGGACCAGCTCGGCCCGAGGGTCGTCCTCTTCCTCCTCGTCCTCCCGGGGCGGGCGCGGCAGCAGCGTGCGCGACTTGATCTCGGCAAGCATTGCCGCCATCAGCAGATACTCGCCGGCAAGCTCGATCTGCATCGCCTTCATCAGCTCCACGTACTCGATGTACTGGTGGGTCACCGCGGCGACGTTGACGCTCAGAATATCCAGGTTCTGGCGGCGAATCAGGTACAACAGCAGATCCAGCGGGCCTTCAAACGCCTCCAGGAACACCCGCAGCGCCTCCGGCGGAATGTACAGATCCTCCGGAAGCTCGGTAATCGGCTCGTCGAACAGCAGCGCCAGCGCCCCGGAGACCGGCTCGCTGGCGGCTCCGGCGGCGTCGGGGCTGGACGAATGATTGGCGGCGGGCGTCTCGCTCACGCGGGCGTCTCTCTGGTGAAGGGCGCATTCAAGGGCTGAAAGCCGTTCAGTCTAGCAAACTTGCGCTTTTGGCGAGCGGCTATCCGGCGTCGGCGGCGCGGCGATAGCGCCCGGCGTAGTCGAAGAGCTTCTCGCGGACCTTGAAGTAGCGCCCGACCCGGCGGCCGATGACAAAGTCCGGGTGGCGCAGGCGCTCGCGCCCGGCCACCACCTCCTCCGGCGTGGCGGGCTTCCAGCCAATGCCCGGCGCGCGCAGGTGGCGGCGCAAAAACGCCGCCTGGAAGGCCCGGCGCTGGGCGGCGGTTTCCAGCGCGAACCACTCGTCAAGCGTGGCGCCGTCCTCGTCGTGGTAGGTCACCTTCAGCCGTGCCAGGCCCCGGCCGTTGACGGTGGCTTCGAGCTGCATGCCGGAGACCCTGAGCACCCGAGCGTCTTTTAATTTCAGCGCGTCGCGCAGCTTGTCGTCGGCGTCCACCAGCAGCTTGCCGCAGCCGTGGCAGCGGCTTGCGGCGATGTCGTTCTCGGCGCCGCACTCGTCGCAGGTCTTGAAGCGGAAGCGAAACGAACATTGCACTGCCCTTCCCGCGGCATCCTCTACCAGCCCGTGGCAGCGCCGGCCGTAGTGCTCGAGCAAAAGCTCGCCGTCGTACTTGCCCCAGAAGAGGTTGGCGTGTTCGCACTCGGGGCAGATGACCTGCACCGGCTCACTGTCGCTTGCCGGGCGCGGCTCGCCCACCTCCGGGGCATAGGTATCCCAGGGGTTGCCGGCATAGTCGAGAATCAGGCAGTCGTCCTTGCCCGGAGACAGCCGGAGTCCCCGGCCGATGATCTGCTGATAGAGACTGGCCGACTCCGTGGGGCGCAGAATCGCGATGACGTCCACGTGGGGCGCGTCGAAGCCCGTGGTGAGCACCGCCACGTTGACCAGATACTTGATCCGGCGCGCCTTGAACGCCGCGATAAGCGCCGTGCGCTCGCGCGCCTCGGTGGCGCCGGTAATCAGCGCCGCCTCGCCTTGGGGCAGGTAGCCCAGCACCTCTTCGGCGTGGGCCACGGTAGCGGCAAAGATCATCACGCCAAGGCGACCTTCGGCCCGGGCGATGATATCGGCGACGATGCCCGGCGTCGCGCGGCTGCCCGCCACCACGCGGTTCAGGGCGGCCTCGCTGAAGGCGCCGCTCTCGGTGGTTGCAAGGCCGGCGAAGTCGTAGTGCTCGACGGCCATGTCCCGCCGTTCCGGCCGGGCGAGATAGCCCTGCTTGACCATCAGCCGCAGCGGCTGCTCGAACACGCAGTCGCGAAAAAAGCAGTCGTCATCGCCGCGCACCATGCCGCGGTGGTGGCGATGATAGATAAATCCCTGCCCCAGCCGGTACGGCGTGGCGGTGAGGCCCAGGATCTTGAGGCTGGGGTTTTGCCGGCGCAGCTGCTCGACCACCCGGCGGTAGCTGCTTTTTTGGTCCAGGGATACCCGGTGGCACTCGTCGATGACCAGCAGGGTGAAATTGCCGTCGGCAAAGCGCTCGGGGCTTTTCACCACCGACTGCACCGAGCCGAATACCACCTGGCGGCCGGCCTCCTTGCGCTTCAGGCCGGCGCTGAAGATATCCGCGGTGAGGCCGTAGGCCTCGTACTTGGCGTGGTTCTGCTCGACCAGCTCGCGCACGTGGGCCAGCACCAGAACCCGGCCGCGCGCCAGGCGGGCAAGCTCGGCAATCACCAGCGACTTGCCGCTGCCCGTGGGCAATACCACCACGGCGGGCTCGCTCGAGGCGCGGAAGTGCGCCACCACGCGGGCGACGGCCTCGCGCTGGTAGGGACGCAGGGTGGGAACGGCTGAAGTCGGAGCGGCAGCAGCAGAAGAGTCGGCAGCAGTCATGTCGCTCAGGATACCGCTGCCGGGGCGACCCGCGCCAGCCGGTCTACGCCGTGGTCGCCCGCTTTTCCCACACCTCGATCGCCGCGGCGAGGTCTTCAAGCGAGGCGCCCACCGACTTGAACAGGGTGATGGCCTCGGGGCCGCTGCGCCCCTCTCTGCTGCCCCGCAGCAGCTCGGCCAGCTCGCCGCGAATGTCGCCAAAGGCAAAACCGCCCTCGTCGACGGCCTGGAGGATATCTCCGGCCTCTCCCTGCGCGCCGGCGTAGGTGTCGACAAACACTTCGCTGCGGGCCAGGCAGTCGGCGTCGGTCTCGCGCATGTTCGGGCGAAACGCGCCGATCAGGTCAAGGTGCGTCCCCGGGGTCAGCCACTGGCCGTGAATCAGCGGCCGGGTGGAAAGCGTCACGCAGCTGATCACGTCGGCGTCGGCGCAGGCCGCCTGCAGATCGGTGACCGCCTCGGTAGCAAAGCGATCGGCGTACTCGGCAGCGAGCCGCCTAGCCTTGTCGGGGCTGCGGCCCCAGATGCGCACCCGGCGGATCGGGCGCACCGCGGCGTGGGCTTCGATGACCATGGGCGCCAGCTTGCCGGTGCCTGCCACCAGCAGCGTGTCGGCGTCTTCCCGGGACAGCTCGCGAGCGGCCAGCGCCGAGGCCGCGGCG
This sequence comes from Halomonas piscis, assembly GCF_031886125.1. Lineage (NCBI taxonomy): Bacteria > Pseudomonadati > Pseudomonadota > Gammaproteobacteria > Oceanospirillales > Halomonadaceae > Halomonas > Halomonas piscis. The sequence goes on from NZ_CP119391.1 coordinate 2,702,289, forward strand.
GTGCGTCGGCGGGTCAGCTCGCCGCCGTCGATACAGGCCAGCGGGCGCCCGTGCGCGCCCTCGCTGAGCAGATAAACCCCGGCAATCGCCGGCAGCCCGTGGTCGGCATTCTGGGGAAAGACGTTGACCATCTTGACGCCGATGTAGCCGTCCTGCTCCCAGGCCGGCATCAGCAGCATGGTGGCCTCGCCGTCGGGCCGCTGCACGGCGTGGTGGTGGCGCGGCGGCGACTCGACGCCGGCGCAAAAGGCCTGCGCCAGACGATCGGTCAGCGCCTTCCAGTCCAGCGCCTCGGCCACCTCGGCCGCCGTGATCACGCGCATGATCAGCCCTCCGGAAGCGCGGCAACGACCATGATCTCGACCTTCCACTCGGCGTTGGCAAGCCCGGCCTCCACCGCGGCGCGCACCGGCGGCCGCTCCGGGATGACCCAGGCGTCCCAGGCGCGGTTCATTTCATCGATTTCCGCCATGCTGGTTACCCAGACCTGTGCGGAAATCAGCCGCGTCTTGTCGGTACCGGCCCTGGCCAGCAGATCGTCAATGCGCGCCAGCACCTGCTCGGTTTGGCCGCGCATATCGGCGGTGGCATCGCTTGGTACCTGGCCCGACAGATAGACGGTGCCGTTGTGGATGACGTACTTGCTCATGCGTTCGTTGCTGTCGTGGTGGGTCAGGCTCATGGTGTTCCTCCGTGGTTAGCGACGATGGCAGTCGTAGAAAAAAATCCTGGCTCAAGGAGACGCCAGGCTTGGCGCTCAAGCCACACTGAAGCCGCGCATGACCGCGGTCAAGTTGTGCTTGAGCGCCGCGGTGGGGTAGCCGCCCTCCTGAACCAGCACCGTCGGCAGCGCCAGCGCCGCCAGCCGCCGGCCAATACGGGCAAAGTCCCCGGTTTCCAGCGCCAGGCCGGCCAGCGGGTCGTCCTTGTGGGCGTCGAGGCCCAAGGGCACCACCAGGGCTCCCGGCGCAAAGTCGCCCAGGCTCTCGATCAGTCGGTCAAGCGCTGCCAGAAAGCGCTTCCCGTCGCTTCCCAGGGGCAGCGGCAGATTGACGTTGGCGCCCAGCCCCTCGCCTTCGCCTGTTTCATCGGCGCCGCCCCAGAAAAAGGGATAGAAGTCGGCGGGGTCGGCGTGCAGCGAGCCGGTCCAGACATCGCCGCGGCGATAGAAGATGTCCTGGGTGCCGTTGCCGTGATGCAGGTCCACATCGAGAATCGCCACGCGGTCGAAACGCTCGCGCAGCACCGCGGCGGCCAGGGCCGAGTTGTTGAGAAAGCAGAAGCCGCCGGCCCGCTCCGGCCCGGCGTGATGTCCCGGCGGGCGGCACAGCGCATAGGCGCTGGGCTCACCGCCGAGCACCGACTCGGCGGCGGCCTGGGCGGTCGCGGCGCTGGCCAGGATGCCCGCATGGCTGTCCGCGCCGAGCGGGCAGGCCATATCGTGCAGGTGCCAGCCGGCCTGCCCGATCGGGTGGCGCGGATAGTGGGTACCGCCGCCGCAGGGGTGGACGTTGGGCACCACGGTTTCGGCGGCGTTCGGCAGCGCCTGCCAGCGGGCATGGATGGTCTCGAGAAAATCGAGATAGCGCGGGCTATGAACATGTCCCAGACGCTCGCGTAGCCGGCGGGTATCGACCGCGTCGGGCGCGGTAGTTGTCAGCCCCAGCGCCGTCAGCCCGCGGGTCAGCAGCTCGGCGCGCAGCGGGCGCTCCGGTGACGCAGCGGGCCGCCCCTGCAGCCAGAAGCTTCCGGGGTCGTGGCGCTGCTGGTCGGGATGATAGAAAACCTGCATACGACGTTACCTCGATAGATCGACTTTGGGTTCGCAAGCCCTGTTCACTTGAGCAGCGAGGGTATCCAGGTGGACAGCGCCGGAAAGGCCACGACCAGCAGGATCACCGCGGCAAAGGCGACATAGAACGGCAGCGAAGCAATGATCGCCCGCTCAAAGGGCACGTCGGCGATACGCGCCGCCGTCATCAGCGTCATCCCCACCGGCGGCGTGACGTTGGAGATATTGAGCACCACGATCATCAGGATGGCAAAATGCAGCGGGTCCACGCCCAGCTGCACCATCGCCGGCACCAGCACCGGCGCCACCACCACCAGCGCCGGCAAGACGTCCATCACGGTGCCGATCAGGATCAGCAGCGCACACACCAGCAATAGCTGAAGGAACATGGAGTCGCTCAGGGTAGTAATCAGCCCCGCCGCGTCCCGGGCGATGCCCGAACGGGTCACGAACCAGCCGAGCACCGCCGACGTCGCCAGCAGAAAAAACACCACCCCCGAGAAGCGCACGGTCACCACCAGCGCCTGCCAGATCTTCTGCCAGGTCAGGTTGCGGTAGAACACCACGCCGATGATGATGGCATAGACCGCCGCGAAGCCCGACGCCTCGGTGATGGTGGTCAGCCCCGAAAGGATGCCGCCAAGAATGATCAGCGGCACGATCATCGCCGGCAGCGCCACCAGAAAGGCGCCCCAGGCCACCCTGAGCGGCGTCGGTGCCTGCTTGGGGTAGCCGCGCCTCCAGGCCAGGAAAAAGCTCACCGCCAGCAGCGCCGCGGCCATCAGCAGGCCGGGGACAATACCGCCGGCAAACAGGTCGATCACCGAAATATCGCGCAGCAGGGTGGCATAGATCACCATCACCACGCTGGGCGGTATGATCGGCCCGATGATCGATGAACAGGCGGTAATCGCGGCGGCGTACTCGGCGTCGTAGCCCTGCTTTTTCATCTCGGGGATCATGATCTTGCCGATGGCCACGGTATCGGTAATCGCGGCCCCGGTCAGCCCGGCGAAAAACACCGATACCGAGATGTTGACGTGGGCCAGCGCACCGCGCACCTGACCGAAAAGCGCATTGTTGAAGGCGATCAGCTTCTGGGTCAGCCCGCCCTGGTTCATCAGCTCGGCGGTGAAAATGAAATAGGGCACGGCGATGAGCATGAATCCCGAAACGCCGGAAAACATGCGGTCGGCGATGATGCCGAGCATGCGCTCACCGCCCATGGCAAAGCCGCCGGCCAGGCCGGAGAGAGCCATCACCACGGCCACCGGCGTACCAATCAGCAACAGCAGCACAAAGGCAACAATGGCAGGCATCATGAGCGCTTCTCCCCGTTGTCGGCATCGATGAGCCCTTCGATAACCGACTCGTCATCGATGAAATGTTCGAGCAAGGCGAAGCCCTGCACCAGGTGCAGCAGGATGATGGCGCCGCTCAGGGGCAGCACCACGGCGGTAAACTTGGCGGAGACCTGTATCTGGTCGGACACCATGTAGACCTGTCGGGCGCTTTCGAAATAGCCCCAGCCGTACCAGAGCAGCAGCGCGCCGAACAGCGCGATCACCCCAAGGCAGAGGGCCGCGGCCAGTTTCAACAGGGCCCGGGGCAGAGCTCGAACCAAAAGCGTCATGGCCACGTGCTCGCCGTAGCGCAGCGAAATGGTCATGGAGAGAAAACCGATCCAGGGCAGAAACAGCCGCGCCAGGGAGTAGGTCCAGCTCAGGCTGCTGCCGGTTATCAGCTTGTAGGTGAAGGCCGTGAAGGAGATACCCAGCATGACCAGTACGCAGGCCACGCAGAGCACGATCGCCGCCTGGTTGACCCAGTCGCTCAGGCGGCGGAGAGGCTTGAGAAAGCGCATCGATGAACCCCGCAGGCTTCAGAAGCCGGCCGGCCATGCCGGCCGACGTTGACGGAGAAACGACAAGGCGTCACCGGCCGTAGTTGTCCATGTCCGACTGCTTGACCTCCTCTCCGACGCGATCGACCTCGTTGAGGAAGGCGTCGACCTTCTCGGCCTCGAGGCCGAAGTCGTTGACGATCCAGTCCTTCCACGCCGGGCGCGCGATCTCGGCCATGCGGTCGCGCTCCTCGGCGGGCATGATGTAGCATTCCTTGAAGATCTCGCAGGACTCCTGCCACCCGGCCGTGGCCAGCGCCGCGGACATGCCGTGGCCAATCTCGATGGCCTCGCGCGCCGAGGTAATGATCGCTTCCTGCTGCTCCTCGGTAAGGCTCTGGTACCAGTTCTCGCTGACCAGCCAGGCGGCGCTGTTATAGACGTGGCCGGTCAGGGTGGTGTAGTCGGTCACCTCGTCGAAGTTGAAGGTGGTGTTGAGCACCGTCGCGTTGAACTGGCCGTCGGCCAGGCCGGTTTCCAGCGCCGTGATCACCTCGCCCCAGGGCAGCGGCGTGGCGGAGGCCCCCAGCGCCTTCATGATGGCGACGTGCCCGGGATTCTCCTCGGTGCGAATATTGAGCCCTTCGAGATCCTCCACCGTCTTGATCGGACGCTCGTTGTTGGTAAAGGCCACAAAGCCGCCGCCGTCGTCGAAGGTGCCCAGGTAGCGCATGTTGGTTTCCTCGACGGTGCCGGCCATCAGGTCGGCAAACCAGTCGCCGTCGAGAAAGGCCCAGGCCTGGCGCCAGTTATCGAAAATAAAAGGCGCGGTCATCAGCTGGTAGTCGTCGTAGTAGGACGACATGGCGCCGGTGGTAATGATGGTCGACTGCAGGGTGCGGCCGCCCTGAACCTCCTTGGCGGTATCGACCTCCGAGCCCAGCTGGCTGTTGCCGAAGATGTTCACCTGGATGGCACCGTCGGTACGCGTATCGACCAGGTCCTTGAAGCGTATCAGCGCCGGGTAAATCGAGTTGTTGCTCATGTTTTCGGGCAGGATGGTGGCAATCGCCATTTCATTGGCTTGTGCCTGGGCGGCGGCCATGGCCAGCGGCAGGGCCGCCAGTGCGGCCATACGCGAATACGTCTTGATGGGCATATGCGCAGACTCTCTTGTCGTTATTGTGTGCTTTGTCCCAACGCAGGTAGAACGACCGGCAGAGGCTGAACCGGCTGCTTTCGAAAGACGCTAAGCCGTTAACTTCCTCCTGTGCCTCGTTTCAAGCGTCGTGGCCTCAACATAGGCCGGACTCTTGAAATGGGCAAGCTCATGCCCGGCGTGGCTGAGTCCAAGGCCACAGGCGATCGGGACGGCATCAACTCCCGGCAATGCTAAAATGGCCTTCCTTTCCTGTTATGACGCTTTTTCGCGCTGAAGGCAGCCCATGATCTACATCGACAACGAAGGCATCACCGATCCCCACGTCAACCTCGCTATCGAAGAACACTGCATTCGCCATCTGCCGGCGGGCGAGGACTACCTGTTGTTCTACATCAACGCGCCGTCGATCATCATCGGCCGCAACCAGAACACCCTGGAAGAGATCCACCAGGCCTATATCGACGAGCACGACATCCAGGTGGTGCGGCGTATTTCCGGCGGCGGCGCGGTCTACCACGACCACGGCAACCTCAACTTCAGCTTTTTGACCGACTTTTCCAAGGACAAGCTGAACAACTTCAAGCAGTTCGCCACCCCCATCATCGAGGTGTTGAACGAGATGGGCGTGGCGGCGGAAATGAAGGGCAGAAACGACATCGTGGTGGGCGATAAAAAGATCTCCGGCAACGCCCAGTTCTCCTCGACCAAGCGCATGTTCAACCACGGCACCCTGCTGCTGGACTGCGATTTAAGCCAGGTCAGCCGGGCGCTGGACGTGAAGATGACCAAGATCCAGTCCAAGGGCCACAAGTCATCCCGGTCGCGGGTGGCCAACATCGCCGAGTTTCTCGACGAGGCGCTTTCCACCGAGGCGTTCAAGGAAAAGATCCTCGATGGCATCTTCCCCCAGAGCACCGAACGTCGCGTCTACCGCCTGACCGACAAGGACTGGGAAAGCATCAACGCCCTGGTCGAGGAAAAGTACGGCCGCTGGGAGTGGAACTACGGCCGCTCGCCGGACTTCGATATCCAGCGCACTCGCCACTTTGCCGCCGGCATCGTCGATTTCCGCCTCAAGGTCAAGCGCGGCGGCACCGTGGAAAACGTCAAGATCTACGGCGACTTCTTCGGCCAGCGCCCGATCGAAGAGATCGAGGACGCGCTTATCGGCGTGCGCTACCACAGGCAAGACATCGAGGCGGCGCTTGCAGGCTTTGATCTCTACGCCTACGTCGGCGACGTCGACCGCGGCGAGTTCATCGACCTGATCTACGGGCCGGATGAGGTGTGATCGAACGGATAAAATAAGCGTTTTTCACGAATCAGCCCTTATATAAGCGTTCCTGATTACGCATAAAAGTCAGCCATCTTCAGGAACCGGTACGGCATCGGCGGCGTTCTCGCTGCCACCGTCAGAAAGCGCGGGATCATGGCCTTGAGGTCATAGCGCCGATTGAACCGATACTCGAACTCGGCCAGGTAGCGTGGGGCATGCTGCCCGCGGATGGCATGGTAAGTGCCGGTGATCGCGTTCTTGACGTTGCCCAGCAGGGTGTTGACCCAGTTGAACTCGGGGTTCTCCACACTGGCACGCCCACCCCCGGTGATGTGGCAGTCATGGACGTAGAGGGGCGTGTCGAAGGCTCGGAAACACCCGAGACCGTCGCTGATGACCTGGCTCCCGGGGGCAATGGCCTGTTCGGCGTAGCGACGGATCTCGGTGAGGGTGAAGCCGCTCACACGGCGAAGCTGAACCCGCAGTGGGTGGCCTTCCTCATCGGTTTGTACGGCCGCCACGAACGGGAACTTGTGCTCGGCGCCGCGCCCGCGCTTTCCCGGCCGTTCACCGCCCAGGTAGGCATCATCCAGCTCGATACGTCCGGAGAGCCGCTCTCCCTGGTTGCGCTCGTGCATGACCTGCAGCAGCTTGTGCTTGAGCTTCCAGGCGGTGTTGTAGCTGACGCCGAGCTCCCGGGACAGTTGCAGCGCCGAGATGCCGCTCTTGCGCTGGGTCAGCAGATAGATGGCCAGAAACCAGGTGGTCAACGGCAGGTGCGTGGCATGGAAGATGGTCCCGGCGGTCAGCGAGGTCTGATGATGGCAGCGATGGCACTGGTAGAGCCCCCGCGACAGCCGGCAGCCCGTGGTGTTGCCACAGTCGGGGCAGACGAACCCCCTGGGCCAGCGATGCTGGAAGAGGGCTGCCTGGCATTGCGCTTCCGTGCCGTACTGCTCGAGGAAGGCCGGCAGCGACAGGCCGGGCTGGAACTGGATAGGATTGCGTGCCATGACGTCGGCTCCTCTACTGGATATAACCTCAGTATAGGACAAGCTGGCGGGATGGTGGCTGACCAACATGAGTAATCAGGTAAGCGTTTTTCACGGTTAATAAGTGCTTTTCGCGCGGCTCGGCAGTAACCAAAAAACGCCCGCATGAGCGGGCGTTTTGTCTGCGTCACACGGCGTGGCGGGTTAGCCCAGCCACACCCGGGCGTTGCGGAACATGCGCAGCCAGGCGCCGTCTTCCTGCCAATCCTTGGGCCGCCAGGAGTTGGTCACCGCACGGGTAACCCGCTCGGGATGCGGCATCATCGCGGTGACGCGGCCGTCCGGGGTGGTGAGTCCGGTCACGCCGGAGGCGGAGCCGTTGGGATTCGCCGGGTAGCGCGTGGTGACCTGGCCGTAGTGGTCCACGTAGCGCAGGGCGATCTGGCCGCCGGTCTGCATCTGGCGCAGGTGTGCGCTGTCGGCAAACTGCGCCCGGCCTTCGCCGTGGGCCACCGCAATGGGCAGCATCGAGCCCTCCATGCCCTTGAGCATGATCGACGGCGTCTCCTCGACCCGCACCATGGCCACTCGGGCCTCGAACTGCTCGGACTCGTTGCGCACAAAGCCCGGCCAGCTGTCCGCCCCGGGGATCAGCTCCTTGAGCTGGGAGAGCATCTGGCAGCCGTTGCACACCCCCAGCGAGAAGCTGTCGTCGCGCTGGAAAAAGTCGGCGAACTGCTTTCGAGCGCGGGAGTTGAACAGAATCGACTTGGCCCAGCCGCCGCCGGCGCCCAGCACGTCGCCGTAGGAGAAGCCGCCGCAGGCGGCAAGCCCCTTGAACTGGCCAAGCGTCACGCGCCCTTCGAGAATGTCGCTCATGTGCACGTCCACGGCGTCAAAGCCGGCCCTGTCGAAGGCCCAGGCCATTTCCGTCTGGCCGTTCACGCCCTGCTCGCGCAGGATAGCCACGGCGGGTCTGGCCGTGTTCACAAAGGGCGCCGTGATGTCTTCGTCGACGTCGAACGACGGCGTGGCGGAAAGCCCCGGGTCCCGGGCGTCGAGCAGGTTGTCGAACTCGCTCTTGGCGCAGTCGGGGTTGTCGCGCAGCGCCTGCATGCGGTAGCTGGTTTCGCTCCAGGTGCGCTGGGTCAGCTGGCGAGTGGTTTCCAAAAGCGGCTCTTCGAACAGCGTCACCCGCACCTGATCGTCGTAGCGCGGGCGGGCGATCACGCCGCAAGTGTCGATGCCGGCCATGGCGAACTGGGTCAGCACCTCGGCGGTGTGCTCGCGGCTGACCTGAATCACCGCCCCCAGCTCTTCGGTAAACAGCGCGCCGACCGCGTCCACCGGCTGGTCGATGAGCCAGTCGAGCTTGATCTCAAGCCCTGAGTGGGCGGCAAAGGCCATTTCCAGCAGGGTCACGAGCAGCCCGCCGTCGCTGCGGTCGTGGTAGGCCAAAAGCTTGCCGTCGCGATTGAGCCCCTGGATGACGCTGAAAAACGCCTTGATGTCCTCAGCGTCGTCCACGTCCGGGCAGTCTTTGCCCAGCTGACCGTAGACCTGGCCCAGCGCCGAGCCGCCCAGGCGATTCTGGCCGTGGCCCAGGTCGATCAGAATCAGATCGGATTCGTTCTGGTCCAGGTCAATCTCCGGCGTCAGGGTGGCCATGGCGTCCACCACCGGAGCAAAGCCAGTCACGGCAAGGGACAGCGGCGAGGTCACGCTCTTGTCCCGAGTGACGTCGCTGTCGTCGGTTTCCTGCCAGGCGGTGCGCATGGACATGGAGTCCTTGCCCACGGGAATGGCGATGCCCAGGTCCGGGCACAGCTCCATGCCCACGGCGTAGACGGCATCATAAAGCGCCTGGTTTTCGCCCGGGTGGTCGGCCGCGCTCATCCAGTTGGCCGACAGCTTGATATCGGAAAGGCGCGCAATCGGCGCGCTGGCCAGGTTGGTGACCGCCTCGGCCACGGCCAGCCTTGCGCTGGCCGCCGGGTCGAGCAGCGCCACCGGCGCCCGCTCGCCCAGGGCCATGGCTTCGCCGGCGTGGGTGTCGAAGCTCGCCGTGGTCACCGCGGCGTCGGCCACCGGCACCTGCCAGGGGCCGACCATCTGATCCCGGGCCACCAGCCCGGTGATCGAGCGATCGCCGATGGTGATCAAGAAGCTCTTGGAGGCTACCGACGGCAGGCGCAGCACCCGGCCGAGCGCTTCGCGCAGGTCGAGGTTGTCGAGCATCATGTCCGAGCGCTCGGGCGTTTGCCGCTCGAACTCGCGCTGCATCCGCGGCGTCTTGCCGAACAGCACGCTCATGGGCAGGTCCACCGGACGGGTGTTGAAGTGGCTGTCGTGGACTTCCAGGTGATGGTCTTCCAGCGCCTCGCCGACCACGGCGTAGGGGCAGCGCTCCCGACGGCACAGCGCCTCGAAGGTGTCGAGGTCCTCCGGCGCCACCGCGAGCACGTAGCGCTCCTGGGCCTCGTTACACCAGATTTCCAGCGGGCTCATGCCCGGCTCGGCGCTGGGCACGTCGCGCAGCTGGAAACGCCCGCCGCGGCCGGCATCCTTCACCAGCTCCGGCAGGGCGTTGGACAGCCCGCCGGCGCCGACGTCGTGAATGAAGCGCAGCGGGTTATAGTCGCCCAGCGCCCAGCAGCGATCGATGACTTCCTGGGCGCGACGCTCGAGCTCGGGATTTTCCCGCTGCACCGAGGCGAAGTCCAAATCGGCGCTGGAGACTCCCGATGCCATGCTCGACGCCGCGCCGCCGCCAAGGCCGATGAGCATTGCCGGTCCGCCCATGACGATCAGCTTGCCGCCCACGGGGATCTCGCCTTTCTGCACGTGCTGGGCGCGGATATTGCCGTAGCCGCCGGCGAGCATGATGGGCTTGTGGTAGCCCCGGCGCTCGACGCCGTGGTTGCTGAGCACGTCCTGTTCGTAGGTGCGGAAGTAGCCGGCCAGGTTGGGCCGGCCGAACTCGTTGTTGAACGCCGCCCCTCCCACCGGGCCGTCGAGCATGATCGCAAGCGCCGACTGAATACGCTCGGGCTTGCCGTAGTCGAAGGTTTCCCAGGGCTGAACAAACTCGGGGATACGCAGGTTGGAGACGCTGAAGCCGGCAAGCCCCGCCTTGGGCTTGCCGCCGATGCCGGTAGCACCCTCGTCGCGAATCTCGCCGCCGGCGCCGGTGGCAGCCCCCGGGTACGGCGCGATCGCCGTGGGGTGGTTGTGGGTCTCCACCTTCATCAGAATGTGGATGGGCTCCTGATGGGTCTCGTAGCGGGCGGTTTCATCGCCCTGGCCGGTGAGCGGCGCGGGGAAAAAGCGCCCGCCCTGGGAGCCCTTGATCACCGCGGCGTTGTCGCTGTAGGCGGAAAAGACGTTGTCCGGGGAGCTGGCGAAGGTGTTCTTGATCATCTTGAACAGCGACTGGGGCTGGTCGACGCCGTCAACGGTCCAGTCGGCGTTGAAGATCTTGTGCCGGCAGTGCTCGGAGTTGGCCTGGGCAAACATCATCAGCTCGACGTCGGTGGGATTGCGCTCAAGCTCGGCAAAGGCCACCGCCAGATAGTCGATCTCGTCCTCGGCGAGCGCCAGCCCCAGCTCGCGGTTGGCCGCCACCAGCGCCTCGCGGCCGCCGCCCAGCACGTCGATGCTGGCAAGCATGGCCGGCTCGCGCCGGGTGAACAGCTTGGCCGCATCCGAGGCGTCAAACAGCACGGTCTCCACCATGCAGTCGTGCAACAGCGCGATCAGTGTTTCGAAGGCCTCCTCGCCCGGCGGCGTGGAAAAGGTGATCCGGTAATCGATACCGCGCTCGATGCGCGCCACCTGGTCCAGCCCGCAGCTGTGGGCGATATCGGTTGCCTTGGACGACCAGGGCGAGAGGGTGCCGAGCCTTGGCACCACAAGAAAGCGCTGACCGCCTTCCGCCGCCGTCTCGTCTCCGGGGCGGTCGGCATGGTGGCCCTCCCGGCCATAGTCCAGCAGCTCAGCCAGGCGTTCGCGCTCCGCCTTTGCAAGCTCGCCGTGGTGGTCGACAAAGTGAACGTAGTCAGCAGTCAGCGTTTTGACGTCGCCTACGCGCTCGCGCAGGGTGTCAAGCAGTCGCGCATGACGGAACGCGGAAAGGGCGGGAGCGCCTCGCAGTTCGAGCATATCCGGAAAGCCTCTAGAGCAGGAAAATTCGAGCAGGGAATCACCAGGCCGCACAGCGGCAATTCGCGCCATGATACTGGAAAGCGCCTGACAGACGAAATCGGCCGGGTGACAGCCTGACCGGGGCTTAGTATCGTTGCGCCATGCCAAATGTCGCCACCCTGCTATGCTGACGCCGAGCCGCCTTTTTTCCGCCCGCATCGGCGGCTACATCGCCTGTGCGGCGGTGTTCCTGCTGGTCATGCTGCCGGCGTTTCCGCCGGACCCAGAGGGCAAGAAACTGCGCGCCATCAAGCAGCGCGGCTTTCTCACCGTGCACACCCGCACCTCGCCCACGATCTATTATGCGGGGCGGCGCGGCCCTGCCGGCTTCGAGTACGAGCTGGCGCGCCGCTTTGCCGACCACCTGGGCGTCAGCCTCAATCTCGAGGCCAACCACCACCTGGACGACGTGCTGCCCGCCGTACGCCACCGTGGGGACCTGGGCGCCGCGGGGCTGGTGCTGACCCCGGCCACGCCGGGTATCAGCTTCACCCGGCCGATTATCGACATGCAGCCGCTGCTGGTCTACCGGCGGGGACTGCACGGCATCGGCGGCCCGGAAGATCTGGCCGGGCTTGAGATCGGCACGCTGCGCGGCGCCAAAGGCGCCGGCACCGCCGCTACCCTGCGCGAGCTGCAAAAGGACTATCCGGCGCTCAGCTGGAAAGAGTCCGGCGAGCTCGAAGTCGCCGACCTGCTGGCCCAGGTCGAAAACAGCGACCTTGACGCCGCCGTGGTTTTCGCCCATCAGTTCCGCGTCAACCGGCTGTTTTTCAAAAACGTCGAGCGCGGCTTTCCGCTGGGCAAACCAAGCTCTCTGGTCTGGGCCGTCCCCGACCGGCACAATCTGGCATTCTTGGGCGAGGCCAACCGCTTTCTCGACGACCTGCAGCAAAGCGGCGAGCTGAAAAAGCTGGTGGAGCGCTACTTCGGCCACGACGACTACCTGGAGTACGTCGGCACGCGGACGTTTCTCGACCACCTGGACTCGCGCCTGCCGCGCTACCGGGCGCTTTTTCAGCAGGCCGCCCGCGACACCGGCTTTGACTGGCAGCTGCTCGCCGCCGTGGGTTACCAGGAGTCCCACTGGGATCCGGACGCCGTCTCGCCCACCGGAGTGCGCGGTCTGATGATGCTGACCTCACCCACGGCGAAAGAGGTCGGCGTTACCAACCGGCGCAATCCGGCGCAAAGCATCGACGGCGGCACGCGCTACCTGCGCCAGCTGGAACAGCGCCTGCCCAAAAGCATTACCGGCGATGACCGCCTGTTCATGGCGCTGGCGGCGTATAACGTCGGCCTTGGGCATCTGCTCGACGCCCGGGATCTCGCCCAGCGGCGCGGCGGCGATCCCGACCGCTGGCGCGACGTGCGCGATGCTCTGCCGCTACTGCAGCAGCGCCAGTGGTACGAAAAGACCCGCTACGGCTACGCCCGGGGCGGCGAGCCGGTGATTTATGTGCGCAACATCCGCCGCTACTACGAAATGCTGCAATACGTCGAGCGCAGCCGCCAGCAGTTCTTTCAGCTCGATAGAAACCTTCCCTCTGACGAGACGCTGATGCCGTTTGACCTGGTGCTGCCGCTGAATTAGCGCTGCCGCCAACTCGTGGCAGTCACCTCCGGGCTCAGGCGCGCCGAACGGCAAAGAACTGCTTGAGCAGGCGTCTTGACGCCGGCGCCAGCACCCCCGGCGTCACCGCGACTCGATGGTTGAACCACGGCTGCGCCAGCAGATTGGCCCTGGATTCCACCATCCCCGTACGCGGCTCGGCGGCAGCATACACCAGACGCTCGAGGCGCGCGTTGACCGCCGCCCCGGCGCACATCATGCAGGGTTCCAGGGTCACGAACAGCGTGCAGCCGTCGAGCCGGTAGTTGCCCCGCGCCTGCCCCGCCAAGCGCAGCGCCTGTACCTCGGCGTGGGCGCAGGGGTCGAGCGCAGTCACCGGGGCATTGTGGGCGGCGGCGATAACCTCCCCCGCCGCATTCACCACCACCGCGCCCACCGGCACTTCGCCGGCTTCGGCTGCCTGGTGCGCCTGGTCCAGAGCGCGGTGCATGTAATACTCATCGCTGCGCATGGCGCAAAAACTCCGTTAAAGTAAGCAGACTGTCGCATGATATCCCAAGGAGTTGCCCCATGAATCACACGCCCGCACCCGGCACCGAAGCCCTCGGTGAGCTGGTGGCGCTGCTGGATCTCGAGCCGCTCGAAGACACGCTGTTTCGCGGCCAGAGCCAGGATCTGGGCCTGCCCCAGCTTTACGGCGGCCAGGTGCTCGGCCAGGCGCTGGCCGCGGCCACGCACACTGTGCCCGACGAGCGCCGCCCGCACTCCCAGCACGGCTATTTTCTGCGCCCGGGCGACTCCCACCGCCCGGTGGTTTACCAGGTCGACAAGGTGCGCGACGGCGGCAGCTTCACCACCCGGCGAGTCACCGCGATCCAGAAGGGCCGGCCGATCTTTTTTTGCAGCGCCTCTTTCCAGATTCCGGAAAAAAGCCCGCTGCTGCACCAGCGGCCGATGCCCGACGTGCCGACCCCCGAGGCGCTGCTGCAGAAAAGCAGCGCGGCCAGACACTCTCAGACCCTGAGCCATCCGAGCCGGTTTCTTCCGGTCCCCCGGCCGCCGGAGGAGACCCACCCTGCCAGACGCTGCCTGTGGTTTCGCTTTGACGGCGCGCTGCCGGACTCCCCGGCCCTGCACCGCCATCTGCTGTCCTACGCCTCGGACTTCAACCTGCTGACCACGGCGCTTCTGCCCCACGGGGTCAGCTTCACCGACCCAAAGCTGCAGATAGCGAGCCTCGACCACGCCCTCTGGCTGCACGCCGACGCCCGCGTGGACGAGTGGCTGCTATACGTTATCGAATCGCCCTGGAGCGGCAGCGCCCGAGGGCTTGCCCAGGGCCATATCTATCGCCGCGACGGCACGCTTGTGGCCTCGAGCGCCCAGGAAGGCCTGACCCGGCTGCACAGCGCTCCCGAACGCTAGGCACAAAAACGCCGGCGCCCGCACAGGGCGGGCGTCGGCGTCAGCAAGGTCGGTTCGGCTCGGCCGAGTCAGCCGCCGTAAACGGCGCTGATGGAGGTCAGCGGATAGTGCGCCGGGAACGGCTTGCGCGCCACGCCGGAATCCACGGCGGCCTGGGCCACGGCGGAGGAGACGCGGTCCAGCAGGCGAATGTCCACCGGGGTGGGGATGATGTACTCGCGCCCGAAGGTCATCTCGTCGCGCTCGTAGGCGTCGAGCACTTCCTGGGGCACCGGCTCGCGCGCCAGGTCGGCGATGGCGTGAACCGCGGCCACCTTCATTTCCTCGTTGATCGCCGTGGCGCGCACGTCCAGCGCCCCGCGGAAGATGAACGGGAAACCCAGCACGTTGTTGACCTGGTTGGGGTAGTCGGAGCGGCCGGTGGCCATGATCACGTCCGGGCGGGCCGCGCGGGCGTCGTCGGGATGAATCTCGGGGTCCGGATTGGAGCAGGCGAAGACCACGGGGCTGTCCGCCATCCTGCCCAGCTGCTCTTTGGACAGCAGGTTGGGGCCGGACAGGCCAACGAAGACGTCAGCGTCGTCGATGACGTCGTCCAGGGTGCGCTTGTCGGTCTCGTTGGCAAACTGCGCCTTGTATTCGTTGAGGTTGTCGCGCCCGGTGTGAATCACCCCCTTGCTGTCGAGCATGAAGATGTTGTCCCGGCGCACGCCGCAGGCAATCAGCAGGTTCATGCAGGCAATGGCGGCAGAGCCTGCGCCCAGGCACACTACGCGAGCGTCCTCGAGCTTTTTGTCGGCGATGTGCAGGGCGTTGAGCATGCCCGCCGCGGTGACGATCGCGGTGCCGTGCTGGTCATCGTGAAACACCGGAATGTTGCAGCGCTTGATCAGCTCGCGCTCGACCTCGAAGCACTCCGGCGCCTTGATGTCTTCCAGGTTGATGCCGCCCCAGGTGTCGGCAATGTTGGCGACGGTGTCGATAAACGTCTGGGCGTCTTCGGTATCCACTTCGATATCCACCGAGTTGACCCCGGCAAAGCGCTTGAACAAAACGCCCTTGCCTTCCATGACCGGCTTGCTTGCCTGGGCACCCAGATTCCCCAGGCCGAGGATGGCGGTGCCGTTGGAGATAACGGCAACCAAGTTCCCCTTGCCCGTATAGCGGTAGGCATTTTCCACATCCCTGGCGATCTCGCGTACCGGCTCTGCCACGCCGGGGCTGTAGGCCAGCGCCAGATCCCGCGCGGTGGCGGTCGGCTTGGTGAGCTCTACCGAAAGTTTTCCGGGAATCGGCTTGGCGTGGTAGTCCAGCGCCGCCTGCTTGAATGCATCCTTCATGGTCAGAGTCCAGTTCAGCATTGAAAAATGGAAAAGCGTTTCAGCGTATAGAAAAAACCAAACCGCCTCAAATGTATCAGCCGCCCAAAAGAAAGGCTGATTTCCTTCTTTTTTGCGCTACTTTCGCCGTTCTTGCCGCCAAAAGGCGTTTTCGAGCCGGGGCGTGCCGGTGACTTCCGGCGCGCCTGGCGCTTGCCCGAGGCTGTTTATGGAAAAGTATTCCATAAAACGGCGCCGAACGCATGTGCTCGCTCTCCAAGCATAGCGGATTCTACCGTCAATACGACAAAGGGCATAGGCGACGAGTGATAGCCAGCCCGCGACACGGGGTCGCCCAGTGCCGTCGCCCAGGGCCCTGCTGTTTCCTGCCTGCACAAAAAAACCCACGCCAAACAAGCGTGGGTTGTGTCTTGCCGGGCGGTGCCGGGGCGGCGTTTAGCCGCGCTTCAGGGCGGCGCCGAAGCGCTTGTTGAAGCGCTCTACGCGCCCGCCGGTGGTCGCCTGCTTCTGCTTGCCGGTGTAGAAGGGGTGGCAGTTGGAGCAAACGTCCAGGGAAAAGTCGTGGCCGGCCGTGGAGCCTACGGTAAAGCTCTCGCCGCAGGAACAGGTCGCGGTGACCGTGTTGTAATCCGGATGGATACCTTGTTTCATCGTGAGCCTCACAAAGCTGTATGCCGCCACCTGATCGCCTGCCAGGCACCGCATACGGGTTGAAAAACGTGCTAACCGGTTAGCCGTTGCGCCGCGCCGCTATCTGGGAGGAAAACCGGCGTGATGCAAAGCGGCCGCGTATTCTAGCAAACCTGACGCTGGAGGCCAATTGCCCACCCCCGCCGTTTCGCCTGCATCCATTCTGCGCGTGGCGCTGCCCTCACCCCTGCGCCGGCTTTTTGACTATCTGCCCGCCGCCCGGGCGCCGTCCTGCGGCTGGCAGCCGGGGCTGCGCGTGCGCGTGCCCTTCGGCCACCGGGAGGTGGTGGGCGTGGTCATCGAGCTTGCCGACACCAGCGAGCTCTCGCATGACAAGCTGCGCGCGGTGAGCGAAGCGCTGGACGACACCCCGCTGCCCGCGGACTGGCAGTGGCTGTGCCGCTTTGCCGCGCGCTACTACCAGCACAGCCTGGGCGACACCCTGCACCACGCCCTGCCCGCGCGGCTGCGCCAGGGCTTTCCCATGGCCGGGCGCACCCACACCCTGTGGCGCCGTCACCCAGGCGCCCCCGAGGCGCCGGACTTCGGCCGCGCCACGCGCCAGGCCGAACTCTGGGCGCTGCTGGGTCAGCACCCGGGCGGGCTGCCTACCCGAGCCATTACCGCCCACGGTCTGACCCACGACGTGCTCAACCGGCTGCTGCACAAGGGGCTGGTCGAACGCCGGGAAGTGGAAACGGCCACGGCCGGCCCCGCCGGCGGCTCGCTGCTGGCCACGCCGGCGCTGCCGCTCAACCAGGAGCAGTCCGACGTGCTCGCCGCGCTGCATGAAAAGCTCGCCGAGTTTCACCCCTGCCTGCTCGAAGGCGTGACCGGCAGCGGCAAGACCGAGGTCTACCTGCAGCTCATCGAGGCGGTCGCCGCCAAGGGGCAGCAGGCGCTGGTGCTGGTGCCCGAAATCGGCCTCACGCCGCAGACGCTTGCACGCTTTCGCCAGCGCTTCAACGTGGCGGTGCTGGCGCTGCACTCCGCGCTCACCGACGCCGAACGCCTGGACGTCTGGGAGGCCGCCGCCAGCGGCCGGGCGCGAATCATCATCGGCACCCGCTCGGCGATTTTTACCCCGCTTGCCAACCCCGGGGCCATCATCGTCGACGAAGAGCACGACGGCTCTTACAAGCAGCAGGACGGGCTGCGCTACCACGCCCGGGATCTGGCCGTCGCCCGGGCCCACTACCACGGCATCCCCGTGGTGCTGGGCAGCGCCACGCCGTCGCTCGAGAGCCTGCACCAGGCCCTTGGCGGCCATTATCGCCATCTGCATCTGACCCGGCGCGCCAGCCGCCACCCGCCGGCCAGGCTCGAACTGATCGACCTGCGCCACCGGCGCCGCCAGGGCGGGCTTTTGCCCGACGCGATCAAGGCGGTCAAGGCGACGCTCGACGCCGGCAAGCAGGTGCTGGTGTTCATCAACCGCCGGGGCTTTGCGCCGACGCTTGCCTGCCACGCCTGCGGCTGGATGGCCGAATGCCACCAGTGCGACGCGCGCATGACCCTGCACCGCGCCCCGCCGCTTCTCGCCTGCCACCACTGCGACAGCCGTCGAGGCCTGCCCGACGCCTGCCCGGACTGCCAAAGCGGCGACCTGCGGGCGCTGGGCAGCGGCACCGAGCGCAGCGAAGAAACCCTGCAGACGCTGTTTCCAGAAACGGTGATTCACCGCATCGACCGCGACAGCACAAGGCGCAAGGACAGCTTCGAGCAGGCGCTCCGGGAGATACAGCGCGGCGAACCCTGCCTGCTGGTGGGTACCCAGATGCTGGCCAAGGGCCATCATCTTCCCCACGTCACCCTGGTGGTCGTGGTCAACGCCGACGGCGGACTCTACGCCGCGGACTTTCGCGCCATGGAGCACAACGCCCAGCTGCTCGAGCAGGTTGCCGGCCGGGCCGGGCGCGCCGCCGACCCCGGCCGGGTGCTGGTCCAGACCCTGCACCCGGACGATCCCCACCTGACGCTGCTGGCCGAACGCGGCTACGGCGCGCTTGCCCGGGAGCTTTTGCAAGAGCGGCGCCTGGCCGGGCTTCCGCCCTGCGGCTTCATGGCGCTTTTGCGCGTGGAAAGCCCCAACGCCCAGGCCGCCACTGCCCTTGCCCGGAACGCCGCCGCCGCGCTCGGCGACTGGCTTGCCCAGACGGCTACCCGAGCCCGCTGCCTGGGGCCGGTCCCCGCGCCCATGGAACGGCGCCAGAACCGCTACCACCTGCACGTGATGATAAGCGCCGAGCGGCGCAGCCGCCTGCACGCCGCGGCAAGTTTTCTTGCCCGATGGCTCGAAGCAAGTCCCGAGGCACGCCGGGTACGCTGGTCGCTGGATATTGACCCCCAGACGCTGGCCTGAGCGGCGCTTTGAAACTCGCCGCCAAATGCTGATAATGAGCGCCCAGACGCAAGCGCTCCACCGCCATACCAGCGGCGCGCCCCAACCGGCGCCTGCGCACGCCGCCACCGACGTATCCGGATACCCACATGAAAGACACCATTATCTCTCTGCTCGACAGCGCGCTTAGCGCGCTCAAGCAACAGGGCGTGCTGCCTGACGACCTTCAGCCGGCGATCAAGGTTGACCAGACCCGAGACAAGGCCCACGGCGACTACGCCACCAACCTGGCGCTGGCCACGGCCAAGCCTGCGGGCATGAACCCCCGGGAGCTGGCCGAAGCCATCATCGGCGCCCTCCCGGAAAACGACGCGGTGCAGAAAATCGAAATTGCCGGCCCCGGCTTTATCAACTTCTTTGCCGATGCCGGCGCCGCCGCCCAAGTCGTCGCCCAGGTGCTGGACTCCGGCGACGCCTTCGGCCGCAGCCTGATCGGCCAGGGCAAAAAGGTGCAGGTTGAATTCGTCTCCGCCAACCCCACCGGCCCCCTGCACGTGGGCCACGGCCGCGGCGCCGCCATTGGCGACTGCCTGTGCCGGCTGTTGGAGGCCACCGGCTTCGACGTGACCCGGGAGTTCTACTACAACGACGCCGGCGTGCAGATCAAAAACCTCGCCCGCTCGGTTCAGGCCCGGGCCAACGAGCTGACCCCGGACGATGCCGACTGGCCGGCGGACGGCTACCGCGGCGAGTACATTGCCGACGTGGCGCGCGACTACCTGGCTCAGTACACCGTGGTGGCCGACGACCGCGAAGTCACCGGCGCTGGCGACCCCGACGACCTGGCAGCCATACAGGCCTTCGCCGTGGCCTGGCTGCGCCGGGAGCAGGATCTCGACCTCAAGGCCTTCGGCGTGGAGTTCGACGTCTACTTTCTGGAATCGTCGCTTTACGCGGACGGCAAGGTCGAGGCCGCGGTCAAGACCCTGGTCGACAACGGCCACACCTACGAGCAGGACGGCGCCACCTGGCTGCGCACCACCGACTTCGGCGACGACAAGGACCGCGTGATGCGCAAACAGGACGGCAGCTACACCTATTTTCTGCCCGACGTCGCCTACCACCTGGACAAGTGGCAGCGCGGCTTTACCACGGTGATCAACGAACAGGGCGCCGACCACCACTCCACCATTACCCGGGTACGCGCCGGGCTTCAGGCGCTCGAAGCCGGCATCCCCAGAGGCTTTCCCGACTACGTGCTCCACCAGATGGTGATGGTCACCCGCTCCGGCGTCGAGGTGAAACTTTCCAAGCGCGCCGGCAGCTACGTCACCGTGCGCGATCTGATCGACGAAGTGGGCCGCGACGCCACGCGCTTTTTCCTCGCCGCGCGCCGGGCTGACTCCCAGCTCACCTTCGACATTGACCTGGCCCGCTCCCAGTCCAACGACAACCCGGTGTACTACGTGCAGTACGCCCACGCCCGGGTATGCAGCATGCTGCGCCGGGCCGAGGCCGACGGCCGCACCTTTAACCACGCCCAGGCGCTGGACAACCTCGCCCTGCTGGAGACCGACCAGGAAAAGGCCGTGCTCAACCGCCTGGCGCGCTACCCCGAAGCCGTGGAAATCGCCGCCAAAAACCGCGAACCCCAGCAGATTGCCCAGTATCTGCTGGATCTCGCCGGCGACTTTCACACCTGCTACAACGCCGTCAAGGTCATGGTCGACGACGACGCCACCCGCAACGCCCGGCTGGCGCTGGGGCTCGCCGCCCGCCAAACGCTGCGCAACGGCCTCGACCTGATGGGCGTCAGCGCACCCGAGGAGATGTAACCCATGGCCACCAAGCGCAAGACGCCGCCCCGCCGGGGCGCCACCACCCAGCGCAAGGCGCCGGCAAAAAAGCGCCGCCTGCATCTGCCGGGCTGGTTTTGGGCGCTTGGCGGGGTCATCGCCGGCTTTTTCTTCGCCCAGCACCTGAACGGCACGGCCCCCTGGCAAGAAGACGCCCCGCCCTCGGGCGACGTGGCCTCCGAGCAGCGCGAGGGCCAAGGCGCCGAAGGAGAAGGCCAGGCCGAAGAGGACGACGGCATGCCCACCTTCGAGTTCTATACGCTGCTGCCCGAGTCCGAGGTCATCGCCCCGGGCGGTGCGGTACCGTCCCGGGTGAGCCCACCCGAGCCGACAGCGTCGGACGGTGAGGGCGGCGACGACCCCATCGCCCAGGTCATCGCCGCCAAGAGCAACTCCGACGAAGCGTCGGCCGCCGAGCGCGAAGCGCCCACCGAGCCCGGTCATTACATGCTGCAGGCGGCGTCGTTTCGCGAAGTGGCCGACGCCAACGAACTGCGTTCGCGGCTCGAGAACCTGAGCCTTCTGGCCAAGATCAGCGAGGTCAAGGCCAGCGGCGTCACCTGGCACCGGGTGCAGGTCGGCCCCTACGAAGACACCCGGGAGCTGACCCGCGCCCGGGACCTGATGAGCACCCAGGGCATCGAGCCCCTGCTGATCCAGCTCCAGGACTGAGCCCTCCCGCCCGGTTCTCCGGGCGGCGGTTGATTTTTTCACTCCCGCCCGCATTTTGTGGTGACGTGCTTCATTCCGGGTGCCGGCTTGACGGCATCGACAGTCACCGGGAGTTTTCCTCCCGCAAGGAGTCTTCTCCATGACCACTATCGTATCCGTGCGTCGCGGTGATCAGGTCGCGCTGGCCGGCGACGGCCAGGTATCGCTTGGCAACACCGTGATGAAAGGCAACGCCAGCAAGGTGCGCCGCCTCTATCGCGGCAAGGTGCTGGCAGGCTTTGCCGGCGGCACCGCCGATGCCTTCACGCTGTTCGAGCGCTTCGAGGCCCAGCTGGAAAAATACCAGGGCCATTTGACCAAGGCCGCCGTGGAGCTGGCCAAGGACTGGCGCACGGAACGTGCCCTGCGCCGCCTGGAAGCGCTTTTGGTGGTGGCCGATCACAGCACTTCGCTAGTGATTACCGGCAACGGCGACGTGGTCGAGCCGGAACACGGCGTGATCGCCGTGGGCTCCGGCGGCAACTTCGCCGAGGCCAGCGCCCGGGCGCTTTTGGAAAACACTGACCTTTCCGCCCGCGAGATTACCGAAAAGTCCCTGTCCATCGCCGGTGACATCTGCGTGTTCACCAACCACCACGTCACTATGGAAGAGCTTTAAACCATGACTCAGATGACACCCCGCGAGATCGTCCACGCGCTGGATCAGTTCATCATCGGCCAGAAGGACGCCAAGCGCTCCGTGGCCGTGGCCCTGCGCAACCGCTGGCGGCGCATGCAGCTCGACGACGAGCTGCGCCCGGAAGTTACGCCCAAGAACATTCTCATGATCGGCCCCACCGGCGTGGGCAAGACCGAAATCGCCCGGCGTCTGGCCAAGCTCGCCCGGGCGCCGTTCATCAAGGTCGAAGCCACCAAGTTTACCGAAGTGGGCTACGTCGGCCGTGACGTGGAGTCGATCATCCGCGACCTGATGGAATCGGCGATCAAGATGGTCCGCGAGCAGGCCAAGGAAGAGGTCGGCAACCGCGCCGAAGACGCCGCCGAGGACCGCATCCTCGACGCTCTGCTGCCGCCGCCCCGGGGGCAGGAAGACAAGCCCCGGGAAGACAGCGGCACGCGCCAGTCGTTTCGCAAGAAGCTTCGCGAGGGCCAGCTCGACGACAAGGAAATCGACATCGAGCTTTCCACCCAGGGTCAGAACGTCGACATCATGACCCCGCCGGGCATGGAAGAAATGACCAGCCAGCTGCAGAACATGTTTTCCAACATGGGCCAGCAGAAAAGCGAAACCCGGCGCGTCACGGTCAAGGACGCCTTCGGCCTTCTGCGCGACGAGGAAGCCGGCAAGCTGGTCAATGAAGACGACATCAAGACCCGGGCCATCGACGCCGTCGAAGAGCACGGCATCGTGTTTCTCGACGAGATCGACAAGGTGGCCAAGGGCGGCGGCCAGTCCAGCGGCGGCGACGTCTCCCGGGAGGGCGTGCAGCGCGACCTGCTGCCGCTGATCGAGGGCTCCACGGTCTCCACCAAGCACGGCATGGTCAAGACCGACCATATCCTGTTCATCGCCTCCGGGGCCTTCCACCTCTCGCGGCCGTCGGACCTGATCCCCGAGCTGCAGGGGCGTCTGCCCATTCGTGTGGAGCTCGACGCCCTCACGCCGGAGGACTTCAAGCGCATTCTCACCGAGCCTTCGGCCTCGCTCACTGCCCAGTACAGGGCACTGCTGGCCACCGAAGGGCTGGACGTGGAGTTCACCCCGGACGGCATCGAGCGCATCGCCGAGATTTCCTGGCAGGTCAACGAAGGCACCGAGAACATCGGCGCCCGCCGGCTGCACACGGTGATGGAACGCCTGCTGGAAGAGGCCTCGTTCAAGGGCGGCGACATGGACGGCCCGCTAACCATCGACGCCGACTACGTCAACGCCCAGCTGGGCGAGCTGGCGGTGGACGAAGACCTCTCGCGGTATATTCTCTAGCGCCGCGGGCGCTTCCCCGCTCCTGCCCCTCCCTTGCCCCGCGTACCAGGCGCGGGGCATCATGTTTCGGGCCACCGCATGCAAGAGGTACGCTTATGAATCCCCCCGTTCCCGTCAACGTTCACTATCACAAGAAAGCTCGCCAGCTGGAGCTTGCCTACCGCGGCGGCGAGACCTACCGCGTGGCGGTAGAGCTGCTGCGCGTCTGCTCCCCCTCTGCCGAGGTGCGCGGCCACAGCAACGAAGAGGCCGTGCTGCAGGTCGGCAAGAAGGACGTCGGTCTCCAGGACATCAGCCCGGTGGGCAACTATGCCCTGAAGCTGCACTTCGACGACGGCCACGAAAGCGGGCTTTACACCTGGGAATACCTTTACGATCTGGCCAGCCGCCAGGACGCCTGGTGGGAAGACTATCTCACCCGGATGCACGAAGCCGGCGCGTCGCGCACGCCGCTGGGCATCGAAATCAAGCAGGTATAACACTTCCCGGCGCCAGCGCCTCGCCGGTTGCGACCCGGGGGCGCAGACAAGCCGGGGCGGACAAGGCTACAATGTCGCCAGTTTCTTCTGCGACGGCCACCTTCGAGGAAAAGGCCGCCTTACCGTCTCGACTTCCGGAGCCACCCCATGAGCCCCACGGAAACGCGCAACGCCGACGCCGAGCATCCTCAGGGCAACGACGCCCAGACCACGGATTTTGGCTACCAGGACGTCCCGCGCCATGAAAAAGCGTCAAAGGTCGCGGACGTCTTCCACTCGGTTGCCGACCGCTACGACGTGATGAACGATCTGATGTCCATGGGCATTCACCGCCTGTGGAAACGCCTCACCATCGAGCGCTCGGGCGTGCGCCCCGGCCACCGTGTGCTGGATATCGCCGGCGGCACCGGAGACCTTACGCTCAAGTTCTCGCGCATGGTCGGCTCCCGGGGCCGGGTGGTGCTTGCCGACATCAACGCCTCGATGCTTAACGTCGGCCGCGACAAGCTCATCGACAGCGGCGTTGGCGGCAACGTCGACTACGTACAGGCCAACGTCGAGAATCTGCCGTTTCCCGACAACCACTTCGACTGCATCACCATCGCCTTCGGCCTGCGCAACGTCACCGACAAGGACGCCGCCCTGCGCTCCATGCAGCGGGTGTTAAAGCCCGGCGGCCGCCTTTTGGTGCTGGAGTTCTCCAAGCCCCGCAGCGAGCTTTTATCGAAGGCCTACGACGAATACTCCTTCCGGGTGCTGCCGCGGATGGGCCAGCTGGTGGCCGGCGACGCCGACAGCTACCGCTATCTCGCCGAGTCCATTCGCATGCACCCGGACCAGAAAACGCTCAAGGGCATGATGGAAGCCGCAGGCCTTGAGCGTGTGGAATACACCAACCTCACCGGCGGTATTGTGGCCCTGCACCGCGGAATCAAACTATGACACTGCCCTCCAACACGACGGCAACCCCGACGCTGATGCTCGCCGGCCTCGAGCGCGCCATCAACGCCCTGCTGGCCCGGGACCCTGCCGCGCCCTCGCGCCTTGAAGCGCTGGCCGGCCGCCGCCTGCTCGTCCGCCTGGAGCAGCCGCACCTGCCGCTGATGCTGCATTTTCACCGCGCCGGCATCGACCTTTGGCACGCCGGCAACGACGCCGACAGCGAAGCCTCTGCCGACGCCGTGGTCGAGCTGACGCCGGAAACCCTTTCCCGCTGGGCCAGCGGCGAGAGCCTCGAGCGGCTGATGTTTTCCGGCCAGCTGTCCCTGCGCGGGCGCACCCACCTGCTGGAAGCCACCCGGGAGCTGTTCACCGATCTGGATCTGGACTGGGAGGGCGAGCTTGCCCGGTGGCTCGGCGACATGCCCGCCCACTCGCTGGCCGAAGGGCTGCGCCGGGTCGCCCGCTTTGGCCTGCGCGCCCGGGAAGAGCTTTTGGCCGACGTGTCCGAGTACGTCTTTGAAGAAGCCAGGCTTTTGCCCGGGCGCCAGCAGCGCGAGGTGCTCCGCGACCACCTCACCGAGCTCGATGTTGCCACCGATCGGCTGGAAGCACGGCTGGCCCGGCTGCGCCGGCGCCTGCTGGCCCGGGAGCCTGAGGTGTCGCCATGAGCCTGAGGCTGGTGCGCATCGGCTGGGTGATTGCCCGCCACCGGCTGGACACTTTGGTGCCGTTCGAGCGCCTGCCCTGGTGGATCCGCGTCATGACGTGGTTCTCTCCGCTACGGCTGCTGCCCATGGGTTCGCGAAGCCGCGGCGAACGCCTGCGCCTGGCGCTGGAGGCGCTGGGCCCGATTTTCGTCAAGTTCGGCCAGATGCTCTCCACCCGGCGCGACCTCTTGCCCGAAGACATCGCCGACGAGCTCAAGCGGCTGCAGGACCAAGTACCCTCTTTCCCCGGCGACGCCGCCGCCGCGCGGGTGGAAAACGAGCTGGAAATGTCCCTTGCCGAAGCCTTCGCCCACTTCGAGCGCGAACCGCTGGCCTCGGCCTCCATCGCCCAGGTCCACGCCGCCCGGCTGCACAGCGGCGAGGACGTGGTGGTCAAGATCATCCGCCCGGGCATCAACCGCGTAATGCGCCAGGACATGGGGCTGATGTATCAGGTCGCCAGGCTTTTGGCCAAGGTGCCCGAGGCCCGCCGGCTGCGCCCGGTGGAGGTAATCCGCGACTACGAAGCCACGCTGTTCGACGAGCTCGACCTCTACAAGGAGGCTGCCAACACCTCCCAGCTCAAGCGCAACTTCAAGGACTCGCCGCTGATGTTCGTGCCCACCATCTACTGGGCCTTCACCCGGCGCAAGGTCATGGTTCAGGAACGCATCCGCGGCGTGCCGGTGGCCGACACCGACACCCTGCTGGCCCGGGGCACCAACCTCAGGGCCCTGGCCGAACGCGGCGTGGAAATCTTCTTTACCCAGGTGTTTCGCGACAACTTCTTCCATGCCGACATGCATCCGGGCAACATCTTCGTCAACTGCGACGACGGCGAAAATCCGCAGTACATTGCCATCGACTGCGGCATCGTCGGCAGCCTCACCCGGGAAGACCAGGACTACCTGGCGCGCAACCTTCTGGCATTTTTCCGCCAGGACTACTACGAAGTCGCCGCGCTGCACATCGAGTCGGGCTGGGTGGGCGAAGGCACCCGGGCCAACGAATTCGCCGCGGCCATTCGCACCGTGTGCGAGCCGATTCTGGAAAAGCCGCTCAAGGACATCTCCTTTGGCCAGGTGCTGCTGGGGCTTTTCCAGACGGCCCGACGCTTCAACATGGAGGTTCAGCCCCAGCTGGTGCTGCTGCAGAAGACCCTGCTCAACATCGAAGGGCTTGGCCGCCAGCTCTACCCCGATCTCGACCTCTGGAGCACGGCCAAGCCCTACCTTGAGCGCTGGATGAAAGAGCGCGCCGGCGTGCGCGGCCTGTGGGACTCGCTCAAGCACCAGGCGCCGGACCTTGCCACCCAGCTGCCGGAGCTGCCGGGGCTGGCGCATCAGGCGCTGAGCCGCCTGGAGCACGGCGACCGCCAGCAGCAGCGACAAATTGACGCCGTCAGCGACATGCGCCAGCAGATGTACCGTCAGGGCAAGCGTCAGCACCGGCTCAGGCTGGGGCTGATTATTCTGGGGATCGCGCTTGCCTGGCAGCCGCTCTCGGCCTGGGCCGCGGGGCAGGACTGGTCGGTGCTGGTTGCCGCGGCCATCGGCCTTTTGTTACTGGCCTGGTAACCGATAGGCCGCTCAGCTGATGCGCATCAAGAAATGCCGAAGCGCGATCCATTAGGCTACACATCACGCGACACAGAACGCTATCTATTACGGACACGCCGCCATGACCACCACGCCGACACCGCCCCCCCCGCCTGCCGCTGACGCCGTGCTTGAAGCGCTAGCCGAGGTGCTGGAAGTGCGCCGCCACGCCGACGCCGACGACTCCTACGTCGCCGCCTTGCACCACAAGGGGCTGAACCGGATACTCGAGAAAGTCGGCGAAGAAGCCACCGAAACCCTGCTTGCGGCCAAGGACGCGGGATACGAAAATGATGCGGCAAAGCGTCAGGCGCTTGTCGCTGAAACGGCGGATCTGTGGTTTCATAGCCTGGTCATGCTCTCGCACCTGGGGCTGGACCATCGCCCGGTAATGGACGAGCTGGCACGCCGGTTCGGCGTCTCGGGGCACGCGGAAAAAGCCGCCCGCACGGGCGCATAGCCACGCAACACCTTGCCCCTCCCAACGCAACCGGGGCATTCGCTAACGAGGACACGCATATGCTAGGCGGTATCAGTATTTGGCAGCTGCTCATTGTGCTGGGCATCATCATCCTGATTTTCGGCACCAAGAAGCTGCGCAACGTGGGCACCGATCTCGGCGGCGCCGTCAAGGGCTTCAAGAGTGCCATGCACGAAGAAGAGAAAAAATCCGACGACGACGCCGACAAGCCTCAGGGCAAGGTCAGCCACGAGCCCGGTGAAACGGGGAACACCTACGACGTCGAGGCCCGGGAAAAAACCTCGGAAAACGGCGACGAGCGCAAATAAGCCATGCTGGACATCGGCTTTCTCGAACTGCTGATCATCGCCGTGGTCGGGCTTTTGGTGCTCGGCCCCGAGCGGCTGCCGCGGGCGGCCCGCACCACGGGGATGTGGGTGGGCAAGATCAAGCGCACGGTCTCGAGCATGCAGCGCGAGGTCAGCGCCCAGCTGGAAGCCGAAGACCTGCGCCAGAAGCTTGACGATCAGCAAAAGAAACTCGACGACAGCCTGAACAAGGCCAAGCAGGACGTGGAGAGCCTGGCCGATGCCCCCGGCAAACAGGCTCGGCAGGTAGAGCGCCAGGCCGCCGACGCCTCGGCCCGGCTGGACGACGCCCTGGAAACCCTGCGCGAAACGCCGCCTGAAACGGGGCAGGACGGGAAAAAGGACGAAACATCACATGAGCGGTAGTTCGCACAAGCCACAGACAGACCGCCAGGAAGGCGGCGCCCAGGCGCCGCTAATCGAGCACCTGGTCGAGCTGCGCTCGCGGCTGATGCGAGCCGTCATTGCCATCGTGGTGATTTTTCTTGCGCTGTACGCCTTTGCCAACGATATCTACGGCTTTGTCGCCGAGCCGCTGATGGCGCTGCTGCCCGAAGGTTCCCAGATGATCGCCACCGAGGTGGCATCGCCGTTTCTTGCGCCGTTCAAGCTGACCCTGGTGGTGTCGGTCTTTATCGCTATTCCCGTGGTGCTGCACCAGGCCTGGGCCTTTGTCGCTCCAGGCCTTTACGACAACGAAAAATCGCTGGCCATTCCGCTGCTGGTATCGAGCGTCGGGCTGTTCTACGCCGGTGCGGCCTTTGCCTACTACGTGGTGTTTCCGCTGCTGTTTTCGTTTTTTACCCAAACCGGGCCGGACAACATCACGGTGATGACCGATATCAACCAGTACCTCAACTTCGTGTTGAAGCTGTTTTTTGCCTTCGGCGTGGCCTTCGAGATTCCCATCGCCACCTTTTTGCTGATCCTTTCGGGGGCCACCACGGTGGCAAGCCTGGGCAGCAAGCGCCCCTATATTCTGCTGGGCTGCTTCGTGGTGGGCATGGTGCTCACCCCGCCGGACGTGGTCTCCCAGAGCCTGCTGGCCGTGCCCATGTACTTGCTTTACGAAATCGGCCTTCTGTTCGGCCGCCTGGTGGGCAACCGCCGGGCCCGGCAGCGGGCCGACGACGCCTAGACGGGCGCAAGCGCCGGCGTCAGGCCGGCGTGCGCGCGTCGATCATCTCGCTTATGCGGTCCACCAGCTTAAAAAGCCCCTCGGCGGCAACGCTCAGGCTGTCGGTCTGCATCAGCGCCGGCGTGGTCACCACCTGATGCTCGAAGTCGACGACGATATCGTCGGCTTCGCCGCTGCGGTGCAGCCCGCCCATGGAGCTGATGGCCCCGGCAATGCCGGGATTGCGTCCCACCGTTACCGAAATGCCGTCACACAGCAGGCGCGGCGCCAGCGCCGGCGCAATGCCGGTGAGGCCCACGGGCTTGCCCGCCGCGTAAAACCCCGCCAGCGTCTCGCTCAGCGCTTCCACTACCCGCATACCGGCGCCTTCCCGGCGAAAGTCGGAAATATTCTTCACCACGCCCTCGCCGCCGGGCAGGATCACCGCGTCGAATTCGTTGCCGTCAAGCGCTTCCAGCGGCTGAATACCGCCCCGGGCAAGGCGTCCCGCTTCGTCGAGCACTCGGCGCGTGGCGTCTTCGTCCACGTCGCCGGTACGGTGATTGATCGCCTCGTACTGGTCGATATCCGGGGCAAAAAAACGGCAGTCGATGCCCAGCTGGTCCAGACGCAGCAGCAGCAGCGTGGTTTCGTGGGGATCGGCGCCGTCAAGGGTGCCGCAGCCGGTCAGAATGATCGCTATCTGTTTGTTCACGTTGTTGTTCCTTTGGTTGCACCGCCTTATTGTGGCACGCCAAGGAAGAGGCGAACACCACTGCCTTGTATTCAGGCTCTGCTACCCACTCTAGCCAAGCCCGTCCTGCTGCCACAACTGCCCACCCTGCCACGACGACTTTTGCCCGCGCTGCCGGCTGATATAATACGGGCGGAAAGTTTCATTTGCCTTATTCGCTGGAGATTGCCTTGACTACGTTCGCCCCGCGCCCCTTCCCCGCCACCCGCATGCGGCGCATGCGCCGCGACGACTTTTCTCGCCGGCTGATGCGCGAAAACGTGCTCACCCCGGCCGACCTCATTCTGCCGGTGTTTGTCATGGAAGGGGAAAACCGGCGCGAAGCCGTGCCCTCCATGCCCGGCGTCGAGCGCTTGACGCTGGACCTTTTGATCGAACAGGCGCGCGAGGCCCAGGCGCTGGGTATCCCCGCACTGGCGCTGTTTCCGGTGATCGAGGCCGACGGCAAGACCGAGCATGCCGAAGAGGCCTACAACCCGGACGGGCTGATCCAGCGCAGCGTGCGCGGGCTGAAGGACGCCCTGCCCGATCTTGGCATCATCACCGACGTGGCGCTGGACCCCTACACCAGCCACGGCCAGGACGGCATCCTCGACGACACCGGCTACGTGCAGAACGAACCCACCGTGGCGACGCTGATCAAGCAGGCGCTGTCCCACGCCGAGGCCGGCGCCGACGTGGTGGCCCCGTCCGACATGATGGACGGGCGCATCGGCGCGGTGCGCGACGTGCTCGAGGACAACGACCTGGTCAACACCCGCATTATGGCCTACAGCGCCAAGTACGCCTCGAGCTACTACGGCCCCTTCCGCGACGCCATCGGCTCGGCGGCCAACCTCGGCCAGGCCGACAAGCGCACCTACCAGATGGACCCGGCCAACGATGACGAGGCGCTGCACGAAGTCACCATGGACATCACCGAAGGCGCCGACATGGTGATGGTCAAGCCGGGCATGCCGTATCTGGACGTGGTCCGCCGGGTGAAGGACGAGCTCGCCGTCCCCACGTTCGCCTACCAGGTCAGCGGCGAGTACGCCATGCACCGCGCCGCCTTCGACAACGGCTGGCTGGACGCCGACAAGGTGATCCTGGAGTCGCTCACCTGCTTCAAGCGTGCCGGCGCCGACGGCATCCTCACCTACTTCGCCCTGGACGCCGCGCGGCTGCTGGCCAAATAGCAGAGCTGGTGGCGGTATCATCGCTGACTGAAGTCAGCTCCCACCGGACGGAGACTGCAGGAGGCCCGATTGCACGGTGGGAGTCCAATTTATTGGACGAAAGCAGGCCGCAAGGCCTGCCAGCGGCTGGCAACCTGCCCGGGATAAATGGCGGTATCATCGCCAAGAGAAGTCAGCATCCTCCGTGTAGCGGGTTACCTGCCACAGAAAAGCCGGCCCTTGGGGGGCCGGCTTTTGCGCGTTAGGCGGGCGCCTTTTACACCTTGACAAAGCCCGGGCGGCGGCTAGCTTCCGCGCGCTCGCGCAGGGTCTTTGCTGCCTTGACCATGTTGGCAAGGGCCGGCTCGACCTCTTCCCAGCGCCTTGTTTTCAGCCCGCAGTCCGGGTTGACCCAGAGGCGCTCGGCAGGAATCCGCTCGGCGGCCTTCTCCATCAGCGCCACCATCCAGTCAATGTCGGGCAGGTTGGGGCTGTGGATATCGTAAACCCCGGGCCCGATCTCGTTGGGGTAGTCGAAATCCTTGAAGGCGTCCAGAAGCTCCATGTCCGAGCGCGAGGTTTCGATGGTGATCACGTCGGCATCCAGCGCGGCGATCGCGCCGATGATGTCGTTGAACTCCGAGTAGCACATGTGGGTGTGGATCTGGGTGGCATCGGCAACCCCCGACGAGCTCAGGCGGAAGCTTTCCACCGCCCAGCCAAGGTACGCCTGCCATTCGGCACGGCGCAGGGGCAACCCCTCGCGCAGGGCCGGCTCGTCGATCTGGATCGCCTTGATGCCGGCGCGCTCCAGGTCCACCACCTCGTCGCGCAGCGCCAGCGCAATCTGGCGGCAGGTGATCTCCCGGGGCTGGTCGTCGCGCACGAACGACCACTGCAGAATGGTCACCGGGCCGGTGAGCATGCCCTTCATCGGCCTGTCCGTCAGTGACTGGGCGTACTCGCTCCAGCGTACGGTCATGGGCGCGGGGCGAGTCACGTCGCCAAAGATCACCGGCGGCTTCACGCAGCGCGAGCCGTAGCTCTGCACCCAGCCAAGGCGGGTGAAGGCAAAGCCGCCGAGCTGCTCGCCGAAATACTCCACCATGTCGTTACGCTCGGCCTCGCCGTGTACCAGCACGTCAAGGCCCAGCGCCTCCTGACGTTCCACGGCGTAGGCGATCTCGCGACGCATCCGCGCCTCGTAGTCTTCGGTGTCAAGCTCTCCGCTCCTGTGCGCCCGGCGGGCGGCGCGGATATCCCCGGTCTGGGGAAAGGAGCCGATGGTGGTGGTCGGATACAGCGGCAGCGAAAGCGCCTCGCGCTGGGCCCTGGCGCGGCCGGCATAGGGCGCAGCGCGGCGGCTGTCGGTTTCGCTCACCACCGCAAGCCGCGTGGCCACCGCCGGCTGGTGAATCCGCGCGGACTCCCGGCGGGCGTCGAGAGCACGGGTGGCATCGGCCAGGCGCTGCTCGTCGCCCGCGGTGGCGCGGCCGCCGAGCAGGCGGGCAAGCGCTACCGTTTCGTCGAGCTTCTGGCGGGCGAAAGCCAGCCAGCTCTTGAGCTCGGCGTCGAGGTCGGTTTCGGCGCTCACGTCCACGGGCACGTGCAGAAGCGAGCAGCTGGGCGAAAGCCACAGGCGATCTCCCAGGCGCGCTTTCAGCGGCTGCAGGCGCTCGCGCAGGGCGGCGAGGTCAGCGCGCCAGACGTTGCGCCCGTCGATTACGCCGGCGGAGAGCACCTGATGCGGGCCGAGGCGGTCGGCTACGTGGTCCAGCTCGCCCGGGGCGCGAACGGCGTCCACGTGCAGCCCGGCCACCGGCAGGCGCGCCGCCAGCGAAAGGTTGTCGCCCAGGCCGCCAAAGTAGGTCGCCAGCAACAGCTTCACCGGGGCGGCCTGCAGTCGATGGTAGGCGCGCTCAAAGGCCTGCTGCCATTCGGCGGGCAGGTCCTGTACCAGCGCCGGCTCGTTGAGCTGCGCCCATTTCACGCCCTGCTCGCCAAGCCGGGTGAGCACCTGGGCGTAGACGTCCAGCACGCCGTCGAGCAGCGCCAGGCGGTCGAACTCGCTGCCCTTCTCCTTGCCCAGCCACAGCCAGGTCAAAGGCCCGGTGAGCGCCACCTTGGGCGCAAAACCTCCGGCCTGAGCCTCGGCGACTTCGTCGAACAGGCGGTGGCAGGCCAGCCTGAACGTCTGGTCTTCGTGCAGCTCCGGGACCAGGTAGTGATAGTTGGTATCGAAGTACTTGGTCATTTCGCAGGCGGCCGCGGGCTCGCCGCTGGGCGCCCGCCCCCGGGCCATGCGAAAGGCGGTGTCCAGGGTGACGCTACCCTGCTCGACTTCGGCGGCGGCGTTGAAGCGTTCGGGCACCGCGCCCAGCAGCACGGAGACGTTGAGTACCTGATCGTAAAAGGCGAAATCGCCCACGCTGACAAAGTCCAGCCCGGCCTCGCTCTGGGCCTGCCAGTGTTCGGCGCGCAGGGTTTTGGCGGTTTGCTCCAGCGTCGCAAGATCGATCTCGCCCTTCCAGTAGGCTTCGGTGGCCGTTTTCAGCTCGCGCCGGGCGCCGATACGCGGGTAGCCCAGAATATGAGAAACTGTCATGCAATAGATCCTTTCAAAGGCAGCGAACGGATGGCGAGTTCCGATTCGGGGAAACGTGCCGACAGTTTGCGTACGGGATAAAACTGAATCAAACTAATCTTTTTAATACAGGCAGTGAAAACCACTCATCATGATCGAGCTTCGCCACCTCCGCACCCTGCTCGCCCTGCGCGAAACCGGCTCGCTGGTCGAGGCCGCCGAGCGCGTCCACCTTACCCAGTCGGCGCTTTCCCATCAGCTCAAGGACCTGGAAAGCCGCCTGGACAGCGCGCTGTTCGTACGCAAATCCCGGCCGGTGGCGTTTACCCGAACCGGAGAGCGGCTTCTGGCGCTGGCCGAGCAGGTACTGCCCCGGGTGCGCGAGGCCGAGCGCGACGTGGCCAGGCTTGCCGGCACCGAGCAGGGACGGCTGCACATGGCCATCGAATGCCACAGCTGCTTTCAGTGGCTGATGCCCACGGTGGACCATTTTCGCGACCACTGGCCGGAAATCGAAATCGACATTCCCACCGGCCATCACTTTGAACCGCTGCCGGCGCTGGCCCGGGAACAGCTCGACCTGGTCATCACCGCCGACCCCCAGCCCATTGACGGCATTCACTACGCGCCGCTGTTTCGCTACGAAGGGCTTTTGGCAGTGGCGCGCCAGCACCCCCTGGCCGGGCAGGACTTCGTGGTGCCCGAGATGCTGTCCGACCAGACGCTGATCACCTACCCGGTGGAACAGTCGCGGCTGGACGTGTTTACCCAGTTTCTCGACCCGGCGGGGGTCAGGCCGGAGGAGGTCCGCACCGCGGAGCTCACCATCATGATGATGCAGCTGGTGGCGAGCGGGCGCGGAGTCTGCGCGCTGCCGAGCTGGGCGCTGACCGAGTATCTCGAGCGCGACTACGTCAGCGCCGTGCCGCTCGGGGAAAGCGGAACATGGAGCACGCTGTACGCCGCGCTGCGCGACGACACCCGGGAGGCGCCGTGGATGCAGGACTTTCTGCGCACCGCCCGGGAAACCTCGTTTGCGGTGCTCTCGGGCATCAGGCCGGCGGGCCGCGACGCGGAAACACCAGGGTAAAACGGGCGCCGCCCAGCGTCTCGCTCTGATCCACGCTGGCGCTGCCGCCGTGGCTGGCCATGATCTTCTGCACGATGGAAAGCCCCAGTCCGTAACCGCCGGAGCTGCGGTTACGGCTGGTATCCAGCCGGGAAAAGGGCTGAAAGATCTCTTCCCGGGCATCAACGGGCACGCCGGGGCCGTCGTCTTCCACGTCGATGCGCACCAGCTCCGGCTCGCCGGTCAGCGTCACCGTCACTTGGGAATGGCCGTGGCGGCAGGCGTTGCTCACCAGGTTTTGCAGCGCCCGCTGCAGATAGCGCGGCTCGGCCTGAAGCGCCACCTCAGGGCCCTCCGCCAGACGCAGCGTCAGGCCTTCATGCAGCGGCGCCAGCGTGTCGATCACGCGGCTGGCGATCGCCCGGCACTCGACCCGGGTCATCTCCATTTCGCCCGTGACGGGCCCGCCGAGCCGGGCAAAGGTGAGGATTTCATCGATCAGTTCGTCAAGCTCGCCGATGTCGGCGTCGATGCCCCGCAGCTGACGATGGATGACGGGGTCGTCGGTCATGTCTTCGACCATCTGCGCGGCAAAGCGGATACGGGCCACCGGCGTGCGCAGCTCGTGGGAGACGGCGCGAATCATCTCCTGCTGGCCGCGTAAAAGCGCCTGCACCTGGCTTGCCATGCCGTTGAACGCCATGCCCAGCCGGCCCAGAAAGTCGCTGCCTTCCACCTTGACCCGGGTTTCCAGGCGGCCGTTGGCAATCCGCCCGGCGGCAAGCTCGAGTCGCCCCAGGCGCGACTCGATACTGCGCATCACCAGGTAGATACTCAGCGAAAATGCCAGCAACAGCCCCATGATCAGCGGCAGATTGAGGTTGAGCGCCAGCGAGCCGCCGCGGTTCATGGGGCCCATCTTGACCCAGCGCGCCTCGCCGGGCAGCCGGGCCCAGAAAGTGACCGCCAGCTGCTCGTGTTCAAGCCGGGTCACGACCTGCCCTCTATCCAGCGCGGCGCGCTGCCC
Organism: Halomonas piscis; assembly: GCF_031886125.1. Taxonomy (NCBI): domain Bacteria; kingdom Pseudomonadati; phylum Pseudomonadota; class Gammaproteobacteria; order Oceanospirillales; family Halomonadaceae; genus Halomonas; species Halomonas piscis. The sequence goes on from NZ_CP119391.1 coordinate 2,737,700, forward strand.
GGCGGCAAGCGACTCGGGCAGGCGCTCGTGCAGCGACACCGGCCAGCTTCCCGAGGCCAGCCCGTTCAGGCGCTCGCGGCGCTGGTCGGCCGGCTGAGCGGCCAGCCATTCCCCCAGCAGCTGCGCGACGGCGTGCCAGTGGCGCTCGCTCCAGTCGTCGTCAAGCCGGGCCGTCAGCAGCCAGTCCGAGTCCGGCAGGCGCTTGCGCAGCACCCAGGGCGAGGCGCTTACCCGCACCTTGCCCTGCTCCAGCCGGGCCCGGTCAAAATAGCCCAGGTCGGCGGCCTCCATGCGCTCAAGCTCGAGCGCCATGCCCAGCCGCTCGCCCAGCGCCGCCAGGCGCTGCTCGCGCTGGTCGGGGTCAAGCGCCGAAAGCTGCGCGATCGCCAGCGACACGGGCAGCGCTGCCATCTGTTCGCGGTAGTCTTCGCGGCGGACCTGATCGATCAGCGCGCGGCCGCCCAGCGCAATCAAAAAGACTGCCAGCAGGATGGTGATCAGCAGCAGATAAAAGCGGGTAAACGAGCCGCGGCGGAGCCTCCAGCGCATCGTTCCTCTCTCGCGCTCGCGCCGGCAGCGACGCCGGCGTGGGGTGAATCGTCCATGACGACGACGTCAGCCGTCCTTGACGAACAGATAGCCTTTACTGCGCACGGTCTTGATACGGTGCGGGTGGTGGGTGTCGTCGCCGATCTTGGGGCGAATACGCGACACGCGCACGTCGATGGAGCGGTCCTGGCCGTCATACTTGATGCCGCGCAGGTCTTCGAAGATTTCTTCCCGAGTCAGCACCCGCCCGGCGTTGCTGGCCAACAGCCACAGCAGGTCGAACTCGGCGCTGGTCAGGTCAATACGCTCGCCGGAGAGCCAGGCCTCCCGGGTGGCGTGGTCGATTTCCAGATTGTCGAAGCGCAGCCGCGCTTCGTCGCCGGCCGGCAAGCCGCCTTCGGCACGGCGCAGCAGGGCCCGCACCCGCGCCAGCAGCACCCGGGGCTTGACCGGCTTGGGCATGTAGTCGTCGGCACCCATTTCCAGCCCCAGCACCTGGTCCAGATCGTCGGTGCGCGCGGTCAGCATCATGATCGGACCGGCGTAGTGGGGCCGCGCCCGGCGGCAGATGGAAAGCCCGTCCTCGCCGGGCAGCATCAGGTCGAGAATCACCAGATCCGGCTGCAGGCCGGTAATGCGCTCGACGCCGCTGGCACCGTCGGCCTCGAGCGTTACCCGAAAGCCGTTGGCTTCCAGATAATCCCGGGTCAGGTCGGCCAGCCGCTGATCGTCTTCGATAATCAGCACGTGTTCCCGTTCGGCGTCGTCCGCGCCGCCGCTATCCTGGCTCAGCGTTTGAAACTGTTTTTCCAGATGATCGACCATGTGTACTCTTGACTCCGCTCGGGCAACCCTTGATACCCGACAATATGCATAATAAACGACACCTTGCCGCTGCGGGATGACAGCGCTTGCGCTATGCCGCAAAATAAGTCAGGCGCCGCGGGCGCCCGGCCGATACCGCTGCGGGGCGCTCGCTGTCGAACCGCTGACAGAAAGGAAAACCGCATGACCCAGCGCAAACCCAAAAGCGTCATCAAGCGCGTTTACGTCCCCACCCAGGTGCACGACCTGCCCAACGGCGAACGGCTGACGGTGCCGGGGCACTACGACCCCGACCATCCCCGGCTGTCAGACTCGAACCATAGCGACGACAACGACTGATCGGGCGCCGGGCGTCCATTTTACCCTCATCCGGCGCCCTGTCACCCGAGCGCTATCAACGTCGGGCAAAAAGGCCCGGCGCCGTTTGCGCCGGGCCGGGATTTTCTCGAGGCCTTGACTGGCCAGGCCTCCATGCAAAAAAAGGCAGGCTCTCGGGCCTGCCTTTTCGACGGTGCTTGACGCTACCCCTTGGGTCCCAGCAATAGCCAGATGATCAGCCCGAATAGCGGGAAAAGCAGCAGTACCAGAATCCACAGCAGCTTGGCCAAACCGCCTGCCGAGCTTTTCGCCACCTTGACGATGGCCCAGATAACGATAATCAGCCAGATGAGGCCTAACAGTCCACCTACTTCAATGCCCATGGCAGCTCCTTAGCTGGTTAGCGTTGTCATCCCGTTAACAATCATCCTGCAAGCAGGGGTGTCTCGCGGTCGGCATCGGTGCCTCGCCAAGCTAAGCATAGCCGCCGGCCCTGTACAAGTCGTGCACAAACTCTGCTTTTTCTGCGCTACCCCTCGCCGCGCGCCTCGGGCAGCGTGAGCACCATTTCTCCTCCGCGAATCTCGATCGCCAGATGGCTTAAAAAGCTCATGCCCAGCAGCACCGTGTCGTCTTCCATGTTGGGGCTGACCGAGCCCTGAACGTTGTCCAGACGAATGCCGCCCAGGCTCACCGAGTCCAGATCCACCAGCGTTCCCTGCACCCGACCGTTGGCGGTGTTGAACCAGACGTGTCGGCCGCGCTCCAGCTCAAGCCTGTCGGCAAGCCCGGCGGACAGGGCCACGTAGGTGGCGCCGGTATCGAGCAAAAACGTCACCGGCACGCCGTTGATCTCCCCCGGCGCCTTGAAATGTCCGGCGCGATCGCGCTCAAGCGTGATCGGCGTGCCCGGCTCCGCCGAGGCGACGACTTGAGCATTGGGATTTTGCAGCGCCTCAAGGCCACCCTTGAGCCACCAGGTGCCGCCCACGATCAGCAGCACCCAGAACAGCAGCATCATGACAAGACCGCCGCGCTGCCCCTGCGCTTTTGCTGCCATACGCCCTCCTAGTCACCGGACTCTTCCGGCCGCCACTGCCCGGCTGCCGCGCGGCCCCGCGACTCGTTAACGCGTGTGCAGATCAGCATGGCCACCATGAACAGCGCCGCGCAAAGCAGTATCGACCCGGCGAGCCCCACCAGCACCTGCAGCGTGCCCAGCAGCACGATACCCAATACCCCGGCCAGCTTGTTGGCCAGCCCCCAGAAACCAAAAAATTCGGCGGACTTCCCCGCCGGGGAAAAAAGCCCCACCAGCGTACGGCTGGCCGACTGGCTGGAACCCAGACTCGCCCCGGCCAGACACCCCACCACCAGAAACAGATGCTGAGCCTGCCACGTCAGGCCAAGGCGGTCATTGACCCATTCGGTCAGCGCCGGCGTGGCCCAGATGGCAATGATCGCCGCCACCCAGAGCGCGAGCGTCAGCTGGTAGGTGCGCTTGCCGCCAAGCCGATCCTGCAGGGCGCCAAAGCCCAGGGCGCCGCCGGCAGCGGTGATCTGCACGATGATGAACATGACGTTGCGCACCCCCGCATCCCAGCCGATTACCTGCCCGCCGTAGATAAAGGCAAAGGCAATGATGATGTAGACCCCGGCCATGGAAAACAAAAGCGAGACCAGAAACAGGCTCAGGTCCCTAAAGTGGCGCAAATCTCGCCAGGTTGCCAGTACTCGCTGGCGGGCAATACGCACGTAAGAGGCGCTCACCGGCTGCGGCGTCGCGCGCTCTTTCAGCCAGGCAAAGGTGGGAATGGCGGCTATCAGGAAAAACCCGGCGGCAAACGGGCCCACAAAGCGGATGCGCTCGAAGTTTTCCGCCGTGGCCTCGCCCAGCACCAGCAGGGTAAAGCCGGCGGCAAAAAGCCCGCCCAGGTAGCCCAGCGCCCAGCCGAAGCCGGAAATTTTCCCCAGCGCCGCCGGCGGCCCCAGGCCGGGCAAAAAAGCGGCAATGAACGACTCGCCCATGGAATAGGCGTAGTTGGAGACGACGATCAGCAAAAGCCCGGACACAACGTAGCCCGGCCCGACAAAGTACAAAAGCGCGGTCGAGACAACGGTGGCTACATAGCTCCACCACAGAAAACGCTTTTTTTCCGCGCGGCAGTCCATGATGGCACCGCACAGGGGCGCGGTCAGCACCACCAGCAGATAGCTTACCGCCAGCGCCAGGCTCCAGAGAAAGTTGGCCAGCCGGTAGCTGCCGCCATACTCGCCGACAATCACCGTCGTATAAAGATCACCAAAGACCACGGTGATGATCAACAGCGTATAGGCCTGGTTGGCGAAATCGAACATCGCCCAGCCGACAATCTCCCGGCGTGAGGCGTAGCGGTGGCCCGCACCGGAAGCACGGCGGGTATCGGACTCAGGCAAGGCAGACGGCATGGCGGCTCCCGGTGGTTTCAACGGTGGTCAGGAAGGCGAAGGCTTGGCGCGCCGGCTACAGCAGCCAGTGCGCGAGCACCGCCGCCGTGCCTACAATCAGCGCCGTCACGACGGCAATCGTCACCGCCGCGTTCAGCCAGCGGTCGAGCCGGCCGACGGCGGGCGCGGGGCGCTCGGCCTTCCGCCGGGTAGCGCCACGCCGAGCGGGGCCGGGTCGCGAGTCTTTTGCCATTACGCCGCTTTGCTCCTTGGGCTCAGCACCCCTGCCCCGCGCCTGCGCCTAGCGGTTGATGCGCCGGTTGACCACGCTCGGCGCCCGCCGCAGCCGCTCGTCTTCGCCGAGCTGGTCGGCCTCGAAAGCGTCCGCCCCCACCGGCGTATCGCCGTGGCGACGATACAGCTGGGTGAGCATGGCCTTGCGGTCGGCGCGCAGCTCGCGCAGCAGCACCACCACCATCATGTAGAGAATAAACGTAAACGGCAGCGCCGACAGCACCGACGCCGACTGCAGCCCGCTGAGGCCGCCGGCCACGATCAGCGTCAGGCATATCGCGGCGATCAGCACCCCCCACAGCACGCGCTTGTAAAGCGGCGGGTTGATCGAGCCGCTGTCGGTCATCTGCGCCACGATATAGGAAGCCGAGTCCGCCGAGGTCACCAGGAACACAAAGATCAGTATCATCGCCATGATCGACAGCACGCCGGAAAACGGCATCAGATCGAACATCTCGAACAGCGCCACGGTAATATTGTCCTGGGTCGCCTGGGCCAGGCCGATATCGCTGCCGCCAAGATCCATGTGCAGCGCCGCCCCGCCGAAAACGCCGATCCACATGCAGGCCAGAAGCGGCGGCACCAGCAGTACGCCAAAGACGTACTCCTTGATGGTGCGCCCCCGCGATACCCGGGCCACGAAAGTGCCCACAAACGGCGACCAGGCGATCACCCAGGCCCAGTAGAAAATCGTCCAGTCGTTACCCCAGTTGGTCTCGTCGTACGGCGCAATGCGCAGGCTCATGCCGACGAAGTTCTGCAGGTAGTCGCCGATACCCAGGGTGATCGTCTCGAGAATCGCCACCGTGGGGCCGCTGAGCAGCACGTAAAGCATCAGACCGATGCACAGCGCCATGTTGAGGTTGGAAAGGCGCTTGATGCCTTTGTCCAGCCCCGACCAGGTCGAGGCCATGTAGGCACAAAACATGACCAGCAGAATGATGAACTGCCACCAGCCGTTTTCCGGCAGGCCGAACACCGCGTTGAGCCCGCCGTTCATCTGCAGAACGCCAAGCCCCAGCGAAGTGGCCACGCCCATGACCGTGGCCACCACGGCAAAAACGTCGAGCCAGGAGGCGTAGGGTCGCACCCGCGGGTATTTCGCGGTGACCGATGAAAGCACCGAGGACACCAGCCCCGCCTGCCCCTTGCGGAACTGGAAGTAGGCGATAATCAGCCCCACCACGGAAAACGCCGCCCACTGGTGAATCCCCCAGTTGAAATAGGTGTACTGAATGGCGTAGCGCGCCGCGGCCACGCTTTCCGGCGTTTCGTCGCCGTAGGGCGGCTCGATATAGTGCGTCATGGGCTCGGCCATGCCGTAGAACACCAGCCCCACGCCAAAGCCGGCGGCGAGCAGCATGCTCACCCAGGAAAAGAAGCTGTAGTTGGGCGTGCTGTCCTGGGGGCCAAGGCGCACCTTGCCGTACTTGGAGAACGCCAGCCCCAGCAGAAACACCACAAACCCGAATATCGAAAACAGATAAAACCAGCCGAACAGCCGGGTGATGGTATCCAGCGCTGCCTGGGCCGCGTTGCCGAAGCCTTCGGGAAACGCCGCCCCGATTAGCACCAGCCCCAGGATAATTATCGCCGAGGCGATAAATACCGTCCTGCCGCCGTGATCCGCCATTTCGTCCCCTTGCCGTGAGTCCGTTATCGAAAGCGCTGCTGCCGACCCCTTGTCGGCACCGTGCCGACTCTATCAGCTAAGCCCGAAAGGTGCATAAGCCTGCCTTCATGCAACACAGGCGTCACGCCTTACGCCGGCAAGGCACAGAACGACGCGCCGAGTGAACTCAAGCGCCGTACAGTGTTCTACTGGACAGACAGACGCACGCGCAACACCCTGCGTCTAGAGGAGCGTCTTCAGGAGAGTTTCATGACACAGCGCAATACCCGCAACGCCGCCTGGCAGGCCGCCCAGCAGTGGCGCGCCAGAGCCGCCCAGTCGCGCCCGGCAAGCCTTGGCGGCAGCATCCGGCTGTTTTTCACCTGGCTTTTGTTCGGCGCCATGATGATCGTGGCGCTGGTGCTGGGCTTTTTCCTGCTGCTGATCGGCTGGGCAATGATGCCCTTCATGCGCCACAAGATGAAAAAGCGCATGGACGCCATGCGTGCCGAACAGGCCACCGACATCGGCGGCGGCACCTACCGCGAGTCCCGGCGCCCCCAAGACGCGCTGGAAGGCAGCTTTGACGTCAAGGACGACAGCGTGAACTCGCGCTGAGCCTGACCGAGACGGCGCCGGCAAACGCCTAGGCTTGCTCGCCGGCACTGGCCGGCGGCTCGAGAAAGCGCTCCCAGAGCGCCTGGACGGCGCGCCGGTGGCCATCAAACGCCCCCGCGGCCATGCGCGGTTTGTCGCCGGTCAGCGCGGCGCGGTGGGTGGTGCTGCGATAGGCCAGATAGGCCTCGCGCAGCGCCCCGGCCTCGTCGTCGGGCAGGTGGCCGCTTTCGGCCAGGGTCTCGAGAATGCGCACGCTGTCGCTGTAGGCCAGCAGCGCCGGCGCCTCGATGCCCAGCGCCAGCACCGCGTACTGGCAGAGAAACTCGATATCGATCATGCCGCCGGCGTCCTGCTTGACGTCAAACGTATCCCGGGTGCGGCTGCCCAGGTGAGCGCGCATCCGATGGCGCATGCGGACCACGTCGTCGCGCAGCGCCCGACGGTCCCGGGGCCGGCCCAGCACTTCCTTGCGCACGGCGTTAAAGTCGTCGGCGAGCGCCGCGTCGCCGGCCACCACCCGGGCGCGCACCAGCGCCTGGTGCTCCCAGGTCCAGGCGTTCTGGCGCTGGTAGTCGGCAAAGGCGGGCAGCGACGTCACCAAAAGCCCGGCGTTGCCCGATGGCCGCAGGCGCATGTCCACCTCGTAAAGGCTGCCCGCCGGCGTCACCGCGGTGAGCAGGTGGATCATCCGCTGGCCCAGGCGGGTGAAAAACACCGACGCATCCACCTGGCGGCGACCGTCGGTGGCCCCCCGGGTGCCGCGGTGCAAAAACACCAGATCCAGGTCCGACCCGTACCCCAGCTCGATGCCGCCCAGCTTGCCGTAGCCGACGATGAGAAAATCCGGCGCGTCGCGGCCGATGCCCGGCGGCACGCCGTGCTTGCGGACCATGTGTTTCCACGCCATGGCAAGCACCGCGTCGAGAATCACCTCGGCGATGTAGGTCAAATAGTCGCTGACCTTCATCAGATGGCGGGTGCCGGCGATGTCCGAGGCGGCCACGTGCAGCGTCTGGGCGTGCTTGAACACCCGCAGCGCTTCCATCTGGGCTTCCTCGTCGTCTTCGGGCAGGCGGTTCAGGGTCTGGCGCAGCTCGTCGGCGAGCCGCGCCTTGTTCGCCGGGGTGTAAAGCGACTCCGGGGTCAGCAGCTCGTCGAGCAGAATCGGGTAGCGCGCCAGCTGGTCGGCAATCCACGGGCTTGCCGCACACAGGCGCATCAAATGCTCCAGCGCCTGGGGATTTTCCCGCAGCAGGGCAAGATAGGCCGTGCGCCGCAGCACCGCCTCGATCAGCGGCTGCACTCGAGGCAGCGCGGCGTCCGGGGTAGGGTTGTGCGCCAGGGCATCGAGCAGCAGCGGCATCAGCGCGTCCAGGCGCTCAAAGCCGATGGCCTGCATGCTCTGCACCGCCCGGGACTGATGCAGGCGTTCAAGGCGTTGGCGCGCCGCGGCGGGGTCGTCAAACCCGGCCTCGGCGAGGCGGCGTTCGGCGTCTTCTGCGGCAAGCTCGCCGCGCCACAGCCGGCGCCACTGCTCGAGCCCCGGCGTTTCGCTGTCGTCTTCCACGTCCTCTTCGGGCTCGGCGATGACGTCGTCGAAATAGTGCTGGATGCGCTCGCGGCCTTCGCCAAGCCGCGCCATCACGCCTTCCCAGCCGTCATACCCCAGCGCCAGTGCCACCTGCTCCCGGGCCAGGGCCTCCTCGGGCAGCCGCTGGGTCTGGCGGTCGTCCAGCGCCTGCAGCGCGTGCTCCAGGTCGCGCAGAAAAGCGTAGTCCGGCAGCAGCTCGTCCACCGCCTCTTGGGGCAGCAGGTCCAGCGCCGGCAGCCGCACGAGGGCGGCGCGCAGGGAAGTCTGCTGCAGCTCGGTGTCGCGGCCGCCGCGAATCAGCTGAAACGCCTGCACCACGAATTCCACCTCGCGGATGCCGCCGGGGCCGAGCTTGACGTTGTTTTCCATGCTGCGCCGCTTGACCTCGCGGTGGATCATGGTTTTCAGCCCGCGCAGGGACTCGATGGCGCCAAAATCCAGATACTTGCGGTAGACAAAGGGGCGCAGCCCGCGCAGCAGCGCGGCGCCGCCGGCGACGTCGCCGGCCACCGGGCGCGCCTTGAGCATGGCGTAGCGTTCCCATTCGCGGCCCTGATCCTGGTAGTAGGCCAGCAGCGCGGCAAAGCTGCCCACCAGCGGGCCGCCGTCGCCCAGCGGGCGCAGGCGCATATCCACGCGAAAGGCAAAGCCGTCGGCGGTGACATTGTCCAGGGCTGCGATCAGCTTTTGCCCCAGCTTGGTAAAGTATTCCTGATGGGCAAGCGTTTTGCGCCCGCCCCGGGTCTCGCCGTCTTCGGCGTAGGCAAAGATCAGGTCGATATCCGACGACAGGTTGAGCTCGCCGGCGCCCAGCTTGCCCATGCCCAGCACCACCAGCCGCTGGGCCGAGCCGTCTTCGCAAGGAGCCGGACGGCCCCAGCGCGGAGCGTAAAACGCCTCCAGCCAGCCCAGCGTCGCTTCAAGAGTGACTTCGGCCAGGGCCGTCACCGCCGCGGTGGTGTCCCAGACGTCGTAGCCGTCGGGGCGGTTCAGGTCGCGCCAGATGATGGCCAGCATCCGCGCCTGACGAAAGCGCCGCACCGCTCGGTACAGCGCCGCTTCGTCTTCGGCCGCGGCCAGCGCCTCGCCCAGCCGGCGCGCCAGCACAGCGCCCGCCGGCGCGGCGTCCAGCTCGCCGGCGTCAATAAGCTCGGCCAGCAGCGCCGGCGTGCGGACCAGCACGTCCAAAGCAAAGTTCGAGATCGTCACCGTGCGCGCAAGCGCCGCCCGCCGCGAGGCGGGCAGCGCCTGCCAGACTGCCGGCGTTTCGTCGTCGAGATCGTGCTCCAGCGCCTCGGCCAGACGCAGCCGGGCCTGTTCGGCGGTTTCGTGCAGCGCCGCCGGCAGGTCGTTCAGCGGCAGAAAATCGTTGTCCAGCGCCATATCGTGCCCTCCCCGTCGCGGGATTGATCAGCCCCAGAAGCGCAGCCAGAGCATCAGCCCCCAGACCAGCGCGGCGTAGCCCAGCGCCAGCATCACCGCCGCCGAGCCGATGTCCTTGGCGCGGCCGGAAAGCTCGTGATGCTCGGTGCCGATGCGGTCCACCACGTTCTCCACTGCGCTGTTCAAGAGCTCGGCCACCATCACCAGCACGCAGCTGCCGATCAGCAGCAGCACCTGGGTCGCGCTCTGCCCCAGCCATACCGCCAAAGGTATCAGCACGACGCTCAGGGCCACCTCCTGGCGAAACGCCGTTTCGTGGCGAAACGCCGCGATCAGCCCGTTGAACGAGTAGCGCGTGGAGTGCAGCAAATGGGAAAACCCCGTACGCTCAGGCTTCATCCTGGCTCCTTGTGCAGTGGTTCACGACCCGCCTAGTGCGTATCGATCATGTCGGCCAGGTCCGCAGATAGCGGCTCCAGCACCTTGCTCCAGCTAAGGTAGGGCGTTGAGCGATCGCCGTTGATCAGCACGCTGAACACGCCCCAGCGTCCGCCGGCGGTGCGGAAGTACCCCGCCATGGCGCGCACCGCGTAGGGCTCGTTGAGCGTGCCGGTCTTGAGCATGACGTTGTGCTGGAAGCTCTCCGGCCCCCGGCGGATAAAGCGCATCACGCCGTTTTCCGGCGACTGCAGCGCCGCCACAAAGCTCGGGAACAGCGAGCTCTGGTGATACATGGACTCGAGCATCACGTTGACGCCGTGGGCCGTGGTGCGGTTGTCGGTGGTGAGGCCGCTGCCGCTTTCAAGGGTCACCTCGCCGTGGCCGGGCAGCCCCGCCGCATAGCTTTCCAGCGCCCGGCCGGCATCGGCAAGCTCGGCGCCGGGGGTCTCGACCAGGTTCAGCGCCAGCACGTCGGCCATGTAGTTGTTGGAATAGTTCAGCGTGCGCAGTATCAGCTCCTGCAGCGGCTTGCCTTCCACCGCGGCGAGAGTCTGCGCGGCGTCGGGGGGCTTGGCCGTGGTCACCCGGGACGCGCCGGAAACGTCGATGGCGAAGCGCTCGAGCATCGCCGTCAGCGTGTCCGCCGTCTGCTCGGCGCCGTTGCTGGCGCCGCGGTATTCGTCCCGGGGCCAGGCGTTGGCGGAAATCTGCCCGTCGACGCGCATCAGGTCGCCGTGGTCGGTAGTGACGCGCTCGGCGCTGATCCGGGTGTCGCTGTCATCGGGCCGGGTGACGACCTGGTTGTCCACCGACACCAGCGACGGCGGCCCGTCGCAGTGGGTCACCCGGGCCGGCTCGCCCGGGGCAAGGCCCGGCGCGATATTGACGCACCAGCTGCCGAAGTTGACCCCGGCGGACGACAGCGGCGCGCTGTAGGCGTTATCCACCCGGGTGCGCGCCTCGCAGCGGTCGGTGGTGGCACATTCGACCGGGCCAAAGCGCCACTGGCTGACCACCACGTCGCCGTTGATGCGGCGTACCCCGGCCTGGTGCAGGCGCTGGACCAGCCGCCAGAGCTTCTCGCTGGTGAATCCCGGGTCGCCGCCGCCCTCAAACCACAGGTCGGCGTTCAGCACGCCGTCGGCCGGGGCCGCCTCGGCGAGGCTTTTCAGGCGCGTGGTAAAGCGGTGCTGGGGGCCAAAGCGCTCAAGCGTGGCCGCCGCCGTATAGGTCTTGGTCACCGAAGCCGGCGACAGCGCCTGCCGGGGAGCAATGCTGCCCAGGGTTTCCCGGGAGCCGTCCAGCAGCCGGGCCTCGGCGCTGATGGCAAAGCCGTCGTCGGCAAGCTTGCCCAGCCGGGAAAAGTCCGCCCGGGCCGCCGTACCGCTGTAAAGCGCCAGAGCCACCGCCGCGGCGAACAGAACCAGCCGCTGACCGCAGGCGGCGCGCGGCAATCCACGATGAATCATGTCCCTCGTCCTTAATGCACGTTCATGGTCGAAAACACCTGCAGCACCACCACGCCGGCCACAATCAGCGAAATCCCCGCAATCGCGGGCGCATCCGGCTGCTCGCCGAACGCGATCATGCCCACCAGGGTCACCAGCACAATGCCAAGCCCGGCCCAGATGGCGTAGGCCACGCCCACCGGCAGCGTGCGCAGCACCAGGCTCAGCAGATAAAACGCCAGCCCGTAGCCGATCACGACCAGCGCGCTGGGCCCCAGCCGGGTAAAGCCGGCGGAGGACTTCAGCGCGCTGGTGGCCACCACTTCGGCCACGATCGCCAGAATCAGGTAAATAAATGCCATTGTCGCTCCAGATCGATCGTTAGTTGCCAAAGCGGCTGCCCGCCCTCGGCGTACTTGGCCTCGAACGGCGTCAGATACGCCGCTCCCGACTCTCCCCCCGGCGCATAGCGCGCCACCGCCGCCTCGCGGCCGGTGGCCCAGGTCACCGCCAGGGCGAACTCCTCGGCGTACAGGCGCCAGTTGGTGCGTAGCTCAAGCCGCCCGCCCAGACCCAACAGCCACGGCAGTACCGGATGGCCGTGCCAGCGCATTTTCAGCTGGGAGGCCTTGGGGTACGGATTGGGGTACAGCAGATAGTGCCGCACCGGCGCCCAGCCGCCCTGCCAGGCAAGCCGCCAGAAATCCACCAGGTCCGCCCGCACCAGCAGCGCGTTCGCCGGCACCGGGCCGTGATCCCGGCTCAGGCGGTCGGCGCTGCGGTCCACGCCGATCACCGCGTGCTCGGGAAACGCCGCCGCCAGCCGTCGGGTCGAAAGCCCCACCCCGCAGCCGGCGTCCAGCATCAGCGGCCTTTGCTGCGCCGCAAGCCAGGCGTTTGCGCGGGCAAAGGCGGCCCGAGTGTGCTCGGCCACCGGCTTTTGCAGCGGCGTGGCCAACGCCCGCGCCACCCGGCGCGCCAGGTCAGGATGGGGACCGGGCTGGCCGGAGACCACAACCCGGCGAGACGGGTGCGACGCTGTAGGCAACAATGACGACGACGGCATGGCGTATTCCGGGCACAAAAGCGTGATTCTATCAGCCTTGAGCGCTTGCGGCATGACGCCGTTGCGCGGCCGGTGCTATGATCACGCCCAGCAGACTTTTAGACTTGCGTTTTATCACTCAGGCGCCCGCACCGAGCGGGGCACGCCAGCTTTTTTTCCATTACCGCACCACGAGGAACCCGGCTTGTCACATTTACCGGTGATCGTCGGCATGGGCGGCATCAACCCCGCCGGCAGAACGTCAGGCCACCAGGCCTTCCGCCGAACCGTGCTTGATGCGCTGCCCGCTGACCAGCAACGCCAAACCGTTCAGGGTCTGGCCGCCCTGATGCGCCTTGTCGAGCCCGGCAGCGGCAGCACGGCAGACGCCGAGTCGCTGCGCGCGGCGGTGCTCAAGCACACCCTGGTGCGCCGCAACGAAGATCCGGCCTTCAGCGCCCCGGGCCTGCCGGCCAACCGCCAGGCCAACATGGCCCTTGACGCCCCGCTCGAGTTTACCCTGCGCCGCCGCCAGCTCCCCGAGCATCTGCCGCCCCACTGGGAAGTGCGCGAGCTGGACCAGCGCACGGTGTCGGTCAGCGTTCCCCGGGGTGAGTTCAACGCCCTGCTGCCCGACGCCCACACGCCCAAAGTCAGGGCCGCTGCCCAGCTGCCCCGGGGCTTTGAGCCGGCGGCGCTCTACCGCAGCGTACACCACCCCCGCGGGCTGTCCATGGCGATTTTCGGCGCCAGCGACTGCCTGAAGGCCAGCGGCCTCGAGTGGGAGCACCTGCGCGATCGGCTCGACCCGGACCAGGTGGCCGTCTACGCCGGCAACTCCATCGGCCAGCTGGACGACGAAGGCTGGGGCGGGCTTTTAAAAAGCCTGGTCGCCGGCCAGCGCGCCACTTCCAAGCAGATGCCGCTGGGCTACGGCCAGATGCCCGCCGACTTTCTCAACGCCTACGTGCTGGGCAGCGTCGGCGGCACCGGCGCGGCGCTGGGCGCCTGCGCCAGCTTTCTGTACAACCTGCGCCTGGGGATCGACGATATCCGCGCCGGGCGGCGCCGCGTGGTCATGGTAGGCACCGCCGACGCCCCCATTACCCCCGAGATCATCGAGGGCTTTCGCACCATGGGGGCGCTTGCCGACGACGCCGGGCTCAAGGCGCTGGACGCGCTCGAGCTTCTCACCGACGACGACTACCAGCGCGCCTGCCGGCCCTTTGCCCGCAACTGCGGCTTCACCATGGCCGAGGCCAGCCAGTTCGTCATGCTCATGGACGACGCCCTGGCGCTGGAAGAAGGCGCCGAGATCCTCGGCGCGGTGCCCGAGGTGTTCGTCAACGCCGACGGCTTCAAGCGCTCGATCTCCGCCCCCGGCATCGGCAACTACCTTACGCTTGGCAAGGCGGCCGCGCTGGTGCGCGACATGCTCGGCGCAAGGGCGCTCAGAGAGCGCAGCTTCCTCCACGCCCACGGCACCGGCACGCCGAAAAACCGCACCACCGAGTCCCACGTGTTCGACGAAGTCGCCCGGGCCCACGGCATCACCGACTGGCCGGTAGCGGCGATCAAGGCGTTTGTCGGCCATTCCCAGGGCTCTGCCGCCGGCGACCAGCTGACCAGCGCCCTGGGCAGCTTTGCCTACGGCATGATCCCCGGCATTCCCACCCTGGACGCCGTGGCCGACGACGTCTACGCCGAGCGGCTGCGCTTCTCCCGAAAGCCTCGGGCGCTTGACGCCGACGCCAGCTTTCTCAACGCCAAGGGCTTTGGCGGCAACAACGCCACCGGGGTGGTGCTCTCCCCCCGAGTGACCGAAAAGCTGCTGGAAAAGCGCCACGGTGCAGAAGCCTTGAGCGCCTGGAAAGCGCGCCGGGAAGGCGTGCGCGAAGCCGCCGCCGCCTACCTGGAGCAGGCGGATCTGGGCCACTACCAGCCGCGCTATCAGTTTGGCGAAGCGGTGCTCGAAGGTCCGGAGCTTGGCATCCATGCCGACCGCATCGACATCCCCGGCTATGCCCGGCCGGTATCGCTGCGGCCCCATAACCCCTACGGCCGGCTCGACGAGGAAGACAGCGAGGAGTCCTGATGACCACCGCGGTATACCCCGGCACGTTCGACCCCATCACCCACGGCCACTTCGACATCATCGAGCGCGGTGCGCGGCTTTTCGACCGCGTGGTAGTCGCCGTGGCCGCCAGCTCCGGCAAGGACCCGGCGTTCGGCCTCGAGGCCCGCATCGCCCTGGTGCGGGAGGCCTGCGCGTCGCTCGCCAACGTCTCGGTGATCGGCTTTTCCGGCCTGCTCACGCAGATGATGCACGAGCAGAACGCCACGGTGATCCTGCGCGGGCTGCGCGCCGTCTCGGACTTCGAGTACGAGCTGCAGCTGGCCAACATGAACCGCGCCCAGAACCCCGAGCTCGAAAGCGTGTTTCTTACCCCGGCGGTGGAGAACTCCTATATCTCCTCCACCATCGTGCGCGAAATCGCCCGGCTCGGCGGCGACGTCTCGCCGCTGGTGCACCCCCGGGTGACCGAGGCGCTGTCAAAACGCTACCACGGCTGACGGCACCCTAGCGCTCGTTCGCCCGGCGGCTGGTCTTGCACCCCAGACAGCGGCGGAAAGTGGCCTCGGCGGGCGTCTTGACCAGCGTCTCGGCGGCTTCGTCCACGCCGCCGCCCAGCGCGGTGAACGGCAGCGACACCAGAAATACCGCCGTACCCCCCACCGTCGCCACGGCGAGCAGCGGGCGCGCTACCAGGGCGTCAAGCGTCATCGCCGCCCCGCTGGGGCTGGAGCGAACCTCGTGCTGGGGCTCGTCGAACGCCACGGCCGGCTGGCCCGCGGCAAGCGCCACGATCAGCGCCAGCCCCAGAGTCTGCAGAATACGCCTATAGCTTGTTGTCATGTCCCTTGCTCCCGCAGGTGGTGATACTCAAGCCAATGGTACCGGGTTACGCCAAACCTGAAAGGCCGGCGCGCGGATTTCCCGACGGCGACACGAGCAAACCGCAACCTTTTGTTTCATTAGTTCACGTTTTCACGCTTCTTGATACCGGCTATACTTCGCGGCGGCTGCCGCGCCGACCTCGGCGCTGGCCTTTTCCTAGCCATACTTCATACCACGACCCCGGAAGACATTCCCTTGCCAAGGAGCGCCCCATGAAGCGACTGCTCGCCGCCGCCGTCACCGCCCTGATGGCCACCACCGCCGCAGCCCAGAGCCACGTCTACAATCCCGACGAAGGCCCCTACCTGGGCGCCGGCATCGGCCACGCCAAGATGGACAACGACATCCTCAATGACCTCGATCGCTGGGGCGCCAGCACCGACGACAGCGATACCGCCTACAAGCTGTTTGCCGGCTACCAGTTCAACCCCCACTTTGCCGTCGAGGCCGGCTACGTCGACTTCGGCGAGTTTACCGCCAGTTCCAGATACGCTAATGGTACTATGAAAGCTGACGGCTTTACCGCCGCGCTGGTGGGCAAACTGCCCATCGAAGGCGGCTTCGGCGTTTACGGCAAGCTGGGCATGATCGCCTGGGATGGGGAAAGAAGCTCCACGCTCACCGCTAAAGAAAGTGAAGACGGCACCGACCCCTTCTACGGCGCGGGCCTTGAGTACGTGGTCGACCAGATCGTCATGCGCGCGGAGTTCGAGCGCTACGACATCAGCGAAGGCGGCGAAGACTTCGAGACCGACCTGATCTCGGCAAGCCTCGGCTACCGTTTCTAAGCGCCAGCGTGACCGCATCGCTCGCCGTTCCGGCCCCGCTCTGGCGGGGCCGTTGCATTTGTCGGCGGCCATCCTCATGCTACCGGCCCTGTTCATGGACGGAGCCATCGTGACCGCCACCTCTGCCCCGCAATCCGCTCCCGCCCGCCGGCGCATCTGGGCGCTGGCGTGGCCGATTATTCTTTCCAACGTCACCGTGCCGCTTCTGGGGCTGGTGGATACCGCCGTGGTCGGCCACCTGCCGGACTCAAGTTACCTGGCGGCGGTCACCCTGGGGGCGACGCTGTTCAGCTTTTTGTACTGGGGCTTTGGCTTTCTGCGCATGGGCACCACCGGGCTTACCGCCCAGGCCGTGGGCCGCGACGACGGCCAGGCGGTCAGAAACCTGCTGGGCCAGGCGCTGATCATGGCAGCGGTGATCGGCGGGCTGCTGGTGCTGCTGGGCTCGCCGCTGGTGAGCTTCGGCCTGTGGCTTTTGGACTCAAGCCCCAGCGCCACGCCGCTGGCCCAGGCCTACGCCGACATCCGCCTGCTGTCGGCGCCGGCGGTGCTCGCCAACTACGCCATTCTGGGCTGGTTTCTCGGCCAGCAGAACTCGCGGGTGACGCTGTGGATTCTGCTGCTGACCAACGTGGTCAATATCGTCTTCGATCTGTGGTTCGTCATGGGGCTGGGCATGAGCAGCAACGGCGTGGCCTGGGCCAGCGTGCTCGCCGACTACTCGGCCTTTGCCTTCGGCGGCTATCTGGTGCTGCGCCAGCTGGGTCGCCTGCCGGGGCAGTTTTTACGCCGGCAGCTGCTCGCCCTCGGCGCCTACAGGGCGCTGTTCAGCGTCAACGCGAATCTGTTTGTGCGCACCCTGGGGCTGCTGTTCGCCATGGCGTTCTTTACCGCTCAGGGCGCCCGCCAGGGCGACACGGTGCTCGCCGCCAACGCCGTGCTGCTGCAGTTCATCATGCTGACAAGCTACGCCCTGGACGGCTTCGCCCACGCCGCGGAGTCGCTGGTCGGGCGCGCCGTCGGCCGCCGGGACTGGTCGGAATTCGCCGCCACCGTGGGCGCCACCGCACGGCTGTCACTGTATACCGCACTGGCCGCGGCGCTTGGCTTTGCGCTTTTCGGCAACGCTCTGATCGCGCTGCTCACCGGCCTGCCCGAGGTGCGCGCCACCGCCGCGAGCTACCTGCCGTGGATGGTGGCCATGCCGCTGATCGCGGTGTGGAGCTATCTGTTCGACGGCGTCTTCATCGGCACCACGGCGGTGCGCGAAATGCGCAACAGCATCTTCATCGGCCTGGCGGTCTACCTGCCGGTATGGTGGCTTTCCCGGCCGCTGGGCAACCACGGGCTGTGGCTGGCGTTCATGGCGTTTACCCTGGTGCGCTCGGCCACGCTGATCGGCTACTATCAGCATTACCGACAGCACCGCTGGCGCACGCGCCGCTAAGGGTTGCGCTATACGCCGGGGCAGCGTTGCTCTATGGTAAACAGCCTTTGCCCTACCCAAGTCCATAAAGGAACGCCATGACCCAGAACACGGACGCCTATCAAGAGATGCTGAGCGGCCAGCACGAACTCTCCATGACCGTACTGATGACTCCGGACATGGCCAACTTCAGCGGCAAGGTACACGGCGGCGCTATTCTCAAGCGCCTCGACGAGGTCGCCTACGCCTGCGCCAGCCGCTATTCCGGGCACTACGTGGTCACCCTCTCCGTGGACCAGGTACTGTTCAAGCAGCCCATTCACGTCGGCGAGCTGGTCACGTTTCTGGCCTGCGTCAACCACGTCGGCCGTTCGTCCATGGAGGTGGGCATCAAGGTGGTCGCCGAGGATATCCGCCGCCAGGTCATTCGTCACACCAACAGCTGCTATCTGTCCATGGTGGCCGTGGACGACGACGGCAAACCGGCCAGAGTGCCGCCGCTGGAACTGGAAACGCCGCTGCAGCGCCTGCGCTTCGAGAAGGCCGCCCTGCGTAAAAAGCTGCGCAAGGAAGCCGAACAGGCCGAAAAGCGCGCCCAGCAGGAGCATCAGGCGGACAGCTGATGCCACCCGGAGGAGCCCCCATGTCTGCTAAACCGTCGTTTTCCCCAAGCGGTTCGCGCTCGCGTACCGCCGAGCTTGCCTATCTGGGCTGGGACGTGCTGATCATCGCCGCCGTGGTCGCCAACCTGACGCTTTTGCTGGTGGATTCCCTGTATCTGATCGAGCCGCTGAGCGAAGGGCTTGAAGCCGTCGCCCCCAACGTCCACGCCTGGTATGACCGCGTCATTCACCAGCGCTTTTTCCAGATCGACCTGGCCTTTGTTTCGCTGTTCGTGGCTGACGTGCTGCTCGGCTGGGCGATGGCCATTGCCGAGCGGCGCTACCACCGCTGGTTTTTCTACCCCTTTGTGCGCTGGTACGACGTGCTCGGCTGTATTCCGCTCAGCGGCTTTCGTCTGCTGCGGGCGCTGCGCGTCATCTCGCTCTTGCACCGCCTGAACCGTTTGAGGCTTATTCACATCGAGCGCTGGGAGGTCTACCGCTTCGTCGCCAAGTATTACGACATTCTGCTCGAAGAACTTTCCGACCGCATTGCCGTGCGCCTGCTGAGCAATATCCAGGAGCAGGTCAGGGCCGACAGCGCCCTGGCCGACGGGCTTGTCAACCGCGTCGTCGCCCCGCGCAAGGAGCAGCTCATTCGCGAGATCACCCAGCGCATCGAGGCCAGCGCCGGGCGCGCCTACGACGGCAACCGCGAAGAGGTAATGCGCTACATCAGCGAAATGGTCAACCACACCCTGCGGGAAAGCCCGGAAATCCGCCGGCTGGAGCGCCTGCCCATGGGCAGCGCGGTTTCCGGCAGCCTGGAAGCCTCGCTTGCCGGCGTGGCACACCGGCTGGTCGACGAGCTGGCCCGGGGCATCCATACCCCTCGCTTTCGCACGCTGGTCAGCGATACCGCCGAAAGCGGCTTTGACGCCTGGCTGAAAGTGGACGAAGGCAGCGCCGAGGTCACCGAAGCGGTGCTGGTGGACGCGCTGGAAATGCTCAAGGAGCAGATCAGCCGCCAGGCGTGGAAAGACCGCTACCAGTAGCGCCGCTGCCCCGCGGGCGGGCGGCTCTGGATATGCTATCCTGCGGTGTTGGCTGGTGGCCTCTACCGGCCTTTATCCTCCTCCACCTTTCGTCAGCTACCGTAACGGCTTTGCATGTCCCACTCTTACCGCTTGATCGTCTCCTGCCCCGACCGGGTCGGCATTGTCTCCCGGGTGTCCAGCTTTATCGCCGCTCAGGGCGGCTCCATCACCGAAGCCAGCCAGCACTCCGACCTTGAAACCGGCCGGTTTTTCATGCGCTACGAGGTGCGCGCCGACACCGTCGGCATTACCTATCGCGAGTTCAGCGACGCCTTTACGCCCATCGCCGAGGCGTTCGACATGGACTGGGCCATGACCGACTCGCAAGATAAGCCGCGCGTGGTAATTCTGGTCAGCAGGGAGGACCACTGCCTGACGGATCTGCTGCATCGCTGGCGTAATGACGAGCTGGACTGCGATATCGTCGGCGTCGTGTCCAATCACACCAACATGCGCCCGCTCGCCGAATGGCACGGCATCCCCTTCCACCACGTCCCGGTCGAGGCGCACCACAAGGCCCCGGCCTTCGCCGAGGTCGAACGCCTGATCGACGACATGCGCGCCGACTGCATCGTGCTCGCCCGCTACATGCAGATTCTGCCGCCGGAGCTTTGCGCCCGCTATGCCGGACGCGTGATCAACATCCATCACAGCTTTTT
Organism: Halomonas piscis; assembly: GCF_031886125.1. Taxonomy (NCBI): domain Bacteria; kingdom Pseudomonadati; phylum Pseudomonadota; class Gammaproteobacteria; order Oceanospirillales; family Halomonadaceae; genus Halomonas; species Halomonas piscis. Next base: position 2,757,782 of record NZ_CP119391.1, read on the forward strand.
GCCGTCCTTTGCCGGCGCCAAGCCGTATCATCAGGCCTACGAGCGCGGGGTGAAGCTGATCGGCGCGACCTGCCACTACGTGACCCAGGAGCTTGATGCCGGCCCGATCATCGAGCAGGGCGTTCATCGCGTCAGCCACTGCCACACGCCCCGGGATCTGGTGCGCTTTGGCCGCGACGTGGAAAAGAACGTGCTGGCCAGAGGCCTGCGCTGGCACCTGGAAGACCGGGTCATCGTGCACGACAACAAAACCGTGGTTTTTGCCTAGTACTACAGTCGTAACTACAGCCGTGATCGTTCATGCATTGCCATCCGGGCTTGCTGCTGCCGACAGTGGCATTGCCAAGCCCGGTACTGGTGCTTTCGTCGCCAGTCCGACCAATGAAGCACATGGGACAGGGCCTGTTGTCCTTGCCATAGACATCTCCCGATTAGTCGCCTGAGCTCGGAGAGTGTCAACTGAATCCTGTCGGTACGAGTTTTTTTTGCTGGTGACTCGCTTGCCGTATCGCCACCAGCAAGGCGTGGGCGAGCAGCGACAAAGTAATGTGGCGATGCCAACTGGCCCAGCGCCTCACCTCATACTCATCCAGACCGCATTCCCCCTTGGCCGTCTGAAAACCCTGCTCGATTTTCCAGCGCTGACCCGCGACTCGAACCAGCGTCTCTATCGATACCCAGTCCCTGGGCGCGTGGACCACATAATAGGCCAACTCATCCGGTGTCGAGAGGCTGCGTCGGATCAGAAGATAATGGCCCCAGCGGCGTGCCTCTTCCGTAGGCTGCAGCCTTGTCAGCGGCGTCAACGCCCAGTCGTACCTGCGTTCGCCCTTGCTGCCTGAGCCAGCGGATAGGGTCTGCCATGCGTCATCCGGCAGTGCCGCCGCGATCTCGTCGGCTCGCGTGTACTGGAAACTCTTCCACCACAAGGGTTCGTTGCAAGCCACTTCTAAAACAAAGGGTTGTGAGCGATCCTCCAGCCACAGACGCAGGCTGCGGTTACCGCCATAGACGCTATCCCCCGTCACCCAGGCGGCCGGTATGTCCTGATCCATCGCGCGCTCCAGCATCCGGCGAGCGAGCTCGGGTTTGCTGGCAAATTCGACGTCATCAGGGATGCCCGCACGCCGACAACGCTCGCGGTCCTGTGTCCAGGATTTGGGCAAGTACAGGGCGCGATCCAGGAAGGCATGCCCTGCCGGGCTAGCGTAGAGAAGAAAGACCCCGATCTGACTATTTTCGATACGGCCGGCGGTGCCACTGTACTGGCGTTGCACGCCGGCCGAGTGCTGGCCTTTCTTGATAAAGCCGGTCTCGTCCAGGACCAGGACACCCTCAGGCGAGCCCAGCGTATCGATGACCCATTGGCGGAGAATATCGCGTGCTGCGTCCGCATCCCAGCGGGCACGATCCAACAGGTACTGCACCCCATCTGGGGTGGCATCCCCGAGCCACTCGGCAAGATGCCAGCTATTCTTACGTTCGCACTGACTAAGCAGACCCTGGAGGTAGCGTAGTGCGCGATCGCGCGTTTCCGAACGCGGAAAGAGCGGGCCTAACCGATCTGCCAGGTCATCCAACAATGCTGAGACAGAGAGATCCAGTTCTTGCATCCTTCACCCTGTGATCGCTTCCATATCAACCACATGCATTGTAGCTTATTCAGTTACGACTGTAGTACTAGGGGGCGTTAACAATTAGGCCAGCCATATGGCGGCTGACACGAGGCAGAGGAGTGACTGGTAGTTTCTTGCCAGTCGCTCATAGCGTGTAGATAACCGCCGGAACTTCTTGATTTTCTGAAAGAACCTCTCCACCAGATTGCGATCTTGGTAACAGTGCCAGTCTACTTCAATGCGCGCCAAACGATTCTTTTTCGGAGGAATCACCGGCTCGGCACCTGCGGCCTGAATCATGTCCCGCAGAGCAGTGGAGTCATACCCCTTGTCGCCCAGCACTGCTTGCGGGGAAAAACCTTCCAGTAGAGCGGGAGCAGCACCATACTCCGACGCCTGGCCCGGTGTGAGAACCAATCGTACTGGGTTACCTAACGCATCGACTGCGGCATGAATTTTGGTGCTCAATCCGCCTCGAGATTTGCCCATGGCTTCGACGTCTTGCGTGTTTTTTTTGACGCTCCATGCTGGTGCACCCTGACGATGCTACCGTCGATCATTAGCTGCTCTAGATCGGGATCGTCGGCTACTGTGTCAAAAATACGCTGCCAAACGCCCTTTCGTGACCAACGGTTATACCGCATGTAGACGGTGTGCCAGCGCCCAAAAGATTCGGGAAGATCACGCCACGGGGCGCCGGTCCGAGCGATCCAGAGCACGGCTTCCACGAACAGGCGATTGTCCTTGGCAGTTACCCCACAGTCTGAGGCTTTGCCGGGGAGCAGGTGCTCGATTCGCTCCCACTGATCATCGCGTAACTTCAACCGACTCATGGCCCACCAAAATCTATGAATACTAAATCAGTTTAAACGAAACTAATGATTGTTAACACACCCTAGCACCTGCCCGCTTTCCTGCCAGTCGCAGGCCCGGCGGCCAAAGGCCGCCTAGCTGTGATCTCTCGGTAGGTTGTTCATCCGGAGCCAACCCGGAAGACTGGAGATGCAAACCAACCAATCTCTCCAGGAGGCCCGGATGAACACCCATAAGAATGCCCGACTCACTCCGCACGGTCGAGCCCTGCTGGTCGCTCGCGTCATCGATGAAGGGTTGCGGCCCAGAGAGGTCGCGCAAGCCCAGGGCGTCAGTGTGAGAACGGCCTACAAATGGGTGCGTCGTTTCCGTGAGGAGGGACTCGAGGGCCTCCAGGACCGTCGGTCACGCCCTGCCCGAAGTCCCTGGGCGACCGACGCAACGACGGTGGAGCAGATCGTCGAGCGTCGTCAGCGACGCCAGACCTATTGCCAGATTGCCCAGGCGCAGGGGGTTGGCCAGAGCACGGTAGCGCGCATTCTCAAGCGCAAGGGGCTGAATCGCTTGGCGGCTCTGACACCGCCAAGGCCCAGCAATCGCTATGAGCACGACGCACCCGGGGATCTCCTGCATCTGGATATCAAGAAGCTCGGTCGCTTCGCGCGCCCGGGGCATCGGGTCACCGGCGATCGCCAACAGGCCACGCGCGGCGCAGGGTGGGAGTATGTCCATATCGCCATCGACGATCACTCGCGGGTGGCCTTCGGCACTCGCTACCCGGATGAAACCGGCTGGAGCGCCTGTTATGCGCTATTGGAGGCCATACGGTATTATCGAGACTTGGGGACTCGCTTCACGCGGGTGCTCACCGACAATGGCGCCTGCTACCGGTCCCGGGCGTTTCACCGCCTGTGCCGGCGGGTGGGGCTGAAGCACAAGCGCACTCGCCCCTATACGCCCCGCACCAATGGCAAGGCAGAACGGTTCATTCAAACCGCTCTGCGCGAGTGGGCCTATGCCCAGTCTTATGAGAGCTCGGAGGAGCGAGGCAAACACCTTTCCGCCTGGCTTCACCAGTACAACTGGCACCGGCCACATGCCAGCCTGAACTATCACCCTCCGGTTAGCCGGTTGGGGCTTTCCGTGAACAACCTGGTGGGTTTACACACCTAGCTGTGGGCGGCGTCCTGCACGGCTTCGCCGCCCTCTTCCACGTCCTGCCCCATGCCGGCCATGGTGTTGCAGCCGCTGAGCATGCCGGCCATCAGCAGCGCGGCAAAGCTTGCGGCGATCGCCTTGAGTGCGGTGTTACGCGTTGTCATCGCTTTCATCGTTATCTCCTTGATCCACCTTGCGGGGCCTGTTCATGACACTTGTTCAGCGTACTTTTTCATAATACGTCGGGTGTCTTTACCGTCAACGCACAAGGCTAACGCCTTGGCGTATAGTCAGCCTAACAGCGTTTGCCGCCTCTATGGACAAAATAATGGACGCCAAAATGTAAAAGTAGCCGCCGCCGTCTTTTTGGCGGCGCGGCATCGACGCCAAGGGGTTCTCTCGCCGCGCTTGCCTGCTATGCTGCAACACTGTCATTCGTCTTGGCCTTTCGTATAACAATCACCACCGATGACCCCTAAGGAGTTGGCACGATGCACGTTTTGCTCTGCCCCGACAGTTTCAAGGACGCCCTGGGCGCCCAGGACGCGGCCGATGCCATGGCCCGCGGCATCAAGCGCGCCCTGCCCGAGGCCCGCACCGAGACCTGCCCGCTGGCCGACGGCGGCGAAGGCAGCCTGGAAGCGCTGATCATGGCCACCGGCGCCGAGCGTCGCAGCGTCGGCGTACAGGACGCCCTGGGCCGTCCGGCTACCGCGACCTGGGGCTGGCTAGGGGCCGAACGCACGGCCTTTATCGAGCTTGCCGAAGCCAGCGGCCTGCAGCAGCTCAAGCCCGCCGAGCGCGACGCCCGCACCACCACCACCTACGGCGTGGGCGAGCTGTTTGGCGCCGCCCTGGACGCCGGCGCAAAGAAAGCCCTGCTGCTGCTCGGCGGCAGCGCCACCAACGACGCCGGTGCCGGCATGCTCGCCGCGCTCGGCGCGCGCCTGCTGGACGCCGACGGCAAGGCGCTGGCCCCGGGCGGCGCGGCGCTGGCCGAGCTCGACACCCTGGACCTTTCCGGGCTCGACCCGCGCCTGGCCGCACTTCAGGTAGAAGCCGCCGTGGACGTGGACAACCCGCTTCTCGGTGAGCGCGGCGCCAGCGCCGTGTTCGGCCCGCAAAAGGGCGCGAGCCCCGAGGCGGTAAAAGAGCTGGACACCGCCCTTGGCCACTTTGCCGACGTCAGCGCCGAGGCGCTTAGCCAGGACGATCGCCACCTGGAAGGCGCCGGCGCCGCCGGGGGCATGGGCTTTGCCGCTCGGGCTTTCATGGGCGCGACGCTCAAGCCCGGTATCGACATGATCATGGAGCAGGCGGGCATGGCCGAGCGGCTGAAACAGGCCGACCTGGTCATCACCGGCGAAGGCAAGCTCGACGGCCAGAGCCTCTCGGGCAAGACGCCCATCGGCGTCTCCCGGGCGGGCAAGGCCGCGGGCAAGCCCGTGGTGGTGCTCGCCGGCAGTCTGGGCGACGGCTGGCGGGCCTGCCACGACGAAGGCGTGACCGCCGCCTTTGCCCTGGCTGACGGCCCCATCACCCTGGAAGACGCCGTGGCGCGCACCGCGGAGCTGTTGACCGACCGCTGCGAGAGTATCGTCCGGCTGTGGCAGTCCCGCCCCTGAGCGCAAGGCGCTCCCTTGCCTCGCCCCTATCGCTTCCACACAAAAACGGCGCCTCCTTGGGCGCCGTTTCTGTGTGCCTTACCGCAGGAGGGCGGCTTTGCCGCGCGACCGCACCCCGCCGAATCCGGCAGGCCTGCGGCCTGCATCGCCCGGCAAAGCCGGCCTCCTACACAACCGGGTGACCGCCACTGCAATCGTCTGGCAAGGCTGGCCTCCTGCAAAACCCGGTAATGGCAACCAACTGCCCGTCGCAGTCACTCAGCGGCCTGCCGCCCCAGCGTTTCCACAAGCGCCTTGAGCAGCGTCCAGAACTCCTCGACCGAGTCGATATCCACGCGCTCGTCCGGCGAGTGGGCGCCGAGGATTGTCGGGCCAAACGAGATCATATCCAGCGCCGGATACTTGCTGCCCAGAATGCCGCACTCGAGCCCGGCGTGAATGACCTTCACCGCCGGCTCGCGGCCAAGTCTGGCCTGATGGCAGTCGATGAACGTGGCCAGCAGCGGGCTTTGAGCGTTGGGCACCCAGCCCGGATAGCCGTGCTCGGCCTTGACCCGGGCACCGATCAGCCCGAACAGCGCGCGAAAGCGGTCGACCATCGCGGTGACGGCGCTGTCGTGGAGCGAGCGCACCAGCGCGCAGAGGTGAGCCCGGCCGTCTTCCAGCTGGACAACCCCCAGGTTGTTGGAGGTGTCCACTACGCCCTTGACCTCGGCGCTCATACGCTCCACGCCGCAGGGCGCGGCGTGGAGCGCCGCTACCAGCATGGCGCTGGCATCCAGGTTGAGCGCCTCGTCGGGCGCGTCGGCGGCGGCCACGGGCTTCACGCTCAGGGCAAAGTCGCTGTCGGCCGGGGCAAGTTCGCCGCGCAGCGTCGCCTCGAGGGTTTGCACCTTGGCCGTCACCGCGTCGATCTCGTCTGCCGGCAGCGCCACCCGGGCAAACGCCTCCCGGGGAATGGCGTTGCGCAGGGTGCCGCCCTGGTAGCTCACCAGCCGCGCGTCGGCAAACTCCAGCAGGCGCAGCACCCGCGCCAGCAGCCGGTTGGCGTTGCCCAGCGGCCGGTGGATATCCAGCCCCGAATGGCCGCCCGCCAGACCGGTCACAGCGATATCCAGGCAGCGCTCGTGGGCCTCCACCGGCGTTTGCGGCAGCCGCGCGTCCACCACCGCGTCGCTGCCGCCGGCGCAGCCGATATAGGCTTCGCCCCGGGCTTCGCTGTCCAGGTTCAACAGCAGGCTGCCCTCAAGCCAACCCTCGTCGAGGCTGAGCGCTCCGCCCATGGAGGTTTCCTCCTCCAGGGTAAAAAGCGCCTCGAGCGGCCCGTGAGCCACCTCCGTGCTTTCCAGCAGCGCAAGAGCGGCGGCCACGCCCAGGCCGTTGTCCGCGCCCAGGGTGGTGCCCTCGGCGTGCAGCCAGCCGTCGTGCACATAGGTGCTGATGGAGTCCCGGGTGAAGTCGTGGGGGCTCTCGGCGTTGGCCTGGGCGACCATGTCCAGATGGCCCTGAAGAATCACGCCCGGGGCGTCTTCGCAGCCTTTGGCGGCGGGCTTTTTGATCCGCAGGTTGCCGAAAGCGTCGCGGTCGTGGGCCAGCCCCAGCCCGTCGGCCCAGGCTTCCAGTTTGGCCACCAGCTCGGCCTCGTGGCCGGAGGGACGCGGGGTGTTGCAAAGGGTACGAAAGTGGCGCCAAACCGGCGCGGGGCTTAGCGCATCAAGGTGTTCGTTCATGGAAAATCGTCTCTTCGTGGGTGCCAACACTGTACTCCCCCGCACAGGCGTGCGAAAGAGCAGGCCGCAGGCCTGCCGGGTTCGGTGGGGATACAGCCACCCGACAAAGCCGGCCTCTTACGGCTCACCTTTTTCAAGCTCAGCCAGCTGCGCCGCGTGACGACCTCCCCACCGAGGCTGCCCGGGCTTGCCTACCCCTCGAACGCCTGGGCGGGGAGCATGGCCTCGACAAACATCACCAGCTCTTCGAGTATCCGGCGCGAACGGTCATCCAGCGGCTGCTGGTTGTACTGCTCGATTTCCCGGGCGAAGTCCCTGAGGGTAAAGCCGGCAAGCGCCGGGTCGTTCAAGCGCTCCCAGCGGAAGGCTTCCCACTGGGCGAGCTCCTCGCCTTCCAGGGTTTCCGGATAGCTGCGCGCCCGATAGCGAAACACCATCTCTTCCAGCCGCGAGTCCTGAAAGGCAAAGCGCTGGCCGACCAGGTCCCAGGCCGGGGTTTGGCGCACGCGCTCCATTTGCTCGCGGTCGGACCTGGAAAAAAAGCCCCCGGAATACAGCATCAAATCCGGATCCTTCACGTCCTCGGCATAGGGCGTGTTAAACACTTCGGCCGCCTTGGCGGCAACGCCCGGGGTCTCGTGCAGCGTCTTCCAGTGACGGCGGCAGACGGGCAGGTCGATCCCCAGCCGCGCGACGATATCGCCGTACTCGCCCTTGTGCGGCCCGTCGATATCCTTCAAAAAGCTTGCCGGAAACAGCACCGGGCAGCGGTTGATGTGGATCACCTTGAGCGGAATACGCGTTTCGCCCTCGCTCAGGTCCGCCTGGCTGACAAACACCCGATCGCGGACCTGCTCGGCGGAAAGCTCGAGCATGGTGCCTGGCTCGACGCTCAGGTCGTAAACGATAACGCCGTTGGGGTTGGTGGGGTGCTCGGCCAGCGGCATCACCAGCGCGCTGCATCCGCGGCTGGCCGGGTAGCGCCTCGAGATATGCAGCATCGGCTTGCCGCCGGGCAAATCCAGCTCCCGGGACACGGCCCGCTTGCCGCGCCGGGCCAGCAGGTAGTCAAACAGGCCGGCGTTTTTCTCGCGCAAAAGCCGCGCCAGGGCGATGGTGGCGCGCACGTCGGCAAGAGCGTCGTGGGCGCCGGCGTGCTCGATACCGTTGGCTGCGGTCAGCTCTTCCAACTTGAAGCTTGGCGCGCCGTCGTCGCGCAGCGGCCACTCGATGCCCGCCGGGCGCAGGGCATAAAACGCCCGCACCACGTCGATCAAATCCCACCGCGAATTGCCGTTCTGCCACTCACGGGCGTAGGGGTCGATCAGGTTGCGGTAAAACAGCTGGCGAGTAATTTCGTCGTCAAAGCGCAGGCTGTTATAGCCCACCGCGCAGGTGCCGGCCTTGCTCATGTGGCCCAGCACCTCGCCGGCGAACTCGGCTTCCGGCAGGCCGTGGCGGCGGGCCTTTTGCGGTGTAATGCCGGTAATCAGGCACGCCACGGGGTGCGGTAGATCGTCATCGGCGGGCTTGCAGTAAAGCTCCACCGGCTCACCGATTTCGTTGAGCGCGGCATCCGTGCGTATGGCCGCAAACTGGGCCGGCCGGTCCCGGCGCGTATCGGCGCCGAAGGTTTCGTAGTCGTGCCAGAGAAAGCTGGCCGGGGCGGCAGTGGATGGCGCCATGAAAGATCAGTCTCCCCCTCAGGTTTTGGGCAGGGTCACGTTAAGCTCCAGCACCGAGCAGCTGTCCTCGCTGTCCATGGATATCTGCACGGCATCGTCGTCGATATCGACGTAGCGGCGAATGACTTCGACCAGCTCGCGCTCCAGCTTGGGCATATAATCCGGCTGGCCGCGCTGGTTACGCTGGTGGGCTACGATGATTTGCAGGCGCTCTTTTGCTACCGGCGCCGATTTTTTTCGCTCGCGCTTTAAAAACTCCAGCAGTTTCACCGGCGACCTCCTCCGAACATGCGGTTTAGCAGGCCCTTCTTCTGGGCTTCATGGAAACGTAGCGGAATATCTTCACCCAGCAGACGCGATACGGTATCAGTGTAAGACAGGCCGGCGTCGCTGGACGAATCGTGGGTAACCGGCACGCCCTGGTTGGACGCCCGCAGCACCGCTTCGGACTCGGGAATCAGTCCCAAAAGATCGATCGCCAGAATTTCGCGAATATCGTCAAGGGTCAGCATGTCACCGCTGGTCACCCGATTGGGATTATAGCGAGTGATCAGCAAGTGCTCCTTGACCGGATCGCCTCCCTGCTCGGCGCGCTGAGTTTTTGCCGCCAGCAGCCCCAGAATGCGGTCAGAGTCGCGCACCGACGACACCTCGGGGTTGGTGACCACAATGGCTTCGTCGGCGTGGTACATGGCCAGCTGAGCGCCGCTCTCGATCCCCGCGGGGGAGTCGCAGATAATGTAGTCGAACTGCTCCTTGAGCTTGTCAAATACCTCTTCGATGCCTTCCCGGGTCAGCGCTTCCTTGTCGCGGGTTTGCGACGCCGGAAGAATAAACAGGTTCTCCACGCGCTTGTCGCGAATCAGCGCCTGATTAAGCCCTGCCTCGCCCTGAATCACGTTGACCAGGTCATAAACGACCCGGCGCTCGCAGCCCATGATCAAATCCAGATTGCGCAGGCCCACGTCAAAATCGATGACCACGGTTTTCTTGCCGCGCATGGCAAGCCCGGTAGAAATGGCGGCCGCGCTGGTGGTTTTGCCGACCCCTCCTTTGCCTGAGGTCACTACAATGATTTTGGCCAAGGTTACTGTCCTTTAGGTAACGCCCGTCGCATAGGCATGACAACGCTTTGTCTGCCGAGCAGGCTGCTGCGCCCGGCTCGCGCGGCAAACGGCTGCGCTATGCCAGGGGCTTGATCTCAAGTTGCTGATGATGAAAGCGCACTTCGGCAGGCGCGCCCAAAAGCTGCGGATCTATGTCTTCCAGGCGCTTGTAATTGCCGGCCACGGACAAAAGCTCTGCCTTCAGCTCGCGACAAAAAATGCCGGCCTCCAGATCGCCGTGAATACCGGCCAGCGCGCGCCCGCGCAGGGCGCCGTACACATGAATATTGCCGGCGGCCAGTACTTCGGCCCCGGCGTTGACCGCCCCGATCACGACCAGATCGCCGTCCGCCGAGCTGATCTGCTGGCCGGAGCGCACCGTGCCGCGGTAAAGCCTGGCGCCCACCACCGGTGCCATTTCCGGCGGCGGCTCGGCGGCAGCGGGCTTTTCCGCCGGGGTCTCGGCGGGGGCGGCTTCGGGCGTTTTTTCCACGCTGGTCAGGCGCCGGGCGCGCTGCTCTTCGACCGGAGCAAACCAGCCAAGGCCCAGCGCCCAGGCCGACTGGCGCACCGGATCGGCGCCGCCGCGGACGGCCACCGGCAACAGCTTGTGATCCCGACATACCGCGCAAATGCGCTCGAGTGCCAGGTGTGGCTCGCCCAGTTTTTCCACGCCGAGCACGACCGGTGTATGCTGAAAGAAAGCGGGCGACTGGTTACGCTTGCTTTCCAGCTGCTGGCGGATACGCTCCGGGTCGGCACTGCCCAGCTCCATGACGGTCATGGGCAGCATGCCGCCTTTAAACGTAAAGGCCTCTTCGGCACCATCCACATTGAGGCTCATGGCCGAAACTCCATGTTGGGATCGGTAAGATAAAACGGTAGCGCATCCGTCACATGCGCCGGACGGTGGGGCGATTTCCCCGCAACACCGACCATGCCACCGCCAAAGCTAAGCGACAGCGTGGGCAACTGCAACCACCAACTGCCAATGGCTTGTTTTTTTCACGTTCGGCCCTTTTTTATGCAGGATGAGACATGCAAGGACTGTTACGTCGCCTGTTTGCCCCTCGCTGGCAGCACCCGAGCCCCGACGTGCGCCGCCGGGCGCTCGAACAGCTGGACCCCGGCCGCCCCGACGACCGCCGCGGGCTTGAAGCCCTGACCCGAGACAGCCACGCCGACATCCGCCTGGCGGCGCTGTGCGCCCTGGACGACCTTCCGGGGCTGGCGCAAGCCTTTGCCGAACAAAGCGACGACGCCTGGCGGGCAGCGCTCGCCGCGCGGCTGTGCGGCCGCGAGGGCCAAAGCCCGCTGGCCGAGCGCCAGCGCCAGGTGGAACAGCTTGACGATACCCGGCTGCTTCGCGACGTCGCCTTTCACGGGGACAACCTTGATTTACGCCTGGCCGCCCTTGCCCGCCTCAACGACGAACGCGACCTGATCGATCAGGCCTGCCACAACCGGGTGGCCACGGTGCGCCACCGGGCAGCCCAGCGCGTATCGAGCGAAGCCGGGCTCAAGCGGCTGCTGAAAGAGTCTCGCCGCGACCGCCAGGTGGCCCAGCGGGCACGCGAGCACCTTAATCGCCTGAAGGCCGATGCTCAATGGGTGCGCGACCAGCAGCAGCGCCGCGACGTCCTGCTTGAGCAGCTGGAGAGCCTGGCTCGTTCGGTGTGGGAGCCGCACTACCAGACCCGGCTGCGCCATTTGCAGAAGGAATGGGAAACCCTTGCCCATCCGCCGGGCAGCGACGCCGAGGCGCGCTACCAGCACGCCGTCACGCGCGCCGAAAAAACGCTTCACGATCGGGCCGCCGAAGAGCACGCCCGAAAGCAGCATCAGCGCCGGCAACAGTCCGCGGACGACGAGCGCGAGACACTGCTTGCCGCGTTTGAAAGCAGCCTGGACGAGCTCAGCCAGGGCCAGGCTCCCGGCGCCCAGAACTTCGCCAGCCTTCGCGCCCAGCGCCGGCTCGCCGGTCAGCAGTGGCAGGCGCTCTCTGACATTCATCCTCCCGCCGAGCCTGCTCGCCAACGCTACGCTCAGGCCATGAAGCGCTACGAGCGCTACAGCGCCGCCTGGCAGCGCTACCTTGACGCCACCCCCGAGCTGGAGCATGCGCTGAAGAATGACGATCCCCAGGCGCTTAGCGCTCAGGCCAAGGCCTGCCAGTGGCCGGAGGAGCTGCCGCTGCCGCCGCTGCTTGCCCAGGCTCGGCGGCAAGCACAGCAGCGTAAGGACGCCTCCCGAGCCGATGCCGAGCCGCACTCCCTGGATCAGGCGCTTGGCACCCTGGAGCAGCACCTGGAGCGCGGCGAATTCAACGAGGCCAACCGTCTTCACCAGCAGCTCAAGCCCCACATTCAGGCGCTGCGCGGCCCCGACAGCGAATCGCTCCAGGCGCGCCTGAGACAGCTCGGCGCCAGGCTTGCCGAGCTGCGGGACTGGCGCGGCTTTGTCGCCGGCCCCAAACGCGAGCAGCTGTGCACCAGTATTGAAACGCTGGCATACAACGTCGAGCTCACCGATACCGCGCTGGACCGCCGCCACCGCCAGCTGGTCAAGGAGTGGAAGGCTCTGGGCGACGCCGCCGCCACCCGGGAAATGTCGCGCCGCTTCCGCGCCGCCTCGGATCGCATTCACCAGCGCCTCAAGCCCTGGCGCGAGCGCCTCGACCAGCAGCGCAGCGCCAACCTGGCCGCCCGCGAAGCGCTCTGCGAACAGCTGGAAATGCTACTTAAACAGCCCGCCGACAACGCCGACCCCGACGCGCTGCGCCAGATCCGCGACCGCTCGCGCTATCAGTGGCGAGAATACTCCCCGGTGCCCCGCCAGGATGCCGAAGCCGTGGGACGCCGCTTTGGCCGGGCGCGCCACCGCCTGCAGGCGCTGATCGACCGGCGCGCTCGGGAAATCGCCGCGCACAAGCGCGCTCTGGTCGAGCAGGTCCAGGCGCTTGAGCACGGCACAGAGCCGCTCGATACGCGCATTGCCCGGGCCAAGGCCCTCCAGCAGGAGTGGCGCCAGCTCGGCCGCGCGCCCAAGGGCGAAGAAAAGCCCCTGTGGCGGACCTTCCGCCGCTCCTGCGATCGCCTGTTCGCCGCGCGCAACGCCCACCGAAACGAGCGCGCCGAACGCCAACAGCAGCGTCTGGACGCCATGCAGGCGCTGCTTGACCGCATGGATGCCTGGCAGCCCCAGGACACCACCGACGCGCCGGCGCTGGAAGCGTTTATACGGGAAGCCGAAGCGCTTGAGCCCCTGCCCCGGGGCCGACGCAGCGACGGCATGCAAAAACGCCTGACCGGCATCATCCGCGCCCGGCGCGAGCGGCTTGACCAGCTCGAAACCGATGCCGTCATTACCCGATGGCAGCAAAGCGTACCGCTGCTCAATGCCCACCTGGCCGCCGACCAGGCCGCGCTGAACGGCGACGCCGTCCGCGAAGTGGACGCCGCGCCAGTGCTCGGCGCCCCGCTGTTCGAGCGCTTTGCCGAGGCTCACCGCCAGCGCAACGCCAGCCGCCACCGGGCGAAGCACTTTGATGCCCGAGCTCATGAAGTTCAGCGCGATAGCCTCGCTCGCCTGCGCGTACACCTCTCGCTGCTGGCCACCGGCCAGGTGCGCCAAAGCGACGAGCCGCTGCGCCTGGCCATCCAGGTGGAGCGCCTCAACGAGGGCCTGGGGCTAGGCCACGAGCGCAGCACCGCCGACGAGCTAGGCAGCCTTCTCGCTGACCTGCTCGCCCTTGGCCCGATGCCGCAAGGGCTCTGGGAGGCCAACGTCAACGATTTCGACGCCCTGATACACCAGCTCTCCGGCGGCCAGGGCAACGAAGTGTCCGATGAACACAAGGATGTTTGACTTCTCACAAAAAACCGCTATACTGTGCCCGCACGTTGATGCGGGGTGGAGCAGTCTGGTAGCTCGTCGGGCTCATAACCCGAAGGTCATCGGTTCAAATCCGGTCCCCGCTACCAATATTTCGAGAGGCAGATCAGTTACTTACTGGTCTGCCTTTTTTGTGTTGGGTCAGCGCAAAATCGCCTGTGGCACATATCTGGTCCCCGTGTGGCACTCCACACGCATTTTGCTTGCCAGCAGGATATCAGTTATGGCCTTCAGGCTACTCAGGTAAAGTTTGTTGGTTACGGCTCACTAGCGTTTCTTTACCAGCCTTGCACACTTCGAGGCACATACGGCGACAAGTGTTCGAGTACTTTGAGATGGGCTGCAACCGGCAGGGTCCGAGCTCCTTTCAATAGTGTTGCGCTTGGAACTTGAGACCGCCAATGCACGTTAAATTTAAATTCAATTACAAGGGCTTACTTCTTCCATTTAAAATATTGTATAATGTATATCTTTTGGCTAAAGAGACTCCATCATGCCTCCTTTTAAGACACGCGCTCAATACGTCGCCGATGACCTTCGCCATCGCATTCTCAGCGGCGAATTCAAAGGCGGCACACAATTACGCCAGGATGCCCTCGCCGGAGATTATGAGGTCAGCCGCATCCCCGTGCGCGAGGCGCTGCTGACTCTCGAATCGGAAGGCCTGGTTGAGTTTCACGCACATCGCGGCGCGTTTACCACAGAACTTTCCGTGGCCATGATTCGTGAGCTTTTCGATCTGCGAGTACTGCTGGAAACGCACCTTCTCCAGCACGCTATTCCCCATATGACTACGCAAATATTGGATAACGCAGAATCCATTCTTCTTGAGTACGATGCAGCACTGAACAGCGGCAGCCAAATTGATAGTTGGAGTGAATATAACTTTGCGTTTCATAAGGCCCTGTATAGCCCGGCTAACCTTCCTGAGGCCATGAGTCTAGTCACTCAACTCAACACAAAATCAGATCGCTATATTCGCATGCAGCTTCTTTATACTCAGGCCATCGAGAAGGCTGAGAGGGAACACCATGCGTTACTTGAGCTTTCACGTCAGGGTGAGGTTGACGCAGCTTGTGATCTTCTGCGGCGTCATATTCTCGACGCCTGCGAAGGCATCGTTTCGCTGCTGGAAGGCCAAGTGGAAAAAGAACAAGGCTAAAAGCACCTGACGCCGCATACCATCGCCAAATACCAGCGCAAAAATGCCGTTGCCACTTCTTCATGGCAACGACATCACAGTCGATAAACGGCGCTGCTATAGTCTTACGCCCATAAGCTCGACCAGCTCAACAACAGCTTAGTTGACATACCAGATGGTTTTGGTCTGCACATATTGATCGAAGGCTTCAACCCGGCCTATTCATGAGGCCGGCCTGAAAACGAAGATAGCGGATGGTATTCTCTTGAAAATTCAATGTGTTCCGCCAAGAACCTGAACCAAGAGAGCCATCCGCTATGGGTGAAAGCCTATCTACCTGGACGCCCTCGTGCAACGGCTCCGTCCGTGTCGAGCTGAGCGGCCACCGCACCACCAGTGACAGCGGCGCTCTGCTGCTGCGTGAAGCCCTCGACAACAGCGGTGTGATCGAGGCGCTCGAAGACAATCTGGTCGATCAACGCCACCCGCTACGCATCCGCCACTCGCTGGCCAGCCAGCTGCGAACCCTGGTGCTGCAGCGCGCGATGGGCTGGATCGACCTCAGCGATACCGACACGTTGCGGCGTGATCCCCTCTGGCAGCTGGCCTGCAGCGATGCGCGTGGAATGACGCCACTGGCCCAGGACCGGCCGTCTCAAGCCACGCTGTCGCGGCTGCTGACTTGCCTTGGACGCAACGACAACATCGATGCCGTGCATGAAGGCCTGCTGCGACTGGTAGTCTGGCGCCTGACCTCGCTGAAGAACGGCGAGCGACCCAAGCAGTTGACCCTCGACATCGACGGCCTGCCGATCGAGGTCCACGGTCACCAAGGTGGCTCGGCCTATCATGGCCTTTACGGGGTCCGCATCTACTCGCCGCTGGTCGCCTCGCTGGCCGAAACCGGTGACATGGTGGGCGGCCTACTACGCGAAGGCAACGCCGGCCCGGCCGAGAACGCCGATACCTGGATCCCGCACCTGGTGAAGCGGCTCAACGAAAGCACCGGCGCCCAGGTTCGGGTGCGTATCGACGCCGGGTTCACCGACAACGACACGCTGGAGGCGTTGGAAGATCGCGGCATCGAGTACCTGGGCCGGCTGCGCAGTCACACGGGGCTGCAGACACTGGCGGCGCCGTACCTGAAGCGGCCCCGAGGTCGGCCGCCCGAGCAGCCACGGGAATGGTGTCATGACCTGGAGTACCAGGCCGGCACCTGGCCTGAACCACGGCGCGTGGTACTGGTCGTGCAAGAGCGACCCGATGACCTGCTGTTGCATGCCTTCTTCCTGGTCACCAACCTCAACAAGTTCGACTGGCCGCCGGAGAAGGTCCTGGCACTGTACCGCAAGCGCGGTAGCGCCGAAGCGCACATGGGCGAGGTGAAATCAGCGCTCGACGTACACCTCTCGTCGACGGATCGTGGCGCCTCCACGGTTCAGGACGTGATGGCGCGTAACGAGGTGAGCCTGCTACTCAGCCTCTATGCTTACCAGGTCCTGCATGGTCTGCGTTGCCTGCTGGAGCGGCAGACTCGGCAAGGCTGGAGCCTGAGTCGGATGCGCGAGCAGGTGCTTAAGGTCGCCGCCACACTGAAGCTGCATGCCCGGCGGATCACCCTTCATCTGGGTGCCGCCGCCGATAAGTGGTGGCCGACGTTGCTGAAGGGGCTGCCGAAGCTGACGGCGCTGAGTTGACGCCCGGCGAGACGGCTTCAGGACCTGAAATCGAGCGACCGCTGCAGCGGCCGGCGGTCACGGCTGCTTTGACGGTCGCAATGGATTCCCAAGAGCTATAAGAAACCGGGAAGAAAGCCATGTTCGGGCATTACTCAGCGGCCTCTCGCGTCGGAGAGGCCGATCCTGATGAGCGACGCCGCCAGCCAGCCTCTTCACGCCGCCCAGTCAGCGTCTTCGTGAATAAGGCGGGTTCAAGCCCGTTGTCGCGTCCGCCAAAACCAGAGAGCTTATAGCCGCCAAAAGGCGTGGTTATATCCCCTTCCGAGAATCCGTTTACCGATACTGTGCCCGCGCGAATGCCACTTGCCATACGCTGAGCACGACGCACATCAGAGGTATACAGCGACGCAGCCAATCCATAGAGCGTATCGTTAGCCAACGACAACGCCTCTTCTTCCGTTTCGAAGGTGGTCACCGCCAGCAGCGGCCCGAACACTTCTTCACGGAATAGCCGCATCTCGCGGGTCACGGAATCATAGATAGTTGGCTCAACAAACCACCCGCTGCCATGTTCTAGAGTACGCCCACCCACGACTGCCTGTGCACCTTCTTCCTTAGAGGGTGTTTACAAAAATAACGTACAATCAAGGATGTGATTTGAGTTGATCATCCGGAGTGCGTTTTGTCGAGAGGCGGTCGTCCCAAAAAGATTGGCGAAGAAGAAAAAGCCGTTTTACGTGAGATAGTTGAGGCGTCGCCCATGGCGACGCTAGAAGAGATCACCGCGGCGTTTTACGCGCGCACGGGGATATCAGCTCATAGCGCCACCGTGCGCAAAGGACTACGAGACGCCGGAATCCGGCGCGAGCGTGCCCCGATCGTGCAATCAAAGCCGGCGGACGAGGGCCCAGCACGATATGGCTATCAGCCCCACCATCGAGACCAGAGGCCCGAACAGCGTTATCCAAGCTGTTTGACCGATGCCGAGTGGGCGTTGGTATCGGATCTGTTTGATAACGAAAGCGGTCGCGGTGTGCCGCCGCGCTATAGCCGCCGAGCGCTGGTCGACGCCTGCTGTTACGTGGTGCGCACCGGTTGCGCCTGGCGGATGCTGCCCGCCGAGTTTCCGCGTTGGCAAAACGTCTATCGCACGTTTCGACGCTGGGCAGCCGCCGGCAAATTCGAAGTCATGCACGATCGATTACGCGCTCAATGGCGCGAACGCGAAGGCCGCTCGGCCGAGCCGAGTGCGGCTGTGCTCGACGCGCAATCCACCCGAAGCTCACCGCAGGGCGGGCCCAACGGTTTCGATGCGGGCAA
Source organism: Halomonas piscis (assembly GCF_031886125.1). Lineage (NCBI taxonomy): Bacteria > Pseudomonadati > Pseudomonadota > Gammaproteobacteria > Oceanospirillales > Halomonadaceae > Halomonas > Halomonas piscis. Next base: position 2,775,549 of record NZ_CP119391.1, read on the forward strand.
GAAAGTTAAAGGGCGCAAGCGCAATCTGATCGTGGATACGTTGGGTTTGCTAATCGCTGTCACGATCTCGGCGGCGAGTGTTCAGGACCGCGATGCCGCGCCCGTGCCGGTCGCCCAGGCGATGGATAAATATCCGCATATCGAAACCCTATTTGTCGATAATGGGTATGCGGGTCAATGCGCGGCCGCGCTACGGGACGCCCATCAGTTGAACGTCGATGTCGTGCGCCACCCGGCCAACCGGCAAGGCGGTTGCTGGCGCCATCCGGACCAGGGTGAGCTATTTCCAGTTACCGCTGACAGCAAAGGCTTTGTCGTCTTGCCCAAGCGTTGGGTGGTTGAGCGTACCCACGGCTGGAATGAGCGCTCCAGGCGTCTAATCATGCATCACGATCGACGCATCGACGTGTCGGAAGCCTGGGTCTGGCTTACAGGCGCCCGAATGCTCGCGCGGCGGCTAACCGCTACTGCTTGATTTTGTAAACACCCTCTTAGAGGGTGTTTACAAAAATAACGTACAATCAAGGATGTGATTTGAGTTGATCATCCGGAGTGCGTTTTGTCGAGAGGCGGTCGTCCCAAAAAGATTGGCGAAGAAGAAAAAGCCGTTTTACGTGAGATAGTTGAGGCGTCGCCCATGGCGACGCTAGAAGAGATCACCGCGGCGTTTTACGCGCGCACGGGGATATCAGCTCATAGCGCCACCGTGCGCAAAGGACTACGAGACGCCGGAATCCGGCGCGAGCGTGCCCCGATCGTGCAATCAAAGCCGGCGGACGAGGGCCCAGCACGATATGGCTATCAGCCCCACCATCGAGACCAGAGGCCCGAACAGCGTTATCCAAGCTGTTTGACCGATGCCGAGTGGGCGTTGGTATCGGATCTGTTTGATAACGAAAGCGGTCGCGGTGTGCCGCCGCGCTATAGCCGCCGAGCGCTGGTCGACGCCTGCTGTTACGTGGTGCGCACCGGTTGCGCCTGGCGGATGCTGCCCGCCGAGTTTCCGCGTTGGCAAAACGTCTATCGCACGTTTCGACGCTGGGCAGCCGCCGGCAAATTCGAAGTCATGCACGATCGATTACGCGCTCAATGGCGCGAACGCGAAGGCCGCTCGGCCGAGCCGAGTGCGGCTGTGCTCGACGCGCAATCCACCCGAAGCTCACCGCAGGGCGGGCCCAACGGTTTCGATGCGGGCAAGAAAGTTAAAGGGCGCAAGCGCAATCTGATCGTGGATACGTTGGGTTTGCTAATCGCTGTCACGATCTCGGCGGCGAGTGTTCAGGACCGCGATGCCGCGCCCGTGCCGGTCGCCCAGGCGATGGATAAATATCCGCATATCGAAACCCTATTTGTCGATAATGGGTATGCGGGTCAATGCGCGGCCGCGCTACGGGACGCCCATCAGTTGAACGTCGATGTCGTGCGCCACCCGGCCAACCGGCAAGGCGGTTGCTGGCGCCATCCGGACCAGGGTGAGCTATTTCCAGTTACCGCTGACAGCAAAGGCTTTGTCGTCTTGCCCAAGCGTTGGGTGGTTGAGCGTACCCACGGCTGGAATGAGCGCTCCAGGCGTCTAATCATGCATCACGATCGACGCATCGACGTGTCGGAAGCCTGGGTCTGGCTTACAGGCGCCCGAATGCTCGCGCGGCGGCTAACCGCTACTGCTTGATTTTGTAAACACCCTCTTAGCGGACTCGATAAAACCACGCACCTTCTCGAAGTGAGCTTGCTCGACCATCGGACCGATATGAGTTTGTGGATCTGTAGGGTCTCCCACTTTCCAGCCCTTCAGACCCTCAACCAATTTTTCCAGTAACTGATCTTTGATACTGTGCTCAACAATCAGCCGGGAGCCGCAACTGCAATTTTCGCCCATATTCCAAAAGGCAGAATTAAGCATATCATCAACCACAGCGTCGATATCGTGCAGGTCGGCGAAAACCACCTGTGGACTCTTTCCTCCGCATTCCAGCACAATTTCCTTGAGGTTACTGCGGGCGGAGTACTCCAGGAACTTACGTCCGACTTCCGTAGAGCCGGTAAAGGACACTACATCCACGTCGCTGTGCAAGCCCAGGGGCTGCCCCGTATCCTCGCCATGGCCGGTCACCACCAGTAAAGCGGCCTCGGGTATCCCTGCCTGGTAGGCAAGTTGCGCCATACGGTACGCGCTCATGGAAGTCTGTTCGGCAGGCTTAACGATAACCGAATTACCCACAGCCAACGCCGGCCCGACTTTCCAGGCAAACATTTGCGCCGGAAAGTTCCAGGGAAGTGCTTATATGGACCCGTCCTGTTGTGCAAGCCAGAAGCAACAACGCATAAGAGTGAGGACTGCACGCTTATATCCGGCCTATTGATGGCACTTGCCGTGCCTGGCCCTGATGGAATACGCGCTCTCTGCTCTGATCTCCCACTCGGCCTCGTGATGGGCCTGCGCACTTTACAGAGTGACAGAAAGCCGGTCTGACCCGTTATGCCATCGAAGCATCTCGCCTGCGCAACCTCGGGGTTGGGTAACTTATCGCATGCTAAGCTATATTCCCTGTTTGTTCGGTATCATCAAGCGGCCTCCTGTGGCTGATAGCGCCGTTCATGGGCCAATAGCGACCAGCAAATCCGCGCCATCTTGTTCGCCAGGGCCACAATGGCCTTGCGTTGCCCAAGACGCGCCGCTAACGAGCAGGCCCAACGGGACAGCCGGTCGGGATGTTCCTGACGTTGGAACTGGCGTAATGCCGCGCGGGCACCGTGCACCAACTGCTTTCGAACCTCGCCATTGCCGCGTTTGGTGATCCCCATCAACTGGTTGCGACCCCCGCTGGAATGCTGGCGTGGCACTAGCCCCAACGAGGCGCTGAACTGACGTCCGTTGGGGAATCGCGCCGGATCGCCCAGATGGCTGAACAACAGCGTCGCATTGATCGGGCCGATGCCGGGCAGACTCATCAGCCGCTGCATGTCATCTGATGCCCTGGCCAGACGCTGCAGACGCTTGTCATAGCGCGCGATCCGGGCATCGTTCTCGAGCCATTGATCGAGCAGGTCGTTCAGCAGGGTGTAGAGTTCTTCCCCCAGCCGTGCCCGTTGCTCGTCCAGCCGCTCACGAATAACGCCCTGGCGTATCACCGCGTGCCCCTGCGACACGATTAGACCAAACTCGCCCAGCAGGCCGCGCAGCTCGTTGCCGACGGCGGTGCGTTCGCGCACTAACCGACTGCGTACTCGGTGCACTGCTTGCAGGGACTGTTGTGCTTCCGTCTTGATCGTCACTCGAGGCGTGGCCGGGCGCGCCGCGGCCTCGGCGATAGCCGCGGCATCGCGCGCATCGTTCTTGTGGCCCAGCACGAAGGGCTTGACCGCCTGCGGTGGCAGTAGTTCGGCCTCATGGCCCAGCGTGCCAATGTCTCTCGCCCAGTAATGAGCGGAGCCGCACGCTTCCATGGCGACGTGGCAAGGCGGAATTTGGGCCAGCGTCAAGCGTAACTTCTCTCGCCGGACTTGCTTGCTGAATACTTTGTGACCGTGCGCATCCACGGCATGCAGTTGAAAAACGTGTTTCGCCAGGTCAATGCCTATAATGCTAATCTGTTTCATGGATGGATCCTCCTTCACCGATGCCGTCAGTGTTCTGTGCACTGCTGGCTAGATGTTATATCCAGCTTGGCACAGAAGGACGGGTCCATCCCATTTCCCACCACTCCGATGGGTTCCTGGACAATCAAGCCCACGGCGTCACCCCCGGTCGGTGCCACCTTGCCATAGATCTTGTCCACGGCTTCGGCATACCAATGCAAGGTCGTGAGCGTCTCGGGAATATCCGTCTCACGGCATTCCGTGATCGGCTTGCCGCCATCGATGCAGTCCAGCGCGGCCAGCTCCTCGGCGTGCTGCTCGAGGAGTGTGATCCATCGCTGCATGATCTCCTTACGCTCGGCCGGGGCAAGCTTCGACCAAACGCCGCTATTAAAGCCCTCGCGCGCGCTTTCCACGGCTTGGTCAATGATACTCGCATTTCCTTTGGCTACCCGCCCGATTTCGCTACCGTTATGGGGCGCAACGGTGGCAAAACTGTCATCCCGCTTCTCGTCGAGCCCGGGGATCAGGTGCCCCGCCCATAGCTTGCCCTCGTGTGCCTGGGCAAACACCTCTTCGACGCTTAATGGCTGAGTATTCATGGTATAACTCCTCGCATTTATTCTACTGATGATCGACAGCGCTCAGTGAATCTACAAAGGACCGGGCATCGGCATCACTGACGGGGCATAGCGGTAAGCGCACTTGCCCCACGTCAATTCCATGGCGCATACAGCCCAGCTTGGCCTTCTGGTTATAATCGCCACCCTCCATATCCCGAATGGCCGGCATCATGGCGCGCATGATCGCGCGCACTTGATCCCAGTCGCCTTGCTCGGCGGCCTTGAGCATCTGCACCTGCTCGGCGGGAAAGACGTTGGCCCCTCCGCTGATCCAGGAGCGCGCGCCCCAGAACAGATAGTCGGCTGCCTGGTCATCAGAGCCGCAGACTACCTGGAAGCTCTCATCATTTAACTCCATCAACGCAATAGCGCGGCTAAAGTCACCACTACTTTCCTTGATCCCGATAATTTTCGGCATCTTGGCCAAGCGCGCAACAGTATCAATCTCAATATTTACCGCGCTTCGGTCGGGGAAGTTATAAAGAACAATTGGCAACGCCGTGTTAACCGCCACTTCTTCGTAATGGGCGACTATTTCATCCTGGTTAGGAAGTACATAAGCGGGGGGCGCTAACATCAACACCTCATAACCGAGTGCTTCAGCCTGCTTGGCACGCTTAACGGCTTCACCGGTCGATAGTGAGTTAATACCGGCAACCGCTAACGCCTGCTCGCCCACTGCGTTGCGTACAGTACGCAGCACGCCATCGCGTTCGCTTTCATCCAGCGCGTAGTATTCACCCGTGGTACCACACGCAACGACACCACCCACTCCCGCATCGAGAAATTTGGCGACCAGCGCTTTCAAGGCATCAAAATCGACGCTGCCATCAGCACCAAAGGGAGTAACAATGGGAACAAGAATGCCGTTGAGCTTCATAGGAAATGTCCTTTGTTGTGTGAAATATTGCATTGGAAAAGATACTCACGAGGTGGCCATAGCCGCATTCGACTCATTGGCATCAGTGGGGGTTGTTCGCCAGATAGCAATATTGGCGTAGCCGTAAACTACCGTAAGGACTATCACCAACATGTGATACCAGAGAAAGGGCAGATAAGTGAGTGTCGAAACGCCTAAGGTTGTTGCCATAAAGACCCCGCCGTCGGTCCAGGGAACCATGGGGGTGGTAATAGTGCCGCCGGCTTCGACGTTGCGTGAAAGTACGCGACGGTCAACACCCTGCTCGTCGTAGCTATTCTCGGTGATGGTGCTACCAGTAATTACCGAAACGTAGGCCGCACCGCCGAAGAAATTACCGAAAAATGCACTCAGCATGGTCGAGACAGTCAGCCGCCCGGGGTTATTGGCCCAGCGTAAAAAGCCATTGCTGATGGTTTGCAGCACACCGATGCGCTCCATCAGGCCGCCCAGCCCCAGGGCGAATAAAATCAGCGCGACCACGCCGAGCATCGACTCCATACCACCCCTGTTAAGCAGCGTATTGAGGAACTCCACGTCCGACTGCATGGCATTGCCCACATAGGCGGTGCGCAGCGCATCGATGGGCGCAATATCCTGGGCCAACCAAGCGCACAGGCTACCCATTACCGCGCCGAAGGTGATCACCGGAATCGCCGGATAACGCCGCGTCAGCAGGCCGATGACGATTACCGCCGGTAGCAGCAGCCAAAGGTTGATGGTGAAGTGACCCTTCAGGGCTTCCATGGCTATCTGCGTCCGCTGGGTATCAACGCTGTCACCTATGTAGAAAAAACCCACCACCAGAAACAGAAGCGATGCAATTATCGCGGCGGGGCCGCTGACCCACAGCATAGAGCGGATATGATCCACAAGGCTGACACGGCACAACGAGGCGGTCATTACCGTGGTATCGGAAAGCGGCGACATCTTGTCACCCACATAAGCGCCGGAAATCACCGCGCCGGCGACCAGCGGCAACGGGATGCCAAAGCTGTGGCCGATGCCCATCATCGCCACCCCTGCGGTGCCCGCCGTACCGAAGGAGGTGCCAGTGGCCAGCGAGGTAATGGCACAGATGAAAAACGCCGCGAACAGAAATATCTGCGGGCTCATCACCGACAAGCCATAGTAGATGATGCTGGGCACGATACCGCCGGCGATCCAGGTGCCGATCAAAGCCCCCACCGTGGTCAACACCAGCACCGCCTCCATGCCGTTATGGATGCCGTCGATCAGCCCCTGCTGCATGGCTGCGTAGGACATTTTCAGCTTCAGCCCTAGGGCCTGTTGACGTTTCATGGCAGGGGTATTGCAGGATAGGGGCAAGCTCGCAGAATAAAGGTTCCCACACCAACAAACTGCAAGCCTGCCATGCCCCGACAAATGCTCACGGATGAACACTGGTCGAAGCTGAAACCTATCCTGCTTCAACAAGGTATTTATGACAAGGCCGACTTGCGTACCACGATAGAAGGCATCCTTTATCGGATGCGCACCGGCTGCCCGTGGCGGGACCTACCGGAGACGTTTGGCCCCTGGAACACGGTCTACAAGCGTTTTAACGCCTGGTCAGCGAGTGGAAAGCTGATGAGGCTTTTCAGCTCTCTGGTGGAGGAGCCTGATGTTGAGTGGCTGTTCATTGATGGCTCCTACGTCAAGGCCCACCAGGACAGCACCGGAGCTGCCACGGAAGACGCAGAAGCCATTGGCAAAAGTCGTGCAGGCAATACCAGCAAGATCCACTTGACCGTAGATGCCTATGGGCTACCGATCACCTTCAGAATAACCGGGGGTGAGGTGCACGACAGCACGGAAGCCCGGGCATTGATTGACGATTTGCCAGCGGGTGATGCATTGGTGGCTGACAAGGGCTATGACAGCGAGCGTATCCGTGAACAGATCGAAGCCAAGGGCATGGCTGCCGTCATTCCACGCAAACGCAACTCAAAGAAAGGAAATGCCAATCTGGACAGAGGCTTATATCGCTATCGGCATCTGGTTGAGAATGCCTTTGCTCGATTGAAGCCGTATCGCGCCATCGCAACGCGTTACGACAAGCTCAAGCGAAACTACGAAAGCATGGTGGCCTTGGCCTGCGGCTTTTTATGGCTGCCCATGTGAAACGTCAACACGCCCTAGCCCCATCACCAGAAACCAGGCGGAAAATAGCGCCAGCTGGATGGGCAGATCGAAAACGTTGATATACAGGAACATGATGGCGATAAAGCCCACCATGATAGTTATCACCTCACCCATAGTGGGTAAGCGTGTCTTGCCGATTGTCTCAGTCATGAGTTGCTCCGCTCGTATGCATTTGTTGTTGTTACGATGCTGATGTCGCGCGTCAGCGCGCTTGGGAACCCATCCTTGTTGCCACTACCGCTAAGTCCTTAGGCAAAACGAGCCAGCCGATACGGCTCAAGTGAAGGCAGTGATGTTGGCGTGGTAGTTGCCACGCTTGGCGTATCCTCCTCGTGCAAAAAACTCCCGATCAAACGCGCCGTGATAGCGGCCTGCGTCAGCCCGAGGTGGTGGTGACCGAAGGCTAACCAGAGCCGTTTTCCGGGGCCCACTCGGTCGATGACAGGCAGGGAATCCGGCAGCGATGGCCGAAACCCCATCCACGGTGTCGCGCCCTCGCTATTCAGTGGACGACGGAACATCCCTTGGGCAAGACGTTCCAGCTGCCAGGCTCGCCCCATGTTCGCGGGCCGCTTGAGGCCAGCAAATTCTACGGTTCCCGCCAGGCGCAGCCCCTGGTCCATCGGCGTCATAATGAAACTGCGTTCTAGCGAGGTAACCGCCATCGGCAAGCGGTTGGATTCATTGGGTAGCATCAGGTGATAGCCGCGTTCGGTATCCAACGGCACACGTACCTCACTCAAGGCTTCAACCAGTGGGGCTGAATGGGCGCCGCAGGCGACCAACACCTGCGATGCGGTGATGACGCCAGTGCTGGTTTCAAGGCGCACCCCATCATCGCTAACGCGCCCCCCTTCCACCTCAGCCTGAACAAACCGCGCCCCATGCTGTTCGGCAGCACGGACCAGAACGCTGACGAGACGATACGGATCCGTGACGTGGCCGGTATCAGGGAAGAATAGAGCACCCTGGATGGCCTCGGTAAGCTCGGGGGCACGCTCTAGCACCTGCTCCCGGGGAAAGCGCTCAACGGGGACGCCCTGGGCCTGCATCCGCTTGGCGATACCGGCCAATGCGTCGGAGCTATCAGCTCTCTCATGTACCAATAGTGAGCCTTCGGCTTTGAGCAGCCCCGTCTGACCAATATCGCCCAGAAGCTCTTGCCACGCGGTAAGACTGGCTTCGTTCAACGCGCTTAAACCTGCCGTCGCCTGGCGTGTGGGGCCGGCCCGCATATTCCACATCAGGCGCATAAGCCAAGGCGCGGCCTTGGGCAGATAGCGCCAGTCCAACCGCAAGGGGCCCGTTGAATCCACCAGCATTCGCGGGATCCGCCACAGCATTGAGGCATCGGCGACCGGAAACACCTGCTCCGTTGCCATATGCCCGGCATTCCCGAAAGACGCACCCATTCCCGGCGCCTCACGATCGATCACCAATACTTTGCGACCTAAGCGGCTTAGCTCAAGCGCGCAGGCAACTCCGACGATACCGGCACCAACGACGACAATATCGGCATCAGTGCGTTGGCCGGCGGCGGAATGAGGGGGAGCAGCGTGTAAAGACGAGTGGGTTGTCATAGTTATCGTTCCGTCATCGCTGAAAGCAGTATTGATTGTATAAAATATATAATCTACTATTTCAAGCGTTAGAGACGAAGGTATAAGACAACGAGTAGCTTAATAACAACAACCGGAGGCTCCGATGAAAAACATCAGAATTATCGACTCACATACTGGCGGCGAGCCGACCCGCCTGGTCCTAGGCGGGTTTCCAACACTAGGCGACGGCAGCATGCAAGACCGCCTCGACGTGTTACGCCGCCAACACGATCACTGGCGCAGAGCCAGCATGTTAGAGCCGCGGGGGCACGACGTATTAGTAGGTGCCCTGCTCTGTGAGCCGGTGACACCGGAGGCCACCTGCGGCGTTATTTTCTTCAATAACACCGGATATTTAGGCATGTGCGGACATGGCACTATCGGCGTGATCGCCTCACTAAAGCACCTGGGGCGCATCGCACCGGGGAAACACCTTATTGATACGCCCGTGGGCCAGGTAGAGGCGACGCTGCACGACAACGGCGAGGTCAGTTTTCGCAACGTTTTAGCTTATCGTCATCGCCAGAACGTTCCTCTCGATATTCCTGAGCATGGAAGAATTCACGGTGATATTGCCTGGGGTGGGAATTGGTTCTTTCTGATCAGTGATCACGGCCAGCGTATCGCCCTGGACAACACCGACGCCTTGACCGACTACACCTGGCGGGTGCGACAGGCGCTGGAAGCGCAAAACATCACCGGTAAAGACGGCGGCGTCATCGACCATATAGAGCTCTTCGTCGATGATCCTAACGCCGACAGTCGTAACTTCGTACTATGTCCGGGAAAGCAATACGACCGCTCGCCCTGCGGCACCGGTACCAGCGCTAAACTGGCCTGCCTGGCCGACGACGGAAAACTGGCGCCCGAGGAAATTTGGCAGCAAGCGAGCGTAACGGGCAGCGAGTTCGATGCGTATTACGAGCAGGAAGAGGGCGCGATTCGCCCTTACATCCGCGGACGTGCTTATCTGAGTGCCGATACGACGCTAGGGCCTGTTGACGTTTCATGGCAGGGGTATTGGCAGGATAGGGGCAAGCTCGCAGAATAAAAGTTCCCACACCAACAAACTGCAAGCCTGCCATGCCCCGACAAATGCTCACGGATGAACACTGGTCGAAGCTGAAACCTATCCTGCTTCAACAAGGTATTTATGACAAGGCCGACTTGCGTACCACGATAGAAGGCATCCTTTATCGGATGCGCACCGGCTGCCCGTGGCGGGACCTACCGGAGACGTTTGGCCCCTGGAACACGGTCTACAAGCGTTTTAACGCCTGGTCAGCGAGTGGAAAGCTGATGAGGCTTTTCAGCTCTCTGGTGGAGGAGCCTGATGTTGAGTGGCTGTTCATTGATGGCTCCTACGTCAAGGCCCACCAGGACAGCACCGGAGCTGCCACGGAAGACGCAGAAGCCATTGGCAAAAGTCGTGCAGGCAATACCAGCAAGATCCACTTGACCGTAGATGCCTATGGGCTACCGATCACCTTCAGAATAACCGGGGGTGAGGTGCACGACAGCACGGAAGCCCGGGCATTGATTGACGATTTGCCAGCGGGTGATGCATTGGTGGCTGACAAGGGCTATGACAGCGAGCGTATCCGTGAACAGATCGAAGCCAAGGGCATGGCTGCCGTCATTCCACGCAAACGCAACTCAAAGAAAGGAAATGCCAATCTGGACAGAGGCTTATATCGCTATCGGCATCTGGTTGAGAATGCCTTTGCTCGATTGAAGCCGTATCGCGCCATCGCAACGCGTTACGACAAGCTCAAGCGAAACTACGAAAGCATGGTGGCCTTGGCCTGCGGCTTTTTATGGCTGCCCATGTGAAACGTCAACACGCCCTAATCATCGATGAGGACGATCCTTTTGCTTGGGGAATAAACGCCTCGTGAAGTGCGCGCAACACCCGCTATCCATCGACTGGGTTGCCCTTCACGCCCGACGTGATAGCCCCAGCAATACAATACCGGCCATCACTATGACGCCGCCGGCAAGTTGGATACTGGAAAGCCCCTGCCCCAACACCACAAAACCCAGTACCAGCGCGGCCACGGGTTCTGCGTTCATGGCTGGGGCGTTGCGTGCGATATCAAGACGCGGTAGACAGATGAACAACACCGAAAATGCCACGCCGTAGAGTAACGCCAGCATGGCGAGGCTCCACCAGCCCGGGGCTGATTCGGGCAGCGCCATACCGCCCGGAACCAGCCCTAACCCGCCCGCCAACAGCATGGCTAGCAGTACTGTAGCCATGGTCAATAAGCTTCTCAAAGTACTGCTGACTCCGCCGAGTCGGTGTTCGGTAATCCATAACGCGCCGGCATACGCCGTCGCTGATCCCAATCCGAGCCCAACACCGCTCAGCCAGCCCGGCCCCATAGCCCCGGGATTGGCGAGCCACGTTGGCACCTCGAGCACTACCACCAGGCCCGCCAGAATAATCGCCATGATCAGTGCCATTCGCCCACCTGGCCTTGGCCCACCCAACGCCCAGGTCAGCACCGCCAGCTGGATCGGGAAGGTATTCATCAGCAGCAGCGCTACCACGACGGGAATCCGTGCCACCGCCGAATACAGGCACAGGCTTTGTACCGCAATCAGCAACCCGGCCAACAGTTGCCATGGCCGACTTCGGACAGGCAACACAAGCCTTTTGCGCTGCATGACAACGAGAGCTCCTAGTACCACCACCGCGACGGCAGCGCGCACCAGGATCGCCAACAAGAGTCCCGTGCCAGCATCAAAGGTGACCCGCGCCGCAACGTGATTGCCGGCGAACATCGTCGCCACACCCACCAATAGCAGCAAGGCCAGCGGGCGAGGAAAGAAACGCGGAGCCGCCGGGGCGGTAGATGCAGACGACATGGATCACTTCTATGTGGCAATGAGCGAGGTAATATTGGCGACTTCAATACATAAGTGCAATATCTTCTCATCCGGCATAGCGTGTGCTTGATAGATAACAGGCATACGGGAGATAGCTCACTCAAGAAAATTCTCATTAAAGGCTGCTGCTATGAAGCCAGTCTCCTCACGGTCAAAAATTGCTGTAATATTTATTTTTTATTTTGTGACATCCCAGCAGTCGCCTTTATGACGCTAAACGACGTTATCCCATTTTTAAAATCGCCGAAAACCCGCGTATGACGGGACTTAGCGCCATTTTGCGCCGCATAGCATCAAGCTGGCTATGCGACCGGCATCCACCTCATAACCCGAAGGTCATCGGTTCGTTCTTTTTCAGGTCGGCCTCACTGCCGATATTTCGTCGCACAGCGTGTGCTCAGCACGATCGCTCGGCTCCCTGCCCGTGAGGAGTCTCACGCCTGAGCGAATTTGTGATACAGGTCAGGTCGCCTTTCCCTCTTGCTATGGTAGGCTGGCTGTGAACATGAATTATCGCCACTTGAGGTGATTCGGAGGCCATTATGTATCAGTCTATTTTAGTGCCCGTTGACGGCTCAGACCAGTCCCGCGCAGCGCTTGAAGTCGCGACCAGGCTCGTTGCTGCCGACGCACAAAGCCTGTACGTGCTGAATACTCAGGAGGCGCCTCTCGCCGAGGATGGCATCGGCAAGGTAGCAGGGGCACCTGCGCTCAATGCGGAAGAGCTCGTGCAGCAGAAGGGCCGGGAGGTCATTGAACAGGTATACCAGCAGGTCGGGATCGACAGCCAACAGGCACAGCCCATCGTGCGCGCAGGCAAACCGGCTCAAACCATCCTTGCGGAAGCGAAGCGCCTGGGCGTTGATGCCGTCGTGATGGGAAGCCGTGGTAACAGCAACATCAAAAGCCTGGTGGTAGGCAGCGTCTCCCACCGCGTGATGCACGTTGCGCCCTGCGCCGTGATTGTCGTTGGTTAACCCGTTCGCTGCCATTCTTCCTTGTCTTTTCTGAATTCAGGTTTCTATGACGGTAACCGGGCGGGATATCACTTCGGCAATCGCCCTCAGTGCCGGCGGCTCTTGTCGACCTCTTCCTGCAGAACCTGCATCAGTTCTTCAATACTGTGGATCCCCTGGGCCTTGAGCGATTCTTCCATATCGAGGGACTGCGCCGGCGTCGGGCGTGACTCCCGGGGCCCGTCACCCAGGCGGCGAAACCCAGCCTGGAAGGGCTCGAGCATGTAGGCGATCTCCGCCTCATCCAGCGCCTCGGGATCGAACTCGCCGCCAAGCGCCTCCAAAAGCTCCTGGCCGAAGGTATCCTTGTCGCCGGCTGCCGCGGCCTTCAGGGCCGCATAGCCGATCGTGCCACCAATATCTTCCGGCGGGCAGGCCATGGCGCCGTCAATCAACCGCGGACAAGGATTGGTCTCCTCCAGGCCTGTCGCCTCGACGACGATGCGGTGTTCCCAGCCGTCGCCGAAGTCGTAGAGGTAATGGAAAGCGCCGCCTCTGGCGCGAGCCGCCAGCGACTTAAGCTTGGCATTGTGTGCCTGCGCAATAGGCCGATCGCTCCACTCGTCCGGCTCGCCGTAGTAGCGGCCGTTGCACTCGAACTCGTAGAGGTGACAGTCTGCCCAGCCCATCACATCCTGGATGAGCTCGTGGAGACGATGCAGGTTGATCTGCTCGGGCACCACCACACGACGCCAGACCAGCGGGTCGGTATCGAGCAGTTCGATGCGCAGGCGAATATCGGGCATTGGGACACTCCGCTGATGCGTATGGTGCCATGATACCGGGTATGCACAGCGAAACCAGCCCATGTGGCTACCGCCCTGTGCGAGGCGATCCGGCTTCTTGCTTCCCCGGTGGATAGAAGAAAACTTTCAGCGTCAGACAATTGTTTAGGGAATGAATCGCTCCGAGCTTGCCGGCTTGCGCGCGAGCATGGTGGCAAACTGCAGCTGCGCGCCGTTGTGCATGGTGCCAAGATCCTCGTTGTATTTGACCAGTTCCCAGCCATTATAGGCCTCCCGCAGCTGGTCTTCTTCCAGGGTAAACGGGAACGGCATGGGGCACGGATGCTGCTGGGTATTCATGGCGCAGACGATCAGATTATAGCCGCCGGGTTGGGTGTGTGCCTGCATGTCGGCCAGCACTGCAGGAACGCTTGCCGGGTTTAAAAACATCAGAGTGACGGTGCAGGCGATAAAGCCGTAGTCCGCATCAAGGGCGGCGCTGTTGATGTCGTATACCCTGGGTTTGACGTTGGTGATCCCCTCCGCATCGACGATTTGCTGGAGGCTGTTGATCGCGCCAGGGTTGCTGTCTACCGCGGTAACATCGAAGCCGAGCCCGCTCAGGTATAGCGCGTTGCGCCCGCTGGAGCAGCCCATGTCCAGGGCGCTGCACGGGGCTATCGTCTGGCCCGCCTCTACCACTTCGCTGTGAGCCGGGTTCAGGCCGTAGCGGCTGTTCAGATCGGAGGTCATGGTTTCCACCAGAGGTTGTTGAGCAAGAGCCTTCATATTACCACTTTGACCGCAGGGGCCGGGCGAGCTATCCAGCCGTTTTCGCCGGAGTATTGCTTCGGGTCATCCACTCAGCCTCGCTGTGCAAATGGTGGCTGGGGAAAGCCATGATTGGCAAGCAGTCGGCAGCTCCAAGCGCCACGCCTGCTTTAACCTGACGCCGGCCTGCCCTATTATCGGGTGTTTGCCACCCTGAGGGTACGCGCCTTGGATTACGCCTCTCTCAGCCAGCTTCGCCGCCTCCACCCGGCCTGGCGGCTGCTGCTGGCCGACCACGCTCCGCTGATCATCAGCTTTCTGGACGCGGCTTTTATCCAGCCCAATGCGCGGGTTTTGGCCGAAGCCGGGCTGCGCTCGCAGCTGGAAGACCTGCTGTTTCAACTGCGGGAAACCCACGGCGAGGCAGCCTTTCCCCGTAGCGCCGGTGACTATCTGAATGACTGGGCGGACAACGACAAGGGCTGGCTACGCAAGTTTTACCCGCCGGGCAGCGACCAGGCCCACTTCGATCTGACCCCGGCCACGGAAAAAGCCCTTGGCTGGCTGGAAAGCCTTACCCAGCGCCAGTTCGTGGGCACCGAGTCGCGCCTGCGCACCGTGTTCGACCTGCTTCAACAGATGATCGCCGGGACCGAGACCGACCAGCAAGCCCGGCTGGACGACCTACACTCGCGCCGGGCGGCCATTGACAGGGAGATTGCCCGGGTGGAAGCCGGCGAGATCGCTATCATGGATGACACCGCCCAGCGCGAACGCTTCCAGCAGCTGAGCGGTACCGCCCGGGAGCTGCTGGCGGACTTTCGTCAGGTGGAACAGAACTTCCGCCAGCTGGACCGCGAAGCCCGGGAGCAAATCACCGCCTGGGAGGGCAGCAAGGGCAAGCTGTTGGAGCAGATATTCGGCGAGCGGGATGCCATTGCCGACACCGACCAGGGGCGGACCTTTCGCGCCTTCTGGGAGTTTCTGATGTCGCCCACGCGCCAGCAGGAGCTGTCGGAAGGGCTTGCCCGCGTCTTCGAGCTGGACGCGGTGCAAAGCCTTCAGCCGGATGCGCGCTTCAAGCGGATTCACTTTGACTGGCTGGACGCCGGCGAGCAGACCCAGCGCACCGTGGCCCGTCTCTCCCGGCAGCTGCGGCGCTTTCTGGATGACCAGACCTACCTGGAAAACAAGCGCATCATGCAGTTGATCCAGTCGCTGGAAGGCCGGGCGCTTGCGCTGCGCGCGACGCCGCCCGAAGCCACGCTGATGACCATGGAATCACCCCAGGCCGGCATTCATCTGGCCATGGAGCGGCCTTTGTTTTCGCCGCCGCTAAGGCCGGTGATCGAATCCGACGTTGACGCCGGGGACGAATCGGACGTGGAGCCCGACGCCCTGTTCAATCAGCTCATCGTGGATCGCCAGCGCCTTGCAGGCCATATCCGCGATACCCTGCGCGACCGCCCCCAGGCCACGCTCGCCGAGGTCATCGAGCGTCACCCCCTGCAGGTAGGGCTTGCCGAACTGGTCACCTATCTGAGCATCGCCAGCGAGGATGCCCATGCCAGCTTTGACGACAGCCGCCAGGAGAGTATCCACTGGACGGATGAAACCGGCACCGGCCGCCTGGCGCGTATTCAACGTGTCATCTTTACCTGCTAGGCCGGGTATTGCCGTCACCTTTCCTTCCCTTGCCCTGCCGTGGAGGCTCCGCTGACATGACCGTGCCCGAACCTTACGACACTGCTTCAGATAACGCGCTGTCCCTGGCTGTAATCAAGCTGCTCAAGGGAGTGGTCTACCAGGATGACGACCCCGACCTGTGGCAGCAGATCATGGCACTGCAGCCGCGCATCCGCGACTACGTGGCCGTGCTGGGTCTTGTCTTTCAGCTGGACGAGGCGGAGGGCTACGCCTGGCTTGCCACCCGGGAAGACGATACCGGTAACGCGCCGCTTCCTCGGCTCATGAGCCGCCGCCAGCTTTCCTATCCGGTCAGCCTGCTGATCGCCCTTTTGCGGCGCAAGCTGGCCGAGGCGGATACCTCCGGCGGCGACGTCCGGGTTATTCTGGACCGGGAGGAAGTGGTCAGCCTGATGCGCACCTTTCTACCCGAAAGCTCCAACGAAGCGCGCCTGGTCGACCGGATCGACAGCCACATCAACAGGGTCGCCGAGCTGGGGTTTATCCGCCGCCTGCGCAACCAGCCGGATAAAATCGAAATCCGCCGGATCATCAAGGCCTACGTGGACGCTCAGTGGCTGAACGAATTCGACCAGCGTCTGGCAGACTATCAGCGCCATATCACGCCGGCGGACGACACGTCAGACAACCGGGAGGGTGAGGACTAATGCAGGAACAGCTGCTGGACATGGTGGATAGCGATACCCGCGCCGGCTTTCGGCTGCAATATCTCGAGGTGCTCAACTGGGGCACTTTTGATCGCCGGGTCTGGCGGGTAGAGGTCAACGGCGACAATGGCCTGCTTACCGGCGACATCGGTTCCGGCAAATCGACCCTGGTCGACGCCATGACCACTCTGCTGGTGCCCACCCAGCGTGTTGCCTACAACAAGGCCGCCGGGGCGCAGCACAAGGAGCGCTCGCTGCGTTCTTACGTTCAGGGCTATTACAAGTCCGAGCGCAGCGACAGCGGCCACACGGCCAAACCCGTCGCCCTGCGCGACCATAACAGCTATTCCGTGCTGCTTGCCGTATTCGGCAACGAAGGCTACGACCAGCAGGTCACTCTGGCCCAGGTTTTCTGGCACCGGGAAAAGCACGGCCAGCCCGACCGCTTTTACCTGGTCGCCGAAGACGCCCTGACCGTACGCAAGCACCTGGCTCACTTCAATAACGACCTCGCCACGCTGCGCAAACAGCTGCGCGCCCGCCCGGGCGTTCAGCTGTTCGAGAGCTTTCCGCCTTATGAAGCCACGTTCCGCCGGCTGTTCGGGCTGAAAAACAACCAGGCGCTGGAACTGTTTCATCAGACCGTGTCGATGAAGTCCGTGGGCAACCTGACCGATTTCGTCCGCGAGCACATGCTCGAAGCCTTCGATGTGCAGCCACGTATTAACGATTTGCTCCACCATTTTGACGACCTGAGCCGGGCCCATGCCGCCGTGCTCAAGGCCCGCCGCCAGATTGATGCGCTGACGCCTCTGGTGGCCGACGGCGACCGGCATGCGCAAAGCGTCAGCCAGCGCCAGCGCTGGGAAAGCAGCCGGGATACGCTAAAAAGCTATTTTGCCCGGCATCGCCAGGAGCTGCTGGAAAAGCGTCTCGGCCATCTGGAAACCGAGCACGAGCGCCAGCGCCGCCGCCTGCAGCAGCAGGCCGACACCCTGAGCGAGCAGCGCGGCCAGCGTGACCAGATCAAGGAAGCCATTGCCCAGCAGGGCGGCGACCGCCTGGAGCAGCTGGCCGCCGACATCCACCGACTGGGCCAGGAACGCCAGCGGCGTCAGCAAAAAGCCGACGACTACGCGCGCCTTGCCGACGGCCTGGACCTGACACGCCAGCCCGATCTGGACACCTTTACCCGCCAGCTCGGCACGCTCAACGCGCGCAAGGACGAGCTTCAGGACCTAGCTGCCGAGCTGGACAACCGCCACACGGAGCTTGAGGTATCGCGCCGGGCGCACGGTAAAGAGCACGAGGCGCTGGAGAACGAGCTGTCCTCCCTGCGCCAGCGCCGCTCCAATATTCATTCGCGCCAGGTGGGGATTCGTGACGCCCTGTGCCAGGCCCTCGAGCTGGACGCCGACGATCTGCCCTTTGCCGGCGAGCTGCTTCGCGTGCGCGAGCAGGAAAGCGCCTGGGAAGGCGCGGCCGAGCGCGTGCTCCACGGCTTTGCGCTGTCGCTGCTGGTCGCCGACGAACACTACGCCAGCGTCGCCCGCTGGGTCGAATCCACCAATCTGCGCGGGCGGCTGGTCTACTTCCGGGTGCGTCAGCCCCAGGCTGCCGCGCCGCCCGAGCGGCACGCCCGGTCGCTGATTGACAAGCTCGACATCCGCCCCGATTCGGCCTTTTCCCCCTGGCTTGAACAGGAGCTGGCCCGCCGGTTCGACTACGCCTGCTGCGACGACCTGGCGCAGTTCCGCCGCGAGCCCCGGGCCCTCACCGCTTCCGGGCAAATCAAGACCAGCCATCACCGTCATGAAAAGGACGACCGCCACCGCCTGGATGACCGCAGCCGTTATGTCCTCGGCTGGAGTAACGAGCAGAAAATCGCCGCCCTGGAAAACCGCCAGGCCGAGCAGGAAAGAGCCATCGAGACGCTGGCCACACAGCTGGCCGAGATTGACACCCGCCGCCGTGAGCTGACCGCCCAGCGCGACGCCATCACTGCCCTGCTGCAGATGCAAAGCTTCAGCGAGATTGACTGGCACACGCCGGCGCAGCGCATCGCCGAGTTGACCCGGGAAAAGCAGGCGCTGGAGTCCGCTTCCAGCCAGCTGCAAGTGCTGACCGAGCAGCTAACGACGCTGGAAGCGCGCATTCGCGAGCAGGAAGATGCAGAACGCCAGCTCAACCGTAAGCTGGGCCGCACCGAAGACAAGCAGCGCAATGCGCAGCAGGCGCTGACAGAGGCGCAAGCGCTTTTAGCGCAAGAGCCCGGACAGGACGAGGACCTCAGGGAGCTGGAGGCACTGCGCCCCGAGGCGCTGGGCGATCAGCAGCTGACGGTAGAGTCCTGCACCAACCGCGAGCAGGAGTTTCGCGAATGGCTGCAGCGAAAAATCGACAACGAAGCAGGGCAGCTAGGACGACTGGAGGCACGCATCCTCAAGGCCATGAGCCGATTTCAGCACGATTGGCCGCTGGATACCCAGGAGGTGGACGCCAGCCTCGACGCCATGCCCGAATACCGCGCCATGCTGCACGCCTTGCAAGCCGACAACCTGCCCCGCTTCGAGCAGCGGTTCCAGGAGCTGCTGCAGGAAAACACCATCAACGAGATTGCCAGCTTTCAGGGCCAGCTGCACAAGGAACGCCAGCTGATTCGCGAGCGTATCGACCAGATCAATCGCTCGCTGGCCGATATCGAATACAACCCCGGGCGCTACATCCTGCTGGAAGCCCAGCCCAATACCGACGTGGACATCCGCGAGTTTCAGGAAAGCCTGAAGGCCTGTACCGAAAACACCACCCTGGGAGTTGAAGACGATCAATACGACGAGCGCAAGTTTCTCCAGGTCAAGGCGATTATCGAACGCTTTCGCGGCCGTGAAGGCACGACCGAGCTGGACCAGCGCTGGACCCGCAAGGTAACCGACGTGCGCCAGTGGTTCACTTTTGCTGCCTCCGAGCGCTACCGCGAGGACGGCAGCGAGTACGAACACTACACCGACTCCGGGGGTAAATCCGGCGGGCAGAAAGAAAAGCTGGCCTATACCGTGCTCGCCGCCAGCCTGGTCTACCAGTTCGGGCTGGAATGGGGAGAAGTGCGCTCGCGCAGCTTCCGCTTTGTCATGATCGATGAAGCCTTTGGCCGTGGCTCTGACGAATCGGCCCGCTTCGGCCTGGAGCTGTTCCGCCAGCTCAATCTGCAGCTCTTGATCGTCACGCCGCTGCAAAAAATTCACATCATTGAGCCCTACGTCTCCCACGTCAGCTTTGTGGCCAACCCCGAAGGCCGGGAGTCGCTGCTGCGCAACCTCACCATCGAGGCTTTCCGCGAAGAGCGCGCAGCAAGAGAAGGCAGGCCCCACTCATGAGCCAACCCCGCTGGACCCGCTTGTCTGATATACACCGGCAACTGGAAAAGCGCTGGCAAAAAGGCGAACTGCTGCGCGCCGGTGAGCAGCCGGACGAGGTCTTCCCGCTTCGCCTGGCGCTGAAAAAACCCACGGCGAGCGGGCTGCTGGAGCATTTCCATGACGCCCGGCGCTGGGCCACGCACTGGCAATGCGCTACCAGCCAGAATCTGGTACCGGAGTGGCGCACCGTCAATCATCGCCAGCTGGGGCGTAATACGCTGCCGGTGGCCGTCGTCATCCCCACGCTCGATGCCGCGCTGCGCCAAATCGGCCGGCAGGACGACGCTCGCCGCTATCACATGCTCGCCGCCGATATCACCCGGCGTTTTCCGGTGCTTGCTCATTGGTGCCGGCGCAAGCCGCTAAAAGTCCTGGCGCTGCAGGCCCAGTGGCCTGCCCTGCTGGCCACGCTTGCATGGATGGCGCAGCACCCCAGGCCAGGGCTATATATTCGCCAGCTGGAAATCCCCGGCGTGCACACCAAGTTTATCGAGAGCCACCGCGGACTGCTCGGCGAGCTGCTTGATCAGATCTTGCCGGAAGGGGCAATTGACCGTAGCACTACCGGCGTGGGCCACTTCGAACAGCGCTACGGCTTTCGCCGTCGGCCTTCCCGCCTGCGCTTACGCATTCTGGATAGCGCACACCGCCTTGCCGGACTCGACGATATCGAGATTCCCGTTGAGCAGTTCGCCGCGCTCCGCCTGCCGATCAGCACGGTGTATATCGTGGAAAACGACATCACCGCCCTGGCCTTTCCGCCCACGCCGTCGGCGATGGTGATCTTCGGCCAGGGCTACGGCATCGGCCGCCAGCTTGCCGACGCCCACTGGCTCAAGGACAAGGAGGTGCTTTACTGGGGCGATATCGACACCCACGGTCTGCGAATTCTCAGCCAGCTCCGCGACACTCTGCCCCACAGCCGCTCCTTGCTGATGGGCGCCGCCACGTTGAAAGACCACAGCCATCTCTGGGGCACGGAGCCCTCGCCGTACATCGGCGAACTGCCCAACCTGACGGACGACGAGCAGGACGTGTATCGCCTGCTTGGCACCCTGGAACCCGACCGCCACCTGCGCCTGGAGCAAGAGCACATCAAGTTCTCGGCGCTATAGCAAACCGGCATCGGTTTTCCAGGGGGCTGCAGTCATTCGGAAGCCGACACCTGCTCCAGCAGTTTCCCGGTGATTTCGACAAAACGGTATACGGCCGGGTTTGTGCTGCTGTTTAACCAGGCCATTTCAGTGGTGAGCTTTGTATCGCTATCCGATAGCGGCCGTATAACAATGCCCGGTCTGTCATAGTTGAGATGGCAATCTGGATAAAGGGTAACCCCCATCCCTGCAGCCACGAGGCCAAAAATACTATCGCTGTTAGGCGCCTCTCGGGCGATCCTGGGCATGAACCCGGCCTCTAGGCATAACGCCTGGATCTGCGGCACCAGGTGCCGCCACTGATGTATTTCACCCAGTACAAAAGACTCCCCAGCTAACGCCTTAACCGGCACGGCGTCTAAAGCGGCAAGTCGATGGTGAGCAGGCAAAACCGCAACAAATGGCGTTTGATGAACGCAGCAGTGCTGCAGCTCTTTTCCGTTAACGGCCCCAGTCAAAAACCCCATGTCCAGACGCTCGCTAGCGAGATCTTCAAGCTGCTCATGAGAATCTCGGCGAATCAAGTCAATATCTACCGCAGGTAAGGCCTCATGAAAAGCTGCCAGGATGGAAGGTAAGCGACCATTGATGGCGAAATCGGTATAGCCAATCACTAGCTGGCCCCTCTCTCCAAGGTGCGCCTGGACTGCCCGTCGTTCAGCGCGCTCCATGATCCGCTGAGCCGCACGGCACTCTTCCAGAAAAAGTTTTCCAGCGGCCGTCAGGACAACATGCCGACGGCTGCGCTGCAGCAGTACTGCCCCTACCTTTTCCTCGAGCTGCTGCACTGCCCGACTCAGTACCGGCTGCGCAATATGCAGTCGTTCCGCGGCTCGGCGGAAATGCAGCTCCTCCGCTACCGCAACAAAATGACGAATATACGGCTGGAAATGTCTCATCACTGATACCTTTAAAGCATCAAAAAGTAGAATATTGATATTATACGTATCAGCAAGCCTTCTACTACTGTCAGTAAAGCGGTAATCATTTTATCGCCCCTTTGGTAATAGCAAAAATAATTGACAAGAGAAGCTTTATGGCCGAGGAACTCAGAATTAATCAGGATCGTCTTTGGCAGCGGTTGATGCGCATGGCAGAAATCGGCGCGACGCCTGCGGGCGGCAGCTGCCGTGTTGCACTCACTGAGGAGGATCGCCAAGGCCGCGACCTATTTATCGAGTGGTGCCACACGCTTGGCTGTGAAATTCGCATTGACCGCATGGGCAATATTTTCGCCCAGCGTCCCGGTACTGATCCGCAACGCTTACCGATCGCCTGTGGCAGCCATCTCGACACCCAGCCTCACGGCGGAAAATTCGACGGTGTTTATGGCGTGTTGGCCGGCGTGGAAATTTTTGAAACGCTAAACGAGAAAAATATTGAAACCGCCGCCCCGCTGGAAATCTGCGTCTGGACCAACGAAGAAGGCGCGCGCTTTGCTCCGCCCATGATTTCCTCGGGAGTCTTTGGCGGCACCTATGAACTCGATTATGGACTAAGCCGAGAGGATGCTGATGGCATCACGCTTGGCGAAGCATTGGAAAGTATCGGGTATACGGGAGCGCTACCCTGTGGTGACCACCGGCTCGGCGCCTTCATCGAGGCGCACATTGAACAGGGGCCCATTCTTGAGCGGCAAGAGGAAACCATCGGTGTGGTCACCGGTGTCCAAGGCTCTCGCTGGTACCGGGTGACCTTTCATGGCCAGGACGCGCATACGGGCTCAACTCCCATGGAGGGCCGTCGTGATGCCCTGCTCAGCGCTGCTCAAACGATCAATGCGGTCAAGAAGATCGCAGAAGGGCAAGCACCGTCCGCCGTTGCAACCGTGGGACGTATTGACTGCTTACCCAACTCCCACAACACCATACCTGGTGAAGTAGCGCTTACCGTCGACATGCGACACGCCAGCACCGAAACGCTCGATACCATGGAAACCCAACTCCATGAAGCAGCTAGTGCGGCAGCGCAGCAGGAAAGTACGGAAGTCGAAATACAGCGGATAATGAATACGCCTTCTGTCCACTTCGATACACACTGTATTGTTGCCGTCGCTTCGGCTGTTCATCAATTGGGGTATCCCCATCGGCGCATGCTTTCCGGTGCCGGCCACGATGCCTGCCATGTAGCGCGCGTGGCGCCTACCAGCATGATCTTTGTCCCTTGTGCAGGAGGACTCAGCCACAACGAAGCAGAAAGTGCCACCCCAGAGGATCTGGCTGCTGGCGCTAACACTCTGCTTTATGCATTGATCAAGTTAGCCCGTTAAACTCTAACCTACCCTAAAACATCAACGGATTAACCGAGAAAATTGATTAAAAACATATAAAAAGACAAACCATGAAACATAAAAACAAACTACTACTGGAGAAATCCTATGGCTTGGTATTTAACCTATACTATTGCATACTTCATTTTCATGTTTGCAGTAGGCATATACTACTTCACTAAAGTAAAAACATCAGATGAGTACTTGATCGCCGGCTGGAATATGGGATTCTGGAACATTACCGGAACGATCATCAGCACGAATGCTGGCGCTGCCGTTTTTATCGGATATGTCGGCATGGGATTTACCATGGGTATGTCCGGCTATTTTAAATTTGCTGTCCCATCTGTCCTGTTCAGCATGATATTAGTCGTTCTATTCAGCAAACCCTTAAGAAGACAGCGACTCTATACAATAGCCGACTTATTCAGCGAACGCTTTGGGAAAAAAGCAGGGCTGCTCCCGTCTATATTCTCTGCGTTTGTTTACTCTGTCCCCACAACGGCATTGCAGATAGTGGGCATGAGCACGATATTTAATATTGTTTTCGACACCCCCCTTAACTATGGCATCACTCTGTCTTTTTTTCTCATTCTAGGATTTACAATCTTAGGCGGCCTGGTAGCTACCATCGTTACTGACGCAGTGCAAAGCATTATCGTAATTGTAGGAATAATACTTCTTTCCCTTGCTGCTGTAAATTTTGGCGGTGGCCTTGACCAAATAATTGAGAGCACTCCGGCAAGCTATTTAAGCCCGTTAGGCCCGGACGGCCTTAGCGATGTACTTATCTTCGCCTTTACAGTAGGTCCTTTCTATATCGTATGGCAGTCCACGTGGCAAAGAATTTTTGCTTCACGCACTGAAGAAATAGCAATCAGAGCAGGTCTGGCGGGGTTTGGTATATACTTAGTCATTGCTATTCTTCCGGTTATCATTGGCGTTATTGCACGTCAGTTCGTCCCGTTAGACACAAGTCCAGATTTGGTTTTCTCCTATGTAACGGTTGAACTTATGCACCCTGCCATCGGCGGAATTGTCGTAATGGGACTACTCTCAGCCTTAATGACAGGCGCTGACTCTTTTATTCTTCAGGGAAGTTCTAATCTGGCACAAGATTTCTACCATCGCCTAGTCAACCCTCATGCCAATAAAAAGCAAAAAATGTTTGCCGCAAGGCTCAGCGTACTTCTTATCTCTCTCCTTGCCGTAGTTGTGGCTTATTTAGTAACTGATATTATAAGCATGTATCAGTGGGCGCTACGCATCACTGCTACCACTTTGCTTATCCCCTTTATCGCCGTTATGTTCTGGCGAAGAGCTACCGGCACTGCTTGCTTGCTGAGCATGAGCTTATCAGCCATCACAACCATTCTATGGCCTATTTTAGGCACAAACATTGATCCAGTTTTTCCCGGATTCTTTGTCTCACTGACCACCCTTATTGGCGTAAGCCTTGTCACTGATCATGCCGAAGACGAAAGTGTCAAAGCGATTTATTGGGAAAACCTTCCTACCGCCATATCAAGGCAGCGTTCTGACGCCAAGCTTTCTGATGAACATTCCTAATGTGTACAAACAAAAAAGGGAGCTCTACCATGACAACAATCTATTCTGCCAAGCGCATCATTACGATGAACCCGTCTCAACCGGAGGCCACCCACATCGCTGTCCGTGACGGGCGTATCCTGGCCGTGGGAACCCAGGAGGCCATGCAAGATTTTAAGGACGCCCGCCACGACGCGCGGTTTGCCCACGACATTCTTTTACCGGGCTTCGTCGAAGGGCATAGCCATGCGCTGGAAGGCGCCTTATGGAACTACGGCTATCTAGGCTATTTTGGACGCACCGACCCTGATGGACACTATTGGGAAGGCTTACGCAGCATTGAAGCAATGCAGCAGCGGCTAAAGAAATATGCCGCCACGGTGGATAAGGCATCGCCGGTCATCACTTGGGGATTCGACCCAGTATATTTCCCTGGCGAAGAGCTCAATCGACATGTGCTGGATGCCGCCGTCAGCGAACGCCCGGTCGTGGTGTTTCATGCCAACCTCCACGTTCTGACGGTCAATACTGCCATGCTCAAGCTAGCCGGTATCGATCAGGTAAAAGATACCCAGGGCATTCGCCTGGGGGAAGATGGCAAACCCGACGGCGAGCTACAGGAAATGGCCGCCATGCATGTGGTATTCGACGCGTTGGGCTTCAGCATCTTCGATCTTGTGGCTTCCACCGAAACCTTGCAACGCTACGCGCGCATCGCACGACACAGTGGCATTACCACAATTACCGACCTGTACAACCCGCTGTCCGATGAAGGAATCACCGCCCTGGAAACGGCCACTGCGGATACCGCCTATCCGGTGCGAATGGTACCAGCCATGGCGGCCCTGAACTGGTCCCCGGATGAGGGCATAGCAAGACTACGCGATTGTCAGCACCGCGGCAGCGACAAACTCCACTTCGGCCCGGTCAAGCTAATGACCGATGGCTCAATTCAGGGCTACACCGCACGGCTAAAATGGCCTTATTATCATGATGGCAGCCCCAACGGCATTTGGAACGCACCGCCGCAGCAATTGAAAGATATCGTCCATCATTATCATCAAGCCGGCATTCAACTACACATCCACTGCAACGGCGATGAAGCCGTAGAGCTGATGCTCGATGCCATTGAGGAGGCCCAGGAACTCTGGCCACGTTTCGATCACCGTCACACCTTGCAGCACTGTCAGATCATGGATCATGCGCAACTACGGCGTGCTTCCCGGCTTGGCATCTGCCTGAACATTTTCGCCAACCATCTTTATTATTGGGGTGATATCCACCTTTCCCGCACCCTGGGCTTTGAGCGCTGCCAGCGCCTCGAGCCTCTGGCCTCCACCAGGCATTTGAACATTCCCCTGGCTATTCACAGCGATGCGCCCGTCACGCCGCTCGGTCCACTCTTCACGGCCTGGTGTGCGGTCATGCGGCATAGTGCTTCGGGGGTACAGCTGGGCGAACAGGAAAAGCTCACGGTGCCGCAAGCGCTGGAGACGATTACCCTTGGCGCTGCCTATACGCTGCGGCTGGATCATATGGTCGGCAGTCTGGAAATCGGTAAGTTTGCTGATATTACTGTCCTCGAGGAGGACCCGCTGGCCTGTGAGCCAAACCATCTCAAGGATATCCGTGTGAAAGCCACCGTCCTGGGGGGCGAGGTACATGCCGACGATTAAGTGCGCGCCGATTCCTGTAACTGTCATCGGAGGCTTCCTCGGTACGGGCAAGACCACTTACCTCAACCGCCTGATCCAAGGCGGCTTGCGCCCGGATGCCCTGATCATCGTCAACGACTTCGGCGACATCAATATCGATGCGGCGCTGATCGAGTATCGTGATGACAATGTCATGCAGCTCAGCAATGGCTGTATCTGCTGCACCTTGGGCGGCACTCTGGCAGAGCAACTCGCTGAAGCGTTGCGTATCCGTACAGAGCCCGGAGCGATCATCATCGAGGCAAGCGGTGTCGCGAACCCGGCACGCATTGCTGATATAGCGCGTGTTTCTCGCCGACTGCACTTGGCTGAAGTGGTGTGCATTATTGATGGCTCTCGGGCTCAGCAACACGCAGCAGACCCGCTGGTAGGTGATGCCTGGCGCGACCAGGTCAAGGCAGCGGATACCCTGCGGGTCAATCGTCTAGCTCCCCACGGTACGCGCGAATTCGAACAGTGGTTAAGGCAGTTCAACCCACACGCCCTTATCCAATACGAGACAGAAGGTACACCGGCCGACGCATCTCTCCAGCCGCCCATTTCTCCTTCCCCTCCAGGCCCAATCAGCCACCACGCCGCGCCGCACGGTCATTGGCATACCTTCAGCCTGTCTGGCCAAGAGAAAATCGATAAGGCGCGCCTCGCCACGCTGCTTGAAGCATACCAGGACGTACTTTTTCGTGCCAAGGGCTTTATGCTTGTCGAACCCAGTGGCGACATCGAATTATTGCAATTCAGTGGGGGGCGACTGCATTGGCAACCTGCGCTGCACGCGCCCAAGGAAACCAGGCTCGTCTTTATTGGGCTATCCGGGGAACGTTTCAGCGCCTTCGAACAAGCCGTAAGGCTATTATTGAAGGATTCATTATAAATAGCATCTCCTCTTCATCATGCATCGAGGCATCAATCCCGCCCGCCTGGAAGAGCGCATACTCAAGGTAATGAGTGGGCTTCAGCACGACTAGCCGCTGAGTAGCCGTTATCACCCCATGCTGTGCCCCCGGTATTAGGCCGCGGTTCACGGCTGACAGTGCTGCGACTATTCTATGAATCCAGGGGTTAAACTCCATGAACCCGCCTCATTCACGAGGGTGCTGATTGAGCGGTCTGAAGGTACTGACTGGTGGCATCGCTTATCAGGATCGGCTTCTTCAGTGCGAATGGCCGTTGAGTAATGCCAAAACGCTGAAATTTTCCCGCTTTCTTATAGCTCTTTGGAATCAATTGCGACCGTCCAAGCAGCCGTGATCGCCGCCCGCCGCTCCGGTCGCTCGCTTTCTGATGCTGTGGTGGTCTCGCAGGAGCGTCAGCTCAGTGCGGTCAGCTTCGGCAGCCCCTTCAGCAGCGTCGGCCACCACTTGTCGGCGGCGGCACCCAGATGAACGGTGATTCGCCGAGCGTGCAGCCTCAGCGTGGCGGCGACCTTCAGCACCTGCTCGCGCATCCGGCTGAGGCTCCAGCCTTGCCGGGTCTGCCGCTCCAGCAGGCAGCGCAGGCCATGCAGGACCTGGTAGGCGTAGAGGCTGAGCAGCAGGCTCACCTCGTTGCGTGCCATCACGTCCTGAACGGTGGAGGCGCCGCGATCGGTCGACGAGAGGTGCACGTCGAGCGCCGACTTCACCTCGCCCATGTGCGCCTCGGCGCTGCCGCGCTTGCGGTAGAGCGCCAGGACCTTCTCCGGCGGCCAGTCGAACTTGCCGAGGTTGGTGACTAGGAAGAAGGCATGCAGCAGCAGGTCATCGGGGCGTTCCTGCACCACCAGCACCACGCGACGCGGTGCCGACCAAGAGCCCGCTTGATACTCCAGGTCATGGCACCACTCGCGAGGCTGCTCGGGTGGCCGGCCGGGTGGCCGCTTCAGGTGCGGTGCCGCCAGCTTCTGCAGACCGGTGTGACTGCGCAGCCGGCCCAGGTACTCGATGTCACGCTCTTCCAGGGCCGCCAGCGTCGCGTTGTCGGTGAAACCGGCGTCGATGCGCACGCGAACCTGAGCCCCGGTGCTCTCGTTGAGTCGCCGCACCAGATGCGGGATCCAGGTGTCGGCGTTCTCGGCCGGGCCGGCGTTGCCCTCGCGCAGCAGGCCGCCCACCATGTCACCGGTCTCGGCCAGCGAGGCGACCAGCGGCGAGTAGATGCGGGCCCCGTAAAGGCCATGATAGGCCGACCCGCCCTGGTGGCCATGCACCTCGATCGGCAGGCCGTCGATGTCCAGCGTCAGCTGTTTGGGACGTTCACCGTTCTGCAGCGAGGTCAGGCGCCAGACCACCAGCCGCAACAGGCCTTCGTGCACGGCATCGATATTGTCGTTACGACCGAGGCAGCTCAGCAGCCGCGACAGCGTGGCTTGAGACGGCCGGTCCTGGACCAAGGGCGTCATGCCGCGCGCATCGCTGCAGGCCAACTGCCAAAGCGGGTCACGGCGCAGCGTGTCGGTATCGCTGAGATCGATCCAGCCCATCGCACGCTGCAGCACCAGGGTACGCAACTGGCTGGCCAGCGAATGACGGATGCGCAGCGGGTGGCGTCGATCGACCAGATTGTCTTCCAGCGCCTCGATCACGCCGCTGTTGTCGAGGGCCTCACGCAACAGCAGAGCGCCGCTGTCGCTGGTGGTGCGCTGGCCGCTCAGCTCAACACGGACAGCGCCGTTGCATGAGGGCGTCCAGGTGGATAGGCTTTCACCCATAGCGGATGGCTCTCTTGGTTCAGGTTCTTGGCGGAACACACTGAATTTTCAAGAGAATACCATCCGCTATCTTCGTTTTCAGGCCGGCCTCATGAATAAGCCGGGATGAACCGGCTCTTCGACGTTTCATGTGGATTTGGCCTGATCGAGCAAGCGTCCCACAGGACTGCCGATCAGGTAGATCATCGCGATGAAGTTGGCCTCATTTCGGTAACCACGGGCACGTGATCGAGCTGCCTGGAACAAGCCATTCATGCCTTCCAGGCGGGCGTTGGTCAGACCGGATATCCAGCGTCTTACCACCTGTTCGGTATGCCGCTCAAGCGTCGCAAGGGCCTTCGCCATCGGCTTAAGCAGTACCTGGCCGGTGACGGCCCTTCGCATGACCTTGAGGTAGTTCGTAATACGCCACCGAGCGGCGCGTGGCGTGGGGGCTTTCTGGATCCAGCGCAGCTTTTCCTTGATGACCCAGGCATCCCCCGTGGCCCCTTGATCGGCGATCAACTCCTGAAGGGCTGAGACCTGTTGGGCTGTCATATTGCCATTATCCAGATTCTTCAGGATCGCCCATCGAAGGGACTTGGGGTGTGCCTTCTCACGGCGCTCCTTCTTGCGGACCTCGTCCAACGCCCTGGTGAAGGTCTGCACGATGTGGAACCAGTCGACCGTCACCTCGGCCCGGGGCAGACTCTCAGCCACGCCGCTGAGGAACGGCTTTGACATGTCGCAGACCACTTCGGCCACGTTATCGGGCGCGCCACCATGCGTCGCCAGGAACGTGCTGAAGGCCTTGATGGCCTCCTTGCCATGGCCCGGAATGGCGAAGATGACTGGTTCCTGTTGACGCTGCATGTCGAGAAACACGGTGACGTAACGTTGCCCGCGCCGGGAGGCGGTTTCATCCACGCCGACGGTAGCCACGCGGCTCAGGTCCAGCGCTCCCAGCATGCGGCCTACATAGTGGTGCACGATGCGCCATAGTCGTTTATCGGAGATCTCCAACTGCCGGGAGACGGCCAGCACCGGCATCTCCTTGACCAGTGACATGGCGGCCTGCTCGAACAGCAGAGTGAAGTCGCTACCCGGTCTCGCCCAGGGCACCTCGATGCGCTTGACGCCATGCTCGGGGCACTTGGTGCGAGGCACGCGCGCATGCAGATAGCAGTGATGCTGGAAAAAATTCAGATGTCGCCAGATTCTGTCGGCGAAGTCGTGAGCCGGACAGGCCTCGCCGCACTCCGGGCAGGGGTAAAGGCTGCCGCGCTCGGCCTCGACATAGAGATCTAGCCGATGAGGAGACACAGCGGTATCCAGGTGTTGATCCTTGAGAGCCCAGGGGGCTTCCAGTCCCAGACCAAGCGTTAGAATTTGGGTACCGTCCATGCCATGCCTCCTGTTGTCGTCGAGGCCATATTTTGGCCCAGCTCAGGTGGCGAATTCCACACCCAACGACGAAGAGCCGATGAACCCAGCCATTAAGCAACGGAGAGAAGCCTTTGTGACCCATGCCTTTTACACGGTCGGGCATTCAACCCGATCCCTTGATCAGTTGGTCGTCCTGTTACGTATGGGCCATGTCGAGCATGTCGTTGACGTGCGTGCCATGCCACGTTCACGTACCAATCCACAGTTCAATTACGACACGCTGCCCGAGGAGCTTGCGCCGTTGGGTATCGGCTATACGCATAGCCCGGGGCTAGCAGGATTGCGCAGCCGATCGAAAGCCGTAGACGACACTACCAACGGCTACTGGCGTAACCGCAGCTTCCATAACTACGCGGACTATGCCTTGTCGGCAGCCTTTCGCCAGGCGCTCGCATCGCTGATTGAACTCGGTCGTCATC
Organism: Halomonas piscis; assembly: GCF_031886125.1. Classification (NCBI taxonomy): domain Bacteria; kingdom Pseudomonadati; phylum Pseudomonadota; class Gammaproteobacteria; order Oceanospirillales; family Halomonadaceae; genus Halomonas; species Halomonas piscis. The sequence continues at coordinate 2,806,806 of NZ_CP119391.1, forward strand.
AATCTTGCGCGGTGATGTGCGCTGAAGCGGTGTGGTGGCGCTGCCATCGTCGCATCATTGCCGATCACTTGCTGCACCAGGGCAAGCAGGTTTATCACCTGATGAACGATAGCCGTGTTCAACCTGCGGTAATGACTGAAGCGGCCCGGACCGGCGATGATGGCACTCTGATCTATCCCGATCCGGCGAGGTAGTCCCAAGCTTACGCAGACAAAGCTAATCAGCTGCTAAACAAGAACGCGCAGCCGGCAAGGCGTTACCGCTGGAGCACTGTGCCATCGTCATCAAGCAGTGGATAGCTGCCTTGCTCGTCGTGATCCTCCGGCCCCACCAGCGCCGGCGAAAAGGCGCAAATCACGGTCATGCCCTTCTCGCTCGACAGAATATGCTGCTGATGCTTGTCCAGCGCATAGAGCACGCCGGGCTTGAGGTCCCATTTTCCGCCTTCGGTGAGATCCTCAATCTGCCCTTCGCCCTCGATGCAAAGCACAGTTTCCTTGTGGTTCTTGTACCACATATGGAGCTGTTTGCCGGGTTTGATATAGGTCTCGTGCAATGAGTGCCCCATACCGTCGGCGCGCAGGGTATAGCGGCGACTAATCCACTTTTCCTCGTCGACGGCATCGTTCTGGGCATCTTCGTGAGTCCGTATGATCATGTCGTTCTCCTCTGTTTGGGCTATCAACCTACTAGGGAGCAATATTCTGGCTGGCGTATCACCCTATTGCCGCTAGCACTTCTTTCCATATCTGATCCATTGGAATAGGCGACCTTTACGTCGATACGATACGGCGCATCGTTAGCCATCAGCGCCAAGCCATCATTCGTAGTAATAGCCCTGCCGCGCCTGCCTTTCCCATAGCAAGCTTATTATTTTTTGCCAGAGCCGATACCACAAAGTCAACAGGCTGTACCCGATAGATAGCGGGCCAATAGCGCTTGGGGAATGCCCCAGCCGTCTTCGACTTTGTGACGTCAAATAACCGATTCGTAGCAAGCACACTTCTGCACCAGCGCTTCTATAATCTTAAGAAATGTAAACAGCTGTATTTACATGCTTAATAATCGCTTATATAGAATTATTAACTCATTGTTTTTAAACAATTTATAAAAAATCAGTATTTTGTATTTTGTATTTCTTCAAAACTCGGCTACGGTTTCCTTGGGGCATCCCTTCATGCCTTGAACCGCGCGACACTGAATAAAACGCACAGCGAGGAAGCCGTCATGATGACAACAACAACACGCCTAACCCGCCACTGCTGCACCGCCCTGCTGATTTTGGGTCTTGGGACACCTCTGCTGGCCGATGCTGAGTCCCTGCGCTTCAGCGGCAACTTTCCGAACGACCACTCCAGCAGCAAAGCCATGGAGGTATTCAAGGAAGAGCTGGCCAGCCGTACGAATGGCAATCTGACCGCTCAGCTGTTCCCCAATATGCAGTTGGGTGGCGCCAGCGAAAATGTTGACCAAGTCTCGAGCGGCTCCATCGCCGGCACTTGGATTGGCCCTGCATACCTATCGCGTATCGTCCCAGAGCTTGAGGTACTGAGCCTGCCCTTTGCCTTCGACAGCCGCGAGGACGCCTTTCGCGTCATCGACGGCGAGGTGGGCAAGATGCTCGACGAAAAGCTGGCCGAAAAAAACTGGTTCTTCGTCGTTTCATGTGGATTTGGCCTGATCGAACAGGCGCCCCACCGGGCTGCCAATCAGGTAGATCATGGCGATGAAGTTGGCTTCGTTCCGGTAACCCCGTGCGCGTGACCGAGCCGCCTGAAACAGACCGTTCATGCCTTCCAGTCGTGCGTTCGTCAGTCCCGAAATCCAACGCCTGACCACCGCATCGGCGTGGCGCTCCAACGTCGCCAGGGCCTTTCCCATCGGCTTCAGCAATGGCTTCTCCGAGACCGCCGCCTTCATGACCCTGAGGTAGTGCGTGATGCGCCATCGAGCCGCTCGTGGCGTCGGCGCCTTCTGGACCCAGCGCAGCTTCTCCTTGATCACCCAGGCATCGGACGTGGCGCTCTGGTCAGCCACCAGCTCCTGGAGAGCCGCCAGCTGCTTGGGCGTCAGGTTCTCGTTGTCCAGGCTCTTCAGCAGGGCCCAGCGCAGCGACTTGGGGTGTTCCTGCTCGCGGCGCTCCTTCTTGCGCACCTCGTCTAGCCGCTTGGTGAAGGTCTGCACGATATGGAACCAGTCGACCGTGACCTCGGCCTTGGGAAGGTACTCAGCCACGCCGCTGAGGAAGGCTTGTGACATGTCGCAGACGACCTCGACCACGTTGTCCGGATCGCCGCCATGGGCCGCCAGGAAGGCGCTAAAGGCCTTGATGGCGTCCTTGCCGTGGCCGGGGACGGCGAAGATCACCGGTTCCTGCTTGCGTTGCATATCAAGGAACACCGTCACATAGCGCTGGCCACGCCGGGACGCGGTTTCGTCCACGCCAACGGTGGCCACGTTGCTCAGATCCAGCTGCCCCAGCATCCGACCGACGTAGTGATGCACGATGCGCCACAGCCGCTTGTCGGAGATCTCCAGCTGTCGGGAGACGGCCAACACCGGCATCTCCTTGACCAGTGACATGGCCGCCTGCTCGAACAGCAGGGTGAAGTCGCTGCCCGGCCTCGCCCAAGGGACCTCGATACGCTTGACGCCATGCTCCGGGCACTTGGTACGCGGCACGCGAGCATGCAAGTAGCAGTGATGCTGGAAGAAGTTCAGGTGCCGCCACGTCTTGTCAGCGAAGTCATGAGCCGGACAGGCCTCGCCGCACTCAGGGCAGGGGTAGAGGCTGCCACGCTCGGCCTCGACGTAGAGGTCCAGACGGTGGGGCGATACGGAGGTGTCCAGGTGCTGGTCCTTGAGAATCCAGGGCGCTTCCAAGCCCAGGCCGAGGGTCAGAATCTGGGTGCCGTCCATGTCATACCTCCTGTCGTCGTGGAGGTCATATTCTGGCCCAGCTCAGGGGGCGAATTCCACACCCAACGACGAAGAGCCAAAAAACTTCGTAGCCCTAGGTTGGATGGAAATGGGCTTTCGACAGGTTACAAACAGTCAGCGACCGCTTGAGACCATCGAAGACTTCCAGGGCCTGAAGATACGCTTACAACCCAACGAGGTTCACCTAGATACTTTCCGCGCTATCGGAGCCAGTCCAGTTTCCATGGACATTAGCGAAGTCTATAGCGCTTTGCAGCAAGGTGTAGTAGATGGTCAGGAGCAACCCTATTCCCTTACTAATACTCATCGCCTGGATGAGGTACAGAGTTACTTCTCTGATACCAAACATTTCTACGACTTCATAGTAGTCTTAATAAACCGAAATGTCTTCAATAACTTAAGTGACACACAGCAGAAAAATGTGCATGAAGCCATGTCCAAGGCCGTGGCCTGGCAGCGCGAAAAAGCTGGTCAAGAAAACGAAGCTGCACGCCAGACACTGATTGAACGCGGTATGCAGTTCACTGAAATTGGAGATAAAACCCGCTCTCAACTGCGTAAAGCCACCCAAGGCGTGGTAGAAGATCTGCGTGAAGAAGTCGGCGCAGAATTAGTTGATCAGGTGCTCGAGGAGTCCGGATCATGACGCCCCGCCCCTGGCATCGGCTGGGGGCTTATGCTTCCAGCCGATTCAAGCGTTATTTTATACATAGTTTAGCATTGCTCGACCGAGGTTCTTATTACACCATTCTAATAGCGATGGGCATGATGACGCTGCTGGTCACATTACAGGTATTCGCTCGCTACATCTTATCGGACTCGATCGATTCTGCTACTGAACTCTCTCGTTTGTTCTTCGTATGGTCGATATTTCTAGCTATTCCACATGGCATTAAGGTGGGAATTCATGTAGGTATTGATGCCTTGGTCAACTTGCTACCTAAGGCTATACAGTGCCGACTGCAGCGCCTAATGGCTCTTCTCAGCGCCGCACTTATGGCGGCGCTGGTCTGGATCAGCATAGGCGCTGTAGCCGACAAGTGGCAGCAATTGATGCCCACCATCCCAATCACTGCCGCCGTATTCTATATTCCCGTGCTACTTAGTGCCGGGCATTGTTGCCTGCACCTGATTGCGCAAGCCTGGCAAATTGAACCACTGCCCAGCGCACCCGCGGCGAGCAAAGAAGGGGAAACTTTATGACTTTGCCAATCATTATCACATTTCTAGCTCTTGCACTACTATGCATGCCGCTGGCATTTGCTTTAGGTTTAGCTTCGCTGGTCGGCCTGTATGTCGGTGGCATGGACTTTTCAGTGCTGCCGCAGCGTATGTTGCACTCGATCAATAGTTTTCCTCTGATGGCTATCCCGCTGTTCATGCTGGCCGGCGAGCTCATGGTGGCCGGCGGCATTCTGCAACGTCTGGTGGATTTTGCCAACTCTTTAATCGGCCGTGTCCATGGCGGGCTGGCACACGTCGCTATCGTCGCCGGTATGGTGCTCGCGGCCGTCAGCGGGGCTGCCGTTGCCAGCGCCAGCGCCTTGGGTAGTTCATTAGTACCGTCCATGCGCCAACAATACGATACTGGCTATAGCAGTGCTGTCGTAGCATCAGCTGCAAATTTGGGCGCCATTATTCCGCCGAGTAACGCCATGATCGTGTATGCGCTGATGGCCGGTTCCAGCGTCTCCGTCGGCGGGCTGTTCATGGCCGGTGTGGTGCCGGGGATCATTCTTGCCGTGGGCTTTATGGGGCTGGCCTCGTTTATTGCGGCAAAGCGGCGCTATCCGCTCATCGGCGGCAACCTGGGGCTGAAGCACGTGCTAGTTCAGACCTGGCGTGCCCTGCCTATTCTGCTGATGCCTATCATAGTGGTTGGCGGCATTATCGCCGGGGCTTTTACGCCAACAGAAGGGGCTGCCATCGCCGTGGTCTATGCCCTACTAATCGGTTTCTTCGTAACTCGCAAGCTGCGCCTGTCAGACCTCCCCAAGGCCATGTTCAATGCCGCAGTGACTGCTTCCATGGTCGGGGCCCTCATTGCCTTCGCCTCAACCATGACATTTGCGTTCACTATCGACCTGATCCCGATGCAACTGACTAGCTGGATGCAGGGGCTGACTTCCGAACCGTTGACTTTCCTGCTTCTGGTGATGGCACTCTTGATCTGCGTGGGTATGTTCATCGAATCCAACGCTGCCTATATCATGCTAGTGCCGTTGTTGTCACCGATCGCCCTGACTTACGGTATTGATCCGCTACTGTTCGGTTTCCTTTTCGTTATGAATCTTGTGGTGGGTATGATGACACCACCTGTGGGGGTGCTGCTATTTGTGATGTGTGGCATTTCTAAGATCAGCCTTAACGAGCTGCTGAAGAGCGCATGGCCATTCATCGCTTTCCAGTATGCGGTGCTGGTTGCCTGCATCACCTTCCCGGGCATTGTAACCTGGTTGCCGCGGACGCTTGGATACTGACTATGCCTCTAACCTCCACTCGTGCTAGAGGGGTCTTTCTTCCTTGCGTAGCAAACTATCTCATCATAACTAAAACAGTGAGCATGCCATGAAACTACTGGTCATCAATCCCAATATCTCCCAGGACGTGACGGACCTGATCGAGGCGGAAGCCTCACGCAGCATTCGCCCCACCACCGAGCTTTCCATGGCCACCGCGCCGTTTGGCGTGGCCTATATCGAGACCCGGGCCGAATCGCTGATCGGCGGCTACGCCACTCTGCAGGTTGCCGCGCAGCACTACCGCCAATACGACGCCATCGTGGTCGCCGCCTTTGGCGACCCGGGCCTCAACGCCCTGCGCGAAATCATGCCGATTCCGGTGGTCGGGATGACCGAGGCAGCGCTGATGAGCGCCTGCCAGCAAGGGGGGCGCTTTTCCATCATCGCCATTTCCCAGCGCATCCAGGCCTGGTACCGCGAATGCGTCGCGGCTTATGGCCTGGGGGGGCGCCTAGCGAGCATTCGCGCTCTCGATGAGCCGCTGCAGCATATCGGCCAGGTACAGGAAAACCAGGGCGAACGGCTGATCGAACTGGGCCGGCGAGCCGTGGAAGAAGACGGCGCCGACGTACTGATTCTGGCCGGCGCCCCTCTGGCGGGGCTTGCCCGTTCCGTGGCCGACCAGATGCCTGTACCGGCCCTGGACGGCGTAACCTGTGCCGTGATCCAGGCGCAGGCCATGGCTGATATAGGAGCAACTATGCCCTCCGCAGGTAGCTTCGCCGCCCCGCCCTGCAAGCCCTGCCAAGGCTTACCTGAGGCTTTGACAAAATTAGTTGGTCGCCAATAATTGATGACCCATACGAGCAGAGCTTCCTCGTATGAGCGGGGAATGGAACAACCCAGCTAAGAGGAAATACCCATGAATATGGAGTCGTCCGCGGGCGCTTCTCGCATTATACTACCGACCTTGGCAGAAGAAGCCTACCAAACCTTACATCGGCTGATCGTGCGTGGCCAGCTATCGCCTGGGGTCCTCCTTCAGGAACAAGCTCTATGTACGCAGTTGGGTATTTCCCGGACCCCATTGCGTGAGGCTCTAAAGCGCCTAGCAGGCGAAGGGTTGGTGCTTATGCCTCGCAATCGCCGTTCCCGGGTCGCTCCCATTGATGTCCAAGAACTTGAACACCTCTTTGAAGTAGAGGCTGGTTTGGAAAGCATGGCCGCCGGTTTGGCGGCCAGCCGCATAACTAATACCGAACTCCAACGTTTGGAAATGCTGCAGGAGCGCTTAGAGAAACTTCATGTCCAAGGCGACCGCGCCGGCTATTTCGAGCTCAACCAGCGCATCCATAGCTTAATCGTAAATGCTGCTAAAAATCCCGTACTGGAAGAAACTCATCAAAGTTTGCTGGGCAGGCTGGAGCGAGCCCGCTACTTAGCTCTTAATCGCCTGGGCCGTTGGCAGGAATCAACTAATGAACATCGTGAGATTCTCAACGCGCTCAAAAACCGAGATAGCACACTCTCTCAGTATTTATTGGCCGAGCATGTCCGGCATACTGGCGAGGCCATCGCTTCCATTAATCGTCATTCCCCATGAGGAGCCGCCCAACATGAACATTGAAGAAGAACCGCAAAATTCATAATGATTTATTCAACGGCACTGAATGTGACAATACTGTCATGGCCGATTTAGTCGTACAGAAGAACATTTCCACGCCGCCTGTGGATGATGCTAGTAACAATATTGTTTCCGTTGACCGGGCGCTAAATAATAGCAGATCAAATAAACCATCCTCAAGAGGTTAACTATGCCAACACTCATAACAGGAAATTCTGGGTTTGTAGGACTCGCCCTGACAGAGAAGCTTTTGGAACTTGGGAGTGACGTTGTGGGATTCGATACGAAACCTCCTTCTCCAGAAGCTCTAAGAATTTTTGAAAAATTACCTGGAACCTTCACACACAATATCGGTGACATTCGTGACCCATTATCTATCGAGGCAACCCTAGCTTCTCATCCGTGTGATGTGCTTGTAACACTGGCTGCGGTCACTGCTGATGAATCAAGAGAGCGTCAACAGCCCGGCTTTATTTACGAAGTCAATGTAGCCGGCGCTCTGCATGCCATTGAGGCAGCCACAAGGCACGGCATCTCCCGCTTTATCCACATGAGCTCAGGCTCAGTGTATGGTAAAAGTGGCTACGAAGACGCCGCGCTTGATGAGTTTAACACGGTTTGTCGGCCAGAAGGGCTGTATGGGATGTCAAAACACGCTGCAGAAATTGCCGTAACTCGCTTGCAAGAACTGCACGAGATCGACTTGGTCATTGGCCGCTTGGGAACATGCTTCGGCCCCTGGGAACACGATACAGGATTTCGTGATACGTTGAGTGCGCCATTTCAAATCCTGAAAATCGCCCAAAATGGACAGACCGCTATCCTACCACGCGATAGCAAGCGTGACTGGCTTTACATCCGGGATGCTGCATCAGCAATCACTTCTCTTATCCAATCTCGCCAGCTTCCACATCGTATCTACAACGTAGCTTCTGGCTTCGAATTTTCACTCTTTTCGTGGTGCCAAAAGTTACAATCATACTTCCCTAACTTTCAGTGGTATGTAGACGACTCCGACAGAAGATACAACGTCAATTTGTATGGGGATAAAGATCGCGCCAGCATGGAAATCACCAAGCTCTTGTCCACTACGAAGTTCAAGCCGCTCTATGATCTCGACACTGCATTCGAGGATTTTATGAGTTGGCAAAAGTAATTTGGAAAATGTAAGTGAAGACAGCAACCACCCTCGAGGCGCTCAAGGCCCGGGACGGCGAGCAGGCTCAACGGCTCCTATCCGACCACGTGCGCCATACCGGCGAAGCCATTACCAATAGCGCCCGCTAGCAGTCTGTCGGGTTTTCGATAACGACGTGAGATACTCTCATCATGCTGCCACTACTGGAACGTCGCCATGAGTCGCTTCATCCCCGTTGACCGCCAGACCGACTATCTCCTGCCGCCTTCGGTGGACGAGTGGCTGCCCGATGGCCACCTGGCACGGTTCGTGGTGGATATTGTCGAGCAACTGGATCTTTCGGCATTGACGCGGCGCTACGCCGGCCGCGGGCACAAGGCGCATCACCCGGCCGTGCTGCTGAGCCTGCTGATCTACGGCTACGCCACCGGGGTGGTCTCCAGCCGCAAGATTGAGCGTGCTACCTATGACTCGGTGGCGTTCCGCTACCCCTGTGTGTCAACCTGAATCCATACACCGGCTCAGTGAGTTAAGCTCAATATCAGAGCCCGAGGTTCAGGAGCCCGTATCATGCCGAAACCGCCAACCGAGCTGCCCGATCATCAGGTCACGCCGAATCCCAAGCTGGAGAAACGCACACGTCGTCAGTTCTCGACCGAATACAAGTTGCGCATCCTCGCAGAAGCCGATGCCTGCCAGCATGGTGAGCTCGGGCAGCTGTTACGCCGCGAAAAGCTCTACAACAGCCAGCTGACCACTTGGCGCAAGGAGCTTGCCGAGAGCGGCGTGGAGAAGCTCCACAAGACCGCCCCAGGGCCGAACCCGAGCAAGACGCCGGAGCAGAAGCGTATCGAGGCACTGGAGCGTGAGAACGCCCGTCTTCAGCAGAGGCTCTCGACCGCCGAAGACTGCCTATCGCTCCAAAAAAAAGCGCTATCGATGCTCGATCGCATGAACAATGGGAGCGAACCATGATCACGGTGCTCGAAGAGCGCCCGGCGCGCCTCCCATTGGCCATGGCCTGCCGAGCCCTGGGCATCAACCGCAGCACGGTGTACGCCTGGCGAAAACGCCGCCATGAGCCTTATACCGGAGCTTCAACGTCGCGCCGGCATTGCCCGCAGCCCAGGGCCCTGTCGGCCGAGGAGCGAGCGAAAATGCTGGAGATCGCACATAGCGAGCCTTATCGGGATCAGCCCTGAGGAATCCCCATGAAATGGGTAATAAAATCAGCATGATAGGATTGAAAAAGCCTGCATGAGTCATGCATGTTGTGAGTTACGACACACAACAACATGCGAAGGAGACCCATGCAGGCCCCTCGATTCTTGCATAACTTGCTGACGTCTTCACTCTCCGTGATCCATGCCAAGCGGCTACAGACCGTCCTCGATACCGTTGGCGCTCTGCTGGGCGAGCGACGTCTGGGATTAACGGCCATTGGCCGTGCGTTGCCGAGCTCGACGGATGCCAAGCACGCCATCAAACGAGTCGATCGACTATTAGGCAACCCTCACCTTCATCAGGAACGACCGCTGTTCTATTGGCTCATGGCCTCGCTGCTGATCGGCCATACAACGCGCCCACTGATTCTGGTGGACTGGTCGCCGATTGATGACCGCGGCAGGCATTTCCTGCTGCGTGCGGCGGTGCCCTTCGCCGGGCGATCGCTGCCCATCTTCGAGAAGGTTCATCACAAGGAAGGATGCCCATACTGTGAAGCCTATCTGCTGGATGCGCTGGCAAGGATCCTGCCCGACAAGGCCACGCCGATCCTGGTGACCGATGCCGGCTTTCGTAACCCGTGGTTTCGGGCCGTTGAAGCGCGCGGCTGGTATATCGTTGGACGGGTCCGTCAGCCCGCCCGTTACCAGGCGTCAGGCGAAGCATGGCAACCCGTGAAGACCCTGTTTCAACACGCGACATCGGAACCGCAGGCGTGGGGCTCCGTCCGGATCGCCGAAAACCATCCGTTCCGCGCTCAGATGGTGCTCTATTATCGACCGCCACGGGGACGTAAGCATCGCAATAAACAAGGCCGGATCTCTCGGGACGGCGGCAGCCGGACGATCGCCCGGCGTCAGCAGGAGCCCTGGGTGCTGGTCAGCAATCTGCCGGACCGCTCAACGCTGGCGAATAAAGTGGTAACGATCTACCGACAGCGCATGCAGATTGAGGAAGGGTTTCGCGATGTCAAAAGTCCCTTGTTCGGGCTGGGCTTCGGCATGCATCAGTCTCGCCAGGGCAAGCGCATCGAGGTCCTGCTGCTGATCGCCATGTTGGCGAACGTGGCCATGATGGTGGCCGGCCTGGATGTCCGAGCCCGGGGGCAACAGCGGCGCTATCAGAGCAACAGTATCCGGCACCGGAGCGTGCTTTCCGTGTGGCGCCTGGGCTTGGAATGTCTTCGTCGTCATCAACCCGACGCCGTGCCTTGGCCTGCTTGGACAACCCTCCGAGCACGACTTCGCGAGGAAGTCAGGGAGCAGAGCCTATGCGGCGAGTAGCAACATATTCGTGGGGATTCGTCAGGGATCAGCCGGTGTATGAGATCTATCACGACCTGCTGCAGCAAGGGATCTATCTTGGCTCGCTCAGCACGTGGTACCGGCAGCTGCGTGAGGCCAAGGAGAGCGGTGACCGCCGTCCTCAGCGTGCTCCCCAACACCATGCCGTCCCACGCATCACGGCAAGGGCCGCCAATGAGGCCTGGACGTGGGACATCAGCAAATTGCCCACGCGGCGACGCGGCGTCTACCTCAACCTCTACGTGGTGCTGGACCTGTACAGCCGCTTCATCGTGGCCTGGATGGTCTCCCACAAGGAGAATGCCGCCTTGGCTCAGCAGCTCTTCCAGGAGGCCGTGGATCGCTACGGTATCCCGCATGGCGCACTGACGCTCCACCAGGATCGAGGCTCGCCGATGATCGCCCGGAGCTATCTGGATCTCATGGGAGAGCTGGGGGTCACGTGCAGTCATAGCCGGCCGCGGGTCAGCAACGACAACCCCTTCAGCGAAAGCCAGTTCAAGACCAGCAAGTACCAGCCCGATTACCCGGGGCGCTTCGAGAGCATCGTCCATGCCCGGCAGTGGTACAGCGCTTACGTCGACTGGTACAACCTGCTGCACCATCACAGCGGGCTGGCTGGCTTCACGCCGGAGCAGGTCTTCACCGGCCGATATCGCGAGATTGCCGAGGTCCGCCAGCGAGCGCTCGATGACAGCTTCGAGGCGCATCCCGAGCGGTTCCTACGCGGACGCCCAAAGGTGGCGCTGCCACCGGACAGTGTCTCGATCAATCCAGTACAGCCCGATGACGACGACCCGGCCCCCTACAGCGTGGTGAACTTCCCGACGCTATCGGCGGCAGGTGCCACCGCGACGAAATCGACACTAATTTTTAACGATCTGTCCGAATCAGGTTGACAGGTTCCGCTACCTGGCCGCCAACACTCACCCCGACCACGACACGCTGGCCACCTTTCGCCGCCGCTTTTTGCCGGAACTGGAGCAGTTGTTCGTGCAGGTGCTGCTGGCCCGCGAGATGAAGCTGCTCAAGCTCGGCGCCATCGCCCTGGACGGCACCAAGCTCAAGGCCAACGCCAGCAAGCACAAGGCGCTATCGTATGGCCACGCCAAGAAGCTGGAGGCGCAGTTCAGGGCGGAGGTGAAAGCGCTGACGCAGCGGGCCGAGTCGGCGGACAAGGAGGACGCTGCCGATGGCATGGATATCCCGGCCGAGATCGCCCGCCGTGAAGCACGCCTGGCGGCGATCGCTGAGGCGAAGGCCAGGATCGAGACGCGGGCGGCGGAACGGGACGCCGCCGAGCAAGCGACCTACCAGGAAAAGGTGGCACGGCGGGATGCGCAGCGCAAGGCCGGCAAGAAGCCCCGCGGGCGTGATCCCGAGCCGCCGACGGGTGGCTCGCGTGACAAGGATCAGGTCAACCTCACCGACCCGCAGTCACGCATCATGCCGGTTACCGGCAAGGGCTTTGACCAGTGCTACAACGCCCAGGCCGCCGTTGATACCGATAGTTTGCTGGTGACCCATGTCCACGTCACTCAGGCGACCAACGACAAGCAGCAAGTCATGCCGTTACTGACGGCCTGGCAAGGCTACCCGGAGGTGCTGGGAAAGCCTGACCACCTGCTGGGTGATACCGGCTACTTCAGTGCCGCCAATATCCAGGCCTGCCATGACCATGGCATCGAACCGCTATTGGCGATGAAGCGTGACATCCATCACCTTCCGGTCTTCGAGCGTTTCGCCGCTGATCCGCCTGCACCCAAGAGCGAGGACCCTGTCGAGCAGATGGCGCATCGCTTGAAGACGCAGGCAGGGCGTGCGCTCTATGCGTTGCGCAAGCATACGGTGGAACCGGTCTTCGGGATCATCAAACACGTGATGGGATTCCGTCAGTTCTCGCTACGTGGACTGGATAAGGTCAGCGGCGAATGGCGATTGGCCACCTTGGCATGGAACATCAAGCGGATGCATCGCCTGGCAGCGGGCTGAGGGGCGTCCCTCAGCCTGACAGGGCGTCGTCACAAGCGCTCAGGCCACTCCTGGAGCGCCGAATGGCGCCATATAGAAGACATGGCCGGAGCCAACACGAAAATTAAGAGAAGTGGGTGTCGTTACTGTGAGCGACACCCATAACCCGACAGACTGCTAGGCGGGCCCGATGAGACGTATCGGTGAGCATGCGGGCGCACCGCCACTTTTCTCCCTGAATTTTTTCCCTGAACTTTTCCTCTTAGGAGAGTCAGCCATGCAGAACAACAAGGAACTCAAGGTGCGGATGTTTGTCAACGGCCAGGCGCTGGCCGGGGGCTCGATCAACTTTGCCCTGGCCGGCAGCACCTTCCTTGGCCAGGCCAGCACCGCGCCCAGCTACCGCTTTTACGCCGTGCGCGACGAGTTTCCCGGCCTGGTGCCCGCCCACGAGGGCGGTGCCAGCATTCCCGGGGAGCTTTACGAGCTTTCTTACGCTCAGCTGCGGGAGAGCCTGCTGCCCAATGAACCGGAGGAGCTGGAGCTGATGGTCATCGAGCTTGCAGACGGTTCGGGCTCGTTGAGCATGCGCCTGAGGGAAGCGCTGATCGACGGGCCGGACGTCGTCGATATTACCCACCGCGGCGGCTGGCTTGCCTACCAGGCGGGCCGCAAGCCTCAGGGCTAAGGGAAGCACAGCGGCCTTACAGCATAACGACAACAAAGGAGCAGCGAGATGCCACGCTTTGACACCCTGATCACAAACGGCCTGATCACCACCGCCGTCGACGCCTATTACGCCGACATCGGCATTAAAAATGGCCGCATTACTGCGCTCGGCCACGAGCTCGGCGACGCCGCGGCGGAGATCGATGCCGAGGGGCTGCGGGTTCTCCCCGGCGGCATCGACGCGCACTGCCACCTGGACCAGCCCATGGGCGACGGGGCGGTGATGGCCGACGGCTTTTACAGCGGCACCCGCTCGGCGGCGGCGGGAGGCACCACTACCGTGATGCCCTTTGCCGCCCAGAAAAAAGGGCAAAGTCTGCGCGCCGCCGTGGACGACTATCACCGGCGCAGCGACGGTCAGGCCTGCGTCGACTACGCCTTTCACATGATCGTCACCGACCCTACCGAGACGGTGCTGAAAGACGAGCTCCCGGCGCTGATCGAAGAAGGCTACAGCTCCTTCAAGATCTACATGACCTACGACGACCTCAAGCTCAACGACCGCGAGATCCTCAACGTGCTGGCGCTGGCCCGGCGCGAAGGCGCCATGGTCATGGTGCACGCCGAAAACGCCGACTGCATCGCCTACCTGAGCGAGCTGCTGACCGAGTGCGGCAACACCGGGCCCTACTACCACGGCGTGGCCCACTCAAGCATCGGCGAGCGCGAGGCGTCCCACCGGGCCATCTCCCTGGCGGAGCTTATCGACGTCCCGGTGCTGATCGTGCACGTCTCCGGCGCCGACACCATCGAGCAGATCCGCTGGGCCCAGAGCCGGGGCCTGCGCGTCTACGGCGAAACCTGCCCGCAGTACCTGATGCTCACCGCCGAGGACCTGGACCGCGACGGCTTCGAGGGCGCCAAGTACGTGTGCAGCCCGCCACCCCGGGACCCGGCCGCCCAGGAGGCCGTCTGGGAGGGGCTCGAGTCCGGCGTCTTTCAGGTCTTCTCCTCGGACCACGCGCCGTTTCGCTTCGAGGACACGAAAGGGAAAAAGCTGCGCGGGGAAAACGCCCACTTCGAGCACATTCCCAACGGCATTCCCGGGCTCGAAACGCGCCTGCCGATCCTGTTCTCCGAAGGCGTGGTCAAGGAGCGCATCGACATTACCCGCTTTGTCGCGCTGACCGCGACCAACCCCGCCAAGATCTACGGCCTCTATCCGCGCAAGGGCACCATCGCCATCGGCAGCGATGCCGACCTGACGCTGTGGGACACCTCGGCTAAAAACACTATCCGCAACGCCGATCTGCACCACGACGTGGACTACACCCCCTACGAAGGCATCGAACTCACCGGACGTCCGGTGCTGACGCTGTGCCGCGGGCGCGTGGTGTCCCGCGACGGCCAGCCGGAAAGCGACGCCGGCTACGGCGAGTTCCTCGCGTGCGCCAAACCCCAGCCGGCGCGCCCGCGCGGCAATGCTAAAGGATTTTGATCAGCGCCCCACTCACCGTAGCCGGCACACCTTCTCAATACGCCGATCGCGCCCGGCAAGCATGCCCATGGCAGCGATCACCAGTGCCAGCATCACGCATATACCCAGCGGCACCTGCCAGCTGCCCAACGCATCGTGCAAAAGGCCCATGGCGGGCGGGCCGGCCGCGGCCAAAGAATACCCGATGCTCTGGGCCATGCCCGAAAGCGAGGCGGCCTGCTGCGCGCTGCCGGTGCGCAGGCCAATAAACGAAAGTCCCATGATAATGCCCGAGCCGGTGCCCAGCCCGAACAGCGACGACCACAGAAGCGCCAGCTGCGGGGCGATGATAAATCCGGCCAGCGCCACCGCCGACATCAACGCCGAGCCCGCAGCGGGCAGGCGCTGATCGTAGATATGGCGCAATACCAGCCCCAGCACCAGCCCGGGCACGGCGGTCGCAAATTGCAGCACGCCGTGCACGGAACCGGCGCGCTCCGGCGACATGCCTGCCTCGGTCAATATGGCCGGCAGCCAGCCAATACCGATGTAGTAAATGGTGGAGTTAAGCCCGAAGAACAGCGTCACCTGCCATGCCAGACCGGCGCGCCAGATAGGGATCCCGGCTGCCGGCGGCGTTTGCGGCCCTGCCGCCGCGGCCGGCTGCCGAACCGGCGCCTTCAGCTGAGTGGCCCAGACCACAAGGGCTGCCAGCGGAAGCACGATGAACGCCGCCAGCGACCCGCTCCACCCCCACCGGTCGGCCATGGGCACGGCCAGGCCGGACAGCAGCGCAGCGGCCACCCCCATGGACAGCGCGTAGGCTCCGGTTAGGGCGGCAATATGATAGGGAAAATCGCGCTTGAGCAAGCTTGGCAACAGCACGTTGCCTACGGCAATGCCCATCCCGATCAGGCCGGTGCCCGCATAAAGGCTCCATAATGGGCCAACCGAGCGCAGCGCAATACCCGCAGCGACAACTCCCATAGCCAAAAAAAGCGCCCGTTCAAGCCCCAGGGCACGCGCCACGCGAGCACTAAAGGGGGACACAGCGGCAAACGCCAGCAGCGGCACCGTCGTCAGCGCGCTGGCAGCCGTGGTACCAAGGCTGAACGCGTCTTCCAGAAATCCCAGCAGCGGTGGCAGGCCGGTAAAGGGAGCCCTCAGGTTGGCGGCTATCAATAAGATGCCCGCCAGCAAAAGGCCCTTGCCGGCGGCCGACCTGTGTATCGAAGTACTCATGAAACGCTCTATCGCAGTGAAGGGGCTGTACTTTAGCCAGCCTTTTCATGCTTTAATATCGAAACAATGACACTTAATCGTTAAATCATGACAAAAAGCAGCCTGCTGACCGACCTGCTGGCGCAGTTCAAGCCGGATCCTCATGAACGGCCGGTGGTAGCCCTGCGGGTAGAGGTCGACCAGAATGACGCCGAACAGCCGGTACACTGGCATCGCAAGGGCCAGCTGGTGCTGGCGCTGCACGGCAGCGTCACGTGCGACGTGCCCAATGCCATCTGGATGGTGCCGCCGCAACATGCGGTGTGGATCCCCGGCGGAACGCCGCACAGTAACCGGGTAACGGAAAACGCGCACATTTATTTTCTGTTTATCGAGCCCGGCGCTACCCCACTGCCGAACGAGTGCTGCACCCTGGCGATCAGTCCGCTGGTGCGCGAGCTGATCAGGCATCTGGCACAGACGCCGGCCTATCCCAGCGAAAGCCCGACCGAGCGCCTGGCGTCGGTGCTGCTCGAACAGCTGCCGCTTTCTCCCGTGCAGCGGCTGCATTTCCCGGTGCCGGAACATCCCGGCATCCGCCGGCTGGCCGATGCCCTCGAACAAAACCCGGCCGACCGCACCACCGTCGCCGAGTGGGCGGCAAAGCTCGCCATGAGCGAGCGCTCGCTGGCTCGGCTGGTGCAGCGGGAAACGGGGCTGACCTTCGGCCGCTGGCGCCAGCAGCTGCATCTGATCGTCGCCCTGAGCGAGCTGGCCGGCGGCGCCACAGTGCAGCAGGTCGCCGGCACCCTTGGCTATGATTCGGTCACCGCCTTTATCACCATGTTCAAAAAGGCCCTGGGCCTGCCGCCTGCTCAGTACTTCACGGCCCTGCGTTAGCCCCGCCAAGCAGCCTTCTCTTAATTAACTCCTGCCTTGGCTGTCCCACTCTCCAGCCCCGCGGGGAAGAGAGCATCGTAGGCCCAGTTGAAGACAAAGGCGTAAACGACGTAGAACACCGAGAAGGAGATATCCATCTGGAAGGCCTGAAGCAGGGATATGCCGAGGTACCACGCAAAGAACGGCAGCAGGGCAATAAGCAGGCCGGTTTCAAACAGCAGCGCGTGCACCACGCGGATCAGCAGCGTTTTACGCACGCTGCCAAAAAGGCGCAGCATGGCGTGGTCAAACCCCAGGTTGTAGACGTAGTTCCAGCAGGTGGCCGCGGTCGCGCCGACGATGGCAAGGACGCCAATATCGTTTGCCGGCTTGTCGAACGCCCAGGCGCCAAGCGGAATCACCAGCAGTATGCCGATGACCTCAAACGACAGCGCATGGCGGATACGATCCTTAACGGTGCGCATGGCACGCTCCTTGGTTGAACCGGTGCGGGGAGCACAAGGTACGGGCAGCGCCGGGCCGCTTCAAGCGGCGCTAGCTGCGGCGGCCCGCCGGCGCAATCAGCTGATCGGCCAGGGAAGAAAGCCCCGAGGCAACGATATTCGGATGCGGCACGCCGGAGGCCGGCAGAATAGCGTTGTGGGAACGAGCGACCCAGGCACCGCGACAGCCGGCCGCCTGAGCGCCGATGGTATCCCAGAGGTGACACGCCACCAGGCACAGGTCAGACGTCTCGACGGCCAGCGCCTCGGCCACCAGGCGGTAGGTGTCGGGCGCCGGCTTGAACTGCTTGACCGCGTCAACGCTGAACGAGCGCTCGAAAAAATGGCTTAGCCCGGCGGTGTCCAGCGGGGTCGGCGAAGCGCCGCCGGCGGAGTTGGTCAGGGTAACCAGGCGGAAACCGGCATCGCGCAGCCGGGCAAGGGCCGGGGCCGCATCGGCGTGGGCCGGCATGGCGCTCAGCCGCTCTTTCAGCTCGGCGATGTCCGGCTCTGCCAGGCTGACCTTGTGAATATCGGCAACCATCCGTAGCGCGCCCGCTCCCAGCTCGCCGAAGGGCGTATAGAGGCCGGCAAGCGTCAGCGTCTGCGAGTAAAGAACCAGCTGGGCAAACCACTCTCTCAGTACCGCTTTGTCACCGAAAACGCGATCAAAAAGCGGCGCCAGATGGGTAATATCCAGCAGCGTCTCGTTTACGTCGAACACGAGAACCGCCGGCGATGTTAGATCCTGCGCTGTCTCTGCCATGGTGCCTCCCTGGTTGGTGCGGCCAAAATAGTGAGTCGGCGGGCGGTCGCCTGTCTCCGCCCCGTCTGTGCTAGGCTTTGCCTGTTTTCCCCGTCGTTTTTCGCGACGTATCGGCAGTCAGGCGCGTGCCGGGCACGCTCAGGAGATAGCAAACCATGCGAGTGATTCAGGTCAATGAACCCGACCAGCGCGAGGCCTGCCTGGCGCGGCTGTGTGCCGATACCTTCGGCAGCGATGCCGGCCTGACGCCCCTGCTGCGCTTTGCCGGCGTCGCCGGCGTCCTGTTTGAGCAGCAGGCGGCGCGGGTGCTGGCGCTGGTAGACGACAGCAGCCGTCCCCTGGCGCTGGCGCTGCTGGTACTGGATAAGGCCAACCAGGGCATGACGCCGATGCTGATGGTAGACCTTGACAGCGAGGCCGGTAACTCGCCGGCCATGGTGCTGATCCACGAGCTGGCCGAGCGCGCCCCGCTGCGCGTGGATGCCAGCGACGACGCCGAACGGGAGCGCTTTGAGCACGCCGGCATCGGCCGCTGGTTTGACGGCCCTCACGACATACGCATCGGGCTAAATTCGCACCATCCGGCCACCGGCCTAGACGACCTGTCGCCGCCGCTGGGCGTGGACGACGCCGCCGTGGCCCAGAGCCTCAAACGAGACCCAAAGCTGTTCGAGAGCTATAAGCAGCGCTTTACGAACGGCCTGGCGAATTTCCCCGCGACGCTTTAAAACCGCCGCCCGTCTTTTATACGAGATTTTTACCATGTCCCAGCGTATTCAGTTTTCGCACCCCGGGGGCCCCGAGGTTCTCGAACTCGTGGAAACCACCCCGGCGGATCCCGGCCCCGGCGAAGTGCGCGTGCAGAACAAGGCCATCGGCCTGAACTTCATCGATATTTACGTGCGCACCGGCCTTTACCCGGCGCCCTCGTTGCCCTCCGGGCTGGGCACCGAAGGCGCGGGCGTGGTCGACGCCGTGGGCAAGGGCGTCACTCATTTTCGCGAAGGCGACCGGGTCGCCTATGCCCAGGGGCCGCTGGGTGCCTACGCAGACTATCACACCCTGCCCGCCGACAAAGTGATGGCCCTGCCCCGGGCGGTGAGTTTCGACACCGCCGCGGCCTGCATGCTCAAGGGGCTTACCACCCAGTATCTGCTGCGCCAGACGTATCCGCTTCAGGGCGGTGAAACCGTTCTCTGGCACGCTGCCGCCGGCGGCGTCGGCTCGATTGCCTGCCAGTGGGCGCGGGCGCTGGGCGTACGCTTGATCGGCACCGTCAGCTCTGCGGAAAAGGCCGAGCTTGCGCGCCGCAACGGCGCCCAAGAGATCATCGACTACCGCCGTGAAAACGTCGTCGAGCGCGTGCGCGAGATCACCGACGGCGCCATGTGCGACGTGGTCTACGACTCGGTGGGCAAGGATACCTGGGAAACCTCCCTGGACTGCCTCAAACCCCGCGGCCTGATGGTGAGCTTCGGCAACGCCTCGGGCCCGGTAGAAGGCGTTAACCTGGGTATTCTCAACCAGAAGGGCTCGCTGTTTGTCACCCGCCCGAGCCTCAACGGCTATGCCACGACCCGGGAGCGCCTGGAGGCCATGGCAGAGGAGCTGTTCGCCATGCTGGAAAGCGGCCGGGTGAGCATTGATATCGCCCAGCGCTATCCGCTCAGCCAGGCCGGCGACGCCCAACGGGCGCTGGCCGAGCGGCGCACCACCGGCTCGACCCTTTTACTCCCCTGAACAGGCACCCCCAATGCCCCAGCTGAGGATGAGCCATGATCGGCGCCGTCGAGGCCAACGCATAATGCTCTGGGCGCTGCTGCTGCTCGCGGCTGCCTGGCTGGCCATGGGGCTGTGGCAGCGCTACAAGCCGCTGCCTGACGGCGTCGGCGTGGCCTGGCCCGCACGACCGGCGGACAACGTGCGCCTGCTGACGGATGAAACCTGGTACGACGCCGAGGGCCACCAACACCGCCGCCAGGCGATTTTTGACGAAGTGATGGACATGATCGCCCAGGCCCGGCGGCTCGTCGTTGCGGACATGTTCCTGTTCAACGACTTTGCCGCCGGCGCCGACAGCGACGACGTGCGACCGCTCTCCGGCGAGCTGGCCGACGCCCTGATCGAGCAAAAGCGCCGGCACCCGGGGATGAGCGTCAAAGTGATCACCGACCCGCTCAATACGCTTTACGGCGCCCAGCTGCCCGAGCACCTGGCGCGGCTGGAAGACGCCGGCGTGGAGCTGATCATGACCGATCTGTCCCGGCTGCGCGCCTCCAATCCGCTGTGGTCGGGCCTTTGGCACCTGGGGCTGCACCGGCTGGGCAACGATCGGGGCGGCGGCTGGCTGCCCAACCCCCTGGGCGAAGGCCGCATTACCCTGCGCAGTTACCTGGCGATGGCCAACTTCCGCGCCAACCACCGCAAGACCCTGGTGGTCGACCAGGGCGACGGCTGGGCCGGGCTGGTGACCAGCGCCAACCCCCACGACGCCAGCAGCCGCCACGATAACGTCGCCCTGCGCTTTGAGGGGCCGGCGGCGCTTGACCTGCTGGCCTCGGAGCGACTTCTGGCCGGCTGGTCGGGCAGTGGCAAAGCGCCTGACGCGAGGGCCTGGCCGGCGGCCTCGGCCAAAACCGCCAGACAGCGGGCGGAAACCGCGCCGGAAGGCACCGAGGGCGCGCGCCTGCGCCTTCTCACCGAAGCGGCGATCCGCGATGCCGCACTCGGTCGCATCCGGCAGGCCGGAAGCGGCGACCGGCTGGATATTGCCATGTTCTACCTGGCCCACCGCGCGACCGTCGAGGCGTTGAAAGCCGCCAGCGCCCGAGGCGTGGTCGTGCGGGTGCTGCTGGACCCCAACCGCGAGGCCTTCGGCATCAAAAAAAGCGGCATTCCCAACCGGCCGGTGGCCGCCGAGCTTGCCGGAGCCGGCGCCGAGGTGCGCTGGTGTATCACCCGGGGCGAGCAGTGCCACACCAAGCTGCTGCTGCACCGACAAGCCGCGGACGCCTCGCCGGTGAAAGCGACAATGATACTGGGTTCGGCCAACCTCACCCGGCGCAATCTCGACAACCTCAACCTGGAAACCAGCGTGTCGCTTGCGGGCAACGACGCGACCCCGGCGATCGCCCGGGCCGCCGAGCTGTTTGAACGCCAGTGGCTTTCCCCGGCGTCACGGCGCACCAGTGTAGCCCTGGCGGAAGACGCCGCTGTCAGCCCATGGAAGCGCTGGCGCTACCGGCTGATGGAAGCCACCGGGCTTTCCAGCTTCTAGCCGCGGCCAGGCGTCAATCGACGCCCTGCATGGTCTTGCGGATAAACGGCAGGCAAACCAGCAGCAGCGCCCCGCTCCCCAGGGCAATGGCCGCCATGGTAATGAAATAGGTCACTTCGGTTTCCGGTGTGTAGAGGCCGCCCAGCTCTCCGCCGGAGGCGAAGCCCAGCGACATCGACATGAAAAAGAGCGCCAGCATCTGCGTCTGAAACGCCTGGGGCGCAAGCTTCGTCGAGACCGACAGGCCGATCGGCGAGAGGCACAGCTCGGCGCAGGTAAAGCCGAGCAGCAGCACGACCAGCACGGCCAGCGGCATGCTGTCCGCCAGGCTACCCAGAAAGGGCACATAGCCGAGAAAGGTCAGTCCGATGATGCCCATGGCCAGCACGAACTTGCCCGCGGACGAGGGCTGGCGCTTGCCAAGGGTGGTCCACAGCCAGGCAAACACGCCGGAAAAGACAATGATGGTCAACGCCTGCACGGACACCAGCCAGCCCACCGGCACCGTCCAGCCCCAGAGGTCTCGATTCACGCGCTGGTCGAAAAACGCGGTAATGACGGTATAGAACTGGCTGTAGAGCGCCCAGAAGACCGCGCTGGTCAGAAACAGCGGAATAAAGGCGTAAACCCGGCGCTTTTCCTCGTCCGTTACCCGATCAGAGCGAAGGATGACGTAGAAGTAGGCAACGGAGGCGCACGCAATAATGCCCAGCAGCACGGCGGCGAGGTTGTCGGCGCGAACCCAGCCCGCGGCGATGGCCAGCGCGAGACCGGCAACGGCAGCGGCGCCGGCAATGGCGTAGCGCTTGGCGCTGCCCTCGCCCAGCGGCGTCGGCGCGGCCTTCTGTGTCTCCGGCAGCCGTTTGCGCCCCTTGGCATACTGCAAAAGGCCAACGGCCATGCCGAGGGCGGCGATGCCGAAGCCGTAATGAAAGCCGGCGCTTTGCTGCAAAAGCCCGGTGAGCAGCGGCCCGGCGAAACCGCCGACGTTAATGCCCAGATAGAAAAGGGAAAACCCCGCATCCCGCCGCGGGCTACCCGGCGCGTAGAGCGAGCCCACCAGCGACGAGCAGGTCGCCTTGACCCCGCCACCGCCCAGCGCGATGCACACAAGCCCCACGGCCACGCCGTGGACGCTGGGAATGAGCGCCAGGGCCGTATGCCCCAGCATGACAATAATACCGGAGTAGAAAAGCGTGCGCTCGGCGCCGAATACCCTATCGGCGAACCAGCCCCCGAGAATCGCCGCCAGATACACCCCGCTGCCGTAGGCGCCGACGATGCCGATGGCCACCGGCTGGCTGATATCCAGCCCGCCGCGGGAGGTCTCGTAATACAGGTAGATCAGCAGGATCGCCTGCATGCCGTAGAAGGAAAAGCGCTCCCAGACCTCCATGCCGAACAGCGTCGCAAGCGGCCAGGGGTGGCCAAAGAAAGTGCGTTCGCGTCGGGCACGGCCGTCGTTTGGCAGGTCGTTCATGTTGGCTCCACATCACTATGCGGCTAGTGATCGGTTAAGGCATTAAGCGGACTCGCCGTCGAGCAAGCGGCAGGGCTCGCCGTGCTGTTCAAGCGCGGGGCTCTGTATAAAACATCGGCAAACGGCTTGGCAAGGCATCCGCTCAAATTTTACGACGTGAACGCAGGCAGTAGGGGCAGGGCTGCAAGCGCCCGGCCGGAGGCGGGCAGCAAAAAAAGCGGCACCTCAGAAGTGCCGCTGGAGGGGAATCATTCAGGGGTGCCGGTATCGCCGCCGCCCGCCGAGGGTTCGCTGCCGCCCATGCCGCTGTCGGCAGGATCCTGGTTCATTTGATCATTTTGCATCGGGTCATCTTGCATCTGCCCGCCTTCGGGGCTGCCCGTTTCGGGTTCTGCAGGCATGTCCGAGCCGCCGTCGCAGGCGGCCAGGCCCAGCGCCGTTACGATAAAAGCGGGCGCCAGCAGAGACTGCTTGATGTTACTCATAAAGCTCTTCCCTACACATTGGATAACGTCGACAACGGGGAGTGTTACGCGGTGGGCATATCACCCCCGGCTTACATGCTTCGTGTTACAGCTGACACTAGCCCAGAAGAAACGCTGTTTTCTTTGCTGGTGCCCTTGAGTCACCGCCAGGGGGGGAAAGTTTGCCGCCAATCGCGCAAAAAACATGCAACCTGTTCCAGGTCTGCGGCCGCGAGCTTCTGACAAGCGGGCACCCCGCCACGGCGAGGGAGGCCATGCGGATACCGGCATTGAACCGGTCATGCAGTAGCGCAAGGAAATATTAGCCATGCCGCAGGGCGGCGGAGAGGAATCGAGAGAGGGGAAACCACAGACGCCGCCTGCACGGCATTAGGTGCAGGCGGCGGGTACTTCAGTCCTGGTGGAGAGTCTTAGCCGCGGCGCACCTAGTGACGCTGCGAATCGGATGACGCGTAGAACTCGTCGACTTCCTTACGAGCCTCTTCCTCGGCCAGCCCGTAGCGCTCCTGCACCTTGCCGATCAGCTTGTCACGCTCGCCGGCAACCACGTCAAGTTCGTCGTCGGTCAGCTTGCCCCAGCGCTTCTTGGCTTCGCCTTTCAGCTGCTTCCAGTTGCCTTTCGCTTGATCGCTATTCATCGCGTACTCCGTTAGCTAACGCAGCGGATCAAAATGATCCTGCCTGCTTAATTTGGCAGAAAATCGCCCGCCTGCCTAACCTTGCACTGTTTTTTCTCTATTGCGCCCGTCGCATAATGGCCCCGTCCCTTGGCTTCACGGCCTTTTACGGCAAGGAGATGTCGCGATGCGCTATATGCCCAATGAGCACCGTTACGAACGCATGCCCTACCGCCGCTGCGGGAAAAGCGGCTTGAAGCTGCCGGCGATTTCGCTGGGCCTGTGGCAGAACTTCGGCGAAAACGCCCGCGCGGACAACGCCCGGGCCATCTGCCGCACGGCCTTTGACCACGGCATTACCCATTTCGACCTGGCCAATAACTACGGCCCGCCGCCGGGCAGCGCCGAGGAGCTGTTTGGTCGCATCCTCAACACCGATTTTGCCGGCCTGCGCGAGGAAATGGTGATTTCTACCAAGGCGGGCTATTACATGCACCCTGGCCCCTACGGCGAATGGGGCAGCCGCAAGTACCTGCTGTCGAGTCTGGACAGCAGCTTGCAGCGGATGGGGCTGGACCACGTGGATATTTTCTACTCTCACCGCTTTGACCCGGAAACGCCGCTTGAGGAAACCATGGGCGCG
This sequence comes from Halomonas piscis, assembly GCF_031886125.1. Lineage (NCBI taxonomy): Bacteria > Pseudomonadati > Pseudomonadota > Gammaproteobacteria > Oceanospirillales > Halomonadaceae > Halomonas > Halomonas piscis. The sequence continues at coordinate 2,831,486 of NZ_CP119391.1, forward strand.
CTGGACCACGCCGTCCGCCAGGGCAAGGCGCTGTACGCGGGGATTTCCTCCTACAACGCTCAGCGTACCCGAGAGGCGGCGGCCATTCTGCGCGAGCTGGGCACGCCGTGTCTGATCCACCAGCCGAGCTACTCGCTGGTCAACCGCTGGATCGAAGACGACGGCCTGCTGGATACGCTGGATGACCTGGGCATGGGCTCCATCGTGTTTTCGCCGCTGGCCCAGGGGCTTTTGACCGACAAGTACCTCAAGGGCGTGCCCGAGGGCAGCCGGGCGGACCGGAGCAGGACCATCCGCGCCGGGCACCTGTCCGAGGAAAACCTGGAACACGTGCGCGCGCTCAACGCCATTGCCGAGCGCCGGGGCCAGACGCTTGCGCAGATGGCCATTGCCTGGGTGCTGCGCAGCGGCCGGGTAACCTCGGCGCTGATCGGCGCCAGCCGCCCGGAGCAGGTGACCGACTGCGTGGGCGGGCTGGATGCGCCGGACTTTACGAAAGAAGAACTGGCAGAAATTGACCGCTACGCCGTGGAAGGCGGGGTGAATATCTGGGCGCCATCGTCGGAGGCGTAAATGCAACAGCCCATCGTCGGCTATCACAAGGACGAGGAAGACCATTGGGTGGCGCGGCTCGCCTGCGGCCACAACCAGCACGTGCGCCACCAGCCGCCGTGGACCGAGCGGCCCTGGGTGACGACCGAAGCCGGCCGCCGCTCCCGGCTGGGCCTTGAGCTTGGCTGCGTCAAATGCGACCGCAGCGAACCCCGGGACTGGCACGAGCCCGCGTCCGAGCCTAAAGACTGACGCCTAGCCCGCCGGCGCCACCGCCGGCAGCCAGAATGCCAGCGCCAGCAGGGTGGCCAGCAGCACCGGCGTGGTGATGACCACGCCGACTTTCATATACTGTCCCCAGCCAATGCGGTAACCCTTGCCCGCCAGCACGTGCAGCCACAGAAGCGTGGCGAGGCTGCCGATGGGGGTAAACTTCGGCCCCAGGTCGTTGCCCACCACGTTGGCGTAAATTATCAGTTCTTGAGTCATCTGCGGAAGCTCGGCCTGATCGATGGCAAGCGCCCCGATCAGCGTCGCCGGCATGTTGTTCATGACGGATGCCAGCAGCGCCGCGGCCACGCCGGTGCCCACGGTCGCTGCGACCTCACCCTGCCCGGCCAGCCACTCCAGCACGCCGGACGCCGCGCCTGTCAGCCAGGCGTTGCCCAGCCCGTAGACCACCAGATACATCCCCAGTGAAAACAGCACGATCTGCCACGGGGCGTTTTTGATCACTTTGCTAAGCGACACCGGCCGCGGCCGGCCAAGAGCCCAAACCCGCGCGGCAATAGCAGCAAGCAGCAGCGCTGCTGCGCCCATGATCACGCTAAACGGCAGCGGCCAGCGGGTGCTGGCAAACAGCGCCGCGAGCAATAGCCCCAGCAGCGGGAAGGCGGCGTAAAACACGTAGCGGTCGCGGATCGCGCTGGCCGGCGCTTCGAGCTGCGCGACGTCGTAGCGCTTGGGGATATCCCGGCGGAAGTACCACCCCAGCACGCCAAGCGTGGCGGCAAGAGAAACCAGGTTCACCGGCACCATGACTTCGGCGTAGCGGCCAAAGCCGAGGTCGAAGTAGTTGGCGCTGACGATGTTGACCAGGTTGGAAATCACCAGCGGCAGACTGGTGGTATCGGCAACAAAGCCGGTGGCGATGATAAACGCCAGCGCTGCGGCCGGGGTAAACGACAGACGCAGCAAAATCGCCGCGACGATGGGCGTAAGCAGCAAAGCGGCACCGTCGTTGGCAAAGGTGGAGGCAATCAGCGCGCCCAGCAGCACGATCAGCGGGAACAGCAGCCGCCCGCGCCCGCCGCCAAGGCGGGCAATGTGCAGCGCCGCCCAGGCAAAAAATCCCGCTTCGTCGAGTATCAGCGAGATGATGATCAGCGCGACAAAGGTAAAGGTGGCGTCCCACACGATACCCCACACCACCGCCACGTCGGCAAGGTTCACCACGCCGGTGGCAAGTGCCACGGCCGCCCCGCCCAGCGCGCTGACCCCGATACCGAGCCCTCGGGGCTGCCAGATGACCAGCGTGAGCGTGGCGATAAAGATTACCAGCGCGAGCATGCCGTGCTCCTGTGGTTAGCCATTTTACTCCCTCCGTTGGCGCTGCCTGACCGCCTAACGTGCCGCGTCACCCGGCTGCACGATCTCGCCGTTTTCCTTGGTAAAGGATTCAACCGGCGTGGCCAGAAGCGAAAGCACGGTCTCCGGCGGGCGGCACAGCTGTGCCCCCTTCGGCGTCACCACGATGGGCCGGTTGATCAGCACCGGGTGCTCGAGCATGGCGTCGATCAGCGCGTCGTCATCCAGCGCCGAGGCGTCCAGATCGAGACCGCGGCGCTCGATTTCCTTGCTGCGCAAAAGCGCTTGCGGGGTGATCTGCATGGCGTCAAGCAGTTCGACCAGCTTCTTTTGCGTCGGCGGCGTTTTCAGGTACTCGATCACGTGGGGTTCTTCGCCGGAGGCTCGCATCATCGCCAACGTATTGCGCGAGGTGCCGCAAGCGGGGTTGTGGTAGATCACGCTTGTCATGGGAATATTTCCTTGAAAGTCGAGTGTTGGCGCAGACGTCGCGCAGCGCTGCGGATCACCGGCGCAGCAGTCCTGCACCAGAAAATCCAGCGTTTCATTCAGGCTTTCCAGCCGGGCGCGGTAAATGATCGAGCGGCTTTGGCGGCGCGAATCCACAAGGCCTGCGCGCTGAAGCGTGGCCAAATGCGTCGACATGGTGTTATGCGGCACGCCAAGCGCACGCGCCACCTCGCCGGCCGAGAGCCCCTCGGGCTCGTGGCGTACCAGCTGGCGAAAAGCTTCCAGCCGGGTGGGTTGGGCCAGCGCGGCAAGAACGTCGAGTGTCTGCGTATTGTCCATCTGTCTAGAATTACAGACATAACATACCAAAACAAGAAAAAATGCCTGTCAGTGGCGATAAATTAATTAGCCTGATAATAATTTTTAATTTGTCACGACCCCGTACGCAGGCGCAGTATATGGCCACCACACGGGCGGCGCGGTCATCAAAGCGCCCCCTATCGTTACGGAGTTACACCATGAAGAAGTCACTGCTTTTCTCTCTCGTTATTGCCGCTACCCTGCCCGCTGCGGCCAGCGCCAGCGTGGTCATCCAGCAGGCCAACGAGGATATCCAGGAGCCGATCGCAGCCACCGCACCGACAGCGCAGCCGGCCAAAACCAACGTTGATGCCGAAAACGTACTAGGACACAGCGTTGCCCTGACCAAAGCCGAGTTCGCGCTGATGGCGCGCACCCACCAGACCACCGAGCTGCCCGCCAACGACCATCATCTGGATAGCCCCGAGCAGCCTTCGGACTGGTAAAGCGCTGCCCGCGCTAACGCGCCGGCACCGTCAACCGGCCGGCCTGAAAAAAGCCCCGCCCTGCAGACAATGCAGGGCGGGGCTTTTTGTCTGGGCGACTCCGGTCAGGCAAAGGTTTCGACGACCACCTTGCCCCTGGCCGTGCCGGTTTCGATCAGCGCGTGGGCCTTGAGCACGTTCTCGGCGTTGATCGGGCTCAGCACGGTCTCAAGCGTCGTCCGGAGGCGGCCGGCGTCGACTTCTCGCGCCACGCGGTTCAGCAGCCGATGCTGCTCGACCATGTCCGGCGTCTTGAACATCGGCCGGGCAAACATGAACTCCCAGTGCAGGCTCGCCGCCTTGGTCTTCAGCCCGGCCATGGGCATGGGCTGCTCGGTATCGTCAATGCTGACAATGCCGCCCTGGGGGCGGATCAGCTCCACGGCGGCGTCCCAGTGGCCCATGTCGTTGAAGATCGCGATGTGATCCACGTGTTCAAAGTCCAGCGCGCGCACCTGCTCAACCATGGGTTCGCGGTGGTTGACCACGTGATCGGCACCGAGCTCCTTCACCCAGCGGGTGGTTTCTTCCCGGGAGGCGGTGGCGATCACTTCGAGCCCGGCGGCTTTCGCCAGCTGGATGCCGATGGAGCCCACTCCGCCGGCCGCGCCAACGATCATCAGGCTTTCGCCCTTGTTGGCACCGTCCGGGTCAATGCCCAGCCGCTCGAAAAACGCCTCATAGGCCGTAATCGTCGTCAGCGGCAGCGCGGCGGCCTCGGCAAAGCTCAAGGAGGTTGGCTTGGGGCCGACAATGCGCTCATCCACGCGCTGGTATTCGGCGTTGGAACCGGAGCGGGTGATATCGCCGGCGTAGTACACCTCGTCGCCGGGCTTGAACAGCGTCACGTCCGGGCCCACGGCCTCGACCACGCCGCTGGCGTCAAAGCCCAGTACCCGGGGCGAACTTTCTTCCTGTTCGCCACCTTTACCCTTGGGGCCACGCAGCTTGGTATCGATGGGGTTGACCGAAACGGCCTTGACCGCGACCAGCAGATCGTGGCCCAGCGGCTCGGGTTTGGGCAAATCGACGTCCAGCAGCGCCTGGGGATCGTCCACGGGCAGGTGTCGCGTTAGCGCAACCGCTTTCATTACGTCTGACTCCTTTGATCAATGCACTGACGTGCGTTGGCTACCGTTTATCGCCGGTAGCGCTGTCAACGTCCCAGTGTGCCCATGACGCGCCGGGAAGTTAATCCCCCGGGCGCTAGTTCGGCGCTTTTCCGCCGCCGGCGCAGGCGATGGCCGCGCCATCCGCGGACTTTTCGCCAACGCCATTGTTTTTACAACGTTTTATTCGTATACTCACGCGCGCAACATGCTCGATGGCTTTTCTCAAGGCGAGTCGTTTTTACACCAACGCCCACTCCGCACAAGCAAAGCCACTCCCGCAATATGCAACGTCTTTATTTGATACGTCGACGTCAGGAGCCATCATGCTACGCACTGTCCTACTTACGCTGTTTTTCGCCGCCGCCCTTACCCTTGTCGGCCTCTCCCAGGCGCAGGCGAACCTCTCGCCGCATGCGATGCAGCAGGCTGAATCGATGCAGCCCATTCCAGGGGCAGTGCAATAACAGAGTGGCCGACGCTAACTCGGCATATCTCACCGTCAAGGCCGGCGCTTACGCCGGCCTTTTCTTTATGCGCCGTACTTATGCGCCGTACTTATGCGCAGTACTCGGGTTTTATCCGCCCGGGTGCGTCAATATGGAACCAGGCCAAACTACCGAATGGCGCCGCCTATATAGTAGTATATGAAATACATCATAAGGCCGGAAGCGCCGGCCGCTGACCCGCGAGGTGACCCATGGCTGACGCCCCCAATAGCGCATACGCTGCTTCTCCGGATATCGACCACCCGACGCTTGATAAAAACGCGCCCGGCCGCGGTATCGCGGTGATTGTCTACTGGCTGCTTCTGGGCAGCATCATGACGGTGATCACCGCGCCTATCGGCGCGCTGCTGGCACACCGCCACTACCGCCACGCCGCGCCCTGGGTGCAAAGCCATCTGCAGTTTCAGCTGCGCACCTTCTGGCTGGGCGTGCTGGGCGGCGTCGCCTTTATCCTTGCCTGGGAGCTGCTAGGCGTGATCGGCATTTCTCCCCTGACGCCCTGGGCCATGGGCTACGCCTTCTTTACCGTCTGCCTGATCTGGCTGGTGGGCCGCTGCGGCGTCGGCGTTTCGCGGCTGATGACCAATCGCCCCATCCCGCACCCCAAAAGCCCGGCCTTTGGCGGCGCCGGTATTACCCTGGCGGACTCATGAGTCAGTACGACCAGCCCCAACCCGGCCGCCCGCTGCCCAACCCCGGCTGGGGGCCGCTTTCCGCCCTGCCCGGCAACCCCCTGATGTGGGTGCTGATCCTGAGCGAGCTGGTAGTCTTCATGGCGTTTTTCGTGCTCTACATCACCGAGCGCGCCGCCCAGCTGTCGCTGTTTGACTCCTCTCAGCAGCAGCTGGATCCGCTTATGGGCGGGCTCAACACCATGGTGCTGCTGACCAGCGGGCTCTTTGTCGCCTTTGCCGTGGAAGCCGTTGATGCGGGGAAGATACGCCGTACCCGCCAGTGGCTTGCCTGCGCGGCAGGGCTCGGGGTGCTTTTCGGCGCTATCAAGGTGTTCGAATATACGAGCAAGTTTGCCGTCGGCATTACCCCGGAGACCAATACGTTTTTCGGCTTTTATTTCGGGCTCACCGCCTTTCACTTTGCCCACGTGCTGTTCGGGCTGGTGCTGCTGGGCCTGGTCAGCTGGAAAACCAGCCTGGAAAACGTCGAAACCGCGGCCGCCTTCTGGCACATGGTCGACCTGATCTGGATTTTGCTCTACCCGCTGCTGTATTTGCTGCGCTGAGCGGCAGCCTTTTTCAAAGGAGAGTGTCATGGCAACGCTGCCCGGCAAACGCCACCTGCTGATCACCTGGGGCGTACTGATAGCGCTGACGGTGGTCTCCATGGTCTCGGCCCGGCTGGACCAGGACGGCTGGCAGGCGCTGCCGCTGTGGTCGGCGGCGCTAGTGGTGCTGGTCACCGGCTTCAAGGCCCAGCAAATACTGCTGGTCTATCTGAACCTGCGCCAGTCCACCGGTGCCTGGAAAGGCGCCTTTATCGGCATCATCACGCTGACGCTTTTGCTGATCAGCGCGGGCTATCTCTACGCCCGCCTGGTGGTGTAGGTGTTGATAATGTAGTCACTGTGCCATCACAAGCTTGCGCAGTGATCTCGGGGTATCTTGCATTCAGCACGGTAGGGAGATTGCCACGGCGCAAGCGCCTCGCAATGACACAGGGCGCGAGGCGCCTCGTCTAAGCCGGCACTCTGGCCCAGTGCTCCAGCCGCCGGGCCAGGCGCATCAGGCCGTACACCACCGCGGGCATGATCAGCATCAGCGCAATGCCCCAGTCGCGGTTGTTGATCAGCCACACCAGCGGCAGCATCACCGCCACCGCGCAGACCAGCCACCCCGCCAGTGCCAGGCACAGGCGCGAGCGGCTGAACGATTGAATCCATGATGGGCGCAATATATTTTCCTCCCCTCAGGTGGCAATGATCTGGCGGTAAATCCCCGGCAGCGCCAGTGCCAGATGTTCCGGCCGTTCGACAATGGCATAGCCGCCGCGGCCGAACAGGCGCGGTATATACTGGCCGGCCTGACGATCGATGGTCACGCCGAACACGCGCACCTCTTCACGCCGGGCCTCGAGCACCGCCTTGCGGGTGTCTTCGATGCCGTAGCGGCCTTCGTAGTAGTCGTTGTCGTTGGGCTTGCCGTCGGTGAGCATCAGCAGCAGCCGGTGGCGGTTGGGCCGCTCGGCCAGCTCCCGGGTCAGGTGGCGGATGGCCGGTCCCATGCGCGTATAGCTTCCGGGCCTGAGCGCCGAAATGCGCCGGGTTACCCTGTCGCCCATGGTTTCGTCGAAGTTCTTGAGCGTATTGACGAAGACCTTGTGACGCCGCTGGGAAGTGAAGCTGTGGATTGCATAGTCGTCGCCGCAGCCGGCAAGCCCGTGCCCCAGCACTAAAAGCGCCTCCTTGGCCACGTCCAGCACCCGGCGGTCGTCAAGCCAGGCCTCGGTGGAAAGCGAGACGTCCACCAGAATCGACACCGCCAGATCCCGGGCCTGGGTGCGGCTGTCCACGTAAAGCCGGTCGCTGGATTCGCCGGTGGCGGCGAAATCGCAGCGCGCGCGAATCACCGCGTCCATGTCCAGCTCGCTGCCGTCCAGCTGGCCGCGCAACAGCTCGCGCCGGGGCCTTAGCGCCTCGAACTCCCGGCGCACCCGGCGGATGCGCCGCCGGGTAAGCTCGTCCGGCGTCCAGTCTTCGCCCTCCTCGCTCTGCTCTTCGCTATAGACCACGCAGTGGTCGGGCAGGTAAGCCTGCTTGCGGTGGTTCCACTCCGGATAGACGTGGCGGCCCTTCAGCCGGCCGCCGCTGGCTTCGTCCGGCGCCAGGTCAAGGTCGAGCTTGAGCTTGGAGGCCGCCTTCTTGCGGTTGGACGAGAGCACGATCTCCTCCATCTGGTCGGCAGCCTGGCGGGCGTCCTCGTCCTCGTCGTCCACGTCGCGGTTGAGGTTGACCATTTCGGCCCAGGAGAGCATTTTTTCCGAGGCGTTGAGCATAAAGGGATCGTCGCGGTCAGCCTGATCCTGTTCGCGGCGGTCGGCTCGGCGCTTGCCCTGGTCGTCTTCGTCCTCGTGGCGCGTCTTGAGCTCGGCGCCGTCGTCGTCTTCCACGGTGTCCTGCTCGGCGTCCCGGGTCCCCATCTGCACGGCTTCGCCCCAGAGCGGTACCGGCAGCGGCGGACGGTAGCCCTGGGGCGCGCGAAACGCATCCAGCGAGGCGTCGGGGTCGCGGATAGCGCGCTGATAGTCGAGCGCCTGCCCGCCTTCCGGGTCCGGCGCGCCCAGCTCGGCGCACAGCGCCATTTCAAGCGCCGCCTCCACCGGCGGCAGCCGCCGGCGCCGCGGGCGGATGGCCAGCAGCGCCGCGCACAGCGCCCTATAGCGATTTTGCAGCCCGGGAAAGCGCGCAAGCGCCGCCTGCCCGGTGCGCCGGGCCTCCCGCAGCCGGTGCAGGTCCGCCTGCAGCGGGTCGGCGGGCAGCGCCACCGGGCGCACTTCGGCCAGGTAGGCCGTCAGCCACAGATACAGATCGCGGTTGAGCGCCGTTTCGGAAAACAGCGCCAGGCGCGGCGGCAGCAGCAGATGTTCTTCGTCCCGCCGCGCCTGATCCAGGGCTTCCTCGTCCAGCCCCAGCCGCTGGCGCAGGCTCAGCCGGTGGCGCGACGCGCGAGGCTTGATCGCCGCCACTTCCACCCCGGCATCGCCGCCGGCGGCGCGAAAGAACACGCCGAGCAGGTGCTGCATGTCGTCCAGCAGCACCGCCGCGTCCGGATGGTCCGGATAGCTCTCTGCCCGGGATGCCCAGCGGTGCCAGTGGCGACCGACAAACTCTTCTACTTCAAGAAAATCCAGCATGGCTGCCTCCTGGTCGCAGGTTCCTGAGCAAAGGATCAGCCGAAGGTGGCGCGGACGGCTTCCATCAGCCCTTCCTGAACGTCGGCGTCGTCGGAAAGCGGCTCCACCAGAGTGGCCCGGGCGGCGTCGACGATGGGCATGCCGGCGCGGATCAGGGTGGCGCAGTAGACCAGCAGACGGGTGGAAATACCCTCCTCCAGATCCTGGCCCTTCATGCCGCGCAGGCTGGCGGCGAGGTTGACCAGCGCCGCGCAGCGCTCCGCGGGCAGGCCGCTTTCCTTCGCCACGATATCGCGCTCCACCGGCGGCGGCGGAAAGTCAAACGACATGGCGACAAAGCGCTGGCGGGTGCTGGGCTTGAGCGATTTGAGAATGTGCTGATAGCCCGGGTTGTACGAGACCACCAGCATGAAATCGTCCGGCGCCTCGAGCATCTCGCCGGTACGCTCCAGCGGCAGCACCCGGCGGTCGTCGGTGAGCGGGTGAAGCACCACGGTCACGTCCTTGCGCGCCTCGACGACCTCGTCGAGGTAGCAGATGCCGCCCTCGCGCACCGCGCGGGTCAGCGGGCCGTCCACCCAGCGGGTTTCGCCGCCCTGGAGCAGATAGCGACCGGTGAGGTCGGCGGCGGTCAGGTCGTCGTGGCAGGACACCGTGTGCAGCGGCTTGCCGAGCTTTGCCGCCATGTGGCTGATAAAGCGGGTCTTGCCGCAGCCCGTGGGGCCCTTGAGCAAAAGCGGCAGGCGCTGGGCAAAGGCCTGCTCGAACATCTCGGTTTCGTTGCCCACGTTCTGGTAGTACGGCACCGCGGCGTCAACCTCGGGGGCAGAAGCGGTAGATAAAGACATGAAACACTCCCGGCAGCAGGAAATCTGGGACAGGCCTGAAGGCGTAGCCTAAAAGGCCCCGCGAACGGGGCCCCTTCTTCATCGGCTTCAGGCGCTTTCGGGGCCTGCGGCGGTCATTTGCGTTCCGCTATCCGGCACCTGGAGTCGCCGGGGGCCGAAGAAAGCGTAGATCAAGAGCGCGGCGCCGATCGCTACGGCCACGCCTGCGCCCAGACGCATGACGTAGAACAGCCCCAGCTGGTCCTGAACCTCCATATAGTTCATGCCCAGCACGCGCTGCAGGTGAGTCTGCACCACGCCGCCGAAAGTCAGCGTAAAGGTCATGAAGCACATGGCGCTGGTCATGATCCAGAAGCCCCACATGTTCATCACCTGGTTATACGGCTGGCTGCGACGCAGCGACGGCATGGCGAAGGTCATCACGCCGAGGATGATCATCACGTAAGCGCCGTAGAACGCCAGGTGGCCGTGGGCCGCGGTGACCTGGGTGCCGTGGCTGTAGTAGTTGACCCAGTGCAGGGTATGCATGAAGCCCCAGACACCGGCGCCGAAGAAGGCCACGGTGGGGCAGCCCAGGGTCCACAGCATGGCGGCCTTGTTGGGGTGGTTGCGCCGACCTTTCCAGAACATGGTAAAGGCGAACAGCACCATGGTGAGGAAGGGCGCAATCTCGAGGGTGGAGAAAATATCGCCGATAGGCTGCCAGTAGCTCGGCGCGCCGATCCAGTAGTAGTGGTGGCCGGTGCCCAGAAGACCGGAGAACAGCGCCAGACCGACAATCACGTAGAGCCACTTTTCGATGACCTCGCGGTCCACGCCGGTCATCTTGATCACCAGGTAGCCCAGCAGGGAGGCCATGATCAGCTCCCACACGCCTTCCACCCAGAGGTGGACCACCCACCACCAGTAGAGCTTGTCCACGGCGAGGTTGGAGGGGTTATAGAAGGCGAACAGCCAGAAGATGGCCGCCAGCCACAGCCCCAGCATCAGCACCATGTTGATCGCGGTCTTGCGGCCCTTGGCAAGCGTGGCGCTGGTGTTGAACAGGAACAGCAAGAACGAAATGGTGATCAGCACCTTGACCCAGAACGGCTGCTCGAGGAACTCGCGCCCTTCGTGGATGCCGAACTGGTAGCCGACCAGCGCGGCCGCGCCGGCAAAGGCGAAAATGGCCAGCTGCAGATAGGCGACGGTAGGGCTGGCGATCTCATGCTCCGCTTCTTCGGGCATTAGATAGTAGGTGCAGCCCATAAAGCCGATCAGAAGCCACACGATCAGCAGGTTGGTGTGGCTTACCCGCATGATGTTGAACGGCATGATGCTGGTCATGAAGTCCGGCCAGGCATAGACCGTCGCAGACAGCAGCCCAAAGATCAGCTGCAGGGCAAATAGCGCCATGGCAACCATGAAGAACGGTAGCGCTACCTTTTGCGTTTCGTATTTCATTGATGGGTTCTCCTTGGATCAGCCGGCAGAATGCGGCGGCCAGTCTTGCGCGTTGATGCCGTCGGTCCATTCGAAAAAGTCGATCAGCGACTGCATCTCCTCGTCGCTCAGATCGTAGGCCGGCATCTGGCGGCGCCCGGGTATGTCCAGCGGCTGCGCGCGGATCCAGGCTTCGATCCCGCTACGTGCAGCCTCGGGGCTTTCATGCCCGCCGTAGCGCTCCCACACGTTGGAAAGCTCCGGGGCGAAGTAGGCGCCCTCGCCCAGAATGGTGTGGCAGTTGATGCACATGTTCTCTTCCCACACCTCTTTGCCGTGCTTGACCGATTCGGTCAGCCCGGCGCTGTCGGTGGAGTCATTCACCATGTACCAGTGGCTATGCACGGTCAGCGCCGTGAACAGCAGAAAGAAGAACAGCGACCCGCCGTAGAAAATATTGCGGGCCGCCGACCTGGTGAGTCCTTCGGCCATGAATCATCCCCCCTTTTGCTCGCCCGGCCGGTGGCAGCAGCCCCGGCTTTCGGTTTTTAAGATGCACCCTGAATGCATCTTTATTATAAAGCATTTGCCTTTTGGAAAACGTTGATAACGATCAAAAAGGCGCGGTAAATCGCCGCATCAGCGACGGACGTAAAGCGGCACGCGATCGTAGCCGCCGGCAGGATAGCGCGCGCGCACTGCCGGATCCTCGCCTGCCAGGCGAATTTCCCGAGTCGCGCTCATCAGCGCCTGGGTGAAATATACAAGCTCCATACGCGCCAAGGGTGCGCCGGGGCAGACGTGAACGCCGGCACCGTACAACAAATTGTGTCTGGGGTCACGGTCCAGCCGCACCTGGTCGGGCTCGGGGAATACCTCGGCGTCGCGGTTGGCCGAGCCCCACAGAATCGTCAGCCGCTCGCCCTTCTCGATACGACGCCCGCCCACCTCTACCGGGCAGGTGGCCACCCGGCGGTTGGACATCAGCGGCGCGTCCAGGCGCAGAATCTCGTCGATCAGCCCAGAGACAATGGTCGGCTCGTCGCGCAGGCGCTGCTGCCAGTCCTGGTTGGCGGCGAGAAAGCGCATCACGATACCGATGCTCGCCGAAATGGTGCCAAGCTCCCCGACCGTCCAGTTGCGCATCAGGCTGACCAGCTCTTCATCGGTGAGCGGGCGGCCGTCGATGGTTTCGTGCATCAGGCGGGTGGTGACGTCATCCGGCGGCGTGTCCATGCGTCGGCGCACTGCCAGACGCTCACGGATCACGCCGTCAAACTCCAGCGCCAGCTTGCCCAGCGCCTCGCGGTCGCCGGCGAAGGTTGCCGCCTGCTGACGCTTGACCCAGTCGCGCAGCGGCTCGTGCAGGCTGTCGGGCCAGCCCATGAACGCGCACTGGATTTCCAGCGCGAAATTCTGCCCCATGGCCGCCATGGCCTCGACTTCGCCGTCATGCGGCAAACGCTCCACCACGCCTTCGGCAATGGCCCGGCAGCGGGGCGAAAACTCGTCCATGGCCGCCTTGTTGAAGTAGGGCTCGATGATGCGGCGAAAGCCGGTGTGCTCCGGCGGATCCATGGCGTTGGGCACCGACAGATGCCGGCTGGCCGCGTTGCTGAAAGTGACGTGGTCTTCAAGCACGCGCATGACGTCGGCATGGCGCAGAAGCGACCACTGCAGATAGTCGCTGAAGGCTACCGGGCAATGGCTGCGCATATCGTCATAGGCTTGAATCTGATCGGCCTGGACTTCCTCCGTGCGAGGGTCCCAGTCGTTCTCGCGGGGGGTACTCATGCTGCCTCCTGAGCAGATGGTGAGAGACAACGCCCAGCAAACCACGGGCCGCCCTCTGCCCGTATTGATTCAGGTCAAGGCGGCTCGCTGCCGCGCTCAGGCTTCGCCCGGCGGGTCGGTCAGGCAGAACGTATCCCTGAACCGGCGCAGCTCCGGCTGGTGCTGCGCGGCGATTGTGCGGGCCAGCTCGGCCCCGCGGGGCAGTAGATGAACTTCGCTGCGGCGACGATCCTCACGGCCCCGCGCACGCCTGACCAGGCCGGACTGCTCGCAGCGATCCACCAGCATTACCGTGCCGTGGTGCTTGGCCTGAAGCCGCTCGGCAAGCTCGCCTACGGTCGCCCACTGGCGGCCCTTGCCGGCCAGCAGGTGCAACAGCAGCTGATACTGCAGCGGGGTCAGGCCGTGCTCGCGGCAGATATCCTCACTGTGGCGCAAAAAACAGCGCAGCTGATAGCGAAACGCCGATAGCTGCTGAAAGTCCTGCGGGGAAAGAGAAACGTCATTCATGGCGCTGTCCGCGGCGCCCCGTTCGTCTTGACAAGCGAACGGGCGCAGCCTGATGGTTTCAACACAAAACATCATAGTATGATACTTTTGGCCGCCTGACGAGCCATCGTCTTTATGCTAATGGTTGTATTAGTCCCTGGCTGCCACTCTCTTCTCCACCCACCCTCGAGGACACCGCCATGAACCCCACTACCGTGATCAAGCTGCCCTTCACGCGCCGGGCGGGCTGGAAAGAACTGCAGCGCCGCCGGCCGTCCATCGCCAAGCTGGCCTTTGGCCTGGTGCTGCCCATGTCATTGATTCCGCCGGTACTTTTGTATTATGCCGGAACGCACTACGGCGACGCCTTCGTCGCCGGATTCGGCGATCGCCAGTGGCGCTTTATTACCACCATCCTGTTTTTGTCCGAGCTTCTGACGTTCTTCGTCATGGGCTGGCTGATTCATACCGTGGTCAACATCGCCGACGACCTGACCATCGACTACCAGGACGCCTACCTGCTGGCCGCCCTGGCCCCGCTGCCGCTGTGGTCATCCGCCGTGGTGCTGCTCATCCCCAGCCTATTGCTCAACGTGCTCGCCGTGCTGGTGGCGCTGGGCATCTCCTGTAGCCTGGTGTATCAGGGACTGGGCGCGCTGTGCGAGCGCCAGGGCCAGGACATGACCACCATGTCGGCCACCTACACCATCATGGCGGCCGGGGTGCTGGCCTGGGGCCTTTTGATGGCCATCATCTGGTCGTACTGATCCAGCGTAAAAGCCGCCAGGCCGCCACGAGCCAGGCCGCACTCCAACACAGCGCCGCGCTCCACAGCGCGGCCGGACCGCCGCCCAGGCGCAGCGCCGCCGCGGCGGCAAACAGCAGCGCCAGCGGCATGAAAGCCCGCTCGCTTTCCGGACGGGCCTTCGCCCGGGACACCGCCTGACGCAGCATCACCGCGCTGGCAAGCGACCCAAGCGCTCCCACGGTCACCCCATGAAGCGCCGTGCTCATCGGCAATACTCCCGCGGTCGCTGCGGCGTACAGCCATAGCCCCGCACCGAGCCAGGCGTAACCTGCCATCAGCGCCAGCAGATCCGTCCGCGCCCGACACTGCCAGGGGGCAAAGCCCCGCAGCCGGTATAGCACCAGCGCCCCGCCGACGGCGGCCATCAGCGCCGCCACTATCCGGCCGTCAGGCAGCCAGAGCGCCATTGGCAGAGCCCCCAGAAGCACGATCAGCGCCGCTTCGAGCCGCGGCTGCACCCCGGCGCCGCTCTTGTTGAAACGCCGCTTCAGATAGCCGTTTACCGCCGGGGCGATCAGCCGCCCGCCCATGAAGGCCATCAGCAGCGCGAGCCACAGCACGCCCTGCTCAAGCAGCAGAAAAGCCGACCACCCGGCCAAATAGCGCGTCCCCAGGGTGGCGACAGCCAGCAGGCAGATCAGGCCGACAAGCGGCGCCAGCACGCGGTTGCGCCACTTTTTGGCGGCGAAAAAGCGCGGCACCACCAGCCACGCCACGGCGGCGGCAAAGAGCGCGTCGGCGAGGCTCGCGACGACCAGCCAGCCGCCGCCCGCCGTACCCAGCCGGCCGAGAAGCCATAGCGCCACCAGCGCTGCCAGCCGCCTTTTGGCCAGCGGGCCCAGCAAGTAGCCGGCGATCACCGCCAGGGCAAAGCCGAACAACAGCTCCCGGGCGTGCCCGGCGGGCGCGGCAAGCGGCGCAAGCCGGGGCAGCCAGCCGTGCATTGCCGCCAGCGAGAGCGGCACGAACAGCGCCGCGTGAAAGGCCGCCAGCGGGAAAAACGCCTGCCAGGCCGGCACGCGGTCGCGCCGACGAGACGCCGGAGGAGGGCGGTGCCCGGCCCGCTCAGCAGGCCCAAAGCGGAAAAGAGATTTTGTTGACATGGAAACAAAATACGTCTTTAACGACCCTGAGGCCAGCGCCGAGCCAGGCTTGCCGGCGCGGGGCAAGTTGCCCAAAATGGCGTTCTGTCCGGCTTAGCCGGCACTTTTTGAAAGCGGAGGTGGCCATGGCCGAAACGGCTAGGCGCGTTTTGATTCTGGTGGTCAGCGGCCCGAGCACGCCGGCACGCTGCGCGGCGCCCTTCCACATTGCCACGCTGCTGGCCTGTATGGACGCCGAGGTGACGCTCTACCTGACCGGAGAAGCCGCCGAGCTTGCTTGCCCGGGCGTTGCCGAAGCGCTTTATGCCGACCCCGACGGCGCGCCGGTGATCCATTTCGTGCGCCAGGCCAAACAGGCCGGCGCCGGGCTCTATCTATGCCGCAAACCGCCGGCGCCGGGGCAGGCACCAACGGCGCCCGAAGCGCTGATCGACGAAGTCGACGACTACGGCAGCGGCGGCGAGCTGGCCGCCATGATTCTGGAATACGACAAGGTGCTTTCCCTGTGAAACTCGACGGTTTGACGTTTCCCGACGATCGTCTTTACGCCCCCGAACACAACCTGTGGCTGCGCGAGGAGCCCGACGGCGAGATTACTCTGGGCCTGAGCGACTATGGCGTGGCGCTTTACGGCGAGATTTTCGCCTTTACCCCCAAGCGGATTGGCCTGCGCATCGCCGCCGGGCGCAGCTTCGGCGTGGTGGAATTCGCCAAGGCGGCGGCGGCGGCCAAAAGCCCGCTGGCCGGCACCGTGAGCGCGCACAACCCGCAGCTGGAGCAGCGCCCGGCGCTGATTCATCTGGATCCTTACGGCGAAGGCTGGATGATTCGCCTGACGCCGGAAGACTGGCCTGCCGCCCGGGCGCAGCTGCTGCACGGCGCCAGCGCCGTTGCCGCCTTCGAACGGGAGGCCGAGCGCGACGGCTTCAACCCCGACGACACCAGCGTGCAGGCGTTCCGCCGCGGAGAATGACGCGCTCGCACCACCGACAGCGCTCGGGCAGAACGACCGCAGATACAAGAAAACAGGGGGTAAAGAGCAGAGGCCAAGGAAAAGAGGCGGAAGGGAGAACGGGAAAGCACCGGGGAATGGCGGAAGGCAGTGGGAGTCGAACCCACCCAGGAGCGGCTGCCGCCCCCAACCGGATTTGAAGTCCGGCCGCACCACCGGATGCGATTGCCTTCCTCAATATGCGCCGGCCACGATTTTAACGCGTTCTGAGGCGCTGAGCCATGCTGCTTTCCTCGCGGATGCGCCGCCGGTTGCCAAACCGGCGCGTCACGCCGACGTGATCGAGATATTCCAGCAACTGCACGCAGCGCTTGCGCCCCAGCCCCAGCCGGTCGCGGAACGCCACCACGCTCAAACCCGTGTCGCTGTCGGCAAGGGTCATGGCCTCTGCCGCCAGCGCTTCCACGGCGGCGGCGGGGTAAAACAGATCGCGCACCACCTGATGCAGCTGGCCCATCCGTGAAAGCTTGCGCAGCAGCGCGCGCACCCGAGCCTCGTCGATATTTTCGCGGCGCGCCAGGTCGCGCACCCAGGGCGGATCCATGCCGCCGGCCTCGAGCAGCGGCCACAGCCGCGCCTTGAGCGCGTCTTCTTCGGCGCTCAGGCGTATTCGATGGTCCGGCAGATGCAGCCAGGGGCCGGACGCGTGGATCGCGCCCGCCGCCAGCGCCTCGTCCACCAGCGCGGTATACACAGCCGGCTCCAGGTACGCCAGGGCAAAACGGCGCAGCCGCGCCCGGTCCGGCCCCGGCTCGTCGGGCTGCTGCTCGTGAAACGCCGCCAGCGCCGCCGTCAGCGCCTGGCCAAGCGCTCGCCAGCGCGCCTCGGCGAACAGCCGCTCCCCGCGCCGGGTGGTCACCGAGCGCACCCCGTCGGGCAGCTGCCGGAGAGCCCCGGGGCGGTTGTACTGGCGCACCAGGGCGTCAGGGGCGAGGCCGTTATGGGCAGTTTCCAGGCGCGTGGTCAGCGTTGTCTCAAGCCCGCCGCTGGCCAGCAGCTCAAGCTCCGCCAGCCGGGCCGGGGTGCGCCGCCCCCTGGCGGGCGCCTGAGGGTCCAGCACGCACCCGCCGCCCAGGGTAAACCATGCCGACTGGTCGCGCAGCACCACGGCGTCGCCGTGCACGGCGTGAACCTGGCCTTCCAGCACCAGCTGGGCCGGCCCCTCCTCGCCCGGCGCCAGCGCCTTGCCTGCCAGCAGCGCCACCCGCCCCATCAGCCGCTGAGCGCCGAGGTGGACGTGCACCGGCGTCCAGTGGCTCAGCGCCCGGGGGGCGTCCTCGAGCACGCGCAGCTGAACATCCAGTCGTCGGCTGCTGCCGCGCAGGGCCTCGCCCACCAGCCAGCTGCCCCGGGGAACGTGCTCGGGGCGCAGGCGCTCGCCGGCGAGATTGAGCGCCACCCGCTGCCCCGCCGTCGCCGTTTCCCCCGGGCGATTCTGGGCGTGCAGGCCGCGCACCCGAAGCCGGCGCGCCCGGCCGTCCTCGCCTTCGCTCCACAGGCTGTCGCCGACGCTCAGACGCCCGGCCAGCGCCGTGCCGGTGACGACCACGCCGGCCCCGGCCACGCTGAAAGACCGATCCACGGACAGCCGAAACTCGCCTTCATCGCTGCGCGCGGCCACCTCTCGGGCCTGGCGGGCAAGCGCCTCGCGCAGGGCGTCGACGCCCTCACCGGTATGGCTCGACAGCGCAAAGCACGGCGCGTCCTGGTACCCGCTCGCGGCCAGCAGCCGGCGAACGTCGGTTTCAACAGTTTCGCAGCGGTCAGCGTCGACGCGGTCGGTCTTGGTCAGCACGATCCATAGCCGCGGTATGCCCAGCAGCCCCAGAATCGCCAGGTGCTCCCGGGTTTGCGGCATCACGCCGTCGTCGGCGGCCACCACCAGCAGGGCGATATCCACACCCCCGGCGCCGGCCAGCATGTTGTGGACAAACTTTTCGTGCCCCGGCACGTCGATAAAGCCAAGCGTGGTCGCGGCGTCCAGCGCCGCGTAGCGGTAGCCAAGGTCAATGGTCATGCCACGCTCGCGCTCTTCCCGGCGGTGGTCGCCGCCGGCCCCGGTCAGGGCGGCAAGCAGCGCCGTCTTGCCGTGGTCGATATGTCCGGCGGTGGCAACGATCATGCGTTGTCGACTCCTTCCGCGGCGGGGTGCGGCGCTTGCGCTGCGGCCAGCTGGTAGAGAAACGCCGCTTCGTCATCCAGCTGGCGCAGGTCGAGCCACAGCGCCCCGGCCTCGATGCGGCCGATCACCGGGATCGGCAGGCTTCGCAGCCGCTCGGCCAGTGCCGCCAGCTTGCCGCCAGCGTCTCGCCGGGGGGCGTTCGGCGTCAGGCAAAGAGCCGCGCCGGGCAGCCGGGCAACCGGCTGGGCGCCGCTGCCGATCATGCCCTGGGCGTCGGCGACCTCCACCTGCCAGTCCTTTCCCAGCCAGGCGGCCAGCCGCGGCGCCAGGCGTTCGGCCTGGGCGCGGATGGACTGCGCCGGCCGGGCGAGCAGCGCAAGCGTGGTCAGCCGTTCCGCCAGGCGGTCGGGGTCGCGGTAGAGCCCGAGCACGGCTTCCAGCGCGGCCAGGTTCAGCTTGTCCATCCGCAGCGCGCGCTTCAATGGGTGGCGCTTGATGCGCTCGATCAGATCGCGCCGGCCCACGATCACCCCGGCCTGGGGGCCGCCCAGCAGCTTGTCGCCGCTGAAGGTCACCACGTCGGCGCCGGCGATAAGCGACTCCTGTACCAGCGGCTCCCGGGGCAAACCGTAATGCGACAGGTCCACCAGGCTGCCGCTGCCCAGATCCTCCACCAGCGGCACGCCGTGGCAACGAGCCAGCCGCGCCAGCTCCTCGGTGGGCACGCTGCGGGTAAAGCCTTCGATGCGGTAGTTGCTGGGGTGCACCCGAGCGATGAGTCCGGTCTGCTCGCCAAGCGCACTGGCGTAATCGTGGGGGTGGGTGCGGTTGGTCGTGCCTACCTCGCGCAGAGTGACGCCGGCCTGCGCCATGATATCGGGTATGCGAAAGGCGCCGCCGATTTCGACCAGCTCGCCCCGGGAAATCACGCCTTCGCGCCCGGCGCCCAGCGCGCTGAGCGCGAGCAGCACCGCCGCGGCGTTGTTGTTGACCACGGTGGCGGCCTCAGCGCCGGTGAGCTCGCACAGAAGCGGCTCGACCAGGCTGTCGCGGTCGCCGCGCCGGCCGTCGGCGAGGTCAAACTCGAGATTGAGCGGGTAGCGCGCCGCCTGCACCACCGCCTCCACGGCAGCGTCGGGCAGCAGCGCCCGCCCGAGGTTGGTGTGCAGCACGGTGCCGGTGAGGTTGAAAAGACGCTGCACCCGGGGGCGGTGACGAGCTTCGAGCCGTCGCGACAGCGCCTCGACCAGCGCCGGTAGCGAAGCGGCTTCCGCCGTCAGCTGACCGCGGCGATAGGCCTCGCCGAGGGCGGCAAGTTCGCTGCGAGCCGCGTCGCGCACCGCCTGATGGCCAAAGCGCTCTTCGAGTTCGGCCATGCCTTCGGCCCCCAGCAGACGATCCACCGCCGGCGGGCGCGGGCCGGGCGGTGCGCTCATGGCGTCTCCTGGCCGCCGGGAACCAGCAGCAGGTTGGGCGCGCGCCGCCGATAGCCCTGCTCGTCCAGGCGCAGGTCCAGATCCAAACTCGCCAGATCCGCGGAAACCGCTTCGCCTTCCGGCGCCTGCTCCAGGTACAGCTGTTTAAGATAGGTATGGCACTCCGGGCAGGCCTCGGCCTTCATGCCGTAGGGAGCGTCGTCGAAGTGCAGGTAATCGAGCTCCTTGGTGCTCAGGCAGTGGCTGCACTTGAGGCGCACATAGTGCCACTCCGCCGAGCACAGCGAACACAGCAGATAGCGCACGCCGTCGATGGGCCGGCGGTGGCGGATCACGCCGACCACGGGCAGCGAGCCGCAGCAGGGGCACAGCGTCTGGTCTTCGCGCTCGCGGATGCCGCTGGCATCCACCTGGCTGAGCCAGTGGCGCCAGGCCAGCTGCAGCGCCGCGCCGATAAAGGGCGCCAGCGCCGCGGGCACGTCGCCAAAGCGCCCGCCCAGAAGCGCCTGGGCCCACTGCTTGCGGATATCGCCGTCGGCATCGCGCAGCGCGGCAAGCGCCTCGCTCACCGCGGCGGCGGGCGCCGGCTGCTCGGCGTCAAAGGCATCGAGCCAGGCGTCCAGCAGCGTTTGCCAGCCGGGATTCTGCACCAGCGTATCCACCGCCAGCGGCGGCATGTCGTGGCGGTACGCGGCGTCCAGATCGCCGGCGGGAAGCGCCGGCACGTCGGGCGGGTCGTCCAGCACCCGCTGCTGGGCCCGGGCCACGCTTGCCATGAGCGTCAGATAGTCGCCCATGGCGTGGCCGTCGGCCAGCTTGTCCAGCTGCTCGGCGCGAAAGCGAAACTGCGCTTCCGGCGGCAGCTGGACAAAAGGTGGCGTAGTCGCCGAGGCTTCAATCTGCCCCGGCTCGAGAATGGGGGAAGACACGGCGGCCCTCCTTGTCAGGTCGGCATGCGGATTACGCCCCGCCGCCGGCGCAGTGGCCGGCGGCGGGGCGTAGCGTTTCAGCGCTCTTTCTTGCGCATTTTCTCATCGTGCCACAGAGGATGGTGCTTGCGCGCCCAGGCCTGGCTGACCTTGCCGTGAAGCATCGCGCCCACCGAGCCCTTGACCCAGATGGCAGCGTAGATGTGCACGATAATCGTCGTCACCAGCACGAAAGCGGCGAAGGCGTGCAGCAGGCTGGCAAAGCGAATCAGCCCCACGGCAAAGGCGCCGCTGAAGTATTCGCGCCAGATCACGATCCCGGTCAGCAGCAGCACCGCAAGGCTTGCCACCAGCACCCAGAACAGCAGCTTCTGGCCGGCATTGTACTTGCCCACCTTCGGCAGCCTGTCGTCGCGCTTGGCCACGACGTCGCGCCACTGGCCGAGCCACTGGCGATCCCGGGGCTGAATGCGGTTGCGCCCGGCGAAGCGCCAGGCCATCAGCGCAAACAGCACGCTCATCGCCACGCCGATAAAGGGGTGGAGAATCCGCGTCCAGGGGCCGCCACCGAACAGGTGGCTAAGCCAGAATAGCGCCGGATGAAACAGCGCCAGCCCGGAAAGCGCCGCCAGTATGAACAGCAGCGCGACCGCCCAGTGATTGCTGCGCTCGTTGGCCGTATACCGCTGGATATCCCGTTTCATGTCAGTGCCCTCCTCGGTCAGCGTCGTGGCGCTCGTCACGCTCGGCGGCCACAGGCGGCGTCGCGTCGTCCACGTCGTCCTCCTCGACGCGGTTGGGGCCCACACGCACGTAGTGGAAGAAACCGGCGAGCGCCGTGGCGCCCATGGCCAGCATCGCCAGCGGCTTGGTCAGCCCCTTCCAGGCGCCGACCATCGGGCTGATGCTCGGATCCTCGGGCAGGCCGCTGTAAAGCCCCGGCTTGTCGGCGTGGTGCAGCACGTACATCACGTGGGTGCCGCCCACCCCCGCCGGATCGTAAAGCCCGGCGTTGTCAAATCCGCGCGACTTGAGGTCGGCAATGCGTCCGTCGGCGTGCTCCTTCATGTCTTCCTTGGAGCCGAAGACGATGGCGCCGGTAGGGCAGGTTTTCACACAGGCCGGCTCCAGCCCCACGCTCACCCGGTCGGAGCACAGCGTACACTTGTACGCCTTGTTGTCCTTCTCGGAGAGGCGCGGCACGTCGAACGGACAGCCGGTGATGCAGTAGCCGCAGCCGATGCAGTTGTCCTGGTTGAAATCGACGATGCCGTTTGAGTACTGGATGATGGCGCCGGGGCTCGGGCAGGCCTCCAGGCAGCCCGGCTCGACGCAGTGCATGCAGCCGTCCTTGCGAATCAGCCACTCCAGATCGCCCTCGTCGGTTTCGTGCTCGGCAAAGCGCATCACCGTCCAGGAATCGGCGGTGAGGTCGTCGGGGTTATCGTACACCCCGACGGTGCTGCCGATCTCGTCGCGCACTTCGTTCCACTCCATGCACGCCACCTGGCAGGCCTTGCAGCCGATGCACACCGAGGTATCGATGAGCTTGGCCACGTCCAGCTGCTCGCGCACCGAGGGGCTGGGCGTGGTGGTGGCCGAACGCGCGATAACGTCTTGAGTCGCCATATCAAACCCTCTCCACGTTCACCAGGAACGACTTGAACTCCGGCGTCTGGGTGTTCCCGTCGCCCACGAAGGGGGTCAGGGTGTTGGTGACGTAGCCGTTCTTGGCCAGCCCCACATAGCCCCAGTGCAGCGGAATGCCCACGTGGTGCACGGTCTTGCCGTCGACCTCCAGCGGCTTGATGCGCTTGGTGACCACCGCCACCGCCTCGATATAGCCGCGGTTGGACGATACCCGCACCCGGTCGCCGGCCTTGATGCCGAGCTCGTTGCCCATGGCCTCGCCGATTTCCACAAACTGCTGGGGCTGCAGGATGGCGTTGATCCGGCAGTGCTTGGTCCAGAAGTGGAAGTGCTCGGTCAGCCGGTAGGTGGTGGCCGCATGGGGGAACTCCTCGGCGTCGCCGAACAGCTCCATGTCGTTGCGGAACACCCGCGCGGCGGGGTTGCTGGTCACTTCCGGCTTGTCCGGGTTCAGCGGGTTACGGCCGATGGGCGTTTCGAACGGCTCGTAGTGCTCGGGGAATGGCCCTTCGACCATGTTGTCCCGGGCGAAGAAGCGCGCCACGCCTTCGGGGTTCATGATGAACGGGCTTATTTCCTCTTCCGGCGCCGAATCCGCGGGGAAGTCCGGCACGTCGGTGCCCGTCCACTTGCTGCCGTCCCACCACACCAGGCGCTTGTCGTCGCTGTCCCAGGGCTTGCCGGCGACGTCCGCCGAGGCGCGGTTGTAGAGGATGCGGCGGTTGGCCGGCCACGACCAGGCCCAGCCCAGCGTCTGGCCCATGTTGTAGGGGTCGGCGTTGTCGCGCCGGGCCATCTGGTTGCCTTCCTCGGTCCAGGCGCCGCAGAAGATCCAGCAGCCGCTGGCGGTAGAGCCGTCGTCGCGCAGCTGGCCGAAGCCCGCAAGCTGCTTGCCGGCGCTCAGCTCGACCTCGTCGGTGTCCTCGTTGCGCAGATCCTCGACGGCGTAGCCGCTGAACTCCCGGGCCACTTCGTCCGGCGACGGCTCGTCGGGACGCTGGTAGGACCAGTCGAGGTTGAGAATGGGATCGGGGAAAACCCCGCCCTCGCGCTGGTACAGATCGCGCAGGCGATGGAACATGCCGCCCATGATGGTGATGTCCGGCCGCGCTTCGCCCGGCGGCTCGCCGCCTTTCCAGTGCCACTGCAGCCAGCGGCCGCTGTTGACCAGCGAGCCGTCTTCCTCGGCAAAGCAGGTGGTAGGCAGGCGGAACACCGTGGTCTGGATATTGGCGGTATCGACGTCGTTGTACTCGTCGACGTTCTGCCAGAACTCCGAGGTTTCGGTCTTCAGCGGGTCCATCACCACCAGGTACTTCAGCCGCGACAGCGCCGCGCTGATCTTGGCCTTGTTGGGGAAGGAACCGATGGGGTTGAACCCCTGACAGAAATAGCCGTTGACCTTGCCCTCGTACATCATGTCGAAGAACTTGAGCACGTCGTAAAGCGGCTCGTCGAGCTTGGGCAGCCAGTCGTAGCCCCAGTTGTTGTCCTCGGTGACGGCGTCGCCGTACCAGGCCTTCATCAGGCTGACGTGGAACTTCTCGTAGTGCTGCCAGTAGGACACCTGCCCCGGGCGCAGCGGCTGCTGGGCACGGCTGGCAATGTAATCCTCGTAGCTCTGCTCTTCGTCCCGGGGCAGGGTCATGTAGCCCGGCAGCAGGTTGGAGAGCAGCCCCAGGTCGGTCAGCCCCTGGATGTTGGAGTGGCCGCGCAGGGCGTTGACCCCGCCCCCGGGCATACCGATGTTGCCCAGCAGCAGCTGCAGCATGGCGCCGGCGCGGATCATCTGCGAACCCACCGAGTGCTGGGTCCAGCCCAGCGCGTAGAGGATCGTCATGGTCTTGCCGGGCACCGACGTCTCGGCAATATCGTCCCAGATCTGCATCATGCGCTTTTGCGGAGTGCCGCAGATGCGGCTGACCATTTCCGGCGTGTAGCGGCTGTAGTGCTTTTTCATCAGCTGATAGACACAGCGCGGATGCTCGAGCGACATGTCCACCCGGGCATAGCCGTCATCGTCGAGCTCGTAGTCCCAGGCGTTCTTGTCCGGGTAGGCGCGACCGTCGGCGTCGTAGCCGTTGAACAGGCCGTCTTCAAAGGTGAAGCCGCGCTTCACGATGAACGGCATGTCGGTGTAGTTACGCACGTACTCGTGCTGGATACGCCCGTGTTCCATCAGGTAGTGGATCAGCCCGCCGAGAAAGGCGATGTCCGTACCGGTACGGATCGGCGCGTAGGTGTCCGCCACCGAGGCGGTACGGGTGTAGCGCGGATCCACCACCAGCAGCTTCGCCTGGTTGTGCGCCTTGGCCTCGGTCACCCACTTGAATCCGCAGGGATGAGCCTCAGCGGCGTTGCCGCCCATTACCAGCACCAGGTTGGCGTTCTTGATGTCGCACCAGTGGTTTGTCATGGCACCACGGCCAAACGTCGGGGCAAGACCTGCCACCGTCGGGCCGTGTCAAACGCGCGCCTGGTTGTCGAAACCGAGAATCCCCAGCGAACGCACGACCTTGTGGGTCATGTAGCCGGCTTCGTTAGACGAGGCGGATGCCGCCAGAAAACCCGTGGACAGCCAGCGGTTGACGGTATCGCCGCTGTCGTTCTTTTCCACGAAGTTGGCGTCACGGTCGTCCTTCACCAGCCGCGCAATGCGATCCAGCGCCTCGTTCCAGCTGATGCGCTTCCACTCGCTGCTGCCCGGCTCGCGCACCTGGGGATAGTGCAGACGGTTGGGGCTCTGGATGAAGTCGACGAGCCCGGCGCCCTTGGGGCACAGCGTGCCGCGGTTCACCGGGTGGTCGGCGTCGCCTTCCACGTGAAAGATATCTTGGCTGACGTTCTTTCCGCCGCTGCCGCGGCTGTAGAGAATAATGCCGCAGCCGACAGAGCAGTAAGGGCAGGTATTGCGCGCTTCCTTGGTGTTGGCCAGTTTGAAATGGCGGATCGACTCGGCATAGGCCGGCTCCGGCGCCATGCCCAGCGCGGCAAGGCTGGACGCCCCGATCCCCGCACCGCAAAACTTGAAAAATTCCCGACGATTCATTTCCATCGCGGACTCTCCTCTCGTTGCTTCCGATCTATCGGGCCCTGGCCGCCCTCTTGGTGGAGCTTGGGCGCAGCGGCCATCGGATATGGCAACCGTCATTGCCGTATAGGGACTCCTCCCCGGTTGCAAGCCTCGAAAGCCTGAAAAACACAGCCGATGCGTGCGTATAGTCGGTCTTTATACGGGGTCGCTATCCCCTGACCCTGATGAACGTCGCGCACCTTCTCTCCTCAACGAGCATTAGGCCTTTCAGCCATCGCAATGATCAGGTTTTGAGAAGGTCGGTCTGACCTGTTTTTCATCCCTCGTGGCTCGGCAACAAGGTGATGGCACTAGCGTGCCAGCATCCCCTGTACTGGTGGCCAACCGGCCATCAGCACTGGAATTCGGTGTCTACATAATCCGCCCGGTACGTCGTGTTGCCGTGCAGCAGCGCCCAGGCCACTCGCACGGTTTTGTTGGCCAGGGCAACGGCCGCCTTGTTCTTGCCCACGCGGTCGACCAGCGCTCTCAGCCAGTGGCTTTTGCTGTCCTGCTTGTCGCCCAGCCGCTGGATTACCGAATGCGCCCCGCGGATCAGCGCGGCCTTGAGGGAGAGCTGGCCGGTTCGGCCTATCCCCGTCATGGCCACCTTGCCGCCGCTGCTGAACTGGCGCGGTGTCAGGCCCAGGTAGGCCGACGCCTGTCGTCCTTTGCTGAACGCCTTGCCGTTACCCAGGGCGCTGTAGAGCTGGGTGGCAACGACGGGGCCGACGCCTTCCACGGCCTGCAGCCGCTGACACGCCGGAATGGCGCGGCTCAGCTGCTCCATTTGCTTGTCCAGGCGGTGAATGCGCTCATTTTGATGGTCCAGCTCGGCCATTTGGTCGGCCAGCAGCTCGCGTATCGTGAACGTCAGTTCGTTCTCCGCGTCCTCCAGCACACGCCACAGGGTCCGCTTCAGGGCCGCCTGACCGCGCCCGGAGACAATGCCGTATTCCTGCAGCAGGCCATGTACCTGGTTGATCAGCTGGGTGCGCTGTTTGATGTAACGATCTCGGATGCGATGCAGGCTCTGCAGGTCCTGCTGCTCCAGGTTTTTCTGAGGCACAAAACGCATGTGGGGTCGCAACCCGGCCTCCACGATCGCCAGCGCATCGTTGGCATCGGTCTTATGCCCCTTGCGAAACGGGGTGACAAACTGCGGTGCAATAAGCCGTACCTCATGCCCCATGGCCTGGAACTGCCGCGACCAGTGATGCGAGCCGCCGCAGGCCTCCATGAAGACGCGACAGCTTGGCTGACGCCGCAGGTAATCCAGCAGCTCCGCGCGCTTCAGCACTTTGTTGGTACGAACGCGTTGTTGACGGGTATTCACGATGCACACCTGAAACGCCTGCTTTGCCAAATCAATGCCAATCGCCGTATGCTGGTTCATGACTCTTCCCCCTCTTTTGGTGGTCTCAACGCCATTCTGCCCGATGAGGCATCGGAGTGGGGAGGAGTCCCTTTCATTGAGCATGGCGCACCCTGCCGGCATGAACATGAAAATAGGGGCCGCGCGGGCGGCCCTGCTGGTTTGCACATTCAGTTTAGCATGCGCTAACGGCTCACACATCGTCCTTCCACGCCTGCGTCTTATGCCTTGGTCGTAAGGAATGCACGTTTTATCCGCCTGGCACGGCTGCGCTTGCAACTCGCCGGCCGCCGCGTTAGCTTCGCTATATACTCTACTATATAACGGTATGTTCTCTTTATGTGCACCGCGACTTTGCTTTCTTCTCCGCCTCTTTCCTTGCCCAAACCGCTGCGTCTGGCAGTCGCCCTCGCGGCGCTGGGCCTGGCCGGCGCCGCCCAGGCGGGCACCCTGCACGTCGCCGCTGCGGCCTCCATGACCGACGCCATGAACGAAGCCATTGAAACCTACACCGCCGAGCACGACGACGTGGATATCGTGCCGGTGTACGCCTCTTCCTCGACCCTGGCCCGCCAAATTGCCAGCGGCTCCCCGGCCGAGGTTTACGTCTCCGCCAACCAAAAGTGGATGGACTGGCTCGAAGACGAAGGCGTCAACGTGGAGCAGCGTGTCGACCTTTTGCAAAACCGCCTGGCGCTGGTCGCCCCGGCAAACGAAGCCGGCGGCGACTTCACCCCCGGCGAAAGCGGCAAGCTTGCCGGCCTGCTGGATGACGGCGAGCGGCTGGCCGTGGGCGACCCGGACCACGTCCCCGCCGGCATCTACGCCAGGCAGGCATTTGAAGCCCTTGGCGAGTGGGATGCCCTCGCGCCGCGGCTGGCCCGGGCAAGCGATGTACGCAGCGCTCTTGCCCTGGTAGAACGCGGCGAAACCCCCGCCGGCGTGGTCTACCAGACCGATGCCCGGGCCAGCGACGGCGTTACCACCCTGGGGCTTTTTCCGCTGGCTACCCACGACGCCATCGTCTACCCGGCAGCCGTCATTGACGCTGAGGATAGCGACGAGGCGTCAGCCTTCCGCGCCTGGCTGGAAGGCGACGAGGCGGTCGGCATCTTCGAGGGTTACGGTTTTGCCTCGGCCCTTGATCGGTAAGGATACGACATGCTCTCAGCGGCAGAATGGGACGCCATCCAGCTCAGCCTGCGCATCGCGCTAAGCGCGGTGGGCTGGATTCTGATCCCCGGCATTGCCGTGGCCTGGCTGCTGGCCCGGCGGGAGTTTCGCGGCAAGGCGCTGCTGGACGGTATCGTCCACCTGCCGCTGGTGCTGCCGCCGGTGGTGATCGGCTACCTGCTGCTGGTCTCCATGGGCCGGCGCGGCGTGATCGGCCAGTGGCTCCACGAGCTCGCCGGCATATCCCTGCCCTTTACCTGGCAGGGGGCCGCCGTGGCCAGCGGCGTGATGGCGTTTCCGCTGTTTGTCCGCGCGGTGCGCCTTTCCCTGGAGGCGGTGGATCCCAAGCTTGAGGCCGCGGCCTACACCCTGGGCGCAAGCAAATGGCGGATTTTTCTCACCGTCACTCTGCCGCTATCGATCCCCGGGCTGGTGACCGGCACCATGCTGGCCTTTGCCCGAGCGCTATCCGAGTTTGGCGCCACCATCACCTTTGCCTCCAACATTCCCGGCGAAACCCGCACCCTGCCGCTGGCGCTGTACAGCCTGATACAGACGCCGGGGCAGGAAGCCGCCGCCGCGCGGCTGTGCGTGATTGCGGTGGTGATCGCCATGGTCTCGCTGGTGGCTTCCGAGTGGCTTTCGCGCAACGCCCGCCGGCGGATGAGCGAGCGCGACGGCCAGGAGGCGGCGCCATGACGACGACCGGACTTCAGATCAGCGTTGAAAAGCGCCAGGGGCGCTTTACCCTGGACGCCGACCTCGCGCTTCCCGACCGTGGCGTCAGCGCCCTGTTCGGCGCCTCGGGCAGCGGCAAGACCACCCTGCTGCGGCTGATTGCCGGGCTGGACAGGCCCGATGCCGGCCACGTCACGCTTGGCGCCCGAACGCTGGCGGACACCCCCAGCGGAACATTTCTCCCGCCCAGCCAGCGCCGCATCGGCGTGGTATTTCAGGAACCCCGGCTCTTCCCCCACTACCGGGTGCGCAAAAACCTCACCTACGGCATGCCGGCACAGGCTCGCCCGCGCTTTGACGCCATCGTCAGGCTTCTCGGCATCGAGCACCTGCTCGCGCGCATGCCGGGTACGCTCTCCGGCGGCGAGGCCCAGCGGGTATCCATCGGCCGGGCGCTGTTGACCGATCCGCAGCTGTTGCTCATGGACGAGCCGCTTTCGGGGCTTGACGGCGCGCGCAAGCAGGAGCTTTTGCACTTTATCCTCACGCTGGTGCGCGACGTGAATATCCCCGTCGTCTACATCAGCCACGACCCGGCCGAAATCACCGCCATTGCCGACCACCTGGTGGTGCTGGAAAACGGCGGCGTACTGGCAAGCGGCGCGCTGGAAGACGTGCTGCTGCGGGTGGACCTCACGCGCCAGCTGGGCGGCTTCGATGCCGCCTCCCTGCTCGACGTCAGCGTGGTCGGTCACGACATTGACTACGGCCTGACCGAGCTTGCCGTGGACAGCGAGCGCCGCCTTCAGGTGCCGCTACACGACGCGCCGGTGGGCTCTCGCCTGCGCCTGCGCATTCCCGCCCGGGACGTGGCGCTGGCGCTCACCGCTCCGACAAGCACCAGCTATCGCAACCGCCTCTCGGCCCGAGTGCAAGCCGTCACCCCGCTCCCCGACGACGCCACCGCCGTCGAAGTAGTGCTGGCGCTTGGCGAGCAGCGCCTGCGCGCCCGGCTGACGCGCAAGTCCCGGGACGAGCTGGGCCTGGCAGAGGGCCAGGCGGTCACCGCGCTGATCCGAAGCGTCGCCTTTGATACGCGCTGACGATAGGCTTGGTGACTCTTTTCGTTTGCTTTCCTCTGCCAGGAGGCTGCCATGGCGGATTCTTCCGCTCACCAACACATTGCTCCGCTCACCCTCGACGGCCAGCTGTGGCTCAACGCCGGCGAGCAGCGCCTGGCCAGCCACGGCCGCATGCGTCTGCTGGCCGCCATCGCCGAGACCGGCTCGATTTCCGCCGCCGCCCGGGCCATCAAGATGAGCTACAAGGCCGCCTGGGACGCCGTGGACCAGATGAACAACCTCGCCGGCGAGGCGCTGGTTGAGCGCAGCGCCGGCGGCAGGGGCGGCGGCACCACCCGCCTGACCGCCGCCGGAAGCCGGCTAATCGAAGACTTCAACGCCCTCGACGCCCTGCACCGGGACTTCGTCGAACGACTCAACCGCGAGGCCGAAAGCCTCAGCGACAACCTGCCACTGTTAAGGAAACTCAGCATGAAAAGCAGCGCACGCAACCAGTTCAGCGGTACCGTCTCCGCTATCCGCCAGGGCGCGGTCAACGACGAGGTCGAGCTGACCCTGCCCGGCGGCCAGCGGCTTGTCGCCGTGATCACCCAGGAGAGCGCGGCCTCCCTTGGCCTGGCCGAAGGCAGCGAGGCGTTCGCGCTGATCAAGGCGTCATCGGTGATTATTGCGGTGGAGACCGAGGGCACCAGCCTGTCCGCGCGCAACTGCCTGGCCGGCACCGTGGAGCGCCTGGTCCCCGGCGCGGTAAACAGCGAGGTGGTGCTGGCCCTTGACGGCGGCGAGCGCCTGGCGGCGATCATCACCCGCGAAAGCGTCGAGCATCTGGGCCTTGCCGAAGGCTCTCCGGCCAGCGCGCTGTTCAAGGCCTCGAGCGTGATTGTCGGCACCCGCTAAGCGGCGCAGCGCTTTACCCCCTGCCCGGTCGCTGAGCAAACGCCGGCGGCCGGCGTCATTTAGCCATGTCGAATAATATTGAATATCATTTGCCTCATGCGGTAACGTGCGCAAACATTCCGACTCGCATACCGAGGACACGTCGCATGAACCGACACCCGCTCGCTGCCGTTGTTTCGCTTGCCGCCCTGATGCCGCTGGCCGCCCAGGCCGCCAACGACGCCACGCCTGACGCGGTCATCGCGAACTACGCCGATATCGCCCACGCCACCTACGAGGACTCGCTGACCGCGGCGCAAACGCTCAACGAGCGCATCGATGCGCTGCTGGAAAACCCCACCGCCGAGACTCTGGCCGCTGCCCAGCAGGCCTGGCTCAAGGCGCGGGTGCCCTATCAGCAGTCCGAAGTGTTCCGTTTCGGCAACGCCATCGTTGACGACTGGGAAGGCCAGTTCAACGCCTGGCCGCTGGATGAGGGCATGATCGACTACGTCGAGACCGACGACTACCAGCACGAGCTGGGCAGCGACGGCGCCACTGCCAACATCGTCGCCAACGACACCATCACCGTGGGCGGCCGCGACATCGACGTCAGCGAGCTGACCCCCGAGGTGCTGGCCGACCTCAACGAGATCGGCGGCTCCGAGGCCAACGTGGCCACCGGCTACCACGCCATCGAGTTTCTGCTCTGGGGCCAGGATCTCAACGGCTTTGACGCCGGCAACGGCGACCGCCCGGCGAGCGACTACGCCGCCGGCGACGACTGCACCCACGGCCACTGCGACCGCCGCGGCGAGTACCTCGACGCCGTGTCCGACCTGCTGGTCGACGACCTTGCGTGGATGACCGAGCAGTGGGCCGAGGGCCAGGACGACAACTACCGCGCCGAGCTACTCTCTGAAAGCGACGAGGAAGGCCTGCGCCGCATCCTCTTCGGCATGGGCTCGCTGTCCCTTGGCGAGCTTGCCGGCGAGCGCATGAAGGTGGCGCTCGAAGCCAACTCCTTCGAGGACGAGCACGACTGCTTCAGCGACAACACCCACAACTCGCACTACTTCAACGGCCAGGGCATTCAGAACGTCTACACCGGCATCTACGAGCGCACCGACGGCAGCGTCGTTTCCGGCCCGGCCATCGCCGACCTGGTGGAACAGGAAAACCCCGAGCTTGCCACCACCCTGCGCGGCCAGCTGGAAACCACCATGGACAAGCTTGGCATGATCAAGCAGGCCGCCGAGGCCGAAAGCTCGCCCATGGCCTTTGACATGATGATCGCCCCGGGCAACGAAGAAGGCAGCGCCATGATCAACGACGCCATTCTCGCGCTGGTGACCCAGACAGCCTCGCTGGAAAAGGCCGCCGGCACGCTTGGCGTGACCTCGCTGCAGCCGGATACCGCCGGCCACCGCTTCTAAGCGCCGCCTTCCCCCTGCTTAGCGACTACCGCCCGGCGCCCTCCGCCAGGGCGGTTTTCGCCGTCAAGGCCTACAACTCCTGCGAGACAGCCCATGACATCGCCCTCTTTGACGCTTCTGGCCGGGCTTGCGCTATCCGGCCTGACCCTCGCCGCCCCCGCTTTCGCCGCTGATGCCGGCAAGGCCGCCGACTATCCGCTGCAAGAGACGCGGCTCTCCGGCGGCGCCGGCTCGGTAGAGCAGTTCGACCACAACGCCTACTCGCTGCCGCTGGACAACCTGGCGATGACCAAACGGCTGGATTTCAGCGTGGGCAACAGCTTTTTTCGCAACCCCTGGGTCATCGCGCCGTCAAGCACCGCCGCCCGCGACGGGCTGGGGCCCCTGTTCAACACCAACAGCTGCCAGGGCTGCCACCTGAAGGACGGCCGCGGCCACCCGCCCGACGGCGATGAAACGCCCATTGCGCTGTTTCTGCGCCTGTCGCTGCCCGCCGGCCAGGGCGACGACGACACCCTTGAGCAGCTCGGCGTGGTGCCGGTGCCAAACTACGGCCGCCAGCTGCAGACCGCCGCCATTCCCGGCGCCGAGCCCGAGGGCAGGCTGATCATCGAGCACGAGCCCCGCGACGTCAGCCTGGAAGGCGGCGAGACGGTCACCCTTCAGGCGCCGCGCTACCGCATCGCTGACCCGGCCTACGACGCGCTGCCCGAGGACCTGGAAACCTCGCCCCGGCTGGCCCCGCCCATGGTCGGACTGGGGCTCTTGTCCGCCGTCCCCGAAGATGACCTGCTGGCCGCCGCGGACCCTGACGACGCCGACGGCGACGGCATCTCCGGCCGGGTCAACCATGTTTGGGACGAGCGCCGGCAGGAAACCGTGGTCGGTCGTTTCGGCTGGAAAGCCGGCGAACCCAGCGTCGAACAGCAGAGCATGCACGCCTTCGCCGGCGACATGGGGCTGACCTCGAGTCTGGCCCCGGCCACCGACTGCACCGCCGCGCAGCGCTGCGACGAGTTCGAAAGCGGCGGCAAGCCCGAAGTCAGCGACAAGGTCGCCGACTTCATCACCTTCTACGCCGAAAGCCTGGCCGTACCCATGCGCCGGAACATGGACGATCCGACGGTGGCGCAGGGCGCCCGCCAGTTCAACCGGCTGGGCTGCGCAGCCTGCCACACTCCGCGCCAGCAAACCGCCGACGACGCCTCGCGAGCGGCGCTTGCCGGCCAGACTATCTGGCCCTACAACGACCTTTTGCTTCACGACATGGGCGAGGGCCTTGCGGACAACCGCGCCGAGTTCGAGGCCACCGGGCAGGAGTGGCGCACCCCGCCGCTTTGGGGCATCGGCCTTGCGCAAACCGTGAATCCCCGGGCGCGTTTTCTGCACGACGGTCGCGCCAAGACCCTTGAAGAAGCCATTTTGTGGCACGGCGGCGAGGCCGAACCGGCCAGGGAGCGCTACCGTAAGCTGCCGAAAAGCGAGCGCCAAAGCGTGCTGCGTTTTCTCGAATCGCTGTAACTCCCCTGTTTGATCAAGGAACCCGCATGGCTCACCCAAGCTCTTTATACCGCGCCGGCCTGACAGCGTTCGCGCTGCTGATGGCCGCCAATACCGCCAGCGCCGGCGAAACCCCGCGCGAGCAGTGGCACCGAGCGGCCGCGCAGCAGTACTCGGCCCTGGCCGGCGCCGCCGAGACGCTCGAACAAAGCACCGCCGACTACTGCGATACCCCCAGTACCGATGGCCGCGCTACGCTGGAGGACGACTGGCTTGACGCCTATCAGCGCTGGCAGGCGGTGCGCTACGTTCAGTTCGGCCCCGTCGAGCAGCAGAGCCGAGGCTGGCAGCTGCAGTTCTGGCCCGACGGCAAGAACCTCGTCGGGCGCAAGGTGAAAACGCAGCTGAACGCCGACACGCCGCCCACGCTCGAGGACGTGGAGCAGGCCGGGGTGGCGCTGCAGGGATTCCCGGCGCTTGAGTACCTGCTGTACGACGACGCCATGGACGCCACTGCGCTCGAAAGCCCTAACGCCTGCGGGCTTTTGAGCGCGGTGAGCACCAACCTGGTCCACGTCACCCGGGCGCTTGAAGACGACTGGCAGTCGTTCGGCGAGCGCTTTATCGGCACCGACAGCTACACCCATACCCTGCTGCAAAGCGCGATCCAGAGCGTGGAGCTGCTGGAAGAAAAGCGTTTGGCGAGCCCCCTGGGGCTACGCGGCAAGCCGGCCAGCATCTATCGCGCCGAGGCCTGGCGCAGCGGGAAAAGCGTAGCGCTGATGCGGGCAAGCCTTGAAGGCCTCCAGAAAGGCCTGATGCCGGGGCTTACCGCGCTACTGGAAAGCCGCGGCCACCCAGCGCTTGCGGACAAGCTGGAAAAGCAGCTGAAGGAGGTAGCCGCGCGGGCCGACACGCTACCCGACGGCCTGGCCCCGGCCATCAAAGGTGAAGGTTCTGGCTCCGAGCCCGAGAAAAAAGCCGCCTTTGCCGACTTCCAGGGCTTTTACGTGCAGCTAAGCCAGCTGCGCCGGCTGCTGGCCCGGGACGTCGCCGCCGCCACCGGGCTGCGCCGGGGCTTCAACTCGAGCGACGGAGACTGAGCGATGACCGTCAACCGAACCCGCCGCCGCCTGCTTGCCGCCGGTGCCGGGGCGCTTGCCCTGCCGGCGCTGCCCTCCCTTGCCTGGGCACTACCCGGGCGAAAACACGCCGACTGGCTGTTCAGCGCCGTGGACGACGCCCGCGGCAACCACCGCATTGCCGCCATCACCCCGAACGGCGAGCAGCACTTTACTCTGGCCATCCCCGAGCGCTGCCACGGCGGCTGCCTCTCGCCCACGGCCCCGCGCGCGGTGGTGTTTGCCCGGCGGCCGGGGCAGCATTTTTACGTGGTGGACGGCGACCGCCGCGAAGTCAGCCACCGCGTCGCCGCCGGCGGCGGCCATCACTTTTACGGCCACGGCGTGTTTGCGCCCGACGGGCGCTATCTCTACGTCACCGCCAACCGTCTGGAAGACGCCATGGGGCTGGTGCGGGTATACGACGCCGAAGACGACTATCGCCACGTCCGCGATATCGAGCTTGACGGCATCGGCCCCCACGAGATCCGCCTGATGCCCGACGGCGAGACCTTGGCGGTGGGGCTTGGCGGTATCAGGACGCATCCGGACTACGGCCGGGTCAAGCTCAATCTCGGCGACATGGACCCGGCGCTTCTGCTGGTCGACCGCGAAAGCGGCGACGTCACCGCCCGTCACCGGCCGTCCCACCACCAGCTAAGCTGCCGACACCTGGACGTGGCCGAAGACGGCACGGTCATCGCCGGCTACCAGTTTCAGGGGCCGGAGTGGGAAACCCGCCCGCTGCTCTGCCGGCTGGGGCCGGACGGCGCGTTCTCGGAGCTTGCGCTGGACGAGGCGCTGACCGCGAGCCTGCAGCAGTACACCGCAAGCGTCGCTGTCAGCCGCCGCCGGCCGCTTGCTTTGGTAACCGCGCCCCGGGGCCACAAGGTGCTGCTGCTCAACCACCAGAGCGGCAAGCTTGTGGCCGAGTACGCCCTGGCCGACGCCGCCGGCGCCCGCTGCGACGGCGAGGGGGGCTTTGTGGTGTCTTCCGGGCGCGGCGGGCTGTATCGCATTGCCCCGAACAAGCCCGAAGCCTTGGCCCTTGCCAGCCTGCCCCTGCGCTGGGACAACCACCTGACCTAGGCTGGCTCGTCTGGCCTTGCCGGCACATCACCCGTCCGCCGGCTGCTCGGCCAACTGGCGGCGGATCAGATCCCCCAGCTTTCTCGCCGGCTCCGAGGGTCGATGGGGCGCCCAGTGCAGCGCCAGCTCGATGCTCGGCAGCGACGGCAAGCCGCTCGACTCATCCAGCGGTTTGAGCATGGGCGTGAGCATGCTGCGGGTAATCACCACGACCGCAAGCCCCGCTATCACCAGCGGCGCAAGGCCGCTCATGGACTGGCTGGTATAGGCCACCTGCCACTGCCGCCCGGCGGCTGCCAGCGCCTGCTCGGCCACCTCCCGGAACACGTCCGCCCCGCGGGAATACAGCGCCAGCGGCAGCGGGTCGCGCAGCAGCGGCTGGTGCTGCAGCCCCACGGCCCACAAAAGCGGCTCCCGGCGGATCACCTCGCCGCCCGGCGAATTGCGCTGGCGGGTCACCAGCACCAGATCCAGCTCGTCGCGCTTTACCCGCGTCACCAGGTCAGCGCTGGTGCCGCAGATCACCTCCAGCGTCACGCCGGGGTAGAGCTGATGAAAGTAGCTGAACACCGCCGGCAGCAGCAGCGCGTAGTCTTCGGGAATCCCCAGGCGCAGCCCGCCGCTCACCTGGCGGGCCTGCATGTCCTGCCAGGCTTCGTCGTTCACTGCCAGCAGGCGCCGGGCGTGAGTCAGCAGCCGGTCGCCTTCGGCGGTCACCTTGAGCGTGCGCCCCACGCGCTCGTGCAGCGTCACGTCGAGCTGCGCCTCCAGGCGCTTGAGCTGCATGCTCACCGTGGACTGGGTGTAGGACAGCCGCCGAGCCGCGGCGGTGACGCTGCCGGTATCCGCCACCGCTACCAGGGTGCGCAGCAGGGTAAGATCAAAGGTGGGGGCACGCATGCTGTCTCCCGATCAACCAATATCACGAAGTTTGATCAATACTATCAAAAACTATCGATTTTATGATGTTTTGTTCGAGGCTATGCTACGAGAGCAAGATTCAAGGCAAGGAGCTTTCGTATGCATCACATTCATCTGTTTACTCTCCGTCATTTCAGCGTTGCCGCTGCGTTAGTTGCCGTCGTGCTCTGGAGCTCTGCCCCGCTGCTTGCCGAGCATGCGCTGGACCTTGCCCCGCTGCCGCTGGCCGCGCTGACGCTGCTGGCCGGCGCGCTTGCCACCTTGCCGCTCACCCGGCGCGAGCCCACCGGCCATCTGAGCCTGGGCTGGCGCGCGGCCATCTGGATTGGGCTGCCGCTGCTGACTACCGGCGCGGTGAGCAGCTACTTTATCGGCATGCGCCTGGCGCCGGCGTCGGACGCCGCCCTGATTACCTATACCTGGCCGGTGCTGTTCATCCTGCTGAGCCAGTGGCTCACCTTTGGCAAGGTACGCTTCGCCAGCGTACTGGGGGCGATGATCGCCTTTGCCGGCGCGGCGGTGCTGATGGTGCCCGAGGCGGCCAGCGGCCAGAGCGGCTCGCTTGCCGGCTACGGCTTTGCCGCGCTGGCCGCGGTATGCTGGGCGCTTTACTCCTGGCTTTGCCAGGCCACGCCGGTGGCGCTCTCGCCTTTGATGCCGCGCATACTGCTGACTTCAAGCGTCATTACCGCAGCGGCCGCGCTGCCGTTTGCCCAGGGCAGCTTTACCCTGCCCGATCACGACACCCTGCTGGCGGGGCTCGCCATCGGTCTGGGGCCGTTCGGCATCGCCATGGTGGCCTGGGACAAGGCCCTGCGGTTCGGCAAGGCGAGCGTCATCGGCAGCCTGGCCTACGGCGTGCCGGTGCTGGCCGCGGCGTTTCTGGTACTCGCCGGCATGAGCGTGCTGGACTGGCGCCTGCCGATAGCCGGGGCGCTGGTGGTTGGCGGCTGCCTGCAGGCGAGCCGTCGCTAGTGCGGCTTCCGCGAGGCGGGACGACTGCCCCGACGTGAGGCGCTGCGGGCCGCCGAGTAGCGGCGCAGGGCATAGAGCAGCGCCGCGCCCAGAACGAGCCCGCCCAGCGCCCATAGCCCTTCCCGGTAGTCGCTGGCGGTCGCAAGCGCCCCCAGCTGGCTGCCCAGCAGCGTCACCCCTACAAGCCCGGGCACGATGCCCAGAATCGAGCCCGCCATGTAGTCGCGAAAGCGCAGATGAAAGGCCCCGGCCATCATGTTGGTCAGGGTAAAGGGCGCCAGCGGCAGCAGGTTGACGATGACCATGGCGCTCACGCCGCGCCCGGCCAGATAGCGCGACAGGCCGTTCAGGTGCCGGCCGCCGTAGTTGAGCAGCGCCTCCCGCCCCAGCCAGCGCCCCACCGCGTAGGACACCACGGACGAGCACAACGTCCCCAGAGTGGCATAGATAAAGCCCCACAGCGGGCCAAAGACCAGGCCGGTTACCGCCACCAGAATACTCAGCGGAAACATCACCAGAAGCGCCGCCACGTAAATCCCGACCACGGCGATAAACGCCCAGGGGGCGTCCCGCCACTGCGGCGTAAGCGCCACCCAGTCGCGCACGCGCTCGGCCGTCAGCACGTCGTGCAGCGCCAGCCACTGCCACAGCCCGGTAAGCGCCAGCAGCAACAGCAGCGTCCCCAGCGCGATGATAAGCGATCGTTTCATGGTACCTTTACCTCGGTGGTCGTGGCGTGGTGCGTCGAGATGGCCCGCAACGGGCATGTCCACGGCCTTTCGTGCTATGTTTTGCGGCATTATCCGCCCGCTCGAGGAGACCCAAGCGCGTGCGACGCCAGCGACTCATCCCCTGGATTTTCTATCTTAACCTGACGCTGATTGCGGCTCTGCTGGGCTACAAGGTGTATCTCAATTTTTTTGAGCAAAACTTTGCCGCCAATCACGCCGTCCAGGTCGAGGAAATAGAGGCGCTGCTGGACAACAAGACCCGCTACCGCTTTGCCGTGCTGGGCAATATCAACAATTCCGTGGGGATTTTCGAGCGCAAGATCGTACCGCTGCTCAACGACGGCGACTACGACTTCGTCGTCTCGGCGGGCAACGCCGTCTCCAGCGGCGGCGAGGACAAGTATCGGGCGCTGTTCGGCACCCTCTCCCGGCTGGACATGCCCTACCTGCTGACGTTCGGCCCCCATGAGGAAAGCCGCATCGGCGGGTTTCGCTTTTACGACCACTTCGGCCCCTACCATTTCAGCTTTGCCGCCGGCAACACGCGCTTCACCTTCCTCGACAGCACCGGCACTACCGGCTACGGCTGGCAGCAGCGCTGGCTCGACGAGCTGCTTGCCAGCTCCCACGCGGCCAACCATTTCGTCTTCAGCGCCTACCCGCTGTACCCGGTGGACTATTCCGGCCTCTTGCGCCTGGACGACGACTATCTGTTTCCCGACTCCCTGCGTCGGGCCTTTACTCGGCTGATGGAAGACGCCGGCGTCGACGCGGTGTTCTCAAGCGAGCTTGCCCTGTTCGACCGCCAGACCCACAACGGCACCGACTACGTGGTCACCGGCGGTGCCGGCGGGCTGGTGCTCAACCGCGGTCGCAGCCGCTACCA
This sequence comes from Halomonas piscis, assembly GCF_031886125.1. Taxonomy (NCBI): domain Bacteria; kingdom Pseudomonadati; phylum Pseudomonadota; class Gammaproteobacteria; order Oceanospirillales; family Halomonadaceae; genus Halomonas; species Halomonas piscis. The sequence goes on from NZ_CP119391.1 coordinate 2,870,937, forward strand.
CTTTGTTGCCGTGGAGGTGGACGGCGAGCGCGTTACCATCGAGGAAAAGCCCCTGGACATCGGCCAGCACCCGTTCTGGCGCACCGTCGAGGGCCTGTGGTTTTTCATCTATTCGCTGTTTTACGTGGGCTATCTGAACTTCATCCTGCTGGTGGCGGTTTTTGTCACCGTCGCCATCTGGCTCTATCGCCGGTTCTTTACCGAGCCGGACTACTATCCCGACTTCGACATCGACCCCGACGCCGACGACGGCACGCCGCTGCGCACGGCCATGTTCACCAACAACTATCTGCCGTTCATCGGCGGCGTGCCCATTTCCATCGAACGGCTCAAGCGCGGGCTTGACGCCCTGGGGCACCCGGTCATGGTGGTCGCTCCACGCTATGGCAGCCAGCCGGCAACCGGCGAAGACGAGGTGCTGCGCCTGCGCTCCCTGCTGCCGCTGGGCAAGCACCAGGAGTTCCGCCTGGCCAACATCTTCAGCCCGCGAATGCTGTCCCGAGTGCGCGCCTTTGCCCCGACCCTGATCCACGTCCATCACCCTTTCTGGATCGGTCGGGCCGGCCAGCTGCTGGGGCGGCTGCTGGGCGTGCCGGTGATCTACACCTATCATACCCGCCTTGAGCACTACGCCCACTACGTGCCGCTGCCCGGGCCGCTGTTTCGTAATTTCATCTCCCACGCCCTGGTCAAGCGCTTTGCCAACGGCTGCGACGCTGTCATCGTGCCCACCAGCTCGGTGGAAGAGTACCTGCGCATCATCGGGGTGAAAAAGCCGATTTTCGTCCAGCCCACGGGGATCGAGTACGAGCGCTTTGCCCAGGTTGACCCCGAGGCGGTGACGGCGCTCAGGGAGCGCCACGGCCTTGACGGCAAACGCGTGCTGGTGTCGATTTCACGCCTGAGCCAGGAGAAGAACGTCGATTTCCTTCTCGACGGCCTGCGTCTTTTGCACGATGACGGCGAACACGACGCTCACCTGCTGCTGGTGGGCAAAGGCCACGACCGCCACCGCCTCGAGGCCCGGATTGACGCCCTCGAGCTCACCGAGCACGTCACCCTGGCAGGCTCCGTGCCCCCGGCGGAGATTCCGCTGTACTGCCACGCCGCCGAGCTGTTCGTCTTCGCCTCGCGCTCGGAAACCCAGGGCATGGTGGTACTGGAAGCCATGGCGGCCGGCCTGCCGGTGGTGGTGATCCGCTCAAGCGGCATCGAGGACATCGTCAGCCAGGGCAGCAACGGCTACAAGACCGCGCCCGACCCCCAGGCCTGGAGCCGAGCGGTAGCGGAGCTTCTGGGCGATGCCGACAAGCGCCGGCGCATGGGTCGCCAGGCGGCTAACTTTGCCGCCGCGCACCGCATCGAACACTTCGCCCGGAGCGTGCTGCGCGCCTACCGCTACGCGCTGGCCGTCAAGCGCAAGCGCGACCGCCGCCACCGCAGCACGGGCAGCAGCCGCTAGTCCGCCTCGGGGTCAGCGGCAATGCGAAACCAGACCGCATACAGCGCGGGCACAAACAGCAGCGTGATCAGGGTGCCCGCGGCCACGCCGCCGATGAGCACAAAGGCCAGCGGCCCCCAGAAGCTGTCAAGCGTAAGTGGGACAAAGGCAAAGATCGCCGCCAGCGCGGTCAGCACCACCGGCCGGGCGCGCTGGACGCCGGCCTCGACGACGGCGTCGTGCAGCGCCATGCCGTGCTGCTGGTTGTCCGCCACCTGCTGAGTCAGAATCAGGGTGTTGCGCATGAGGATACCGGCAAGCCCGATAAGCCCCAGCATGGCGACGAAGCCGAAGGGCTGGCCGAACAGCAGCAGCGCTCCCACCGCGCCGATCAGCCCCAGCGGAGCCGTCGCCACCACCATGAAGGTCCCGGCGAAGGAGCGCATCTGCAGCATGATGAACGCAAGCATGAGGATGACCATCAGCGGCTGTAGCGCGGTGATCGAGGCTTCGGCCTTGTCCGACTGCTCCACCGAGCCGCCGATCTCCAGCCGATAGCCCTCGGGCAGCTCGTCGCGCAGCCCGGCAAGCGACGCCCAGACATCACCGCTGACGTCCTTGGCCTGGGCCCCCGCCACTTCGGCGTAAACTGCCAGAAAGGGTTCGCGGTTGTAGCGCTTGATCACCGGCTGCTCGAACGACACCTCAAGCTCGCCCAGCTGGGAAAGCGGCACGCGCTTGCCGTCCCGGGTCTGCACCTCGAGGCTTTCCAGCGTTTCCACGTCGCTGGCCGCCGCGCGACCCACCGCCGGCGCCAAGCGGATGCCGTCGCGCAGCCGGGTGATGGTGAGGCCGTCGAGCTGGAACTGAAGCTGGCGGGCCACGTCGTCCGGCGACAGCCCCAAAAGGCTCAGCCGGTGGCTGTCCATGGCCAGGCGCACCGCCGGCACCTGGCTGTCCCAGGCCAGGTGCGAGTCCCGGGTGTGCGGGTTTTGCGCGAACACCTCGCGTACGTCGTGGGCGATATTCCGTAGCCGGTCAGGATCGGGGCCCAGCACGCGCACGCTCACCGGCCACTCCACCGGCGGGCCGTAAAGCAGGGTTTGCACCCGTACCCGGGCCTCGGGAAATTCGCCGTCCGCCACATGCTGGTCGAGCGTTTCGATCAGCGCATCCCGAGACTCGATATCGTCGGCCACGGCGATCAGCTCGGCAAAGGCCGGGTTGGGCTGCTCGGGGCTGGCGGAGATGAAAAACCGCGGGGCGCCGCGCCCCACGTAGGCGGACAGCGACGCTACGCCGTCGGCCTGGTCCACCAGCCTTTCCAGCCTCTGTGCGGTGGCATCGGTGGCCTCGATGGCGGTGCCTTCGGGATGGTCGATACTCACCAGCACTTCGAGCCGGTCGGAACTGGGGAAGAACTGCTGCTCCACCGGCCCGAGCATGCCCAGAATCGCCAGCGCCAGCAGCGCTACGGTGCCGCCCACGACGGTTTTGCGGTAGCGCACGCAGGCGGCAACGCCCCGACGCAGGCGCCGGTAGTGGGCAGACTGGTAGGCATTTTCCTCGGTGGTGGCGTTTTTATGCCGCGCCGGCATCAGCTTGACCCCCAGATAGGGGGTAAACACTACCGCCACCAGCCAGGAAAGCGGCAGTGCAATGGCCAGCACCCAGAAGATGTTGCCGGCGTACTCGCCGACGTTGGAGCGGGCAAAGCCGATGGGGACAAAGCCGGCCACGGTGACCAGGGTGCCGAAAAGCATCGGCGCGGCGGTCACTTTCCAGGCGTGAGAGGCGGCGCTCACCCGGTCCCAGCCCTGCTCCATCTTCACCATCATCATCTCGATGGCGATAATGGCGTCGTCCACCAAGAGCCCCAGGGCGATGATCAGCGCGCCCAGGCTTACCCGGTCGAGGTTGATGCCCATGGCCTTCATCACCACAAAGGTCATCGACAGCGTCACCGGAATGGCGATGCCCACCACCACGCCGGCGCGCAGCCCCACGGCGACCATGGTCACCAGCATGACCACCACCACCGCGACCAGAAACTTCACCTGAAAGAGATTGACCGCCCCGGCGATGGCGTCGGCCTGGTTGGTCATCACGTCAAGCGAAATCCCCAGCGGCAGGCGCGCCCGCTCTCGGGCCCAGAAGTCGTCCAGCCGCTCGCCGAGCTCCAGACCGTTTTCGCCCTCGCGCATGACCACGCCCAGCAGCAGCGCGTCCTTTTCGAAGGCGCGCACCATGAAGTCCGGCGGGTCCTCATACCCGCGCGAGACCTCGGCGATATCGCCCAGGCGGATCAGCTCATCGTCGATGCGCAGCGGCACGTCGGCAAGCGCCTCGGGGTCGGAGACGTCGTTGCCCAGCCGCAGATATACCCGAGGTCCGGCGGTCTCCAGATAGCCCGCGGGCAGCAGCTTGTTGTGCGCCTCGATGGCGTCGAACACGTCCTGGGGGGCAATTCCCAGGCTCTGCAGCCGGCCGATGTCAAAGTCTACCTGCACCCGCTCGTCGCGCTCGCCCAGTACCTCGGCGCGGTTGACACCCTCGACCCTCTGCAAACGGTCGCGGATGCCTTCGGCCTCGCGCAGCATCTCGCGCATGGAAAGCTCGGGCGCGGTGAGCGCCACCAGCGAGAAGTAGACGTCGCCGAAATCTTCGTTGATGACCGGCCCCACCACGCCGTCGGGGAGGTCGCCGGCGGCGTCCTGCATGCGCCGGCGCACCTGATAAAAGCGCTGGGGGACGACATCGCCGGGCGTCGATTCCTCGAATTCGATCTGCATGTCCGCCCGGCCCGGGCGAATCGTGGTTTCTACCCGGTCGACGTTGTCCACGGCCTGGATCTGCTTTTCCAGCGGGTCGGCGACGTGGTTTTGCACTTCTTCCGGCGTAGCCCCCGGCCATACCGCGGACACCATCATCACGCGCATGGTGAAATCGGGGTCTTCCGCCCGGCCCATGGAGGCAAAGGCGTAAACCCCCGAGGCCAACGCGATCAGCAAAAAAAACAACGTCACCGCGCGCTCGCGTACCGCCAGCGCCGACAGGTTGGGAAAGCTCACGGCGCCGGCTCCTCTTTCTGCACTGCCGCTTCGCGCCCGGCGGCAGCGCTCTGCGCAAGCGCCTTGACCGGCATGCCCGGGGTCAGCAGGTGAGTGCCGAGGGCAATGACCTCCATGCCCTCCTCAAGCGCTTCGCCGCTGATCAGCGCCCGGTCGCGCTCCACCCGGGCGACGCTGACGTCGAGCGGACGGGCCTTGTCGTCTATCAGGTGCCATACCTGGGCGCCTTCGCCGCGCTCGTCCACGGCGGCCACCGGTACGCGATAGAGCCGGGGCGAGGCAGGCGCCGCCGCCAGCCGGGCGGCCGGAGTTTCAAAGCGGGCTTTTACCACCTCGCCCAGCCCTACCGCCGCGGGCAGCTCCTCTGCCAGCCGGTAGCGCGCCTGCCAGGTGCGGCTGGCCGGGTCCACCGACCCGGAGACTTCGCGACGCTCGAGGCCGATACGCTGATCATCCAGTAAAAGCTCGCCGGTTGCCGGCGGGCGCACGTCCGAGGGAAACGCCACCTCGATTTCCCGGGGGCCGGCCTTGGCCAGCCTGGCCACCGGGTGACCGGCGTCCACTACCTGACCCGGCTCGCCGCTGACCCGAGTGAGCAGGCCGTCGGCCTCGGCGCGCAGGGTGGCGTGCTCAAGCGCGGTTTTCGCCTGTTCCACTCGGGTGCGGGCGGCCGCCTGCTCGGTGTCGGACTGCTTGGCCGAGAGCTTGGCACGGTCGAACGCCTGGCGGCTGAGATAGTCGCGCTCAAACAGCTTGCGGTCGCGCTCCAGATCCGCCCGGGCCACCGCTGCCGAGGCGCTGGCCGAAGCCAGCTCGGCCTCGGCGGCCGTCAACGACTGGCGCAGATCGCTGTCGTCCAGGGTGAAAAGCACATCGCCCCGGGCTACCCGCTGGCCCGAATCCACCCGGCGAGCGACAATCTGGCCGCTAACCTGGAACGCCTGGGGCGTTTCGTAGCGGGCGCGAATCACCCCGGTCAGGCGAATGACGGGCGCGGCGACCGCAGCGACCGGCGCGGTCTTGACGCGCCGGGCAGCGGTATCGCCGCCGCTTGTCGACGATTCACCGCAGCCTGCCAGCAGCAGCGCGGCACAAACAAAAGCAGCTAGTTGGCGCATGGGGGGTCTCTCGGGCTGGCTTGAGTCGAAAGCTCAAGCCTAAATCAAACGCTTGTTTATTGACATGCCAAAGGGCCGCATCGCCGTCCGAACCCGGCGCGCGCAGGGGACGATGCAGGGGATAAAAGCCCGGGCGGAACCGGGCAGCACCTTGAATACGCCCGGGCTCGCCTGCATATCCTAGCCAAACTTCCCACTAAACAGAGAAGAGTCGCCATGTCGATTATTGATCCGCGTACCGGCGAGGCGCTGACGGCGCCGGTTGACCAGTCCACAACGACATCCGCTGACGCCGCCGCCCAGCCCGGCGCTCAGCAGGGCGAAGGGGTTCGCCCGGAGGACGTGATTATCGACGCGGACGCCGGCAATATTCAGCAGATTCTGGAAGCCTCCATGCGAGTGCCGGTGCTGCTCGACTGCTGGGCCCCCTGGTGCGAGCCGTGCAAGACGCTGACCCCGGTGCTGGAAAAGCTTGCGGTGGAATACGGCGGCGCCTTTATTCTGGCCAAGCTCGACGTCGAGGCCAACCCGGATATTTCCGGCCAGCTGGGCGTACGCTCGGTACCGGACGTCAAGCTGGTCAGCCAGGGCGGGCTGGTCGACAACTTTACCGGCGCGCTACCGGAGAAGGAAATCCGCGAGTGGCTGGGCCGCTATTTTCAGCCGCCGGAAGACGCCCCGGCAAGCCCCGAGGAGCTCGCCGAGGCCGCCCTTGAGGCCGGCGATGCGGCCACCGCCCGAGAGATCTATCAGGAGCAGGTGGAGCAGTACCCCGAGCACTACGCCTACCAGGTCAGCCTGGCCCGGGCGCTGGTAGCCGAAGGCCGCGCCGAGGAAGCCCGCGCCGTGCTCGACAATCTGCCGCCGGAAGAGCGCGACGCCGCGCCGGCCCGAGGCGTGCGCTCAAGCATCGAGTTTGGCGAACGCGCCCTGCCCCACGCCGAGATCGAGGCGCTAGGCGAGCGCGACGACAGCGAAGCCCGCTTTCAGCGCGCCCTGCGAATGCTCGCCGACGGCCAATACGAAGCCGGGCTCGAAGGCCTGCTGCACCTGATGCAAAGCGACCGTGGCTACGGCGACGACGCTGCGCGCAAGACGCTGCTGCAGGTGTTCGACGCGCTGGGCGCCGAGCATCCGCTGACCGTGGCCTACCGGCGCCAGCTGTTTGCGCTGCTCTATTAAACGCCGCGCCTCAGCCCCTGAGCAGCGCGTCCATGCGCTCCAGAGCCGCAGTTAGCTGGGCGGCCGTGGTACCAAAATTGAGGCGCGCAAAGCCGGGAGAGCCGAAATCCGCGCCGTCGGAAAGCGCCACTCCGGCCTTTTCCAGTAGCGCCTGCTGGGGACTGTCTCCTAGCCCCGCCTCGCGCATGTCCAGCCAGGCAAGGTAGGTGGACTCCGGCGGGCTCATGCTCACTCCCGGCCAGCGGGCGACGTACTCCTCGAGCCGCGCACGATGGCCGCGCAGGGTCTCGAGCAGCGCCTGGCGCCAGGGCTCGCCCCTGGCATAGGCGGCCTCGGCCGCGGCCAGGCCCAGCACGTTGCAGTCGGGCACCAGCCCCGCTGCTGCCGCGCTGAAGCGTTTGCGCAGCGCCGGATCGGGGATCACCGCGCAGGCCGTGGACAGCCCCGCCAGGTTGAAGGTCTTGGACGGCGCCCAAAGGGTGACGGTTCGCGCAGCAAGCTCGGGGTAAGCGGCCGCCAGCGGCCGGTGGCGCGCGCCTTCGTCGAGCAGCAGATCGCAGTGAAGCTCGTCGGAGACCACGTACAGATCGTGGCGCACCGCCAGGTCGGCGAGTCCGGCAAGCTCATTGTCGCGCCAGACGCGGCCGGTGGGGTTGTGCGGCTGGCACCACAGCAGCAGCCGAGTTTCCGGGGTAATGGCGGCTTCCAGGGCCTCGAGGTCCAGCCGCCAGCCGGCGTCGGGTGCTTTCGGCGGAGCCAGCGCCGCCTGCTGGGCAAGCCTGCCGGTATGCCGAGCCACGCTCAAAAACGGCGGATAGATAGGGGTGACGGTCAGAACGCCGTCGCCGGGACGGGTCAGCGCCAGGCTCGCCAGGTGCAGCGCCGGCACCACGCCGGGCAGCCACTGCTGCCACCGGGGATCGATGGCCCAGCCGTAGTGGTGACGGCTCCAGGCGCACAGCGCTGCTTTCAGCCCCTCGGGCACCTGGGCATAGCCGTAAACGCCGTGCGCCACGCGCCGCTCGAGCGCGTCGATCACCGCCGGCGGCGAACGAAAATCCATATCCGCGACCCAAAGCGGTAGCACATCGTCACCGTAGCGATGCCATTTTTTCGACGACCAGCCGCCGTCGGGGCAGCGCCGCTCCACCGGCGTGGCAAAATCAAACGCCATGTTAACCCTCTCTGTTGTGTATCGCTGATGCCTGGATCACTCGACAGGCGTCACCATGGGAGACCCCTCGTGCCCGCAGCATGCCGCGGCGACCGGCACCGGGCAACCCGAGGAGCCAACAACGCTCAGGAGCCATGCCTATGGCCATTCGTTACAACCTGTGGCTGGATCCGGAGAACACGGCCCAGCACCGCGCCATGGAAGCCGAACTGGAGCGCTACTTCATGGCACGCTTTGCCGACTATCCGCATATCTCTCTGGCCGACGACGACCCCTACGACTATGATGCGCCGTTCAACCGGCTCTACGACGTACTGATCGCCCGGGCCGCCGAGCACTGCGAACACCACTGGGGCTATGTGGCCACGCCCGCCCAGCTCAATCGCTGCTTCTTCCGCGCCGTGGGCCGCTCCAACAAGATTCTGCCGGATACGCCCGGCTAGCGCCGCTTGCCGGGCCCGGCGAGTAGCCCAACAGTCACGCTTCACCCATACGCCCCGCAAGAGATACCGCCATGCTGATCCGAACTGCGCACGCCCCCTCGGCGTCCGAGCTTGATATCATTACCTGCCAGCTGGGGCGCGCGCCCCGCGGCCTCGAGGCCATTGCCGCGGTGGACGGCGAAGGCACGCCGCTTGCCCTGCGCATGGCGCCGATGGTCAACGACGCGCCGTTTCCCACGCTCTACTGGCTGTGCAGCGCGCAGCTGAAAGTGGAAATCTCGCACCTGGAAGCCGCCGGCGTGATCAAGCAGCTGGAGCAGCGGCTCCAGGAAGACGCCGACTTTCTCGCCGCCTATCACCAGAGCCATCGCGACTACGTGGCCGAGCGCTGGTCGTGGATGAGCGAGGCGCAAAAGGCCGAGGTCGGCCGCCGCGGCTATACTCGAGTGCTCACCGAGCGCGGCGTGGGCGGCATCAGCAACTGGGACCAGGTGCGCTGCCTGCACACCCAGTACGCTCACCATCTGGGCAGCTACAACGCCATCGGCCAGTGGCTGGACGATACCTATCAGCTGGATCGCTGCCTGCCCTGAGCTTGCGCCTCTTTACCTACTCAAACGACTGTTACCACAAGGATCCCGGCATGGCACGTTTTTGCGCTTATCTTGGCTCCCGCCCAGGCAACCATCCCGCCTTTCGCCAGGCGGCGATCACGCTAGGCACCGCTATCGCTCAGCGCGGGCATACGCTGGTCTACGGCGGCGCGCGCATCGGCCTGATGGGGGAGCTGGCCAACGCCGCGCTTGACGCCGGCGGCGAGGTGATCGGCGTCATGCCCGACCACCTGGTGGAGCGCGAGCAGGCCCACTTCGGCCTGACCAAACTTGTTCGGGTGCGCGACATGCACGAGCGCAAGGCCACCATGGCCGCCCACGCCGATGCGTTCATGGCGCTCCCTGGCGGCATCGGCACGCTCGAGGAGCTGTTCGAGATCTGGACCTGGAACTATCTGGGCCTGCACGACAAGCCGCTCGGCGTGCTCAACGTCGAAGACTTTTATACCCCGCTGCTGACCTTTCTCGACGCGACCGCCGGCCACGGCTTTTTGAACGCTGCGACCCGCGCGATGCTGCTCGACGCCGACGCGCCCACGACGCTGCTTGACGCCCTGGAAGGCCGGCTGCAAGGCTGAGCCCTCGCTCATAAGGAGATTTTCATGTACGCCGTCACCTTCAGCCAGCAGCAGAGTCGCTGGCAGTCAGTGCCCGACCTCGACCCGCCCGGCCCGGAAGAGGTGCAGATCCGCGTCGCCTACGCCGGCATCAACCGCGCTGATCTGATGCAGCGCGAAGGCAATTACCCGCCGCCGCCGGGCGTTACCGACATCCCCGGCCTTGAAGTCAGCGGTACGGTCACCGGCGTCGGCGTCAATGTCGATTCGCTCACCCCCGGCCATGAGGTCTGCGCGCTGCTGGCCGGCGGCGGCTACGCAGAGTACGTCAACGTCGACGCTCGCCAGGCGCTGCCGCTGCCCCAGGGGCTCTCCCTGCGCGACGGCGCCGGGCTGCCCGAGGTATTTGCCACTGCCTGGCTCAACCTCTTCATGGAAGGCCGGCTGAAGTTCGGCGAGCGCGCACTCCTCCACGCCGGGGCCAGCAGCGTGGGCCAGGCGGCGATCCAGCTGTGCCGGGTTTTCGGCCATCCCTGCTTTGTCACCGCCGGCAGCCAGGCCAAGCTGGATGCCTGCGCCGCGCTGGGCGCCGACGCCGGCTTCAACCGCCACGACGGCAGCTTCGTTGAGGCGGTAAAAGCCTGGGGCGGCGCCGATATGATTCTGGATCCGGTAGGCGCGAGTTATCTCGCCGACAATCAGCGCGTGCTCAACGCCGACGGGCGGCTGGTACTTATCGGCCTGATGGGCGGGCGACACGCCGAGCTGGATATGGGGCGAATGCTGATGAAGCGCCAGCGCCTGATGGGCTCGACCCTGCGCGCCAAGGCGTCGGCAGCCAAGGGCGATATCATGCAGGCGCTATACGCCCACGTCTGGCCTCGCCTGGAAAGCGGCGAGATCAGCGCCCGGGTCGACCGCTGCTGGCCGATCGAGCAGGTCGATGCCGCCCACGCCTGCATGGCCGACAACGCCAACGCGGGCAAGATGCTGCTGGCGATCAGCGAGCCGTCGTGAGTCTGAGGGTATAGGCGTAGGTCAGCTGCAGCAGGCGAGCGTCGTCGCCGGCGCGATGGCGCTGGATGCCGCGCTCGGCCATCAGCGCCTCCCGAGTCTGGTTCCACAGAGCCAGCTGGGCCTCGCTGAGCAGCAGGTGCAGCGCCTCCAGACGAAATGCCGGCAGCATGCCGGCATGGTGAAACAGCAGCGCAAGCCAGGTGTTATCAAATCCCCAGCTGTCGCTGTATACCTTGCCAAGACCGCCGAGCTCGTCGTTGAGCCAGCCGGCGACCTGGCGCACCGACTGGCCTTCGCGCTCAAGGCGCGCGCGCGAAATGCCGTGGAGTTGCTCGGCCTTGGTATCCCAGTGGGTCCACTCCTGCTGGGGACGAATCAGCAGCGCGCAGCGGCTGCCGTCGCTGCGGGCAATGCCCACCTCGATCGGATAGCTGCCGCGCCCGAAGCCGGACGCTTCGATATCCAGCAGTGTCGGTAGCGTCTCGGTCACGGGCATTGGCATCCTGTGAAGCGCGTGATGGGGAGAAAGGGATGGCAAGCCCCTCGGGCTTACGCAGCCCCGGCCGCCAGCGAGTCCTCGGCCAGCTGCTGCCAATATTGTGCCTGTTCGGGATCCACCGCAAGACCCAGATCACCCTCCCGATACGCCTGCATCAGCCGCTCGGCGGCAAGGTAATGGCCGGCCTTGGCCGCCCGGGCGTACCAGGTCACGGCGTACTCGTCCCGCCGCGGATACTGCGCGCAGCCGTATTCGTAGATGCGCGCCACCTGATACTGGGCCTTGAGATCGCCGGCGTGCGCGGCTTCTACTACATAGCGGGCACCGCGAGCCTTGTCCTGGGGCGAGGCGCTGCGGTGGAACAGCATGTGGCCATACACCGAGAGCGCATCCGGATGGCCGGCCTCGGCACAGTGTTTGAACAGCCTGAGCGTCAGTTGCTGGGTGCGCTTTGAGCGCGGCAGCAGCCAGCGAGTATGGAACAGCCTGGCGGCCAAACGATATTCAAGACGCGTAAACAAAGATGATGCCTGCTGCATGGCGAACCACCTTGCCTTCAAGTTGAACCCGGAAAAGCCCGCCAACAAGGGGCGTGCGGCTACCCTATATCTGCCATGGGCCGGCGCTTGGCCGGCCAACGGGCTGGCAAGCATACGCCGGGCACGACAAGGACTCAACCCCCGGCATTTATTGCCCGTCCACCGCCGCTATCAGGTTAATAGCCCCGGGCCGGGCCAAGGCCTGATAGCATAGCGCCAAGCGTTTGATGCTTTCTTCAACGGTTCACGGAGTACCCATGCTAAGCGTTGTCTCCCCTGCCAAGAAGCTGGACTTTGACACCCCGGCCACCACCGCCGAATACACCCAGCCCGACTTTCTCGAACACAGCCAGACGCTGATCGACATCCTGCGCGAATATTCGCCGCATCAGCTCAGCGAGCTGATGAGCATAAGCGACAAGCTCGCCGGCCTCAACGCGGCGCGTTTTGGCCAATGGCAAACTCCCTTTACCCCGGATAACGCCAAGCCGGCAGCCCAGGCGTTTCAGGGCGACGTATATGCCGGCCTGGCGGCGGCCAGCTTCAGCGATGCCGACAATCGCTTTGCCCAGTCGCACCTGCGCATCCTCTCGGGGCTTTACGGGCTGCTGCGCCCGCTGGATCTCATTCAACCCTATCGCCTGGAAATGGGCACCAAGCTGGCCAATCCGGCAGGCAAGGACCTCTATGCGTTCTGGAAGCCCACTGTCACCCAGGCGCTGGATGAAGCCATTGCCCAAAGCGGCTCGAAGGTACTGGTCAACCTGGCCTCCAACGAGTACTTCAAGGCCGTGGACCATCAGGCCCTTGATGCCCGGATCGTCACGCCGGTGTTCAAAGACGAGAAAAACGGCCGCTACAAGATCATCAGCTTTTACGCCAAGAAGGCACGGGGACTGATGAGCGCCTGGATGATTCGCGAGCGGCTGGATGACGTAGAGGGGCTCAAGGACTTCAGCGTCGCCGGTTACGGCTTTGACGCGGCGGCGTCAGAGGGCGATACCCTGGTGTTTAATCGACGCGAGCGGGATCGCCCCTGAGGTTATAGCCCCGCGGCTAGAAAAACGTCAGCGGCCGCGCCGAGCGATGCTTCAAAAACTGCCGGTGCGCCTGCCTGAAGATCGGCGTATCGCAGCGCTCAAGCCACTCATAGGCGGCCATGTCCGCCGTGATACTTACCGCGCCGCCGGTAACCGCACGCTCCCTGGCAAGCCGAGCCTCCTCCGGTCGCCGGCTTGCCGATGCCTCGCTCAGCCAGTACACACGGTAACCTGCTGCCAGCAGCCCCAGCGCGGTTTGCAGTACGCACACGTGCGCCTCGCTACCGCAGATCACGATTTGCGACACCTTCGCTGCCGTCAGCGCATCGCAAAAGCTCGCCTCCTCCATGGCGCTAAAGTGCTGCTTGTGGAAAAGCTCGTATTCACCCAGCGCCTCCAGCAGCTCGGGTGCGCTTGAGCCGATTTTTTCCGGCGCCTGCTCCGTTACCCAGACCGGCACGCCCACCAGATCTGCTACGCCGGCCAGCCAGCCAGCCTCGCATACCGCTTGCATCCCGCCGTCCACTACCGGCAGCAAGCCGGCCTGCAGGTCAACGATCAGCAACAGGCTGCTCTTATGATTCAGGCGCATATCACACTCCGCTGCCAGGCTCGCACCAACGTGCAGACAAGCCGGCCGTTGCCAAAATACAAAAAAGCCGCTCTATGAGCGGCTTTTCCCTTCGATACTTTCTCTTAACGCTTTCTTTCCACCACGACGAGGTATAAAGCCGCTGGGGAGCTCGTTATTCGGCCGCATCCTCTGCCGAACTTTGAATCTCGTCTCCCGCTTCTTCCAGGCTTTCCCCGGCGCTTTCCATGCTTTCATCGATGCTTTCGCCGGCTTCCTCTGCCGGACCCTGCTCTTCGCAGGCTGCCAGACCGCCCGCCATCATCAAGATACCCAGCACGACTGCCAGCTGTCTCATCGTTGCTTTCATGACCTGCTACTCCTTTCGGGCGTTAAAACAATCCGTTTGGGGAACCTGTCTCGAAAGATAACAGAGCGCGCCTGAAGCGTCATGCCGCCCCTGACGCTTTCATATTACCTGCACAGCCTTTCCTTTCGCACACACAAAAAACCCGGCGCGGGGCCAGGTTCTCTGTGTTAAGTGCCTGACGATGTCCTACTCTCGCATGGGGAGGCCCCACACTACCATCGGCGCTGAGCGGTTTCACTGCTGAGTTCGGCATGGGATCAGGTGGTTCCCGCTCGCTATGGCCGTCAGGCGTAACCGGTGACATATCATGCCGAGGGTGATCGTCTCGTGTCGTATCCGACGACTTTACTGTCTCATCGTTGTCGCGACCCGACCCCTTGGGCGTTATAGGGTCAAGCCTCACGGGCGCATTAGTACCGGTTAGCTCAACGCCTTGCAGCGCTTCCACACCCGGCCTATCAACCAGCTCGTCTTGCTGGGCCCTTCAGGAGGCTCACGGCCTCGGGGATGTCTCATCTTGAAGGGGGCTTCCCGCTTAGATGCTTTCAGCGGTTATCCCGTCCGCACTTAGCTACCCGGCAGTGCCACTGGCGTGACAACCGGAACACCAGAGGTGCGTCCACTCCGGTCCTCTCGTACTAGGAGCAGCCCTTCTCAAACATCCGACGCCCACGGCAGATAGGGACCGAACTGTCTCACGACGTTCTAAACCCAGCTCGCGTACCACTTTAAATGGCGAACAGCCATACCCTTGGGACCGACTTCAGCCCCAGGATGTGATGAGCCGACATCGAGGTGCCAAACACCGCCGTCGATGTGAACTCTTGGGCGGTATCAGCCTGTTATCCCCGGAGTACCTTTTATCCGTTGAGCGATGGCCCTTCCATACAGAACCACCGGATCACTAGAACCTGCTTTCGCACCTGCTCGACGTGTCTGTCTCGCAGTCAAGCACCCTTGTGCTCTTGCACTCACTGCACGATGTCCAACCGTGCTGAGGGTACCTTCGTGCTCCTCCGTTACGCTTTGGGAGGAGACCGCCCCAGTCAAACTACCCACCACACACGGTCCTCGATCCGGATCACGGATCGGAGTGAGAACGCCAATGATGCCAGGCTGGTATTTCAAGGGTGGCTCCCCCCGGTCTGGCGACCGGGGTTCCAGGCCTCCCAGCTATCCTACACAAGCAACATCGGCGTCCAGTGTGAAGCTATAGTAAAGGTTCACGGGGTCTTTCCGTCTGGCCGCGGGTACACCGCATCTTCACGGCGATTTCAATTTCACTGAGTCTCGGGTGGAGACAGCGTGGCCATCATTACGCCATTCGTGCAGGTCGGAACTTACCCGACAAGGAATTTCGCTACCTTAGGACCGTTATAGTTACGGCCGCCGTTTACCGGGGCTTCGATCAAGCGCTTCGCCGGAGCTAACGCCATCACTTAACCTTCCGGCACCGGGCAGGCGTCACACCCTATACGTCCGCTTGCGCGTTGGCAGAGTGCTGTGTTTTTAGTAAACAGTTGTAGCCACCTGGTATCTTCGACCGCCTTCCGCTCCGTCCGCGAGGGACTTCACGTACCGGCGGCGTGCCTTCTCCCGAAGTTACGGCACCATTTTGCCTAGTTCCTTCACCCGAGTTTTCTCAAGCGCCTGGGGATTCTCACCCTGACCACCTGTGTTGGTTTGGGGTACGGTCTCACCGTATCTGAGGCTTAGAGGCTTTTCCTGGAAGCGTGGCATCGATGACTTCCAGCCCGTGGGCTGTTCGTCTCGTCTCTCGGCCTTGAACCACCGGATTTCCCTGATGGTTCGGCCTACGGACTTTTACCGGGACGACCGTCGCCCGGCTCACCTAGCCTTCTTCGTCCCCCCGTCGCAATACTGTGAGGTACGGGAATATTGACCCGTTTCCCATCGACTACGCCTTTCGGCCTCGCCTTAGGGGCCGACTCACTCTGCTCCGATTAGCGTCGAACAGAAACCCTTGGTCTTCCGGCGAGGGCGTTTTTCACGCCCTTTATCGTTACTCATGTCAGCATTCGCACTCGTGATACCTCCAGCAGACTTTTCAATCCACCTTCATCGGCTTACACGACGCTCCTCTACCACGTATCCCGGAGGATACGTCCGTAGCTTCGGTACCTGATTTAGCCCCGTTACATCTTCCGCGCAGGCCGATTCGACCAGTGAGCTATTACGCTTTCTTTCAAGGATGGCTGCTTCTAAGCCAACCTCCTGGCTGTCTAAACCTTCCCACATCGTTTCCCACTCAATCAGGATTTGGGGACCTTAGCTGACGGTCTGGGTTGTTGCCCTTTCCACAATGGACGTTAGCACCCACTGTGTGTCTCCCACGCTGGCACTCACCGGTATTCGGAGTTTGCCTCGGGTTGGTAAGTCGGGATGACCCCCTAGCCGAAACAGTGCTCTACCCCCGGTGGTGATACGTGAGGCGCTACCTAAATAGCTTTCGAGGAGAACCAGCTATCTCCGGGCTTGATTAGCCTTTCACTCCGACCCACAGCTCATCCCCGCATTTTTCAACATACGTGGGTTCGAGCCTCCAGTTGATGTTACTCAACCTTCACTCTGGCCATGGGTAGATCGCCCGGTTTCGGGTCTATTCCCCGCAACTTGTCGCCCGGTTAAGACTCGCTTTCGCTACGCCTCCCCTAATCGGTTAAGCTCGCTACGGAAAATAAGTCGCTGACCCATTATACAAAAGGTACGCGGTCACCGAACGAGTCGGCTCCCACTGCTTGTACGCACACGGTTTCAGGATCTGTTTCACTCCCCTCACTGGGGTTCTTTTCGCCTTTCCCTCACGGTACTGGTTCACTATCGGTCAGCCAGGAGTATTTAGCCTTGGAGGATGGTCCCCCCGTCTTCAGTCAGGGTTACACGTGCCCCGACCTACTCGATTTCACGCGATCGGACTTTCGACTACGGGGCTGTCACCCACTATGGCGGCCCTTCCCAGGGCCTTCGTCTAGTCGTTCACGCGCTTAAGGGCTGCTCCCCGTTCGCTCGCCGCTACTGGGGGAATCTCGGTTGATGTCTTTTCCTCGGGGTACTGAGATGTTTCAGTTCCCCCGGTTCGCCTCGTCTCCCTATGGATTCAGGAGACGATACTCACCTTGTGGTGAGTGGGTTGCCCCATTCAGAGATCGCCGGGTCAAAGGTTGTTTGCCACCTCGCCGACGCTTATCGCAGGCTGCCACGTCTTTCGTCGCCTCTGGCTGCCAAGGCATCCACCGTGTGCGCTTCATTGCTTGACCCTATAACCCCAAGGGGTCGGTGTCGCAATGACAACGATTGCCGGATACGCTTGAGACGTATCACATAATCTTCTTGCGAAGATCGTTTTGTCAGCATGATATATCTTGTTAAAGAGCACTGCCTGAAAGCAGTCATAAGCGTCGTGACGGTTCACGGAGCTTATGACTGCTCAGGGGCACAGCGATCAGGCAATTCATTGTGGGCACTTGCCGAGCGGATGACGCATCGGTTAAGGAGGTGATCCAGCCGCAGGTTCCCCTACGGCTACCTTGTTACGACTTCACCCCAGTCATGAACCACACCGTGGTGATCGCCTTCCGAAGTTAGGCTAACCACTTCTGGTGCAGTCCACTTCCATGGTGTGACGGGCGGTGTGTACAAGGCCCGGGAACGTATTCACCGTGCCATTCTGATGCACGATTACTAGCGATTCCGACTTCACGGAGTCGAGTTGCAGACTCCGATCCGGACTGAGACCGGCTTTACGGGATTCGCTGACTCTCGCGAGCTCGCCGCCCTTTGTGCCGGCCATTGTAGCACGTGTGTAGCCCTACCCGTGAGGGCCATGATGACTTGACGTCGTCCCCACCTTCCTCCGGTTTGTCACCGGCAGTCTCCCTGGAGTTCCCGACCGAATCGCTGGCAAAGAGGGACGAGGGTTTCGCTCGTTACGGGACTTAACCCAACATTTCACAACACGAGCTGACGACAGCCATGCAGCACCTGTCACTGCGTTCCCGAAGGCACCCCGAGATCTCTCTCGGGTTCGCAGGATGTCAAGGGTAGGTAAGGTTCTTCGCGTTGCATCGAATTAAACCACATGCTCCACCGCTTGTGCGGGCCCCCGTCAATTCATTTGAGTTTTAACCTTGCGGCCGTACTCCCCAGGCGGTCGACTTATCGCGTTAACTTCGCCACAAGGGTCTCAAGGACCCCAACGGCTGGTCGACATCGTTTACGGCATGGACTACCAGGGTATCTAATCCTGTTTGCTACCCATGCTTTCGCCCCTCAGCGTCAGTGTCAGTCCAGAAGGCCGCCTTCGCCACTGGTATTCCTCCCGATATCTACGCATTTCACCGCTACACCGGGAATTCCACCTTCCTCTCCTGCACTCTAGCGCGACAGTTCCGGATGCCATTCCCAGGTTGAGCCCGGGGCTTTCACAACCGGCTGATCGCGCCGCCTACGCGCGCTTTACGCCCAGTAATTCCGATTAACGCTTGCACCCTCCGTATTACCGCGGCTGCTGGCACGGAGTTAGCCGGTGCTTCTTCTGTGAGTGATGTCGTTCCTGGCGGGTATTAGCCGCCAGGCCTTCTTCCTCACTGAAAGTGCTTTACAACCCGAGGGCCTTCTTCACACACGCGGCATGGCTGGATCAGGCTTTCGCCCATTGTCCAATATTCCCCACTGCTGCCTCCCGTAGGAGTCCGGGCCGTGTCTCAGTCCCGGTGTGGCTGATCATCCTCTCAAACCAGCTACGGATCGTCGCCCTGGTGAGCCGTTACCCCACCAGCTGGCTAATCCGACATAGGCTCATCCGATGGCGGGAGCCTGAGCCCCCTTTCTCCCGTAGGACGTATGCGGTATTAGCCCGAGTTTCCCCGGGTTATCCCCCACCACCGGGCAGATTCCTATGCGTTACTCACCCGTCCGCCGCTCGACGCCCAGGAGCAAGCTCCTGTCGTTTCCGCTCGACTTGCATGTGTTAAGCCTGCCGCCAGCGTTCAATCTGAGCCATGATCAAACTCTTCGGTTTCAATCATATAGTCCGTTAAGCGGACCAAACTTGGCTCAAGGTATCAAACGTCTCAAACGAGACCCGAAGGTCTCTGACGAGTCGCTTGCCTTGATGATAGGTGATTTGTCACCCACCCAGGCAAGCGCCCACATGAATTACCTGATCAACTTGTTAAAGAGCGTCTCGCTTTTTGCGGCGAGGAGGGCGTATTCTACACGCCTTTGAGCGGCTGTCAACGGCGATTGTTTCGAATAGCGTAACTCGTTGAGACCACCGGCCTTTTGGGGCCTTTCGCCGCCGGTGACGGCTTGGCGTCGTCGGCAGCGGATGCGTACTGTAGGATCTTAAAAGCTGCTTGGCAAGGGTTTAGCCAAGAAATTAATGCCGCCGTTTGACCTTGCGTAAAACGGCCTGCAGCGGCCCGGAAATCACGTAGGCACCAAAAAGCAGCAGCAGCATGGCCGAGGGCTCGACGGAAATCATTACAAAGCCCAGCACCACGGCTAGCAACACGACAAACGGCACCGGCTTCTTGAAGTCGATATCCTTGAAGCTGTAATAGCGAATATTGCTCACCATCAAGATGCCGGCCGCAGCAACCACGCCAAGCATCAACAGTTTGAAGCCGAATTCGTTGGCATCAAAACTGTTGAAGGTCCACACGCTTGCCGCCACCAGCGCCGCCGCCGAGGGGCTGGGCAAACCAATAAACCACCTCTTATCCACGCTGCCGATCTGGACGTTGAAGCGCGCCAGCCGCAAGGCAGCGCAGGCGACGTAGAGAAACGCCACGATCCAGCCGGGCTTGCCGATATCCTGCAAAATCCAGGTGAAAGCTACCAGCGCCGGCGCCATGCCGAACGAGAGCATATCGGCCAGGCTGTCATATTCCGCCCCAAACTCGCTTTGCGTATTCGTCATGCGCGCTACACGCCCGTCCAGCCCATCAAGCACCATGGCAATGAATATAGCGATGGCCGCTGCGGAAAAATCTCCGTTGATACCGGCCACAACGGCAAAAAAACCGGAAAAAAGCGCCGATGTCGTAAAAAGATTGGGCAACAGGTAGATACCCTTGCGGCGCACCTTTTCCCCCTCGACCATGGACTCTTCGACCACCTCCGTCTCACGCATGAAGGTGGCTGCCATGTCTTCATTGCGGCGGATATCCGCCTGCGTCTCATGCGACGATGTCGAGGATGACGTTACGTCGCGGTTATCCTGAGTCATAGCAATTACCTTGAGTCGTGGATGGCATTCCAATTCACGGGGGTCGCGGCCTGAAAGCAAATCGCTGCGATACGCCCTGCATTCTACATGGTGGCACTACAACCACCACAGGCAAGGCCTCAACGCCCGGATGGTGAAAAACAAAAAGCGCGTACGATGTCAATCGTACGCGCTTTATAGCAGTACAGAGCAGCGCCTGGCTGCTCCATCACCTAGAGAGCGTTAACAATTAGGCCAGCCATATAACGGCTGATACAAGGCAGAGTAGTGACTGGTAATTCCTTGCCAGTCGCTCATAACGTGTAGACAACCGCCTGAATTTCTTGATTTTCTGAAAAAATCTTTCTACCAGATTGCGATCCTGATAGCAGTGCCAATCGACTTCGATGCGTGCCCGGCGATTCCTTTTGGGAGGAATCACCGGCTTTGCCCCCACGGCCTGAATGGTGGCTCGTAAAGCCATCGAATCATATCCCTTGTCACCCAGCACCGCTTGCGGAGAAAAGCCTTCCAGTAACGCGGGAGCAGCACGATATTCCGATGCTTGTCCCGGGGTGAGAAGCAGCCGTACGGGGTTGCCCAACGCATCGACAGCGGCATGGATTTTGGTACTCAAGCCCCCTCGGGACTTGCCCATGGCTTCTATGTGCTGGGTGGTTTTTTTGCCGCTCCCTGCTGATGGACTCTGACAATACTGCCATCGATCATCAGCTGCTCCATGTCGGGATCATCGGCTAACGTGTCGAAAATCTGTTGCCATACGCCTTTCCTGGCCCAACGGTTATAGCGCATGTAAACCGTGTGCCAACGTCCGAACGCGTCGGGTAGGTCGCGCCAGGGAGCGCCTGTCCGGGCAATCCAGAGGACGGCTTCGACGAATAGCCGGTTGTCCTTGGCTGTTACCCCACGGTCTGAAGCCTTGCCGTGAAGAAGGGGCTCAATTCGATGCCATTGATCATCGCGTAGAAGTAACCGAACCATATCTATGCTCAAAAATTTCCATAATGGACCGGATCAGCGCTCACCATCAATTGTTAACGCTCTCTAGGCTGCCGACTTAATTTTTCTCTTTGTCGACCAGCTGATTAGCGGCAATCCAGGGCATCATGCCGCGCAACTTAGCCCCGACTGTTTCCATCTCGTGCTCGGCGTTGAGACGGCGGCGTGCGGTCATCGACGGATAGTTGGTCTCGCCTTCGTTGATGAACATCTTGGCGTATTCGCCCGTCTGAATGTCCTTCAAGGCGCTGCGCATGGCGGCTCTGGACTGCTCGTTGATGATCTTCGGGCCAGTCACGTACTCACCGTACTCCGCGTTGTTGGAGATAGAGTAGTTCATGTTGGCCACGCCGCCTTCATACATCAGGTCTACGATCAGCTTGAGCTCATGGAGGCATTCGAAATAGGCCATTTCCGGCGCGTAGCCGGCTTCGGTCAGCGTCTCGAAACCGGCCCGGACCAGTTCAACGGTACCGCCGCAAAGTACAGCCTGCTCGCCGAACAGGTCCGTTTCGGTCTCATCCTGGAAGGTGGTCTCGATGATGCCGCTGCGACCACCGCCAATACCTGCAGCGTAGGACAGCGCAAGCTCCTTGGCACTGCCTGAAGCGTTCTGGTGCACTGCCACCAGATCGGGAATGCCGCCTCCGCGGACGAACTCGCTGCGCACGGTATGCCCCGGCGCCTTGGGCGCGATCATGACCACGTCAAGATCCTTGCGCGCCTCGATCTGGTTATAGTGAACGTTAAACCCATGCGCAAAAGCCAGCGTCGCGCCCTCTTTCAAGTTAGGCGCCATCTCATTTTCATAGATAGCCTTCTGGTTCTCGTCCGGCGCCAGCACCATGGCCACGTCAGCGACCTTGCACGCTTCCGCGACGGTGGCGACTTTCAACCCTGCGGCCTCAGCCTTGGCGGCAGAGGAAGAGCCTTCACGCAGTGCCACAGTCACATCCACGCCGGACTCCTTCAGGTTGTTGGCGTGAGCGTGGCCCTGAGATCCATAGCCGATAATCGCAACCTTCTTGGCCTGAATCAGGGACAGATCGCAGTCTTTATCGTAATAAACGCGCATAGCTAAAGCTCCACAGCAGTATAGGCAGAAACAGAATGGACAGAGAAAGCGCTAGCGCAACGACACGTGTCAGCGCTATCAGCCACCCCGGGCATCGCAGGCACCAGGGTGCGCCATGCGACATGAATAGACTTTACGTCATCCCGCTTATTGCGTAAAACGCTATATTTGCAATGCAGTATTGCAGTTATGGCAACGCTGGAGACATCATGGACTTTCGCTCGCTACACTATTTCATGGCCCTGACTGACACCCTGCACTTTGGTCGCGCCAGCGAGCTCTGCCATATCAGCCCCTCGACGCTCAGCCGCGCGATCCAACAGCTCGAAGAGAGACTCTCGGCCACGCTCTTCGAGCGCGATAACCGCCACGTAACGTTGACCCGACAAGGCCTTATATTCCAGCGCTATGCTCGCGACACCCTTGAGCAATGGGACAACATCCAGCGCACCCTGGCCGATGACGCTACCCAGCTGACCGGTGCCATCAGCATTTACTGCTCGGTGACCGCAAGCTACAGCTTTCTCTACGCCCTACTCAGCGACTTTCGCGCCCGGCACCCGGGCATTGAACTCAAGCTACGCACCGGTGATCCGGCCGAGGCCATGGGTCGAGTACTATCCGGCGATGATGACATGGCCATCACGCCGAGACCGCGCACACCACCGCCGGCGCTGTCATTCAAATCGCTGACCCGCTCACCGCTGGTGTTTATTGCGCCCAATGCGCCGCTGGACTGGCTTCCACAAGCCCCGGAAAGCTCGACCCCTGCGCAGTGGCACCGTGTGCCCATGATCCTTTCCGAGGCCGGCCTGTCGCGGGAGTACGCCGATACCTGGTTCAAGGCACT
This sequence comes from Halomonas piscis, assembly GCF_031886125.1. NCBI lineage: Bacteria > Pseudomonadati > Pseudomonadota > Gammaproteobacteria > Oceanospirillales > Halomonadaceae > Halomonas > Halomonas piscis. Next base: position 2,893,750 of record NZ_CP119391.1, read on the forward strand.
CGGCGTCTCCCCCCACATTTACGCTCAAGTGGCCGGCCACGAGGCGATTGTCAGCATGGTTGGCCTGGGGTTTGGCGTGGGCGTAGTACCACAGATCGTGCTGGATAACAGTCCCCTGGCCGCCCGCGTCCAGATTCTCAGCGTCAAGCCCGAGCTTCCCCATTATGACGTTGGGCTCTGTGTGCTTGGCCGACGCCTGAAGCGCCCGCGCCTGCAGGCCCTGTGGGACGCCGTGAGCGAGCAGAAGCTTTAACAAAAAAACGGCAGGCGCTGGCCTGCCGTCGTGGTGAAAACCGTTGATAGCGCTTGCGCTACTTTTTGGGCGCCACGCCCTTGGGCTGCGCGCTGCCTTCTCGACGAGTCGCTTCCGAATTGCGCGGGCGCACGTACAATACAAGCGCATGGTCCACGAGCTCGAAGTCGTGCTCCTCGGCGATCTCCTGCTGGCGACGCTCGATTACCTTGTCCACGAACTCGAAAATTTCCCCGCTTTCCAGGCAAACGATGTGGTCATGGTGCTCTTCCTGGGCCATCTCGAACAGCGCATGCCCGCCGTCGAAATTATGCCGTATCACAAGGCCAGCCGACTCGAATTGAGTCAACACCCGATACACGGTGGCCAACCCCACATCCTCACCTGCATCAATCAGGGTCTTGTAGACTTCTTCGGCGCTCAGATGATCCTTGCCCGAAGCTTGTTCGAGAATCTGCAGGATTTTTACCCGCGGCAGGGTCACTTTTAACCCGGCTTTACGCAGCTCATGATTCTGATCGGCCATGGTCACTCTTCGCAGTAACAGGTTAGGTCGGGTATGATCGACCAAAACCACGATAGTGAAGAACAGGCGCAAATGCAAAAACTGACGAGAATCATCGCTCTTTCCGTTACCTTGGCCACCGTCAGCGGTTGCAGCACCTTTGGTGTGTACAAGCGCGATATCCCCCAGGGCAACCTGATCACCCAGGAAATGGTCCAGCAGCTGCGTCCCGGCATGAGCCAGCGCCAGGTTACCCAAGTCATGGGACGCCCTCTGCTGGAGGCCCCGTTTGACGCCAGGGAGTGGGACTACGTCTTCCAGCTGGACAAGGCCTATAGCGGCGTTGAAACTCGGCGCCTCACGCTCACCTTCGATGACACCGGACAGCTGGTCAATATTGAAAAAGATGGCAATATTGCCAAGGATCTGCCGCTGGACATCAACACGGCACCCGGCGCTAGTGAAGGCGCTGACCCCCTGAAGGCGATGCCCGAGGAAAGCACCGGTGTTTCAGCGCCGGAGGCTGGCCCTGCCAGTACGCCGCGGCGCTAGCTCAACGCCGCTGGCGCTTGGCCCGCGCCAATCGGGCAGCCTTGGGATCAATGAGCAGAGGGCGATAAAGCTCCACGCGATCCCCTTCGCGCAGCCGGTAGCCCGCCGGCTCGCGCAGCACCTTGCCGAAAATGCCTACATCCAGCCGTTGAAACATCTCGGCGGGGACTTCCGGAAACAGGGCGGGCAAATCTGCCCGAGCCACCGCCTGGGCGGCGGTTGTACCCGGCGTGACCCCCAGGCTCACCAGGCGTTGCTTCTCCGGCCGGGCAAACGCTACTTCAACGGTTAATGAATGGTCCGCACTGCTCACGCCTCTCTCCTTTCCCGCAATTCTTGTCCCGAGCCCCTATCGTCAAGCCTGCACCAGATCTGTCATTGGCCATAAAGCTCATCGGCACGTCGGGTGAAGGAGTCCACCAGCTGAACGGCAATCTGCTCGAAAAGCTTGCCAAACGCCATGCTCAGCAGGCGGTTGGCAAATTCGAACTCCATCTCCAGACTGACCCGGCACGTCGTGTCATCCACGGGGGTGAAAAGCCAACGTCCCTTGAGACGCTTGAACGGCCCTTTCACCAACGACATTTCAATTCGCTCGGGCGTATAAAGGTCGTTGCGCGTGGTAATGGTCTGCTCGACACCGGCTCGCCCAAGCGTCATTTCCCCCACCAGGTGAGTTTCATCACGCTCCAACAGCCGGGCACGACGGCAGCCGGGTAAAAACTGCGGGTATTGCTCAAAGTCGTTCACCAGCTCAAACATTTGCTGGGGAGTATGCCGCACCAGGGCGGAACGATTCACGGTTGGCATTGACCTCTCCGCTGACTTCACTGTGCCCAAGGCGTATCATTGGGGCAATTTTCCATGAATGGTACCACGCCTTTTCCATTCACGAAGGGCAATCCACAGATCAATGATGAGGTGATATGGCCACGAAGAAGGGAAAAACCAAGAAGGGCCCGGGCAGCAGCGTGATTGCCCAGAATAAAAAGGCGCGCTTCGAATACCACATCAACGAGACCTTTGAAGCCGGGCTTGCGCTGGCCGGCTGGGAAGTCAAAAGCCTGCGCGCAGGCAAGGCCCAGCTTACCGATACCTATATTCTGGTGCGCCGGGGCGAAGCCTGGCTGCTGGGCAGCCATATCATGCCGCTGGATACTATCAGTACCCATGAGACGGCTGACCCCACGCGCTCCCGCAAGCTGCTCCTTCATCGCAAGGAAATTGCCAAGATTTTCTCCCGGATCCAGGACAAGGGGCACACCTGCGTGCCGCTCAAGCTGTACTGGAAGCGTAATCTGGTAAAGTGCGAGCTGGCCCTGGTCAGCGGCAAGAAGCAGCACGACAAGCGCGCCACCGAAAAAGCCCGCGACTGGCAGCGGCAAAAAGGTCGTATCATGCGGGAACAAAATAAAGGATAGCTGGTCAATGAGGGGTGAGCACGTTAGAATGCTCACACGCTAAGGGGGCGACATGGTCTCGACGCCGATGACAACCCCTGCGGTGCATGCCGAGAGCGTGATGTATCTCGTAAATCCAACATCACGAAAAATAGTCGCAAACGACGAAAACTACGCTCAGGGCGCGCTGGCAGCGTAAAAACTGCTAGCTTCTTGCCCGGCTCCAAGGCCATGTGCCTGTTCATGGCTGCGGAGATACGAGCTAAAACTGACAGGATCGCAGTTGGCGGCGTCTTCACGTCAGCTGTTAAACCTTTGAAGACTCGCGTGGCTGAATCCTGATCGTCGGAGTCAGTCGCGCTAAAGCAAAAGACGAAATCTAAGCATGTAGAGCCAATGGGCGAGTATCGGCGGACGCGGGTTCAATTCCCGCCGCCTCCACCACTTAAGTAAGCGAATCAAGCACCTACGGGTGCTTTTTTCGTTTATTGGCCATCCCATTAGCCATCCCCAAAACGCTACCCTGGCGCCCTGTTCGATGCCTGTAGGCAGGTGCGCGCGATTCATCATTCTTCAACATCCTGGCAGAAGGCAGCCCTGGCCGGTGCTTTCGATTCCTTGCCAGGGACGCCGGTTCGATTCCGAGAACTAAGCTGGGCGGGCCATAACAGCCGAGAGACTCCCCGAACAATGTCCCTGTTTTCCCGATTTTTCTTGTTTCTCGCCCCCCCCTCTCTCGGGAAGTGGGACACTCAGCCTCGCGCCGACCATGCAAGCCATCCCGTTTGATTGGGGAGGCTGATGCCCAGACATCAGCGCTCTACTCACGGGGGCTTGGGCGCCCTCAGTCCACAGACGCAGGCAAAGAAGCCATACTGCGCCCTCACTAGGCTTAACTTAGGGGAGCGAACCCCCTACCATACTCAGCCTAATCGGCTCCATTCGCTCCTCATCGCCCCAGGAAAGGGACCTTCCATGCAATACCGCCCTGAAGTTGATGGCCTCCGAGCCATTGCAGTGCTGCCCGTGATCCTCTTCCACGCCGGTTTCTCGGCCTTCTCTGGAGGCTTCGTCGGCGTTGACATCTTCTTTGTCATCAGCGGCTATCTGATCACCACCATCATCTACCAAGAGATGGCCCAAGGTCGCTTCTCCATGTGGCGCTTCTACGAACGTCGTGCCAGGCGCATCCTCCCAGCCTTATTCGTAGTGTCGCTCGCCTGCATTCCCTTCGCCTGGCTTTGGATGCTGCCCAACGAGTTCAAGGACTTCAGCCAGAGCCTGGTCGGGGTGGCCACCTTCACCTCCAACATCCTCTTCTGGCGCGAGAGCGGTTACTTTGCTGGCGCAGCCGAGCTCAAGCCATTGCTGCATACTTGGTCGCTGGCAGTCGAGGAGCAATTCTACATCCTCTATCCGCCGCTACTGCTCGCACTTTACCGCTTCGTTCCCAAGTTACTGTTCAGCATCATCAGCCTGGGTGCGTTAGCCAGCCTTGGCCTCGCGCACTGGGCCTCCTCTGCGCACCCATCGGCTAACTTCTACCTTCTGCCTACACGTGCCTGGGAGCTCGGCTTAGGAGCCCTAGTGGCCATTTACCTGCAACGGCTGCGCTCCGGAGATAATGCCAGTTCACCATTGGAAGGACCGCTGCGCGAAGTCGCTGGTTTGCTTGGTCTGACCCTGATCCTCTACTCCATTGTCGCTTTCGACGAGGCCACCCCCTTCCCGAGCCTGTGGACCCTGATCCCCGTCCTCGGCACTGCACTTATAATCCTCGCCTCCAATCGCAACACCTTGGTCGGCCGCCTACTCGGCGTGCGTTTACTGGTCGGTATTGGCCTGATCAGCTATAGCGCCTATCTCTGGCACCAGCCGTTATTTGCCTTTGCCCGAATCCGCCTCTTCGAGGGCGTGCCTGATTCGGCCTTCTGGCTCTTAATAGCAGTGACGTTCGCATTGGCCTGGCTGACCTGGCTTCTTATCGAAGTACCAACACGGAAATATCTTAAACTACCAAGGCCACAGGTTCTCTCTGCTGCAGCTTCCGGTTGTTTGGCGGTCGGTATCGTCGGCGGACTGGGCTGGTTCAATGGCGGCCTACCAGATCGGTCTGCCCCTTCTGGGCTCAGCTTCTCTCAGCTTGATTCGGCTAAAATGACAAAGGTCAATCATGGGCTCAGTAGCACCTGCGAAGGATCATTCACTCTATCGCCAGATTGCCGCACAGGAGAAAAACCCTCGGTCATGGTTTGGGGGGATAGCTATGCCATGCATTTAATGCAGGCATTGACCTCTAGCCAGGCCTCGAAAGAAGTCGACTTTATTCAGTTTACGAAATCTGTGTGCGCCCCCATCTTCGACTTGGCGCTTACGAACCACAAATATGGCCCTTCATGGTCTGCGGGGTGCATCGACTTCAACAACCAAGTCAAGGAGTGGCTCAAAGAAAGTATAGATGTTGACTATGTAATCATGTCGTCTCCAATGGGCATAATATTCAACAAAACTTATGACGGTTCCGGAAAACTATATCCAGCAACCGAATCCTTAGTAATGGAAAAACTGAACGAAACGGCTAACTACATCAGAAGTCTTGGCAAAAAACCTGTCTTCATCTCCCCGCCCCCCAGGACCGGCGACAACCTTGCCCGCTGCGTTATTGGCAGCCTTGTTTTCACCAACAGTAAAGGGGAAGAAATTAGCTGTGACTTCTCTTATAATGAAACCAGCTCAGAGCATAAAAGCGTCACCCAATTTCTCCATAACACAGAGATCAACATGGCCGTAGTAGAACTATCAGACCACATGTGCGATGGAAATAAATGTTCAGCAGCTATCAGTGACACAAACATCTTTCGTGATCCAGGTCACCTCTCTCACGCCGGTTCAGCACTCATAGGCCAAGAGAGCAATCTGTTAGGCGTGGCCATGGAAGCGGCTGATAGCTTTTCTGCGACTGACTGAAAGGACAAGGCCTCAAGGTGATCCTCAGCAATGTAATCGGTAGGAGCAAAGCTTGTTCCCTCAGCAGCTTAGGCCAGCAGTGATGTGCTGGCCACCCGCGCGTACTGGTCGAAAAATCATCAGACGCCCGTCACGGCAAAGGCGCCCAGCCTGGGGCGCCCTTGGTTGTTGCCGTCACTCAACCACCAATCCTTCCAAGAGCTCGGACCATTCATCAGGCCGCTACAGCGCCAGCTCTTGCTCAATAGCCTGCCGGACGAACTCGGCCGGGTTACAGTGGCTATGGTGCGTCATTTGCTGTTGCACTCGCGGCATTCGTTCTGCGCTGCCCTTGGGAGCCGGTGGCTTATGGTTGGCCGGCCGAACCACCTAGAAGTCCTTCACGGTAGCAGAATCACTCAGTAGGCGGTGAGCCTTGCGACGGGCGGCCTCGGTCTCAGAAGCCACCTCAAAGGTGTCGTCTATCATAGCCACCAACTCGGCCCGTACCTGCCTGCTCAGGGGCGCCAGCGTCACGCGTAGGCGATGCGCCAGCGCCGGCCCAAGGTCGCGGCCTGCATCAGCTAGGGCGGCCAGCAGCGTCTCGACCTCATGCGCCGGCCCGGCCTCGCCCTGCTCTACCTGCTCTACCTGCTCTACCTGCTCTTGGTGGTGTCCCACGTGTCCCGCCTGTCCCAATGGCTCAACCATGCGGGTTTGCGGCGGGACAGGTCCGGGACTGATGGTGCCCATTCGTGTCCCAGCGAAGGCGCGGTAAACATCGTCCAGGCTCATGCATCGCCCTCCTCGGCCTCAGCCGGGCGGATCGCATAGACGCGGCGCCGGCTACCATTGATCCGCACGCGCACGGACCGCGCGCCTGCATCGCGTTCGACTATCCAGCCGGCCACCTCCAAGGCTTCTGTGCCGCGCTTCACGTCGAAGCCGCCCAGCGCCTCGGCCAGCCCCTCGCCACTGAATAGGTAGGTGCGGCCCTCAGCATCATCACGCCACCAGCCGGCCCGATCTCGCACCATAGGGGAATGGCTCAGAGTGTTCTCGACGCTGCTGAATCGGGCATCGCCATGTCTCTCGATGAAACCGGCCACGTTGGCCAATATCTGCTCATGTTCGGACCTGACGCCGCCCTGCCCGGCGGCCCATGCGTGGAACGCCTCAATAGCGGCGGCCATGGCCTCGCCCGGTTGCCAGCCCGTCAGCCCGTACTCGGTGGCCAGCTCGCCGGCCAGCCCGATCAGCGCCAGCACCTTGGCGGCCCGGCCTTGCAGCGGGCGGGACGTGGCGAAGCCGTCCACCTGGGCGAAGCGGTCCACCTCGCCGGCCAGGTCGCGCTCCTCGGCCACCAGCCGCTCGATGAACGCCGGCCCAAGGTGGCCATGGTGGCGCGTCACCTCGCTTTTCAGGTGATCCGCGAAGGCGCGGCCATCGGCCAGGTGGTGCAGGGTATCGAAGGCACCGTGCTGGCGCTTGGCTGGTATATCCAGCAGTCGGACGGCCTGCCCGGCATGGGGGCGCTTGCCAGCCTCGCTCATGTGGGCGGCCAGGGTGCGCTCGCCACTGCTCAATACCGCAATGCGCCAGCGTTGTGGTCGCCTGGCAGTGCCATTGCGGCTGGCACGGGCTTTGCCGGTGCCGTTGCCCAGCGCATAGACAGTGGCGCCGATCTCTTTGCCATCGGCCTCGCCTATCTCGTCCAGCACCAGCGCAGTGTCGCTCAGGGCGGCGGCCACGCCTTCCAGTCCATTACCGGTGGCACGCCAGGTGCGCTTGAAGTCGGGACCGCCCCACACGCTCGACGCGACCTCCAGCAACGTCGTCTTGCCGTTGCTGCTGTCGCCCACCAGATGGATGCCTGCCGTCTGCCGGTGGCACAGGTGCAGTAGCGGCCCGGCCAGGGCAGTGGACACGGCCAGCACCATCAGCGGGTTGCCGCTGCATAGCCGGCCAATGCTCTCGCGCCAGCTCACCAGGCTGCCGGCGGTGGCGTACTCGTCTTGTCCGGCCACCTCGCTCTGGAAGGTGATTCGACGCGCCAGCTCGCCCTGGGCAATGGTGCGCCGGGGCATGACAAACGCCAGCGCCTCCTCGACTCTGTGCCAGCCCACACGGGTCGCGGCCACCACCACTTCATAGGGCCGGCATTGTAATGCCCAGCGGTGCAACGGCTTGAAGCCGTCAGGGTTGATACGAACGCCCATATCCAGCAGCTCGCCGCGCATCTCCTCGCCGCTGCCTTTCAGCAGCCGCAGGGGCATAGCCCATTGGCGCCACGGGCCATACGGGGATTTGAAGCGCAGCAGCAGCCCGTGGTTATCGCCGCGCTCGTCATGCGTGGCGGCAAGGCACTCGATGGGGCTGCATATCCACACGTCGAAGGGGATGGGCTCCCCGTCGCCCTTGGGCTGGCGCTCCCCATGGTAATACAGCCCCGGTGGCCCAAATTGGCTGGGGGCCAGGTAGCAGAGGAAGGTGGGGCGCCTGGGCTCCTTCACTTTGGCCGGTTCGGCCTCGCTGGGGTCCACCTCGCGGGTGATGGGACACGTTGGCACAGGTGGTGTCCCGGCGGTGTCCCGGCGAAAAGCCACGTCATTGCTGGGTTGGGACACATAGGACAGGTGGGACACGTCCAGCGGGGTATGGGCGGGCTTAGGGATTGGCGGCTGCCCGAACATGTCGCAGGTATCGAGGTCACGGTACTCACTCACCATGGCCACCTCCCAGCCGGCACAGGCGCACGTCGGCAAAGTCGGTGCAGCTCTCGCAGCCGTCGCAGAATTGCGGCATCAGCAGGTCGCCGCCAATGGCCAGGGCAGCGTGGCGGGCCTCAACCGCGCCCTTGTTGGCCTTGCCCTTGGCCGGCAGGTGGCGGTCATCGTCGCCACACACGGTAATGCCCACCTCAGCCGGCATACGTTGGCGAAGGCGCCGCGCCACGGGGGCCAGGTTGTCGGCATTGCGGGCCACCACCACAGGCGCGCCCATGGCCTCATGCAAGGCGGCGGCGGTACTCCAGCCCTCGGCCACCAGCACGCGCCCAGCGCCAGCCAGGTGGCCTATCAGGCTCGCCACGCCTTTGACACGCCCGCCCTTAAGGGGGCGCTTGCTGCCGTCGGGAAAGATGCGCTCTAGGTTGACCAGCTCGCCCTCGAAGTACAGCGGCACCAGCAGCGCCTCGCCGCGCTGGCGAAGGTTGTAGGGCGGTAGCCGCTTGCCAGCCAGCCAGGGGTGGCCAGGATCGCCGGGGCCAGCCTCGGCCCACCAACGCCGGGCCTTGTCGGCAGCCTTGGCCGCTTGCTGCTGGCGCTCATGCTCTTGCCGCTCGCGGTCGCGCATGGCGTCCAGCCGGGCCTGGGTGGCGGCCTCGGGGTCGCTGGCGCCGTGAAGCGTCACCACCTCGGACACGTCCAGATGCCAGATGCCAAAGCTCGCCGCCTGGGGGCCATGGATGCGATACCAGCCGTTGCCGTTGCCCTTGGGCTTGTCGGGCGCGTCGAATCGCTCGAAGCGGCCTGACGCCCTGGGGGTCAGCATCACGCCATAGGCGGCCAGGGCTTCAGCCAGTGCGACCTCGATGCTGCTGTGCTTGTCATTTCCTGAGTCTGAGTAGCATTGTGGCGAAATGGGATTTTGGGTAACCATCAGCAAACCCTCCGATTCTGGCTTGCTTCCCAGGTTTCCAGCTCTGCCACTCGCCAACGTGAGGATGCTGGCCCTATACGATGTGGCTTGGGAAAATCAGAACGCTCACGTGACCAGCGCCATACGGTAGGGATGGAAATCGCCAAGCGATCTGCCACTTGGCGAGCTGTCAGGAAGGTACTAACTGTCACGGTGATTCACCTCGTATTGACTTGATTGCAAGGTGAATCGTGAAGGCTCATCTATCTTTTGTTGTGTAAATACAGAAATGTAGAATGTACAGAATGACCTATTATCTCATTTGATAGGCATCCAGCGCGTCTCCTACCAATCTCTTCAGCTTTTCCTCTCTCATGCCACTACCTTGACCAGCCTGGGCCTCCATGGCCCTAGCAATCTGCGCGCAGTTCGGCTTCCCGCCCCACTGGTATTTTTTTTGATCTGTGCCAGTGTATGCCACCACTTCCACGAGAAGCCCAAGTGCCTCCAAAGCCCTAATTTCTCGCTTATCTTTCTTCTTTCCCTCCCTAACATCCTCGTCAGATAAAATCTGAGCGACAAGGGTTTCCAAGTCATCCTTTTTGAAAACCCACTCTTCTGGCACTGGCTTCCCCGGCCTTTCAGGAAAGCTCTTTCCACTTGGCAAGCTTTTATACTGGTGCCCAGGGATAAAGGACTCGCCGCTCTTCGGGTCTTTGACATACCACTCGCTCAAGGGGCTGAAGGCTGAAGGAGTTTTCAACTCATACTTGCCCATCAGCACACAATCTGTGTCGTCAGCATTAACCGTCATCCCAGGAAGGGGAGATGAAGGAACCGGATGCTCGTGAACAGTAAAGTTTAGGTGGGCTTTTGGAGCTCCCTTATCCCCAACCAAGGGCCACGCGGGCATTGAAAGATCAACGAAAATCGGGATATCGCCAGATCTGGCCAGCTCAATCAACTGGTCAACACTCACATCCTCGCCAATGCCGATGCTCAAAAATTGAGCCGCCGACTCCAAGGAGTGCCACTGCCGACGCTTCATAATAGTTTCAGAAAAAGCCACTTGTCCCTCACGATCATTGGTGGATTAGCTTCCTACAAACCGTGATGATATAGCATGAGACGAGTACTTTTATACGCAAAACCCAAGCTGGCAACATGCCCAGCACCATCAAGGCCTGCGCATCACGGTAAGGCTTGCCAAGCTATGACTGAGCGTCTTTCCGGAGCGAAACTACGCTAGCACCAGCCTTGGCCGGTTCCGCGCAGTATTCCGCCCATGACTTCATCAGCTTGGCACGCTGGGGCATCAGTTCGTCGCGGGCATAGGCGGCACGGGTGGCATCGCTGTTCACGTGGGCCAGCGCCAGCTCGCTGACTTCATCCGGAAAGTTCGAACGGCTACGCGCCCAGTCCTTGAAGGCAGAACGGAAGCCATGCGGGACCACGGGGCGGCCATCGGTAGGGTCGGTGTACTGTTCGCCCCCTTCCTTCAGCTTGGTGGCGTTCATACGCTTCACGGTGGCCAGGATAGTCACGTCGCTGATTTTCTTCCCCCGCGCGGCCGGGAACACCAGCGGTTGCCCTTCCATGCGGGGCAGGGATTCCAGCAGGGCCACGGCATCCGGGCACAAGGGCACGTGGTGGGGCTTGCCTGCCTTCATCCGGTCGCCGGGAATCGTCCACACCCTGGCGGCCAAATCGACTTCATCCCACGTGGCGCCCCTGACTTCCCCGCTACGGGCGGCGGTCAAAATGACGAATTCCAGCGCCCTGGCGCCCATGCCTTCACGGGAGCGAAGGTCTGCCATGAATTCCGGGACGCGCTGCCAGGGAAGGGCCGGTTGGTGGCGCTTGCCCTTACCCAGCTTGGCAGGCTTGGCCAGCACGGTATCAAGGCATCCAGCCCAGCGGGCCGGGTTGTCCCCCTGGCGGTATCCGCGCACGGTCGCCCAGCTCAACACGCTTTCCAGGCGCTGGCGCACGCGGGTGGCGGTTTCCGTCTTGGTCGCCCAGATAGGGTTCAGCACGTCCAGCACGTGGGGCAGCTCTACATCAGAAACGGCCAAGTCCCCAAGGTGGGGGAAGGCGTGGCGCTCAAGGGACGATAGCCAGTCGTTCCGGTGCTTCACGCTTCGGAATTCCCCGGCCTTGTCTTGGTGGTAGCGCTCGGCAGCTTCCCGGAAGGTCACGCGCTTGGCTTGTGCAGCCACGTGGGCAGCCTTGGCGGCCTGGCGCTCGGCTACGGGGTCAATGCCTTGCGCCAGCTTGTCGCGCAGCTCGCGCGCCTTGGTGCGGGCATCCGCTAGGCCGGTGCCTGGGAAGCTGCCCAGCCCAAAGCCACGGCGGCGGTTCCCCACCTTCACGCGCAGTACCCACGAACGCCCCCCGCCAGGGGTGACTTGCAGCAGCAGCCCCGGCACGCCCCCCACGGCATGGAACCCTGGCCGGTCGATGCGCCTGACTTCAGCGGCGCTCAGTTCCTTAGCTATCTTCGGCATCGCCCTTCCCCCATTAGCCATCCCATTAGCCATAAAAGATAACATAGGGTGACATTCCCTGATACACCACAAGACAAGGGAATCCAGGGAACACAAGGAGTTCAGCAGGTTACGGCTTCAGCATGGCGCGGCCTGATACGGGGGGAAGGTGGACGCCGCCTCCACCAAACAAGCAAGACAATCAAGCGCCTCAGGGCGCTTTTTTGTTGGCTGGCGGTTTGGCATATGCCTAACGATTTTTTCGGGGTCTCAGGTTTGATCTACGACAACTGCTAGACACATGGCGCCAGTGCCGTTAGGATACGCACCCATCAAGCGCCCATAGCTCAGCTGGATAGAGTATCGGCCTCCGAAGCCGAGGGTCGCAGGTTCGAATCCTGCTGGGCGCACCAGACAAATCAAGGGCTTACGCCAATTCGTGAGCCCTTTTTGTTTGCCTGTGTGGCCATTCCGTGACCACATGGTCGCCATAACAGCGGCGTCTAACGACCTCTGGCCTTATCCAAGGCACAGGATTGGCCACCAAAAGGCTCATAGACGACGGGCCAACCCTTTGGGGACGGCGCTTGCGGGCATGGGCCGACCCAACGCCGGATACGGAGCTTTCAGGATGTGGCCGATGTCCTGGACCCAAGGGCCAGGGCCGTTTTCGACGGCGCAGCGCTATTCGGCATACAGCGCCACCTTGCCAAACTCTGTACGAATTCCAGAGAATAACGGCTTCTCCACTCACCTGAGGCACCTGCATGCTTACCGAACTCTTCGCGGTGATGGCGCCGGTCCTGGCCGGAGCTGGTCTAGGATTTTCCTGGGTACGCCTGGGGCAGCCCTATCCGGTCGAGTTCGTCACCCGCCTGGTGTTCAATATCGGCACCCCGACGCTGGTCATCGCCTCGCTCTCCAGCGCCGAGATCGAGGCCAGCAACTTTGGCCGCACCATGCTCGCCACGGCGCTGGTGATCTGCACCATGGCGGCGATGACCTGGCCGCTGGCGCGTCTGCTGCGCCAGGACTGGAGGGTGCTGCTAGCACCGGCCATGTATCCGAACACCGGCAACATGGGGCTGCCGGTGGTACTCTACGCCTTCGGCAGCGCCGGCTTCGCCTACGGCATCACGGTGATGGTTACCGTCTCGCTGTTTCAGTTCACCCTGGGCTCGGTGATGGCCAGCAGCGGCGGCAATCCGCTACGCACTCTGGTGCGCACGCCGACCGTCTACGCCATCCTGCTGTCGCTGGTCCTGCTGCTCACCGGCACCGACCTGCCGCTGTGGCTTGCCAACAGCGTCGAGCTGATCTCGGGCTTTACCGTCCCCTTGATGCTGATCACCCTGGGCGTCTCGCTGGCCAGCATTCAGGTAAGAAGCCTACGCTCCGGCATCAGCTTCAGCCTGCTGCGCATTCCGGTCGCTGCGGCGCTGGCCTGGAGCATCGGTGCACTGCTGGGCCTGCCACCGCTGGCCCACAGCATCGTGGTGCTGCAGATGAGCATGCCGGTGGCGGTGTTCAACTACCTGTTCGCCCAGAAGGCACGGCGTGAACCGGAGTATGTGGCCAGCCTGGTATTCTGCTCGACCCTGCTCTCGCTGCTCTACCTGCCGCTGCTGCTGGCGTGGCTGATGTAGATATCGGGCCCAGCGTAGTGGACTCTCCGGTACCCTGTATTTACAGCTGCCAGTCATTGTTGGTAAGCGGCGCTCCGCCGTCAGAAGTGACTCGCACGGTGTCACTCAACCCGATCCCCCATCGTCCCGGTAGCCGCAGGCAGAGCGGCAAATGGAAAACCATATCAGGGGCAAACTCGGCATGCTGCCCACGGGCGATGTAGCCTGTCCCTTCGACCCAGCTGGGAGGAAACTGAGCCCCTACCGTATAGCCAAACACGCCCGAAAAGAACACGCGCTCGACGTGGGGTGCCAATACGGTCTCAGCGGCCCGCGCCGCATCGTCAAAGGAAGCGCCTGGCCGCATGGTGGCACACAGCGCCTCAAACATCTCACAGCAAACGTCTCGCAGCGCCTGCATGTCCGCACTGGCTCGCCCCGCCACAGCAGTGCTCATCATCGGCGCGGTGTAGCGTTGAATAGCGGAACCAAACTCCAGAAAGACAGGGTCGCCCGGCTCTATTGGGTGGCGCTTGTGATTGACATGAATCGTACCGATACGCCGGCCGGTAGCAACGATGGGCTGAAGGCTCATGAATTCGCTCCCCGCTGCCAGCATGGCCCGGCTACCCTCCGCTGCCACCTCGCTATCGGTAACGCCCGGAGCAATCATCGCTTCGGCCGCGCGTAATCCCGCTGCGGTAATTCGCGCACTCCGGCGCAGGCAATCAAGTTCTGCAGGCGTCTTGACAATACGGACACGGTCAAGCAGCTCGCCTCCATCATCGCGAAAACGATCGGCCCCCAGGCGTGCTTGCAGCTCGCGGATAACACCGTAGCGCAAACCGGCTCCGAAAGGGTCCAGGCCAACGGATCGAAAAGGGGCCAGCATATCGGCCAGCGGTTCAATCACCTCATCGATGCCTTCCCAGCGGTACCCCAGTATCTCATTCCACCCTTGCAGTAACCACGGCAGGGCCGATCTCGATAGAGGGCACCTGTAACACCAGGCGGTCGGCCGACACTACCAAACAGGCATGCACCGACACCTCAAAGGTGTGATACCCCGTCAGATAGAAGATATCGGCCGGGTCAGTCAGCAGCAGCGCCTCGAGCCCGACAGCCTGCATGGTTTCTCGCACCCGTTGCCGGCGCCTCGCGAACTCTGCAGGGGGAAAAGGCAGTTCGCTCTCGGCCAGACTTTCAGCCAAAACATGGCGATAAGCGTGATGATCCACAAGCAGCCTCCTGATAAACAAGAATGCCTTTCAGGGGCTCTTCGTCGTTGGGTGTGGAATTCGCCCCCTGAGCTGGGCCAGGATATGACCTCCACGACGACAGGAGGTATGACATGGACGGCACCCAGATTCTGACCCTCGGCCTGGGCCTGGAAGCGCCCTGGATTCTCAAGGACCAGCACCTGGATACCTCCGTATCGCCCCACCGTCTGGACCTCTACGTCGAGGCCGAGCGTGGCAGCCTCTACCCCTGTCCTGATTGCGGCGAGGCCTGTCCGGCTCATGACTTCGCTGACAAGACGTGGCGGCACCTGAACTTCTTCCAGCATCACTGCTACTTGCATGCTCGCGTGCCGCGTACCAAGTGCCCGGAGCATGGCGTCAAGCGTATCGAGGTGCCCTGGGCGCGTCCGGGGAGTGACTTTACCCTGCTGTTCGAGCAGGCGGCCATGTCGCTGGTCAAGGAGATGCCGGTGTTGGCCGTCTCCCGACAGCTGGAGATCTCCGACAAGCGGCTGTGGCGCATCGTGCATCACTACGTCGGTCGGATGCTGGGGCAGCTGGATCTGAGCAACGTGGCCACCGTCGGCGTGGACGAAACCGCGTCCCGGCGCGGCCAGCGCTATGTGACGGTGTTCCTCGATATGCAGCGCAAGCAGGAGCCGGTGATCTTCGCCGTCCCCGGCCATGGCAAGGACGCCATCGAGGCCTTCAGCGCCTTCCTGGCGGCCCATGGCGGCGATCCGGACAACGTGGTCGAGGTCGTCTGCGACATGTCACAAGCCTTCCTCAGCGGCGTGGCTGAGTACCTTCCCAAGGCCGAGGTCACGGTCGACTGGTTCCATATCGTGCAGACCTTCACCAAGCGACTGGACGAGGTGCGCAAGAAAGAGCGCCGCGAGCAGGAGCACCCCAAGTCGCTACGCTGGGCCCTGCTGAAGAGCCTGGATAACGAGAATCTGACGCCCAAGCAACTGGCGGCGCTCCAGGAGCTGGTGGCCGACCAGAGCGCCACGTCCGATGCCTGGGTGATCAAGGAGAAGCTGCGCTGGATCCAGAAGGCGCCGACGCCACGCGCGGCTCGATGGCGCATCACGCACTACCTCAAGGTCATGAAGGCGGCGGTCTCGGAGAAGCCATTGCTGAAGCCGATGGGAAAGGCCTTGGCGACGCTGGAGCGCCACGCCGATGCGGTGGTCAGGCGTTGGATTTCGGGACTGACGAACGCACGGCTGGAAGGCATGAATGGTCTGTTTCAGGCGGCTCGGTCACGCGCACGGGGTTACCGGAACGAGGCCAACTTCATCGCCATGATCTACCTGATTGGCAGCCCGGTAGGCCGCCTGTTCGATCAGGCCAAATCCACATGAAACGACGAAGAACCCTTTCAGGGAGTCATACCCGTCCTTTGTCACTCGGACAACCCTGAAGCAGAGAACCGCCAAGTATCGGGACCGCTTAACGCTGGGTGTCGGATGCGAGATGCTTCCCTGTCCTATAGGGGTTATCCTTTTCCTGCCATGGGCAGACGCTCCAAGCCGTATTGCAGTCCAAAAGCGCACTTTACTCTATCCAGAAGGCGAAGAGACGATATAGCGCAGCTGCTGGCTGTAGCATCACCCAGCACACAGGGGGCGCTGCCTCATAAAAGCACTACCACGGCAATCACCAAAGTGACAGACGGTGACTCACCATGCGTTACCTGATAATGACATGAGCTCCTCTAGCCCAGACGCGGCGGCGCCTTCCCCGCTTTCAGCCTATCGGCAAGCGCTGGCCTTCGGCTTTAGAGAGGACCCTGCCCAGCATGAAGCGGCCCTGTGTCTGCAGCGCTGTTATGAGCAGCTGCAGGCGGGCCAGTCGGCTATTCGGGGTGTGTATCTCTGGGGGCCGGTGGGTCGCGGTAAAACCTGGTTAATGGATCGTTTCTACCAGGCGTTAACCATACCGGCCCGCAGGCAGCACTTTCACCACTTCATGCGCTGGGTTCACCAACGCCTGTTTCAACTCACCGGCCAGGAAGAGCCGCTGACACTGCTTGCGCGGGAGCTGGCGTCTGAGGCGCGTGTGCTGTGTCTGGACGAGCTGTTTATCAGCGATATTGGCGACGCCATGCTGGTCGGCGGCTTGTTTCAGCAGCTGCTGGCTCAAGGCCTGGTGCTGGTGAGTACGTCCAACCAGCCGCCAGACGATTTGTACAAGGACGGCTTTAATCGTGAGCGACTATTGCCAGCTATCGCGGCCATTAAACAGCATACGCAGGTAGTGGACGTTGATGGCGGCCGGGATCACCGGCTGCACCCCGGGGAGCGCCAGCAGCGCTATTGGGTTAATGAGCCGCAGGCGTTGGAAAAAGCCTTTGCCGAACGCCTAAGCCAGGGTGAGCAGCCACATAGCGAACCCCTGCTGCTGGGTCACCGCAAGATTCCGGTGGTGAAGCGAAGCCAACATATGCTCTGGTGTCGTTACGACGACCTATGCGAGCAAAAACTGGCATCGCAGGATTTTATCGAGCTGTGTGACCGCTTTTCCCATGTTTTCCTGAGCGAGGTGCCGCAACTGACCGGTAGCAGCCGGCAAAAGACGATAGCTCGTGGCACGGAAGACGGGGTGGTGCAGGTCGAAGCCGGGGAGCGCCGGCTGCCGGCGCTATCGCATCAGGACGATGGCGTGCGCCGATTTATTGCGCTGGTGGACGAGTGTTACGACCGCGGCATACCGCTTTACCTGGACGCAGCCGTGCCGCTACATGAGCTTTACCGCGACGGCGCGCTGGCCTTTCCCTTCCGTCGCACGTTGAGCCGTCTGCAGGAAATGCAGCTGCGGCGTTTTGGATCGCCCATGCCGAAATAGCTCTTGCCAGCGGGGTCATAACGTCATCGAGTGTTCTGGATCCCCTCTTGTGCCCCCAGCGTATGGCGCAACAGGTCAGAGAGGCGAATCACGCCCAGCAGACGGCGCTGCTCGTCGACTACCGGGATATCCTCGACGCGGCGCTCTACGTGCTTCTGAAAGAGATCATGCCGATATAAGATATCGTTGATCTCCTCATCCGCCTCGGCGCACATCACGCGATCGTTCATGTGCTCAGCCACGCTACCCAGGGTGATCCGCTCTACCAGCTCGCGCAGACTATGCGTGGGGCGCAGCGCGACCAGCAGCAGGCTGGATACATGCCAAAAACCCAAGTGCCCGCACACCCGCCCTTCGGCGTCGAGAACGAAGATATCCCGCCTTTCCGGATTATCCAGCAGCATGCGGGCTGCCTCCTGCAGCTCGTATTCACCGGTGAGGGTCAACGCCCTGACCGGATAGGCAGCTATCCAATCGCTGGTCTTCATTCTGTTTTCTCCGTCTCGCCGATGGTCGCTGTCTGACCCAGTTCACCGGCTCGACCCAGCCCAAAGCGAACGGCTACCGCGCCCAGTGTCTCGGTCAGCAGCGTGGTGGCGGTGACGATGTTGACGATCACCAGCGCAGACGCCTCCAGCCGCGGCACGCCGGTGAGCAGCAGCGCCATCCCGATAGCCACCCCGCCCTGGGGCAGCATGACCAGCCCCACGTTATGGCTGATGACCCGGGGCGCGCCGGCCAGCCGCGCCCCGGCCATGGCGCCAGCAATCTGTCCGCCTGCGCGCAGTACAAAGTACAGAGCGATCAGCCCCGCATGTCCCCATACGACGCCGGGGGCAAAATGGAGCCCGGCCAGGGTGAAGAACAGCACAAAGACGACTTCCTGGAGCTGCTCCAGGGGACGAAACAGCGGTTCGGAATGGGCGCCACTGAAAAACCGAGTGAAAAAGCCCAGCGCCATGGCAGCCAGCAGCGGAGAGAAATGCCAGGCGTCAGCCAGCCCGGTGAGCAGAACGATGGCGCCAAGCAGCCCCACCAGCTGCAGCTCCGGCTCGGGCAGATAACGCGCGGTGCGTTCAACCACGTAGCCGCCGGCTGTCCCAAATCCGATGGCCGCCACAATCTCCCAAATGACGGCCGGAATCGCCGCGGCGAAGCCGGTACTGTCCATGGCGGCCAGCACCAGCGAGAAAATGACCAGCGCCAGCGCATCATCCAGCGCCACCATACCCAGCAGCGTGGTGGTCAACGGGCCGCGAGCCCGGTACTGGTGGATGATCGCCACGATGGCGGCCGGCGCCGTGGTGGTGGCGATCGCTGCAAGCAACAGCGCCAGCGTCCAGCCGGGCACATCGGCCACGGCCAGGCCCACCAGCGCAAACCCTGTCAGTACCGCAAGAAAGCTACCGGCCACCTTACCGGCCGTCGCGGTCACAATCGCCCAGCCCAGCTGGCGAAGCTGCGTGACAGTTGCCGCTCCGCCGATTAAATAGGCGATGATGCCGAGAGTGACGGCAACGATAGAGCGAGTCCATTCGGTCGTTTCTGCGCCCAGCGGCCCACCAAGCAAATCGGGCGCGAAAAGGATGCCGGCCAATATATATCCCACCACGCGCGGCAGGCGCAGAAAGCGGCTGCCCAGCACCCCGAATGCCAGCCCGGCCAGCAGTAGCATTCCAATCAGCAGAACTTCCACATGACCTCCATCGGTGCCTTTTCAGCTCGGGGCGTGGGTCTGGCGTATCGCACGAATACCCGACGCAGCGCCTTGGCAGTATGTCCGCAGGCAATCGTCATCGCCCTATCCAGGCCTACATACAACGCCTTTTGACTCTGATCGGAGAGACCCGGCACCAAGGCGGCAGGTCCCTGGTTTTGTACGCAGCGGCACGAATCCATACCTCAATCAGCCGGCCAGGTAGGCCTCAGTGCCGGTAATGGACGCATAGGCAAACGCCAGCGCCGCCATGGCCGTCGCGTGTACCTGGGCCGCCGGCACCTTCGTGTTGTGGAACTCCAGCTCCATTGTGGCGCACGCATCCTCCACGACGGTAACGGCATAGCCAAGGTCACTGGCCGCGCGGGAGGTCCCTTCCACACACATATGGCTCATGGCGCCAATGATCACCACTTCCTCGATATCCTGCTCATCCAGCTGCTGCTTCAGGTTAGTGCCGCGAAACGCATTAGGATAGTTCTTGAGGACGACAGGCTCGCCTTCGGCTGGTGCGACGGCGGAAATCGTCTCAACGCCATCGCTTCCCGGTACAAAAACCTGCGCGTCGGGCTCGGCAAACTCATGGCGAACATGAAAGAGCGCTTCTCCCCCGTCACGCGCCGCATCAATAAGGCGAGCGGCATTTGCCAGGGCGTGATCCATACCGGTCAACGGTAGCTTGCCGGTGGGAAGATATTCGTTCTGAAAGTCTACGACGATAATAGCGCGCTTGGTCATGGCTACCTCTTTGCTGTTGCGTGTCTTGCGTGTCGGGCCAGGTGCGCTTGACGAAAAACCGAGCCGCTGCCGGACACGTGCGGGGCTTAAGCCTCTACCTGTGATCATATCAAACGGCTGATTTTTCAACAGATTGTCTTTACACTAACAATCACTGGGTCAGTTTGACGATGTCATTCTGTCTTGGCGGGCAACGGATCTGACTAAAACAGCCGTCCCTTTCACGCCACACAACGACGCTATGGAAGGCACGACACCATGCCCTCGCTCAGGAAAATGAGCCTGTTCATTGCCTCCGCCACCATCATGGCTCTGCTGCTGATATTTGTTGGCTGGCAAGGCGACGTCGCCGCCACGCTGTTCTCGCGCCTACAGGACATCATGGCAGGCTCTACCGGCTGGCTGCTCATTTTCATCATGAACGCCGTGCTGCTGTTTGCCTTATATCTCTTGTTTACTCCGCTGGCGCGAATTCGCCTGGGCGGGCCCGAGGCACGCCCCGAGTTCAGCCGTCTTGACTGGTTTGGCATGTTATTCGCCGCGGGCATGGGCATCGGGCTTTTGTTCTACAGCGTTTCCGAGCCGCTGCAGCATTACGCGTCGTTCGGCCCTTATCTGAATAGCGATGCCGCTACTGCCCAGTTTTCCATGGAAATGACGTTTCTTCACTGGGGCCTTCATCCCTGGGGTATCTACGCTCTCGTAGGACTAACGCTGGCCTTCTTCCATTATAACGCCGGCCACAGGCTCAGCTTCGAGGCGCCGCTACGCGAGCTTCTACCCGCCGCCTGGGCACGCCGTCTGGGCTGGGTGGCGAACATGGCAGCCGTCATTGGCACTATTTTTGGCATCACCACTTCACTTGGGCTGGGCGCCAGCCAGGCCAGCGCCGGCATCGCCGAGCTAACCGAGCTGGACGCCAGCCTGGGCCTCAACCTGGGCATTATCGGCGGGGTATGCGCGCTGGCCATGGTTAGCGTACTCAGCGGACTGGGCAACGGCGTGCGTCTACTCAGCAAGTTGAATCTGGTCATCGCGGCCAGCCTGATGCTCTTTGTGTTATTTGCCGGCCAGCCGCTGTTTGTTTTCAAGGCGCTGGGCGAGCATTTGGGCAGCTATATCAACGATCTACCCAAGCTATCCACCTGGAACGAGACCTATACCGGCACCCACTGGCAGGATCAATGGACCATTTTCTACTGGAGCTGGTGGATCTCCTGGTCCCCGTTCGTGGGCATGTTCATCGCTCAGGTCTCCCGGGGTCGGACCATCCGCGAATATCTGCTTGGCGTGCTGTTTGTCCCAACCCTTTTCAACTTCCTGTGGATGACGGTATTTGGCAGCAACGCGCTGTTTCTGGAACTATTCGAGGATGCCGGCTTTGCCGACATCGTGACCGTTGCTCCTGACGAAAGCCTCTATCGCTTGCTCGACTATCTCCCGCTGAGCCCCTTCACTACCGGCGTGGCCGTGCTGGTAGTGCTGATATTTTTCGTTACCTCAGCCGACTCCGGCGCCCTGGTGGTGTCAACGCTGACGTCGAACGGTAACGCCCCCAGCTGGCGACAGCGCTTTTTCTGGGTAGCCGCGGTAGGCCTGGTCACCGCCTTCTTGCTGCGAGCAGGTGGACTCGACGCCCTCCAGTCTGCGGCCATTGCCAGCGGCCTGCCCTTTGGCCTGCTGCTGCTGACCTTCATCCCCGCGCTTAGCATCGCCCTGCGTCGGAGTCTGTCAACATAGTTGCCATATAAAATGACTTCAGCTCTTTAAAATCCTGCGGCCTGTGGCACTGAGTCCCGTTCGGGATTTAGGTGCACCACATCCGGCAGGCTGAGTTTCCGGATGTCACCTGACCACCGCTCCGGGTGGCGCTGCTTCGCGGCTTCAAAAACCTCTCGGCGCTGCGCCAGAATGCCTTTGGCCTCGCCGTTGTGACGCTGGCTCGGCGTGACGTAGCGCAGGGCACTGTGCCGGTGCTCATGGTTGTACCACTCGGTGAATTGCTGGACCCAGTCTTGTGCCTCGGCCAGCGTGGCGAAGCCGTCGGCGGGGAATCCCGGCCGGTACTTCAGTGTCTTGAAGGCCGACTCGGCGAAGGCGTTGTCGTTGCTGACCCTTGGCCGGCTGTACGACGGGGTGATGCCCAGGTCGTAGAGCTTCTCCAGGAAGGTCGCCGCCTTCATCGGGCTGCCGTTATCAGAATGCAAAATCAAAGGCTTGTGACGATCGGTGAGGTGCTCTCGCCAGCAGGCCTTCTGGATCAGCTCGGCGGCCAGCTCGCCGGTCTCGGTTTCATAGACCTCGTGCCCCCTGTGTGTCAACCTGAATCCATACACCGGCTCAGTGAGTTAAGCTCAATATCAGAGCCCGAGGTTCAGGAGCCCGTATCATGCCGAAACCGCCAACCGAGCTGCCCGATCATCAGGTCACGCCGAATCCCAAGCTGGAGAAACGCACACGTCGTCAGTTCTCGACCGAATACAAGTTGCGCATCCTCGCAGAAGCCGATGCCTGCCAGCATGGTGAGCTCGGGCAGCTGTTACGCCGCGAAAAGCTCTACAACAGCCAGCTGACCACTTGGCGCAAGGAGCTTGCCGAGAGCGGCGTGGAGAAGCTCCACAAGACCGCCCCAGGGCCGAACCCGAGCAAGACGCCGGAGCAGAAGCGTATCGAGGCACTGGAGCGTGAGAACGCCCGTCTTCAGCAGAGGCTCTCGACCGCCGAAGACTGCCTATCGCTCCAAAAAAAAGCGCTATCGATGCTCGATCGCATGAACAATGGGAGCGAACCATGATCACGGTGCTCGAAGAGCGCCCGGCGCGCCTCCCATTGGCCATGGCCTGCCGAGCCCTGGGCATCAACCGCAGCACGGTGTACGCCTGGCGAAAACGCCGCCATGAGCCTTATACCGGAGCTTCAACGTCGCGCCGGCATTGCCCGCAGCCCAGGGCCCTGTCGGCCGAGGAGCGAGCGAAAATGCTGGAGATCGCACATAGCGAGCCTTATCGGGATCAGCCGGTGTATGAGATCTATCACGACCTGCTGCAGCAAGGGATCTATCTTGGCTCGCTCAGCACGTGGTACCGGCAGCTGCGTGAGGCCAAGGAGAGCGGTGACCGCCGTCCTCAGCGTGCTCCCCAACACCATGCCGTCCCACGCATCACGGCAAGGGCCGCCAATGAGGCCTGGACGTGGGACATCAGCAAATTGCCCACGCGGCGACGCGGCGTCTACCTCAACCTCTACGTGGTGCTGGACCTGTACAGCCGCTTCATCGTGGCCTGGATGGTCTCCCACAAGGAGAATGCCGCCTTGGCTCAGCAGCTCTTCCAGGAGGCCGTGGATCGCTACGGTATCCCGCATGGCGCACTGACGCTCCACCAGGATCGAGGCTCGCCGATGATCGCCCGGAGCTATCTGGATCTCATGGGAGAGCTGGGGGTCACGTGCAGTCATAGCCGGCCGCGGGTCAGCAACGACAACCCCTTCAGCGAAAGCCAGTTCAAGACCAGCAAGTACCAGCCCGATTACCCGGGGCGCTTCGAGAGCATCGTCCATGCCCGGCAGTGGTACAGCGCTTACGTCGACTGGTACAACCTGCTGCACCATCACAGCGGGCTGGCTGGCTTCACGCCGGAGCAGGTCTTCACCGGCCGATATCGCGAGATTGCCGAGGTCCGCCAGCGAGCGCTCGATGACAGCTTCGAGGCGCATCCCGAGCGGTTCCTACGCGGACGCCCAAAGGTGGCGCTGCCACCGGACAGTGTCTCGATCAATCCAGTACAGCCCGATGACGACGACCCGGCCCCCTACAGCGTGGTGAACTTCCCGACGCTATCGGCGGCAGGTGCCACCGCGACGAAATCGACACTAATTTTTAACGATCTGTCCGAATCAGGTTGACAGGTTCCGTGCCCAACGATCTTGCGGCTGAAGACGTCCATGATCAGGTACAGGTACCACCAGGTGCCGCGTGCAGGGCCCGGTAGTGGAGTAAGAAGCAGGGCGTAGTCGAGCTATTTCCCTACTTCTCCTCCCCGAACCGTACGTGCACCTCTCAGCGCATACGGCTCTCCATTCAAGTGTGGCTCAAAGCCATGGCAACATCTCGGTAGCGCGAAGTGACGGTGTTGCGTACCTCTTCCTGTGGCAGATAGGGATTTGCCTCAGGAAGCCGCCATCGGAAGGTCATCTTTCGACTGGTTACCAGACGTCTCAGGCTCGTTACGCAGAAAACACCTCTGCCATTTGGGCCAAAGAATTTCCATGTCTTGGCTTGTTTCTCTGTTGGTCTCAGGAAGTGTTTTCGCATCATGGACTTTATCGATGCGCGATACTTCCTTGATAGCCAGTGGCCAAATCGCCAGAAGACAATGCCATCTATCTTCCTGTAAGTGATCGCGGTGTAGGGCGTGTTGACGTTTCACATGGGCAGCCATAAAAAGCCGCAGGCCAAGGCCACCATGCTTTCGTAGTTTCGCTTGAGCTTGTCGTAACGCGTTGCGATGGCGCGATACGGCTTCAATCGAGCAAAGGCATTCTCAACCAGATGCCGATAGCGATATAAGCCTCTGTCCAGATTGGCATTTCCTTTCTTTGAGTTGCGTTTGCGTGGAATGACGGCAGCCATGCCCTTGGCTTCGATCTGTTCACGGATACGCTCGCTGTCATAGCCCTTGTCAGCCACCAATGCATCACCCGCTGGCAAATCGTCAATCAATGCCCGGGCTTCCGTGCTGTCGTGCACCTCACCCCCGGTTATTCTGAAGGTTATCGGTAGCCCATAGGCATCTACGGTCAAGTGGATCTTGCTGGTATTGCCTGCACGACTTTTGCCAATGGCTTCTGCGTCTTCCGTGGCAGCTCCGGTGCTGTCCTGGTGGGCCTTGACGTAGGAGCCATCAATGAACAGCCACTCAACATCAGGCTCCTCCACCAGAGAGCTGAAAAGCCTCATCAGCTTTCCACTCGCTGACCAGGCGTTAAAACGCTTGTAGACCGTGTTCCAGGGGCCAAACGTCTCCGGTAGGTCCCGCCACGGGCAGCCGGTGCGCATCCGATAAAGGATGCCTTCTATCGTGGTACGCAAGTCGGCCTTGTCATAAATACCTTGTTGAAGCAGGATAGGTTTCAGCTTCGACCAGTGTTCATCCGTGAGCATTTGTCGGGGCATGGCAGGCTTGCAGTTTGTTGGTGTGGGAACCTTTATTCTGCGAGCTTGCCCCTATCCTGCCAATACCCCTGCCATGAAACGTCAACAGGCCCTAGTCGGTATGCTGGTAGAAATTTGCCCATCCCGCCAGTCGGCGATTCAGGCGGTCCACCATGTCAATCCTATTCGCGCTATGATTGCTAGACAATTCTTTCGCCAGTGATGCAGCGAAATTCTTTGCCTTTTCACGGGGGATGGACGTGACCGGGCGCATTGTGCCATTGGGACCTGAGGAATCCCCATGAAATGGGTAATAAAATCAGCATGATAGGATTGAAAAAGCCTGCATGAGTCATGCATGTTGTGAGTTACGACACACAACAACATGCGAAGGAGACCCATGCAGGCCCCTCGATTCTTGCATAACTTGCTGACGTCTTCACTCTCCGTGATCCATGCCAAGCGGCTACAGACCGTCCTCGATACCGTTGGCGCTCTGCTGGGCGAGCGACGTCTGGGATTAACGGCCATTGGCCGTGCGTTGCCGAGCTCGACGGATGCCAAGCACGCCATCAAACGAGTCGATCGACTATTAGGCAACCCTCACCTTCATCAGGAACGACCGCTGTTCTATTGGCTCATGGCCTCGCTGCTGATCGGCCATACAACGCGCCCACTGATTCTGGTGGACTGGTCGCCGATTGATGACCGCGGCAGGCATTTCCTGCTGCGTGCGGCGGTGCCCTTCGCCGGGCGATCGCTGCCCATCTTCGAGAAGGTTCATCACAAGGAAGGATGCCCATACTGTGAAGCCTATCTGCTGGATGCGCTGGCAAGGATCCTGCCCGACAAGGCCACGCCGATCCTGGTGACCGATGCCGGCTTTCGTAACCCGTGGTTTCGGGCCGTTGAAGCGCGCGGCTGGTATATCGTTGGACGGGTCCGTCAGCCCGCCCGTTACCAGGCGTCAGGCGAAGCATGGCAACCCGTGAAGACCCTGTTTCAACACGCGACATCGGAACCGCAGGCGTGGGGCTCCGTCCGGATCGCCGAAAACCATCCGTTCCGCGCTCAGATGGTGCTCTATTATCGACCGCCACGGGGACGTAAGCATCGCAATAAACAAGGCCGGATCTCTCGGGACGGCGGCAGCCGGACGATCGCCCGGCGTCAGCAGGAGCCCTGGGTGCTGGTCAGCAATCTGCCGGACCGCTCAACGCTGGCGAATAAAGTGGTAACGATCTACCGACAGCGCATGCAGATTGAGGAAGGGTTCCGCGATGTCAAAAGTCCCTTGTTCGGGCTGGGCTTCGGCATGCATCAGTCTCGCCAGGGCAAGCGCATCGAGGTCCTGCTGCTGATCGCCATGTTGGCGAACGTGGCCATGATGGTGGCCGGCCTGGATGTCCGAGCCCGGGGGCAACAGCGGCGCTATCAGAGCAACAGTATCCGGCACCGGAGCGTGCTTTCCGTGTGGCGCCTGGGCTTGGAATGTCTTCGTCGTCATCAACCCGACGCCGTGCCTTGGCCTGCTTGGACAACCCTCCGAGCACGACTTCGCGAGGAAGTCAGGGAGCAGAGCCTATGCGGCGAGTAGCAACATATTCGTGGGGATTCGTCAGCATTGGGACCGCGTTTACGGACTACTCTATGACCCAGGAAAATGAACCCATCATTCACATGTGTAACATGGGTCTTATCCATATTCAGAGTTAATGAGAGGTCGTCCTCAAGGAACAGTCGGCACTCCTCGCGGATAGCCTCAGCATGAGCCTTGTTTCCTTTAACAACCAAGACGAAATCATCAGCGTAGCGACAGTAAGCTACCGCTGGTCGCCAATGTCGTCTTTCTCGCATGGCGATTGGAAATTCTCGTTGGATGCTAGAGTTCCAGTACCAACGATCTTTGCGAGCCTTCTTGCCAAGATAGCGTTTCTCAAGCCATTGGTCGAATTCATTCAGCATGATATTCGACAGTAATGGTGAAAGCACACCACCTTGCGGAACGCCGTCGTGAGCAGCATGAAACAGCCCTTTGTCGACATGGCCCGCTTTGATGAATTTCCAGAGGAGGTCTAGGAAACGACTGTCACAAATCCGCCTGCGAACGCACCGCATCAGCTTTCGGTGGTGGACAGTATCAAAGTAGCTTGCCAAGTCGCCTTCTATGACCCAGCGGCCCTTTGTTTCTCCACTATCCGTAAGCTGCAATTTCACGGTTCGGATAGCATGGTGCACGCTTCTTTCGGGGCGGAAGCCGTAGGATAAGCGATGGAAGTCGCTTTCCCATATGGGCTCCATTGCCATCAGCATCGCACGTTGTACAATCCTATCTCGCAGTGTTGGTATCCCCAGTGGGCGCTTCTTGCCGTTGGCCTTCGGAATATAGATACGACGAGCAGGCTGAGGCTGATAGGTTCCAGCCAGCAGCTCTGAGCGAATATCATCCACATAGTGGCTAATATCCTGCTCTACTACTCGTCGAGTCTCACCGTCTACCCCAGCAGTCTTGGCCCCCTTTGATGCCAGTGTTTTCCACGCAGCATCCAGGAGCCAATCGCGCCCTGCAATCAGCCTCAACAGTCGATCAATCCTACGATTCGGATCTTCTGTTGACCATGTTGCTAGCTTGCTCTGCATTTCCCTGATTATCAAAGGTCTTCACCTCTCTCAGTCAGGTAATTAGTGGAACAAGCCACTTGAACTGCCTCCCTTCGCCATGTGGTGGGCTTTCCCCACCTCGGACTACTACGGAGGCTCCGCCAGCTTGTTGGGCATCGGGGTCGCACTCCCTTACCATCCCATACAAGCCTTCCCTCGTTTACATGCTGGACTCAAGCGTATGGAGGAGGTTGCCGATCGCAATCTTTACCCTTGCATGCTGCAAGTTGGTGTACCCGGTACGGATTAGCTGCGCACTGTCCATACCTCTGTTGGCAACGACTTGGCTATTCGTTGCCCGCAGCAGAAGTGAGCCGTACCTGTACTCACTGCTGGGGTACACACCTCCAATAAGCCGTGTAGGAGGTGGCGACACGTTCAGCCCACAGACGCGGATTAATCGGTTCGTGTTCCTCAACCTTTCCATACTTAGCCTAGAGGTGCATCTTGGCGTAACGGCTTCGCCTCACACCCCGTTTCCCACGGGTTACATCACCCTGCCAGTGCACTGCAGGTCACTGCCGCTTCGGCTCATGCCCTCTCACAGCAGAGGGCAGCCCTTCACTAGGAGCATCCTGCTCGTCATGAAGGTATTCCAGTCATGCTCGTGCCCATTCAGCTACTTCCTGCTGCCTTCAGGGTCGAGGCACACACCAGCTGATATCCCAGCACCAAAGCCGGTTTGGCGCCGTGGCCTGGTGTGTGGTCGGCGGTCGCTTGCGCTGTGGGGCCTGCTGTCGGCCCCGGTGGTGTTGCTGATCGTACTCATGAAGCACTCGGTACATCGTCGACTCAGAGGCCAGGTAGTTCCCCTTGTCCGCCTGATCGGCCACGATGAAGGCCGGAGGGCGGCTTCGATACTCCGGGGCATTGCACAGCGCCACGATCGCCTCTCGCTCCCCGGGAGACAGCTTGTTGGCCGGCTCCGGGCGGTCGGCGTCGGGACGGCGATCAGCCATCACCTGGCCTTCAGTGACCCAGCGGTAGTAGGTGCGCACATTGATACCCATCACCTGACAGGCTTTGGCCAGCCGAGCACCGTCACGCTGGGCGTCTTGCACCAGAGTCACGATGCGTTGGCGATCCGGGAGGCTGGTCAGTCGTCCTCGTCGTTGGTCGTGCCCCAGATCGCCTCGGCTTTTTTTGACAGGGCCAACAGCGCCGCCGTCTCGGCCAGGGCCTTGTCCTTGCGGTGCAACTCGCGCTCCAGCTTACGGAGCCGCTTCTGCTCCTCCTTGCGGGCCTGGCGTTGCTGCTTGGCCTGCGCTGCCGCATCGTCGTTGGCGTTCATGCAGGCATCCCGCCAAGCCTCCACCTGCTCGGGGTAGAGCCCGCGCTCGCGGCAGTAGGCGCTGACTTCAGCCTCGTTCATCGGAGCTGTCTCCAGGACGATCTGGAACTTCTCCTGACTGGTCCACTGATCTGGCTGGGTAGAACGTGATGGCAAAACCTGTCCTCGTGCTCTGGCCTGTTTCCGCCAATTGTAGAGGGTTGTCGCGGTGATGCCTTCCTGTTCGGCTAATTCCGGGATGGTCATGTTCATGGGCGGCGCCATCTTCTTGAGGATGGCTTCCTTACGCTCTGCGGGGTAACGCACGTTGATCACCTCTCAATCCGTTTGGGTGACAACTACGTTGACGCATAGGGGCGTCGCCCTTACGTACGCCCCCCGAGCCCCGTGACGGCAGCGAGCACCGAGGTACCCGCCAAGCCTTCTGCACAGGAGAATGAGTAACGCTGTTGGCCCACCCCGGCCTGCCCTGCCGCTGGCATCCGCTAAGCCAGCGCCATTTCAGGGAAGCCGATCTCCAGACAGGTCGCTTTTTTCGCCCAGTTGCTCGAACTGTTGGCGCTCGCTATGCTGCCCGGGACCTGTCTTCACGATAACCACCACAGCGCAAGGAATTTCGGGGCCATGCAATCCACCCGCCGCTCGGTGTCGTTGTTTCGGCCGCTGGGCGGGCTTAGCCTGGCGGCCATGCTCACCGGCTGCGCCGTGCTGGCGCCGGCACCGCCCGCAAACCAGGAGAATATCTGCGAGATCTTCCGCGAACAGCCCCGCTGGTACGACTACGCACAGGACTCGCAGGAGAAGTGGGGCACGCCTATCGCCACCCAGATGGCCTTCATCCAGCGCGAATCCAGCTTCCGCAGCCATGTAAAGCCGCCCCGTCGCCGGCTGCTGGGCTTCATTCCCTGGACACGCCCCTCCTCGGCCTATGGCTACGCCCAGGCTCAGGACCCGGTTTGGGAAGAGTACGAAGACGACGCCGGACGCCTGTTTGCGCGCCGTACCCACATGAAGCACGCGACCGACTTCATCGGCTGGTACAACGCCCGGACCCATCGCCTGACGGGCGTATCTCTCCACAATCCCGAGCACCTCTATCTGGCCTACCATGAAGGCCAGGGCGGCTATCAGCGCGGGTCCTATCGGGCCAGGCCGGCGGTCCGGCGGGCAGCCCGCCAGGTAGCGCGCAGCGCCTCGCGCTACCGAGGCCAGCTGGCAGCCTGCGAGGAAGAGTTCCAGTGCGACGGCCTGCTGGCATTCTGGCCCTTCTGCCGATAGCGGCGCCGAGTTGCGGCGCGAGCACTCACTCATGGATAAGCGACTCCGGCATGTTAACTGCCGAATAGGCCTGATGGCTTGCAGGGCAGCGCTTGCAGCGCGGCCCCTGGCCTCTGTATGCCTCTATGCTAAGGTGGACGAACAGGCGCCTTTATCAGGCGTTTTGCAAGTTCGCACGTGACAGAAAGGAGGGTTTACCATGGCGCATCGTTGGCATGCCGATCCGCTCGTCTGGGGTCACGGCCCGCGTCTGCTTGAGGTGTTTCAGGAACCGACCTGCCCCTTTTCCGTAAAGACCTTCAACAAGCTCGACGAGTTTCTTAGCCAGGCCGGCAAGGACAACGTCCGCGTGCAGATCTGGCTGCACTCTCAGCCATGGCACCTGTACTCCGGTATCGTCATCCGCGCCATTATTGCTGCCTCAACGCTTGAGGGCGGTAAAGACAATGCCTATCGGGTCATGGACGCGGTGGGCAAGCACCGCGACGAGTTCGTGTTTGAGGATCACTGCCGAGGGGCCAACCGGCGCACTACGCCGGATGAGGTTCTCCAGCGGCTGGAAGAGTACAGCGGCGTGGCACTCACCCCGGCGTTTGACACCCCCGACCTTGAGCGCGAGATCAAGCGCCACGCCAAATACTCACGCCAGAACGGCATCCACGGCTCGCCCACCTTTATGGTCGACGGCCTAATTGATCCCGGCATGGGCAGCGGCGATGAAGTGAGCGAATGGGTCAAACGCCTTCTCGAATGAGCTCAACTGATTGGCCGCAGGAGATATTCCGCGGCCTGCCCAAGCAACGATTCATCTACAGCTCGGCAGGCCGGTAGCGAGGCAGGGACGCTTGCAGCAGAGCCCGCTAAGCTTCTAACACAAGCCGATCGGCAAGAGCCTTCATGTCAGGCACGACAATATCCGGATAGGGAACGCCCGGTGCGGGTAAAACGGCGTTGTGGGGGCGCTTGAGAAAAGCACTGCGGCAGCCAGCAGCCTGAGCGCCGATGGTGTCCCACAAATGACAGGCCACGAGGCACAGGCTGGAGGTTTCGACAGATAGCTCCCGGGCGACCAGACGATAGGTGTCAGGAGCCGGCTTGAACCGGCCCACCGTCTCGATGCTGAACGCACGCTCAAAAAATGGCTGAAGCCCCGCGTTTTGCAGCGGCGTGGGT
Source organism: Halomonas piscis (assembly GCF_031886125.1). Classification (NCBI taxonomy): domain Bacteria; kingdom Pseudomonadati; phylum Pseudomonadota; class Gammaproteobacteria; order Oceanospirillales; family Halomonadaceae; genus Halomonas; species Halomonas piscis. Next base: position 2,925,257 of record NZ_CP119391.1, read on the forward strand.
GAAGCGCCAGCAGCCGAGTTGGTGAGCGTTACCAGCCTGAAGCCTGCAGCGCTCAATCGAGTGAGCGCCGGGGTAGCGTCAGCATGAGCCGGCATGGTGCTGAGGAGCTCCTGCTGCTCGTTAATATCCGCTTGCGTCACGCTAACCTGGTGGATATCCGCCAGCATTCGTAATACGCCCGCTCCAATGTCGCCAAAAGGGGTATAGAGACCGGAAAGCGTCATGGACTGGGAGTAAAGCACCAGCTGCGCAAACCATTCGCGCAGCACCGCGCGATCACCGAAAACGCGCTCAAAAAAGGGGGCAAGGTGCGTTATATCCAGCAGCGTTTCGTTAACATCGAAAACAATAACGGAAGAAGCTGTGACATGAGCCATGGTGTCTCCTCTGCGCCGCTCAGTCCTTGACAAGTATCGCCATTGATCTTGCAGCACAAAAAGCCGAGAAGCCATCGGCGGAAGACGTCAGGCCGCTGCCTTCTGCCGGAGCAACAGCGGTAACAAAAGCGCCAGCAGCGAAATACGCAGCAGGTGGTGGGTCGTGACGAACGCCGGCTCGATGCCGAGCGACAGCGCGACCAGGCTGAGCTCGGGGGCGCCGCCCGGCATATAGGCAAGCAGCGCCGCGGCGGCCGAGTAGCCGGTCAGCAAATGGCCGATCCAGGCCGCTACCATAGCGATGACCAGCAGTACCAGCGCCTGAGCCACCGCCATCAGCATGGCCCGGCCCACCAACGCCAGCGACGTACCCGCAAAGCGCACGCCGATCGAGACACCGATAAGCACCTGGGCCAGGGCCACCAGCACTGGCGGAATCGCCGCCTCGGTGACGCCGGCAAGATGCAGCGTCGCCGAGGCCAGCGCCGGCCCAAACAGCAAGGCATTGGGCAGGCGCAGCCGACGCCCCAGCCAGGCACCGCCCACCCCGGCAGCCATCAGCCAACCCGTATCCGCCGGCCCGGGCAGCGTGAACCATCGCGCCGGCCCCGGCGTGGCATTGCCCAGATCCACATGCCCGATAGCCTGGATCACCGGCGGAATGGCCACCAGCAGCACCATGATGCGCACCGCATGGGTAATGCCGATCACTCTCAGGTCGGCACCGGTTCCCGCCGCCATCATCCCGCCTTATTCACGAAGACGCTGACTGGGCGGCGTGAAGAGGCTGGCTGGCGGCGTCGCTCATCAGGATCGGCCTCTCCGACGCGAGAGGCCGCTGAGTAATGCCCGAACATGGCTTTCTTCCCGGTTTCTTATAGCTCTTGGGAATCCATTGCGACCGTCAAAGCAGCCGTGACCGCCGGCCGCTGCAGCGGTCGCTCGATTTCAGGTCCTGAAGCCGTCTCGCCGGGCGTCAACTCAGCGCCGTCAGCTTCGGCAGCCCCTTCAGCAACGTCGGCCACCACTTATCGGCGGCGGCACCCAGATGAAGGGTGATCCGCCGGGCATGCAGCTTCAGTGTGGCGGCGACCTTAAGCACCTGCTCGCGCATCCGACTCAGGCTCCAGCCTTGCCGAGTCTGCCGCTCCAGCAGGCAGCGCAGGCCATGCAGGACCTGATAAGCATAGAGGCTGAGTAGCAGGCTCACCTCGTTACGCGCCATCACGTCCTGAACCGTGGAGGCGCCACGATCCGTCGACGAGAGGTGTACGTCGAGCGCTGATTTCACCTCGCCCATGTGCGCTTCGGCGCTACCGCGCTTGCGGTACAGTGCCAGGACCTTCTCCGGCGGCCAGTCGAACTTGTTGAGGTTGGTGACCAGGAAGAAGGCATGCAACAGCAGGTCATCGGGTCGCTCTTGCACGACCAGTACCACGCGCCGTGGTTCAGGCCAGGTGCCGGCCTGGTACTCCAGGTCATGACACCATTCCCGTGGCTGCTCGGGCGGCCGACCTCGGGGCCGCTTCAGGTACGGCGCCGCCAGTGTCTGCAGCCCCGTGTGACTGCGCAGCCGGCCCAGGTACTCGATGCCGCGATCTTCCAACGCCTCCAGCGTGTCGTTGTCGGTGAACCCGGCGTCGATACGCACCCGAACCTGGGCGCCGGTGCTTTCGTTGAGCCGCTTCACCAGGTGCGGGATCCAGGTATCGGCGTTCTCGGCCGGGCCGGCGTTGCCTTCGCGTAGTAGGCCGCCCACCATGTCACCGGTTTCGGCCAGCGAGGCGACCAGCGGCGAGTAGATGCGGACCCCGTAAAGGCCATGATAGGCCGAGCCACCTTGGTGACCGTGGACCTCGATCGGCAGGCCGTCGATGTCGAGGGTCAACTGCTTGGGTCGCTCGCCGTTCTTCAGCGAGGTCAGGCGCCAGACTACCAGTCGCAGCAGGCCTTCATGCACGGCATCGATGTTGTCGTTGCGTCCAAGGCAAGTCAGCAGCCGCGACAGCGTGGCTTGAGACGGCCGGTCCTGGGCCAGTGGCGTCATTCCACGCGCATCGCTGCAGGCCAGCTGCCAGAGGGGATCACGCCGCAACGTGTCGGTATCGCTGAGGTCGATCCAGCCCATCGCGCGCTGCAGCACCAGGGTTCGCAGCTGGCTGGCCAGCGAGTGGCGGATGCGTAGCGGGTGGCGTTGATCGACCAGATTGTCTTCGAGCGCCTCGATCACACCGCTGTTGTCGAGGGCTTCACGCAGCAGCAGAGCGCCGCTGTCACTGGTGGTGCGGTGGCCGCTCAGCTCGACACGGACGGAGCCGTTGCACGAGGGCGTCCAGGTAGATAGGCTTTCACCCATAGCGGATGGCTCTCTTGGTTCAGGTTCTTGGCGGAACACATTGAATTTTCAAGAGAATACCATCCGCTATCTTCGTTTTCAGGCCGGCCTCATGAATAGGCCGGGATCATGGTAACCAGCGAAACGCCGCCCGGGACGCCGGCATAGAGCGCCGTATCCGCTGAGTAGCCGCCGAGCCGCCGTGAAAACCACACCGAGAACAACATCATGGCCGCCGTCGCGACCAGCATGATCGCCAGGCTCAGACTCCACCGCCCCAGGGCGCCCGAAAGTTCCGGCGTGAACGCCGACCCCAGCATCACCCCGATCACCACCAGCACGCCTTGACGGCTGCGCGTCGGTGAATGCAGTTCCATGCCGGCCAGGCTTGCCGCGGTAGTGGCCAGCATGGCACCCAGCAGCCAGGGCAACGGCAAGCCCAGCGCAAACGCCAGCGTACCGCCGGCAAGCCCCAGCGCGAGAGCGGGCAGCAGCCGAAGCAGGGAAGACAGCAAGGGCAAAGCAGAGTCCCTCAATTCAAAAAGTACGGGCCCGCCAGCGGGCCCGATGAAGAAGTGCCGGCCTTCTCACTGCCGCTGGCGGCCGGCAAGCAGCCTCCCACACTTGCTAGTCGCATCTGCCAGGGGGTCAAGGCGCGGCAGGTACCACCACCACGGGTACCGTCGCGCGCTTGATAACGCCTTTGGTAATCTTGCCGGCGTAAGACGCCCTGCTGCCCTGCTTGTTGGCCGCCATCACGATCATGCTGAAGCCGCCGTCAGTGGCAAAGTGCGCAATGATCGAGCCGGGATAGCCCTCCCGCACCAGCTGGGTAACCCTTTGCTCCTGCACCATTTTCTGCAGCGCCGGATAGCGTGTACAGGCCGTCTCAACTTTTTCGGCCAGCTCAGTGCGTCGCTCCTCGAGGCGCTGTTCCAGCAGCGCGTTCAGGGTTTCGCGGTCGCGGATATTGGTTTTCAAGGTATTGTACATGTCCTCGGGAAAGGACCTGGCGACGTGCAATATGTGCAGCTCGGCGCCGGTGACAAGCGCCAGGTCAGCGGCCTGTTCAAGCACGTGATCGCAGTTGCCGCGCATGCCGATGCTGCACAGGATCCGCTTTTTCTCTTGGGTCATACTGTCTCCTTGGCTTGTCGGGCGGCACAAGACTCAGCGCCTTCAATCGGCACATGCTCTGTGGCCGGCACTAAGCATTTTCTGGCCTTACCCTAAATATTTGATCATAACACCCGCGGCGACGGCAGACCCGATAACACCGGCCACGTTGGGCCCCATGGCGTGCATCAAGAGAAAATTATGCGGGTTGGATTCCAGCCCCACTTTGTTGGAGACTCGCGCCGCCATCGGCACGGCCGACACGCCGGCTGACCCGATCAGCGGATTGATCGGATGCTTGCTTATCACGTTGAGTAGCTTGGCCATCAGCACACCGCACGCGGTACCTATGGCAAAAGCCACGATACCCAAGCCGAGAATGCCGAGGGTTTCTACTGCCAGAAAGCGATCGGCCATCAGCTTGGAGCCTACCGAGAGTCCGAGAAAGATGGTCACGATATTGATCAGCGCGTTCTGTGACGTCTGCGATAGCCGTTCGACCACGCCGCATTCGCGCATCAGGTTGCCAAAGCAGAACATCCCCAGCAGCGGAGCCGCATCGGGGAGAAACAGCACCACCAGAATCAATAGAGCCAGCGGAAAAACGATCTTCTCGAGCGTCGAAACCGGGCGCAGCTGAGTCATGGCGATGGCGCGCTCTTTCTGCGACGTCAGGGCGCGCATGATCGGCGGCTGGATCAGCGGAACCAGCGCCATGTAGGAGTACGAGGCAACGGCAATCGCGCCCAAAAGCTCCGGTGCCAGCAGGCTCGACACATAGATTGAGGTGGGGCCGTCGGCGCCGCCGATAATGGCGATGGCCGCCGCCTGATCAAGGCTGAAGTCCATCCATCCCATCACCGTCATGAGCACTGCACCAAGCAGCGTGGCAAAGATGCCGAACTGCGCCGCCGCTCCCAGAAACAGCGTGCGTGGATTGGCCAGCAGCGGCCCGAAGTCGGTCATCGACCCCACACCCATGAAGATCACCAGCGGGGCGATACCGGAGGCAATCGCCACGCGGTAGAACTGGTACAGCATGCCGTGCGCGTAGCCCGCCTCCATGGCCACATCATTGGCGGAGCGTAAGAGCGACGGCGAGGCGTCACCGCTAAGCGCCTCCCCCAGCGCCTGGCGCCAAGCTTCCAGGTCGCCGCTCGCCGGCAGCGCTACCTTCAGGGCATCGGCCATTGGCTTGAGCAGTTCGGGAGGTCCCTGATGGATGGCCTGTTCGGCGGCCGACAGCGCAAGCCCGGCCTCGGGAATATTCGCCAGGATACCGCCAAACCCGATCGGCACCAGCAGCAGAGGCTCAAACTTCTTGGCAATGGCAAGCCACAACAGCAGCAGACCAATACCCAGCATCACGGTCTGGCCGAGGCTCAGGTTATATAGCCCGGAGCCGTACCAAAGTGTCAGTATCTTTTCCATGAGGTGTCCTTAAAGCACGATCAGCGCGTCGCCCACGGATACGCTGTCGCCTTCCGCTACCTTGACCTCGGAAACCGTGCCGCTCTGGGGGGCCCGCACTTCGGTTTCCATTTTCATGGCTTCAAGAATAAGCACTACCTCGTCCTCGACAACGCTCTCGCCGGGCTTGACGTTGATCTGGAAGATATTGCCGGCCAGCGGCGCATTGATGCTTTCTCCGCTGGAGGCCGCCAGTGCCGGCGCTTCGCTGTCGGCAGACGGCGCCGGTGACGACGGCTGCACCTGGGAAATATCGCCGCCTTCGCTCACCTCGACCACATAAGATGCGCCGTTGACGCTGATCGTATAGGTCTCGGGGCCGGCAGGCGGGGCCGGGCGCTCGGCTTTCTCGGAGACCGCTGGCGAAGTCTCGGACGCTGCCTCACCCGGTACAGGCTCAAAGGCGTCGGGGTTATCGCGGTTTTGCAAGAACTTAAGCCCGATCTGAGGAAAGAGGGCGTAGGTCAGAACGTCGTCGATATGGCGTTCGCCCTCGGCCAGGCGAATATCTTTCTGCTCGGCGGTCTCGTCCAGCTCATCGGCAAGCCTGGCCATCTCGGGCGACAGAAGGTCGGCGGGGCGCTCCGTCACGGGGTCACCGCCCTCCAGGACTCGTTTTTGGAGCGCTTCATCGAAGGGCGCGGGGGCGGCACCGTACTCTCCCTTGAGCAGGGCCTGAACTTCCTTGGAAATCGACCCATAGCGCTCGCCCATCATCACGTTCATCAGCGCCTGGGTACCGACGATCTGGGACGTGGGAGTCACCAGCGGAATCAGCCCCAGGTCGTCCCGCACGCGCGGAATTTCGGCCATGACCTCATCCAGCTTGTCGCCCGCTCCCTGCTCCTTGAGCTGATTTTCCATGTTGGTCAGCATGCCGCCGGGCACCTGGGCGACAAGAATGCGCGAATTGACGCCCTTGAGCGAGCCTTCAAAGGCCGCGTATTTGCCGCGCACCTGGCGAAAATAGGCGGCGATATCCTCAAGCTGTTCAAGGTCCAGCCCGGTATCCCGGTCGGTACCTTCAAGCATCGCCACGATCGACTCGGTAGGGCTATGGCCATAGGTCATCGACATCGAGGAAATGGCGCTATCGACGTTGTCGATCCCGGCTTCTATGGCCTTGAGGATGGTGGCCGTCGACAGGCCCGTGGTCGCGTGACAGTGCAGCTGGACGGGGATGTCCAGCGTGGCCTTGAGCCGGGTGACCAGCTCATGGGCCTCGTAGGGCCTGAGCAGACCGGCCATGTCCTTGATCGCCAACGAGTCGGCGCCCATGGCAGCAATGGTGTCGGCAAGTTCCACCCAGCTTTCCAGGGTGTGCACCGGGCTTTGGGTATAAGACAGCGTCCCCTGAGCATGGCCGTCGTTGGCCTTGACGGCGCCAATGGCGCGCTCCAGATTGCGCGGGTCGTTCATCGCGTCAAAAACGCGGAACACGTCGATGCCGTTGACCCTGGCCCGCTCGACAAAACGGTCTACCACGTCATCGGCATAGTGGCGATAGCCAAGCAGGTTCTGCCCGCGCAGCAGCATTTGCTGCGGCGTGTTGGGCATGACTTCCTTTAGCGCCCGGATGCGCTCCCACGGATCCTCGCCCAGATAGCGAATACAGGCATCGAAGGTAGCGCCGCCCCAGGATTCCAACGACCAGAACCCCACCTGGTCAAGCTTTTCCGCGATGGGCAGCATATCGTCCAGGCGCATGCGCGTGGCGAGAAGCGACTGGTGGGCATCGCGCAGGACGACGTCAGTGATACCTAGCGGGCGTTTCGTCTCGCTCATTGTCGTTTCCTTGTCATTGTGAGCATGGGAGCGTCAGATAAGAACTGCCAAGCGATCAGCGCGGATGATCCCGCCGATAGCGATGCACCGCCGCACTGAGCACGGCGATCAGCTGCTCGTCTTCACGGGCAGGTGCCCGTTCGGCAGCCGCCTGTGGAGAGGCCGATGCGGCTGGGCCAGGGGGCGGCTCGGGAAACAGGCGTCTAATCACCCGGGACATCAGAGTCGTGATCATGACCAGCACGGTCAGAAACACAACCACAAAGCCCATGCCGGCTGCCATGAGCGCGAGACTTTCACTGACTAGCTGGGCATCTTGCATAGAGACTGGCATCCTCCAGACGCAATTGACTCAAGGGTGAAAGCACGTTTACGCGCGGGTCCCACGCTATTGCGAGGTATTTTGCTCGTTCAACCGCATGGCATGGCGTCACAGGCAGCAGACGCTAGCGGCCTGGAGTTCACCCTGGCACGCTCCAAAGAAAACTCCCTGGCCATTGCTTTAGCTCCCCTCGGCGGCGGCTGCCACTCCTTCTGCCAGCACCTGAACGCTATCGATGACGGGAATCTGAGTGGTCAAACCATCGCGGATCACGGAGAGCTCCGTGCATGCCAGTACCAGCACGTCGGCGCCGCGGTGGTAAAGTTCTTCCGCTGCCTTGGTGAAAGCCGCAAGCGTTTCGTCATGATGGCCCTGGCCGCGCTTGACGGCACGGATTATCTCCAGCACCGGCGCTTCGTCTTCGGGGTACAAAAGCGACAGGCCGCGCTCTTCGATAAAGTTTTCATAAAGGCCGATTTTACGCAGCGCCGGCGAGCAAAGCATACCCACTTTGGCCCCGGGCGCCTGGCACGCAACCTCGTCCAGCGTCATCGCCACAATATGCCAGACGGGAATGTCCACCGCCTTCTGGGCATCCTGCCAGTAGTAGTGAGCGGTGTTGCACGGCATCACCAGGAAATCGGTGCCGGCCTGCTCCAGACGACGGGCCATCGCGGCAATGGTCGGGCCGGGGCTCTCCCCGGTTCCTTCAATCAGCGCCTTGATACGCGAAGGCACCTTGGGGTTGTTATCGACCAGCATGTGCACATGCTCGATATCATCTTCGGCCGGCGTGGCATCAATCACACGCTGCATAAACGTCAAGGTAGCGTCGGGACCCATGCCGCCCAGCACGCCAACCATTGCATGACGGTCAGTATGCTGAGCCTCACTAGCGTTATGATCAGCGGTCTTGTTCATGGCTTGCCTATTACCTCTCTGTTAGAAGCCCATGATGCGGGGCAGCATCAGCGACAGCTCGGGGAAAAATGCCAGCACCAGATCAATCACTACCATGGAGCCAACCAAGGGCAGAGCACGCACGGAAATCCGCTCGATCGAGACGTTGGCAATGCTTGAACTAATAAACATGTTTTCGCCCAGCGGCGGCGTAGAAAAGCCGATGCCCAGGCTCACTACCAGCACAATGCCGAAGTGGATAGGGTCTACCCCCAGCTCCATCATGACGGGCAGCAGCACCGGAGTGACGATCATGATGGTCGCCAGAATCTCTATGAACATCCCGACTATCAGCAGGAACCCTATCACCAGTAACCATATTAACCACAGGCTATCGGTAATATAGAGAATACCCTGAGCAATCATCGCCGGTATCTGGTGCTCTACCAGTATGCGGCCGAAGGCAGTGGCGGTAAACATGATGATAAGCACGCGCCCGGTGAGCCAGGTCGTGCTTTGAAAGGCCTCATTAAGGCCGCGCAGGGATGACTCCTTGTGAATAAAGACACCCACAAACAGAGCATAAAAAATCGATACCACGGCGGCTTCGGTGGGAGTAAACATGCCGGAGTAAATACCGCCCAGTATCACTACCGGTGCCATTAGTGACCAAATACCGTCCTTCAGAGCCTTGGCGACACGTTTGACGTCGTAGCTGTGCCCTTCTGTTTGATAGCCGTTGCGTTTGGCCGCGATATAGTTGGCTGTCACCAACCCTACACCGAGCAGCATCCCGGGGATCACCCCCGCCATGAACATCGCCGAGATCGACTCGTTGGCCGTCACGCCATAGATGATCAACGGCATACTGGGAGGGATGACGACGCCTAGCCCCCCGGCCGTTGCGGTCAGCGCAGCCGGATAGCTCTTGCCGTAACCCCGCTCGATCATCGCCGGAATTACCAGCATCCCCACCGCCGCCGTTGTGGCCGGACCGGAGCCGGAAATGGCACCAAAAAACATGCAGGCAATGACGGTAGCCGCGCCAAGGCCGCCGGCAGCGGGCCCGGCAAGCTCTTCGGCGATATAGATCAAGCGTCGAGCAATGCCCGCATCACCCATCAAGGCGCCGGCAAGAATGAAAGAGGGTAGTGCCATGAGGGGGAACGAGTTGATAGCGGAAAAGGCCAGCTCTATCAGCGAGCTTATGTCCTGCCCGCTGACCACGTAGACCGCCATGGAAGCCACGCCCAGGGCAACTACTATTGGTGCGCCAAGCAGCAGCAGCACTCCGAAAAAGGAAAAAAGGACTGTTGCGGCCATTGTTCTTACCCCTTGTCCGTGTTCGAGTCAGTATTATTTTTCTGATAGGACTCGTCCTCAGTAATCTTGTCGGTTTCCTCCTTTTCCACATCACCCGGTTCAATACCTTTTACCAGCTTGAGATACTGAACCTGCAAAACACGAAATGCCATCAGGGTAAAAGCAATAGGGAAAATAAAGTAGACGTAAGCCAGAGACCAGCCCAACGCCGGAGATTTATAGGGAAACTCAAGCAGCAGATCAATAAGCTCAAGACTCTTGTAAGCAAGCACCAGGCAAAAACCTGCCCAAATAAGGTCTACAAATAACAGCAGCCCCTTGGCCATATTCTTGGGAAGCAGGTTGATATGCACCTGCAGCCGATTGTGCGCACTCAGGTGAGCCGCATGAGTCGCCCCTAGAAACACAAACCAGACAAAAGAATAGCGTGCCAGCTCTTCAATCCATGACATGCCAATGCCAAGCACCATCCTCATGACTACCTGAACAAAGAGCAGGATGACGAATACGGCAAGCAGGGCGCGGCAGGCGTAGTCTTCTATATAATTGAGTTTTGATAACACGAGAGCATCCTCCCCTCAGGGGATAAGTGATCATAGCCAGGCCGGGCAGCAGCATGCTTCCCGGCCCGGCCCTACTTCACTCAGCGGCCCAAAGCTTTTTGCATTTCATCGAAGGCTTCCTTGCCGCCGATCTCGTCATAAAACTCCGGCCAGACTTCTTCCCTGGCAATTTCAATCCATTTGTCCTCATTTTCCAGAGTCGATACCTCGACGCCTTCTTCTTCCATGTTCGCGCGTGCCTTGGGCGCTTCGGTCAGCTGGAACTGAAGCGCATACAGCTGCGACTCCAGGCCTGCCCGATCAATAATCGCGCGCTCTTCTTCCGATAGCTTCTGATAGGTTCTAGCCCCCATCACAATAGGCTGTAGCGAGTACTGGTAATGCACTTCCGTGAGGTAGTCCTGCACCTCGTAAAACTTCATCGTATTGTTGACGATATAAGGATTGTCTTGCCCATCGATGACGCCCTGTTGCAGCCCGGTAAAGACTTCCGGCCAGGACATGCTGATGGGATTGGCTCCCCAAGCCTCGTAGGTAGAAACCATCTGTTCGTTCTGGGGCAGCCTCACCTTGAGACCGTCCAGCTCCTCTAGCGTGGTTATCGGACGCTGGGAATTCGTCAGGTAACGAAAGCCTGAATACAGCCAGCTGACAATGTGGACGCCGGCGTCTTCCTCGGCAATATTGTTCCAGCGATCGGCCAGCGTACCGGTAGTCGCCTTGACGGCATCCGCATGGCTGCGGATGGCATAGGGCATGGTCAGAGCGCCCAGGCGCGACGCGTAGGGCGTTAGGTTACCTACGCCTACCAGGGCAAAATCCAGCTTGCCGATGCGGGTACCCTGGATCATTTCTGTCTCGGCGCCCAGCTGGCCGCCGGGGTACAGCTCTACCTGCATTTCGCCATCGGAAAGCTCTTCGACCATTTCCTTGAAGCGCTGCGCCAGCGCCCCCTGGTCCGAGTCCATGGGATCTCCCATGCCGAGCTTGAACGTCTCGGCCTGGGCGGCCTGAACGCTCAGGAGGGAAAAGACGGCAGTTGTTAATAATGCTTTCTTGTACATTGTTATCACTCCAGTCGATAAGCGGTGAGTGTTACACAGTGTTGGATTTGCTGATGACTTCATTCATAGCATCGTCCATCAGCTGAATAATGTCGTCGCAGTCTTTCTCATCAAACGTCAACGGTAGGCGCAGGTCACAAAGCGTGGCCAATACACGATCGGCGTTGGGCAGTGGCCGAGTCGCGGGGAGATACCCCCAGCTATCATAGCGGCTGGTGTAATCTGCCGGCTGTGCCTGGCCGAACCACTTGACCGGGATACCGCGCTCGGCACAGCCAGCGACGAAGCCGGCAATATCTTCTCGGGTCAGCGACGGCAGACGAAACTGGATCGAACTGCCGACAAAGTCTTCCTTTTCATGGCGCGGAACGCGCTCAAAACGCTCCATGCGGGACAGGCCGGCATCCATGCGGTGATAGAGCGCATTCCAGCGCTCCTTGCGCGCTTCAAGCTCGGCCAGCTGCGGCCGCAGAACGGCTGCCCGAAGGTCATCCATCCGCCCGCTCATATTGGGCGTCACCAGTCGGGTATCGCCATACCCTGCCGCTTCCGGCGCGGCCAGATGACGATCGTAAAACATGTAAGACCCCGAGAGGATGACCGCTCGGCGCATCACTTCGGGATCGTCCGAACTCAGCACCCCGCCTTCACCCGAATTCAGGTGCTTATAGGTTTGCGTGCTGTAGCAGCCTACCTTCCCGAAGGTGCCGCTTGGCTTGCCGGCAAAGTTGGCCCCCAGCGTATGGGCGCAGTCCTCGATCAGGGTAATCCCATGGGTCTCACATACCGCCATAACAGCGTCCATGTCGCCAATGTGGCCGCGCATATGCGATAGCACGAAGAAGCGCGCGCCGGACTCCCGCGCTGCCGCCTCAAGGTCATCCGGATCAATGGTGGTATCGTCCAGGATGTCGACCAGTACGGCCTCCCCACCTGCGGCATGAATACTGCCCGGTACGGGCGACAGCGTGAAGGCATTACACAGCACGGCATCGCCGTGCTGAAGCCCGCAGGCACGCAGCGCCAGCTGCAGCGCATAGCCGCCCGAGGCACAGGCCAGCGCGAAAGGCACGCCAAGCGCGTCGGCAAACTCTTGTTCAAAGAGTGCTGTCTCGCCCTTCTCGCCTTCTACCAGGTTATAGCGGTGCAGGCGCCCGGTGCGCATGAGGGCCACTGCCGCGTCAATCGAGGCGTCGGAAAGCGGCTCTTGCTGGGTGAACGATTTCGAGAAACGGCGCATTTGGCGTACCTCAATAGCGCTGCTGACGGTGGACCGGAAACTGCCAGTCCTCGTCGGGAAAATATTTGATCAGACGCCAGTCGCAGGCCCGGGCATGCCCTTCCATGCCTTCCACCCGGGAAATGCGTGAACCCACCGCGCTGAACGTGCGGTTGGCCTCTTCGCTCAGCTGCTGGGTCGTCAGCACCTTCATGAACTTGTGCACGTTCAGCCCGCCGGAATAGCGGCCAGCCCGTTTGGTGGGAAGGATATGGTTGGTGCCGGAGCACTTGTCGCCGTGTGTGACCGTGCTGCCCTCGCCCAGAAACAGCGACCCATAGTTGGACAGGTTCTCTTTCCACCAGTCCAGATCCTCGCACAGGACTTGCAGGTGCTCACACGCGTAGCGATCGCTGATCTCAACGATTTCTTCACGGCTGTCACCGACGATGACTTCACCGTGATCACGCCAGGCAGCATGAACGACGTCAGCGTTGGGCATGTCATCGGCGACCTTGGGCACCAGCTCAATGACTTTTTTCCCTACCGCTTCGCTGGTGGTGAACAGCCACACCGGCGAGTTGGTCCCGTGCTCGGCCTGAGACACCAGATCGACGGCAATGGTCATCGGATCCGCTTGATCATCGGCGATGATGGCCGACTCGGTGGGGCCGGCAAACACGTCGATACCCACCTGACCAAACAGCAAACGCTTGGCTTCGGCCACGTAAGCGTTGCCCGGGCCAACGAGAATATCTGCCTCGCGGCCGTCGAAGAGGCCAAAGGCCATGGTCGCCATGGCATGCACGCCGCCCATCTCAAGAATCACGTCGGCGCCGGCCACATCGAGCGCATAGGCCACGGCCGGATTGATGCTGTCGCCGCGCGGCGGCGAGCAGGCGACCACGTGAGGCACGCCTGCCGCCTTGGCAGTGGCGACGCTCATCAGCGCCGATGCCGCATGGGCAAAACGCCCGCCGGGGATATAACACCCGGCGCAGTTAACGGGCAGCACTCGCTGACCAAGGCGAACGCCGGGCTCGGTCTCGATCTCGAAAGAGGTGAGACTATCGCGCTGCGCGTCGGCGAAGCGCCGAATCTGACGATGGGCAAAATCGATATCGTCTTTCACCGACTGGGGCACGCTATCGATAAGCTGCTTGCGCTTGGCGTCGCTGAGCGTGAAATCGGAGGTCCAGCCGTCAAACTTTTCAGCATAGTCACGTACCGCGGACTCCCCGCGCTTGCGGATATCCTCCAGCATTTGCTGCACCGAGGCAGTGATGCGCTGATCTTCGGAGGCAGCTTCTTCTCCTCCCTCCGCCGGCTTAAGATACTGAATTGTCATTGTCTTCTCCGAAATGGAGCTAAAGTTCAAAGGATCGTTGAAGTTGCCCAAAGACACTTAGCCGCTCAGCGGCCCGGCTCAGGCCTGCGCGTTATGCCTGGTAGTCAGGAAGCCCAAAGGCGTTGGTATAGCCAAACAGGGCAACGCTTCCGCCGGTGTGGAGGAAGACAACGTCTTCACCTTCCTTGAAGTGCCCCTGACGAATCAGGTCGATCAGCCCGGCCATCCCCTTGCCGGAATACACCGGATCGAGCAGGATGCCTTCGTGGCGCGCCAGCAAGGTCACCGCTTCCACCATGCTGTCGGTGGGGATACCATAGCCGTCGCCGACGTAGTCGCAGTTGGCAACGACCTTGTCGCGCTTGACCACGTCGGACAGCCCCAGCTTGGCTTCCGTCTTCTGCGCCAGGGCAAAGACGTTGGCTTCCTGCTTGTCCTTCGGAGCGCGCACGCCGACACCCAGTATCGGGATGCCCGCGTTGCAGGCCTCAAGGCCTGTCACCAGCCCGGCCTGCGTGCCGGCGCTGCCGGTTGCGTGTACCAGGTGATCGATCTGCAGCCCCATGTCGTTCGCCTGCGTCAGCAGCTCCAGCGCTGCGTTCACATAGCCTAGCGCGCCGATTTCATTGGAACCGCCGCCGGGAATAATGTAGGGCTTCTTGCCTTCGCTTTTCAGCTGCTCGGCCAGCTTTTCCATCTCGGCTGCCATGTCGGCACCTCCGGGACGCTTGCTGACGGTAGCGCCGTGCAGCTGGTCGAGGAGGACGTTACCGTTGTAGTTGTAGTCGGGAGCCTCACTACCGGTACGGTCTTCGAGTAGAATGTGGCAATCCATTCCCAGCTTGCAGGCCGCGGCAACGGTCTGGCGGGCATGGTTTGACTGGGTAGCCCCCTGGGTGATGATGGTGTCGGCGTTTTGCTCCTGGGCATCGGCCATCAGAAACTCGAGCTTGCGCGTCTTGTTACCGCCGGTGGAAAGCCCGGTGCAGTCGTCGCGCTTGATCCACAGGCGCGGCCCGCCCAGCAGGCGGCTCAGATTGTCCATGGGCTCTAGCGGTGTCGGTAGATGGCCAAGCCGAACACGGGGGAAACGGGAAAGATGCATACGGGCCTCCAGGCGGGTGGTTTTGTGCATAGCGTGCTCTCATCGCAACCATCGGCTAAATAACGGAATACTACGTTTCACAACCGATCGGTCTGCCCTCAACGCTAGCTCTCAGGTCTTGCTGCTTGCCAATGCCAAGTTACTCACTAGCGGTTAATTTTTTGCATGTATGGTAAAAAATACCAATATCGTCGATTCTTTTAGGACATTTACATGAAAACGGAGTGGCTGGAAGACTTCTTTGCCTTGATCGAGGCCGGGACCTTCTCCCAGGCCGCCGAGAGGCGCCATGTTACCCAGCCGGCCTTCTCGCGCCGTATACGGCAGCTGGAAGAGTGGCTCGGCGCTGAGCTGATCGATCGCACTTCGTCTCAGCTAACGCTTACCCCCCACGCCCGAACGTATGAGGTGCCGATGCGCAACTGGCTCGCCGGGCTCTATGCCATGCGCAGCCGCATACGCGCCGACGTGGAGCGCGGCCCGCGCGCCATTCTGACCACCCAGCACACCCTGACCGTCAGCTACCTGCCGCAGCTGCTGCGCTACTTTCGCAACCGGGCGCCTGAGGCGCGATTACAGGTCAGGACGGCCGACCGCATTGACTGCATCCACGATTTCCAGCGCGGCGAAGCGGATCTGCTGCTGTGTAACGAGGTGGTGGATTCACCGCTGTTTTTGTCTCAGGACGATGTCGAACGCGTCACCCTGGGCACCGAACAGCTGATTCCGGTATGCGCAGCCGACCGCCTGGGCCGGCCGATATACGATCTGGACAGTGAAGCCCGCCTGCCGCTTATCGGCTACGATGACAACAGCTTTCTGGGCAAGATTCTGGCAGCGCCCTACCTGCTGAACCTGCAGCGCCGCTATGAAATTGAGCTGGTTTGCGAAACGGCCTTCACCATCGGCATTCGTGAGCTTTCACTGGCCGGACTCGGCGTCGGCTGGTTGCCCCACGGCCTGATTGAAGAAGACCTGGCGGCGGGCAAGCTCGTCTCTCTGCTGGAAGTGCTCGGCGGACCCAAGCTGGTAGTGGCATGCTACACCCACCCCCAGGACGACGCCTCTAGCGTTAATCAGCTCTGGCAGCTGCTTAACGAGCGTCCACCTACCCTATAATCCTTGCCTTGTCGCTCGAGAGTCGGGAAACGCGAGGGATTTGCGACGAGCCGCGGGTGAGCGAGGCACAAACACGGCACCAGTGCCACGCTAAGACAGGCTGGCCACGACGGCCACGGCAGCCCGCTGACGGAAGGCGACGTCCTGATGGTAAGCGAGGCCGCCTCCCAGCGCGCCAATAGCCAGCACGCGCCGGAGGAGGCAATACCGGACTATCGGGCGACGCCCGAGCTGGCGCTGATTCCGGGCGCGCAGATTGCCGAGTTCGACGGCGCCAGCCTGTACGCAGCATTCAACCGGCCCTGGCACATTGACGACCGGGCTGACCGCATGGGCGTGCGCCTTTGTGGCCCGGCGCTTCGCTGCCGTCTTGACCGGATGATTTCGGAAGGGCTCGGGCTGGGCGCCGTCCAGGTCCCGTCGGACGGCCAGCCCATCGCCCTGCTCAACGATCGCCAGACCATTGGCGGCTACCCGCGGCTGGGAGCGCTCGCCCCTCTGGCCTGCGCCCGCCTGGCGCAGTGCATGCCGGGGGACACCGTCACCCTGAAGCCCGCATCAGCCGAGGCGGCGCTTGCCCACTACCGCCGCTTTATCAGAAGTTTGCACTAAGGGACGGCGTCAACGCCGCCCTCCCTACATCCCTGCCAGGCCAAAATAAATGCAGGCCAACACCAGCAGCAGCAAGAAAAGCGTTTCCGCCATCATCAGGATGACCGGCTTCCAGCCCACCACGGCAAGCTTCTGGAAAGATGTCTTGATACCCAGCGCCGCAATGGCCGTGACCAGACACCAGCGCGACAGGTCGGTAATCGCCTCGGTCGCCATCGTGGGAATCCAGCCTAGGCTGTTGATCAGCACGATGACGACAAACGCCACCAGAAAGCTGGGCAGAAGCGGCATTTTCCTGCCTCCCTCTTCCTGACGGCTGTTGCGGAAAATAAACATGAACACCATGACAGCGGGAACCAGCATCGCCACGCGCATCAGCTTGACGAAGGTAGAAATATCGCCGGTACCTTCGGAAATCATGTAGCCGGCCCCCACCACCTGCGCGACGTCATGGATGGTACCCCCCAGGAGAATCCCGGCATCGCTGTCGCTCAGGTTCAGCGCAGAGACGAGCAGCGGATAAACGATCATCGCCATGGTAGACAGGGTCGTCACCCCGGCGACGGTCATGATGGTATTGCGCTCGTGCGTTTCATGGCGTGGCATAACGGCGGATAGCGCCAGCGCCGCTGAAGCGCCGCATATCGCGACCGAGCCGCCGGTCAGCAGCCCCATGTCACGCTCAAGCCCCAACACGCGGGCCAGCAGAGCGCCGATTGCAATCGTCAGCGTGACGCCGCCAATCACCGTCACCAGGGGACCGATGCCCAATTCGGCCACCTGCTCGAGCGTGATACGCACCCCGAGCAAGGCCACCCCCAGGCGCAGTATCGTGCGTGCCGAAAACTCGATACCGGCCAGGCAGCGACCTTCTTCCGAGAGAAAATGCAGCGTCATACCGAATAGCAAGGCATATAGCAGCGTGGGACCGCCGTAGTTATCGGCAATAAACGTCGTGGCCAGGGCAATAGTGACGCAAATAATGACCCCGGGCATGACTTGCTGGCCCCTGGCAAACAGGTTGGGCAACGACAGTCGCGTTGGCTCGAGACTCGCCATCTTTTTATCACTCCTGGAACTATCAGCTTGCGTTGGGCATCACCACCACCGGCACCCGCGCGCGTTTGATCACGCCCTTGGTGACCTTGCCGGCGTAGGACGCCATTTGATGTTGCTTGTTGGCCGCCATGACGATCATGCTGATGTTTTCCTGGCTGGCGAAATGGGCAATCACCGAAGCGGGATGCCCTTCAAGCACGGTATTGACAATGCGGCCTTCTTCCATGGCCTTTTTCAGCGGCGGGTACTGCTGACAGGCAGCGTCAACGTTTTCTGTCAGCTTTTCGCGCCGCTCCCTGATGCGCTGCTGCATCATCGCTTCCAGAGCCTCGCGATCACGGATGTTGATTTTCAGCGTGTTGAGCACGTCACCCGATAGCGGCTTGATAACGTGCAAGACATGCATATCTGCGCCGGTTGCGTTAGCCAGAGCGAGGGCTTTTTCCAATACGTGACCATCGTTTCCGCGCAAGCCGACGCTGCACAAGACAGACTCATGTTCTTTCGCCATGCTTCCTCCTCCACTATCTCCTCCACTATCTCCTTCCCTACCTCGCCCCATCTCAAGCACGCCGTAGAGACGTTTTTAGCTATGGCTTTAATAACCCAGCAAACGAGGTAGCCACAAGGACAGCTGAGGGAAGTAGGCAATTACAAAAATGGCCGTGATCGAAGCCGCCGCAAAGGGCAGTGCCTTGAGGGAGATCTCCTCCACCGAGCATCCCCCGATCCCCGAAGCGACAAAGAGGTTTTCCCCCAGCGGCGGCGTCTGAAAGCCGATGGCCAACGAGCACACCACCACAATGCCGACGTGAACCGGGTCCATCCCCAGCATATACATGATCGGCAACAGCACCGGGGTAAGGATCATGATGGCGGCCAGGGTTTCCATGAACATGCCCACAAACAGCAGAAAGCCGATAATCATGGCCCAGATCAGATAGAGGTTATCCGTAACCGCCAGCATGACTTCGGCAATATAGGCCGGCACCTGGTTCTCAACGAGCAGGCGGCCAAAGACCGTCGCGGTAAACAGAATAAGCAGCACCCGCCCGGTAATCCAGGTCGTGGTCTCCAGCGTTTTCAGCGCCGGCTTAAGCTCCAGTTCCTTGTGCAGGAAAATCCCTACCACCAGGGTATAGACGATTGCCACCACGGCGGATTCGGTCGGTGTAAAAAGGCCGCTATAGATACCGCCCAAAATGATGATAGGTGCCAGCATGGACCAGATACCCTTGCGCAGGGTGGTGCGAATATCCGCCATGGACCAGTGTTCGCTCAGCCCGCGGTAGCCACGCTTGCGTGAAATGAAATAGTTGACCACAAGAATGAATCCGGCAATGACCATGCCGGGAATAATGCCGGCAATAAACAGCTTGGGAATGGACAGTGTCTGGAAGGGGCCGTGCTCGGCAATCGCCTCGGAGGGCGGCTGCAGCCCCATGCCCGAGATGCCGAAAATCACCATCGGAATAGAGGGCGGGATCACCACGCCCAGCCCCCCCGTTGAGGCCGTCACCGCCGAGGCGTAGCCGCGGTCATAGCCGCGGTTCGACATCGCCGGAATCATGAGCATGCCCACGGCCGCGGTCGTTGCCGGGCCGGAGCCGGAGATGGCGCCAAAAAACATGCAGGCAAACACCGTCGCCGCCGCCAGGCCGCCCGATACGGGCCCGGCAAAGGCTTCTGCTATGTCGACCAGCCGCTTGGAAATACCCGATACTTCCATCAGCGCGCCGGCAAGGATAAAGGCCGGCAGCGCCATGAGAGGGAAAGCCCCCACTGAGGTAAAGGCCATTTGGACAAAGGCCAGCGGATTTTCCCCCAGGGTAAGATAGGTGGCCAATGCGGCCACGCCCAGCGAGATCGCAATGGGAGCGCCCAGCACCAGCAGCAGGAAAAACACGCCAAACAGAACATAGACAAGCGTCGTGACCATTTTTATTCTCCCCCGTTTTCTTTCAGCTGCGGCTCATCCCGCTCTTTTTTGTCTATGCTGTCGAGCTCTTTCTCCTCAGCGTTTGGAGCAGATTTTTCCTTAAAGAACTTGAGGTAGTTCTTCTGAACAACTCTTATCGTCATTGCCACAAAGGCAATGGGCAATATGAAATAAAAGTACTTCATCGGGACGCCCATGGTTTGGGAAGTCCAGAAAGCGTTCATTCTGTTGAACACAAAGTCATAGCTCAAATATATAAAGACGGCATTAAAGCCAATCCAGACAATATCTGTGAGCAGCTCACAAAACGTTGCCACCCACCGGGGAAACAGTTTGAACTGAAAAGTGATACGGTTATGAGCCGACAGCTTCGTACCATAGGCGGCGCCCAGATAGGCAAACCAGACAAAGGCGTAAGTTGCCAGCTCGTCGCCCCAGGGTATAGAGTAGCTGAAGATATTCCTCATCACGATTTGCACAAACAAAAGCGCAACAAACCCTACCAACAGAAGCTGGCAAAGATACCCTTCTATATTATCTATAAAATAAAGCAGCTTCTTTTTCATATCAGCTACCACCTGACAAGACACTCGAGAAAGTGGCACCCGGGCTTTTCATTCGAAAAGCCCGGATATTTGAGTGGTTAATCCTGAAAGAAGGCTTATTTTTCGGGAGCCGGCTCGCGACCCAGGACTTCCAGCACGTGGTCAAGCTTTTCCTTGCCGCCGATACTGTCGTAGAAATCCGGCCATATGCTGGTTGCCTGGGAAATCCATTCCTCTTCGTTGTTATCAGGCTCGGTAATTTCGATACCTTCTTCTTCCACCAGCCGGGTTTTGATTTTTTCTTCCGTTTCTTGCAGGTAGTCGTAGCTGTGCTGAGTCGCCGCTTCACCGGCTTTCTTAACGAGCTCCTTGTTCTCTTCACTCAGGGCCTGGTAAGCCCCTTCGCCCATGACCAGCGGCTCAAGGGAAAACACGTAGCAGCTATCGGTGATGTAGTCCTGAACCTCATAGAACTTCATGGCATCAATGGTGATATAAGGGTTGTCCTGACCGTCGACGACCCCTTGCTGCAGCGCGGTAAAGGTTTCCGACCATGCCATCGGGTTGGGATTGACGCCCCATGCCTGATAGGAGGCCATCATGATTTCGTTTTTGGGCACCCGGATGACCAGCCCATCCAGGTCTTCCGGCGAGGAGACGGGCCTTTCGGAGTTACTCAGGCGGCGGCAGCCGGAATAGGCCCAGCCCAGGATACGAACGCCGGCATCGCGAATGGTATTCTCGGTCAGTTCCTCTCCGACCTCCCCCTGGGTCAAGGTCTTGGCGTCTTCCGCTCCCTGGATGACGTAAGGCAGCGTCAGAACGCCTACCGTGGGCGAGAAGGGCGTAATATTGTTAATGGCAATGATCGATAGATCCAGCATCCCCATGCTGGCGTTATTCAGCGTGTCCTGCTCGCTGCCAAGCTGGCTGTTGGGAAACAGATCGACCGTAATCTCGCCGTCAGAGCGCTTCTCTATCTGTTCGGCAAACGTCTTGCCCAGCTCATACTGGGTGCCACCGGCAGCGTCACCGATCGCCATTTTCCAGGTTTCCGCGGCGGCACCGGTGCTGAGCGCCAGGCAAGCGGTAGAAATAGCTACAGACAGTGTCAATTTTGTTGGGTTAGGCATAATGTCCTCCAGACCTTGTTATTATTTTGATGGCTGTCGTCGGGCAGCAATGTCCGGCCCGACGGCGGCATCAGAAACATGAATATGCTGACCCGTCTTCTTTTACGCACTTCTGGCGCCGTTCCATAGTGCCAGCTGGCCACCTGGTTTGGTGCCAGCAAGGAGAAGCTATGCCACCATCTAGTCTTTAGTCGCATCCTGCCGACTACTACCGAGTGCCATAATGGCCCGCTGTCCTTACTTCACCTGGCAAGCCAAGGGGTCTGACGCCATGCTGCTTTTCCATCTAGACCCGGCACGCCCAGAAAGCCTGCAAAATCAGCTGCGCGAGCAGGTGGCCAACGCCATTCTCGACGGCCAGATCCCGGTCGATAAGGCGCTACCCTCCAGCCGCAAGCTGGCCGAGCAGCTTAACGTGGCGCGCAATACCGTCGTGCTGGCCTACGAACAGCTGCTGGATGACGGCTACCTCATCGCCAGAAGCCGCAGCGGCTACTTCGTCAATACGGACGTGCTGGAAGGCCGCGCCGAACGCCCGGTGCGCCTCAACGATATCGACGCCGACCCCATGCCCTGGGAACGCCTGCTCACGGCGCGCCCTTCGCAGCAAAAAGCGATCCGCAAGCCGGTTGACTGGCATCGCTACGAGTATCCCTTTGTCTACGGCCAGATAGATCCGGCGCTGTTTCCTACCCAGCACTGGCGCGAATGCAGCCGCGACTCGGTGAGCGTGCCGGCAATCAACCGCTGGTCAGTCGACCATTTCACCGAGGACGATCCCGCTCTCATCGAGCAAGTGCGCACCCGGCTTCTTCCCCGGCGCGGGGTATGGGCCAGGCCGGAAGAGATACTCATCACGATGGGGACTCAGCAGGCGCTCTGGACCGTGGCTCAGCTATTGCTCAAGCCCGGTCGCCGCCTGGGCATGGAAAACCCGGGGTATGTCGACATGTACAACATCGCCCGCCTTTTGACCGACGACATCCAGCTGCTGCCGGTCGATGCGCAGGGGATGCGCCCGGATGACTCGCTCGGCCAGTGCGACCTCGTGTACGTAACGCCCAGCCACCAGTGCCCCACAGCCGTCACCATGCCGCTGCAGCGTCGCCGACACCTGCTGGATCTCGCAGAAGTGAATAACTTCCTGGTTGTCGAGGACGACTACGACAGCGAGACCAACTATCAAAACAACCCGACACCGGCCCTCAAAAGCCTGGACCGCCACCAGCGGGTGATTTATCTGGGCAGCCTGTCAAAAACGCTGTCGCCAGGACTGCGCCTAGGTTATATGGTGGCCCACCCGACGCTGATTCGTGAAGCACGCGCCATTCGGCGTCTGATGCTGCGCCATCCGCCCACCAACAATCAGCGGACCCTGGCGCTATTTCTGGAGCGCGGCTATCACGACGCGCTGCTGCGCCAGATCCACCGCACGTTTCAGCGCCGCTGGCAGCGCATGAGCGAGGCGCTGGCCACACACTTGCCGGACTTCCACACTTCGTCAACCATGGGCGGCACCAGCTTTTGGCTGCGGGCGCCCCAAGAGCTGGACTTCCGCAAATGGCAGGCACTGGCCAGAAAGCAAAGCATTCTGATCGAATGCGGCGATATCCATTACTTCGACCGCTCCTGCAGCGCCCATTTGCGGCTGGGCTTTTCCGCCATCCACGAAGACAGGATAGAGCCAGGTCTCAAGCGCCTGGCTGACTTGCTGCCGGAGGCCATGACTGCTCGCCGCTGAGCCGGCTTATTTACGCTCGTCCTTGAAGTTGTACCAGTGGTACAAAAAGCGCTGCCCGATACGGCGAAACGGAGCAAACGCCTGGGACTCCACCATCTCCTTGACGTTGGGGTACGGCAGCTTTGAAGTGAAGATCGGCATGTCCAGCCCGCCGCCGTCGCCGGCGATAAGCTGCGCCAGGCGCCGCCCTGCCTGGGCCGAGTACATCACGCCGTTGCCGCCGTAGCCCAGCGCGTAATAAACCGTTCTGGTCGGGTCCGGCTGAAAAATACGCGGCATCAGATCATGGCTGACGTCAACCCATCCCCACCAGGAGTAGTCGATCCGGGCGCCCTGCAAATGAGGGAATTTGCGATGCATGTCGCCAATGAGCATGTCCTCATATTTTTTGTTGGGCGCTTCTTTCCCGGTAATGGCGCTGCGGCTGCCAATCTGCAGCCGGTTGTCCGGCAGCAGACGGTAATAGTGGCGCAGTATCCGGGCATCGGTAATCACCTGGCGCGTATGCAGATGGCTGGCCTGTATTTCCTCGTCGGTCAGCACCCGGGTCACAATCGAGTTGGACAGGATCGGCATCAGGCGATTTTTCAGCTGGGGATGCAGGCTTTGCGACGTGTAACCCCCGGTGGCCATGCCCACGGCGCCGGCCTTGACGGTTCCACCGGGGGTTTTCAGATAGTGTACGCCGTCGCGGGTTTCCCAGCTCTGCACCGGGCTTGAAGGATGAATCTTGACGCCCAGCGCGCGCGCCTTGCGATGATAGCCAAAGGCCAGCTTGCCGGCGTGAACGCCGATGCCTTCGGGTTCGTGCATTGCCCCTACCGTCTCCTGGTCACCCAGCCATTCATTTTTGACGGTGTCGGCGTCCAGAATCTGCGCGTCGTAATGGAACGTATCGCGCAGCAGCCGGGCCTCCTTTTCCAGGTCCGGCATCTGCCGCTTGCGGTGGGCAATATAGAGATGGCCGCCGGGCTGCGGTTCGCAGTCGATGTCCTCGATCAGCTCCTTGAACGTGGCCATACCCGCCAGGCACTCCTCGTGCAGCCGATGGGCGGCATCCAGGCCGTAACGCTCGATCCACTGCGAACGCGACAGGCGCCCCATGGCGCACTGGGCCTGCCCGCCGTTGCGGGTAGAGCATCCCCAGCTGGTACGGTTGGCTTCCAGCACCGTGGCCTTGATGCCATGGTTTTGCGCCAGGAAGATGGCCGCGGTCAGCCCGGTAAACCCCGACCCCACAATCACCACCTCGGCGTCGGTATCGCCCTGTATCGGCCCGTCATCCGCCGGCGGCTCGCCGGCCGTGTCGATCCAATAGGTGGGGGCGTAGTCACGCCCGGTGCCGGGCGTGGGGTTTTTCAGCGGGTCGTACATGGGGTCGTAAGGCAGCGACGGCGCGGTGCTTTGCTGCCCTACGTTACTGTCAGCGGTCGCGTTTTGTTGTGCGGTTTGCATAGCGGGCTCCTCGCGATCGGGTGGCCTTGTCCTGGAACGGACAGTTCCAGCGTGAAAACTCAGGCGTTAACCGGAGGACGGTTCTTGCGGAACGCGTTCTTGACGGCAATTTTGCCATCGCGGAAAGTAAAGACGTCGATCATGCGGGCTTCGGTCCGCGCGCCGTCCGTCGTGGTCCCTTTATAGGTGGTTTCGGAGAACCCCTTGTCGCCGCTGACGTGAAGCTCGGCATCGACCCAGCAGGCGTCCGGCGCCGTTTTCCAGGCGTTTTCCAGACCCGCGCGCACCTCCTGCTGCCCGACAAAGCTTTTGCCTTGCAGCTCCGGGCCGGCCACGGCGTGGAACACGCAGTCATCGGTCATCATTTCCATGATCGCATCGATATCGTGGTTGTTCAGGGCTTCATTGAAAGCCTGGAGGAAAGCAATGCTTGGCTGGCTCATCGTAAACTCCTGTTGGCAGAAAACATTGTCGTTGTTGTCACAAGCGCTGTTGCCACGCTCGGGGAAGGCGCTTAATGACAGCCAGTCTACTCCCCGATTTTTATGCGCATTAGCGCCAGTTACAGGTCTTTATTTGGGCCAGAAGCGCCTTGCTGGCTACGCACCGCGCCACTCAGAAGCCCCACCCGTATCTTAAAACGAAACTTTCCATTCCACTTTTTATATATAGCCAGATAGGCTAGGCTGCACAAAGAACACACAGACGGCTTGAAGGGCCACTGACCGCTGCCCCTGCACCCGGTGTCCCCAAGGAGACAGACATGACAGATTTAGCCGACATGAAGCCTGATACCTTGCGCTCGGTGCGCGATCTCTTCGGCATCGACAGCGACCTGCAGGTGCCCGCCTTCAGCCAGAAAAACGACTATGTGCCCGAGGTTGACGAGGCCTACCGCTTCAACCCGGACGTTACTCTGGCCATTATCGCCGGCTTTACGCGCAACCGCCGCGTCATGGTTCAGGGGCTGCACGGCACCGGCAAGTCGACGCATATCGAGCAGATTGCCGCACGTCTTAACTGGCCGTGCATGCGGGTGAACCTGGACGGCCACATCAGCCGCCTGGACCTGGTGGGCAAGGATGCCATTGTGGTCAGGGACGGCGTACAGGTGACCGAGTTTCAGGAAGGCATTGTCCCCTGGTCGCTGCAGCGTCCCGTGGCGCTTATTTTTGACGAGTACGATGCCGGCCGCCCCGATGTCATGTTCGTCATCCAGCGCATCCTCGAGCGCGACGGGCATTTTTCGCTGCTGGACCAGAACCGGGTTATCCACCCACATCCGTACTTCCGCCTGTTCTCGACCGCCAACACCGTCGGACTGGGCAATATGTCCGGCCTTTATCAGGGCGCCCAGGTGCTGAACCACGCCCAGATCGACCGCTGGAATATCGTCGCCAAGCTGGACTACCTGGACGCGGAGGAAGAGGCCGCCATTGTTTTGTCGCGCGTACCCGAGAAGGATACAACCCAGGGCCACGAGCTCATTGCCGCCATGGTGGGCGTCGCCAACCTGACGCGCAAAGGCTTTGCCGCCGGCGATATTTCAACGCTGATGTCGCCACGCACCGTCATTACCTGGGCGGAAAACTGCGAGATTTTCCGCGATCCGGCACTGGCCTTCCGGCTGTCCTTCTTGAACAAGTGCGACGCCACCGAACGCCAGACGGTTGCTGAATACTACCAGCGCTGCTTTGGCCAGGAGCTGGACGAAGCTCGGTTCATGGAGTAACGCGACATGAGCAGCAGTGTTCAGCAGCAAGCCCGCCGCCAGCAGCAGGTGGAAGCCCTTTGCGCCGCCGCCATCCGTGCGCTCAGCGGCCGGTCGGATCTTCATTTCCGGGGCAAGCAGCTGTATCAGGGCGAGCGCCGACTTCCCATGTACGCCCCTCACCATCGAATCGACACGGCAACAGCGCCGTTTGCCGACTGCCGCGCCGCGGCGGACGGCATGGCCCTGCGGCTGCTTTACAGCGATGCCGACCTGCATCGGGCGAGCTGCCCGGAAAGGCCCGTGGCGCGGCTGGTGTTCGAACTGCTGGAGCAGCTGCGGGTAGAAACCCAGGTGCCGGCGCAGCTGCCGGGCATGGCCGCCAATCTGGAACAGCGCTTTATCCGCTGGTCTCTGGACTTTCATCGCTCGGGACAAACCGAAACCAGCAGCGGCCTACTGGTCTACACGATTGCCCAGATGAGCTGGTCGCGGCTGAACGCGCGTCAGGTGCTCGAGGAAACCGAAGACCTCATCGAAAGCACGCGGTTTTCCCTGGCGTCGTCCATGGGCATGGCGCTGGCCGGCCTGCGCCATCACCGCCACGACCAGGCGGCCTTCATCCCCCATGCCCAGGCCGTGGCCAGGCTGGTCGACGACACGCTGGAATCCTGGCAGGAAGGCGAAGACGACAGTGACCGCGAGCGTCAGGATGACGACGAGGCCGATGACCGGAAAAGCCTGGCCCTGCTGCTGGACTTTGATCAGGAAGGGGATGAAGAGCGCTTTGCCAGCGCCCGCAGCGGCACCAGCAAGGCACTTGGCGAAAGTCGGCAGGGCTATACGGTGTATACCACCGCCCATGACCGCGAAATTGTCGCCTCGGACCTGGTGCGCAAGGCACAGCTTGAAGAATTTCGCCGGCGGCTGGATACCGGCATTGCCGAACAGGGCATCAACGTACCGCGCCTGGCGCGTCAGCTATCGGCCATTCTGGCCACGCCCCAGTACGACGGCTGGCAATACGGCGAGGAAGAAGGACGCATCGACGGCCGGCGTCTGGCCCAGCTGGTGAGCTCGCCGACGGAGCGGCGCCTGTTCTACCAGGATCGTCAGCGCCCGGTTGCCGACTGCGTGGTCACGCTGCTGGTGGACTGCTCCGGCTCCATGCGCCACCAAAGCGAATCCGTCGCCATGCTGGCCGACTGTTTGATCCGCGCGCTGGACATCGCGGGCGGGCGCAGCGAGCTGCTGGGCTTTACCACCAACGCCTGGAACGGCGGCAAACCTTACCAGGAATGGATGCGCCAGGGGCGCCCGCCTGCTCCGGGGAGGCTCAATGAGGTCTGCCATCTGATCTTCAAAAAAGCCGGCCGCGGCTGGCGCCGGTCTCGTCGCGACATCGCAGCCATGCTGAAAGGCAACCTGTTCCGCGAGGGCGTGGACGGCGAAGCCGTGGACTGGGCCTGCTCGCGTCTTTTGGCGCGCGAAGAGCAGCGCAAGATCCTCATCGTGATCTCCGACGGCAGCCCTTCGGACACCGCCACCAACCTGACCAACGACGCCTATTACCTGGATAACCATCTGAAATCCGTCCTCGCTCGGCATGAGCGCCAGGGCGAGATCGACATCCTGGGCCTGGGGGTCGGTCTGGATTTAAGCCCCTTCTATCGCCACAGCCTGGCGACCGACATGTCCCAGGCGCTGGATAACCACTTGTTTGACGAAATCGTGCAGCTGATAGCTCAGCGCATACGCCGCTAATATCAGCTGAACAGAGCCGTCATCAGCTATACGAATACAGGAGTGGCACCTAGGGCGTGTTGACGTTTCACATGGGCAGCCATAAAAAGCCGCAGGCCAAGGCCACCATGCTTTCGTAGTTTCGCTTGAGCTTGTCGTAACGCGTTGCGATGGCGCGATACGGCTTCAATCGAGCAAAGGCATTCTCAACCAGATGCCGATAGCGATATAAGCCTCTGTCCAGATTGGCATTTCCTTTCTTTGAGTTGCGTTTGCGTGGAATGACGGCAGCCATGCCCTTGGCTTCGATCTGTTCACGGATACGCTCGCTGTCATAGCCCTTGTCAGCCACCAATGCATCACCCGCTGGCAAATCGTCAATCAATGCCCGGGCTTCCGTGCTGTCGTGCACCTCACCCCCGGTTATTCTGAAGGTGATCGGTAGCCCATAGGCATCTACGGTCAAGTGGATCTTGCTGGTATTGCCTGCACGACTTTTGCCAATGGCTTCTGCGTCTTCCGTGGCAGCTCCGGTGCTGTCCTGGTGGGCCTTGACGTAGGAGCCATCAATGAACAGCCACTCAACATCAGGCTCCTCCACCAGAGAGCTGAAAAGCCTCATCAGCTTTCCACTCGCTGACCAGGCGTTAAAACGCTTGTAGACCGTGTTCCAGGGGCCAAACGTCTCCGGTAGGTCCCGCCACGGGCAGCCGGTGCGCATCCGATAAAGGATGCCTTCTATCGTGGTACGCAAGTCGGCCTTGTCATAAATACCTTGTTGAAGCAGGATAGGTTTCAGCTTCGACCAGTGTTCATCCGTGAGCATTTGTCGGGGCATGGCAGGCTTGCAGTTTGTTGGTGTGGGAACCTTTATTCTGCGAGCTTGCCCCTATCCTGCCAATACCCCTGCCATGAAACGTCAACAGGCCCTAATGGCCAACGCCCCCTTGGTACATCAGTTCGGCACCGGGA
This sequence comes from Halomonas piscis, assembly GCF_031886125.1. Lineage (NCBI taxonomy): Bacteria > Pseudomonadati > Pseudomonadota > Gammaproteobacteria > Oceanospirillales > Halomonadaceae > Halomonas > Halomonas piscis. The sequence continues at coordinate 2,954,213 of NZ_CP119391.1, forward strand.
CCTCTATCCGCAGCCGCGACTATACTGCAGCCTGCGTCCGGGCCATCCGCGATGCGCTGTGGCACAACTCCCTCAGCGTGGCCGAGGTCTTTGACTCTCCCCGCGAGGCGATGATGATCGACGTACAGCTCGGCATTCCCCGCCCCGAAGAAGTGGACACCCGGAAACTGCCGGATGTCTTTCCCTACGGCAAACCCCGTATCACGCTGACTCGGGGCGGGCTCGAGATTCTCAAACCCGACGGCAGCGGCGCCAGCGTTATCGCCAACGCCGTCCTTACCGTTTCTCTGGCGAGGGAGTCCGACAATGGCTGAGAAGCGACTTATTCTGGCCATGGGCAGCGGCCATGCCGGCCTTCACGAAGGCTATACCCAGGCTGCACGCCACGCCGTCCACGATGCCCTGAGCCACTCTTCGCTGGCCCTTTTTCAATCGCTCAAGCTGGATGAGCGCCAAGCGCGGACCGAAGTGACGATTGGCGTACAGCAGCCGGACAGCATAGACGAGCAAGCCATTATCTCCGAGTTTGCGACCGGGGAGGTAAGCGTTACGGTACGCCACGGCGGCCTTGACGTGCAGGAAACAGACGGCAGCCCATCGCGCCTTGTGGCTGCCGCGGCAGTGGCCGTCTTTTTAACCACGTAGCCAACGCGGCTCGACCGCCTCAAAACGTCAGGCCGGCCGCTATCAGTGACGCACCGATTATCATCAGCATGGCAAACACCAGCCGCCGCATGGCCAGTGCCGAGAGCGGCGGCGGCCAGCGCCGGCCAACCCAGGTTGCCGCCACGACGGCCGGCAAGGACCAGCCGACAAGGGCCAGAATATCCAGGCTTAGCTGCCCCTGAACGGCGATAAACAGGGTGCGCATCCCCGCCGTGACGGCAAAGAGCAGAATCAAGGTGTTACGAATACGCGCGGGGGGCAGCGGCTGGCGATAGTAATGATAAATCAGCGGCGGCCCGGCGATGCCCAAAAGCCCGCCGAGAAAGCCGGAGAAGCCGCCGAACAGGGTGAAGCTGGCAGGGCTGGCCACATGCGCCTGGTGCGTCGGCTTCAGCAGCAGCCCGGCGGCGCCGTAAAGAATGACCCCGCCCAGCACGACCCTGAGCACTGACGAGGCCTCATCGCTGAGATAGTGCAGCATCGCCACCCCGGCCAGAATGCTCGGCACGACGCCCACCATCACCGCCCCCGCCGAAGGCCACTCAATGTGCTGCAGGCGCCCGGGAAGCGCCACCACGCAGTTGATGAGCAGCATCAGGCTGATCACCGCGGCAACCGTTGCCACCGAGGCCACTTCCAGACCGCCGGCCAGGCCCATGACCACCATCCCCAGGCCAAAGCCCGTCACCGTTTGCAAATAGCCGCCCAGGCCGGCAATGAGCAAAAACAGCCACGGCACCTCAGCGACGATATCCATCGGTGCGTCAGCCCTTGGCGCCGGCGCGCTTGTCACTCGCCTGAGCCTGGACCGACGTCACGGCAATGACGTGGTAGATATCGTCGACGCTACAGCCGCGCGACAGATCGTTGGCCGGCTTGTTCAGCCCCTGGAGCAGCGGGCCAATAGCGTCTGCGCCGCCGATACGCTCCGCCATTTTATAGCCGATGTTGCCAGCGTTCAGGTTGGGAAATACCAGCACGTTGGCCTGGCCCTTGACGCGGGAGTCCGGCAGCTTTTTCGCGGCGATGTCGGGCACAATCGCGGCGTCCAGCTGCACGTCTTCATCGATGGCCAGCTCCGGTCGCTGCTGCTTGACTGCCCGGGCGGCATCACGCACGCGATCCACGTGATCGTGCTGAGCGCTGCCGCTGGTGGAAAAGGACAGCATGGCCACTCGGGGCGCTTCATCCAGCAGCGTTTCGGCACTGTCGGCTGCCGCCAGCGCGATCTGGGAGAGCTGGTCGGCGTCGGGGTCGACCATCAGCCCGCAGTCCGCAAAGATCACCCCGCCCTTGGGCTGGTGAAACGGCTGGCACAGCATCATCAGAAAGAAGCTGGATACCAGCGAGTACCCCGGCGCCAGCCCCAGCGTCTGAATGGCGTTACGCACCACGTCGGCCGTCGTGTTGACCGCGCCGGCAACGGAGCCATCAGCGTGACCTTCGCGCACCAGCATGTGAGCAAAGCACAGCGGCTCACGCACGCTGGTTTCGGCCTGCTCGCGGGTCATGCCCTTTTTCTCGCGCAGCGCGTGTAGAGCCTGCGCCAGGCTTTCCGTCAGCGGCGAAGTAGCGGGATCCACCACCTCAATCGCCGAAACGTCAACGCCATGTTCCCGGGCCGCCGCGGCAACGGTTTTTTCCCCGCCTACCAGCATGACTCGTGCAATGCCTGCCTTGGCTGCCTTGGCCGCCGCGCGCAGTACGCGCTCGTCTTCGCTTTCGCACAGCACAATGCGCTTGGGGTCCCGCCGGGCATTATCCAGTATTTGATTCAACGCTTTCATGGTACCTGCCTATACCGCCAACGGGGCGGTAGAACGTAAAACCCCCGGCCAGGCCGGGGGTAAAGACATAATAGCGCTTAGGCCTTATACGTAATCCTGGTACTTCTCGAGCAGACGCACCGGCTTTTTCAGCGCGTCACGACGGAAGGGGTCGCCCAGCTCGCGCGTACACATGATTTCGATGACGGTGGTTTTACCTTCGTTCATCTGCATGTCGACGGCCTTCTTCAGAGCCGGACCCACGTCTTCCAGGCGGTCCACGGTAATGCCTTCGGCCCCCATGGAGCGTCCCATCTCCGCAAAGCTCTTGTTCTCCAGCTCGCCGGCAACGAAGCGGTGGTTATAGAACTCCACCTGGTTCTTCTTCTCGGCACCCCACTGGCGGTTGTGGAATACCACGGCGGTGACCGGAATATCGTGACGTACCGCGGTCATGATTTCGGTCATGCTCATGGCCCAGGCGCCGTCACCGGCGTAGGCAATAGCCGGGCGCTCGGGAGCCGCAGCCTTGGCACCGATGATGGTGGGCAGCGCATACCCGCAGTTGCCGAAGCTCATGGGTGCAAAGAAGCTGCGGGGCTTTTCAAAGCGCAGATAGCTGTGGGCTACCGCGTTGATATTGCCGATGTCGGTAGACACCATCTTGTCTTCCGGCATGGCTTTCTCCAGCTCCCGCAACACCTGGCGTGGATGCAGGTAAGCACCGCCGGAGAAGGGCGTTTCACCCTTGGCTTCATCGATGGCGTCAAGGCTGTAGGGATCGTCTTCGTGAGTCCACTCGTCCAGCTCTTTTTCCCAGGCTTCCTTCTCGCTGGCGATGCGCTCGGCGCGCTCGTCGCGAGTGGAATCGCATGCCAGGTTACGCTCCTGCAGACGCTCGGTCAGCGCATCGGCCGCTTCCCGGGCATCGCCGCAAATGCCGACGGCAATCTTCTTCACCAGGCCGAGCATCTTGTGATCGGCGTCCACCTGGATGATCTTGGCATTCTTCGGCCAGTAATCCATGCCGTGCTGGGGCAGCGTGCCGAAGGGCCCAAGACGAGTACCCAGAGCGAGGACAACGTCAGCGTCGGCGATCAGCTTCATGCCGGCCTTCGACCCCTGATAGCCAAGGGGGCCGCACCACAGCGGATGGCTGGCCGGGAAGGAGTCGTTATGCTGGTAGCTGTTGACGACGGGTGCGCCCAGCCGCTCGGCAAGTGCCTTGCAGGCATCAACGCCGTCCGCCATCACCACACCGCCACCGGAAACGATGACCGGGAAGCGCGCCTCGGCGAGAAGCTCGGCGGCTTCGTCCAGGCTCTTGGGTCCGCCGGGGCCGCGGTCGAGCTCCAGCGGCCGGGGGATCTCGGCTTCAATCTCACCGTAGAAGTAGTCGCGAGGAATATTGAGCTGGGTAGGCCCGATTTCCGTCATCGCCCGCTCAAAGCAGCGGCCCGTGTATTCGGCCATGCGCGCCGGATGCGTCACATGCCCCTGATACTTGACGAATTCCTGGAACATCGGCAGCTGGTTACACTCCTGGAAACCGCCCAGCCCGATACCCATGGTGCCGGTTTCCGGCGTGATGGCGACCACCGGGCTGTGCGCCCAGTATGCCGCAGCAATGCCGGTAACGCTGTTGGAAACGCCGGGGCCATTTTGGCCGATCAGCACGCCGTGGCGACCGGATACCCGGGCATAGCCGTCGGCCATATGGGCCGAGCCCTGCTCGTGCACCACCGGAATCAGGCGGATGCCGGCGGGGGCAAAAATATCCATGGCGTCCATGAAGGCCGAGCCCATGATGCCAAAAATATCGGTAACGCCGTTGGCCACCAGCGTTTCAACAAACGCCTCGGAAGGCGTCATCTTCTGCTTGCCTTCAACAACCTGGCGGTTATCTGTGGGGTTCTGCGTGCTCATGAAACATCTCCGGATCAGTACCGAGGCTCTCGCCTGAAAAATTCATTTTATTGTATGTTGAATTCCGGAAAACGGAATAACTTGAAATCTAGACGTTACTCGGCGCAACGTCAACAGGAATTCCGTAATTTTATTCAAATTGATTTATTTTCCGGAATGGAACATACTTCTGCCATATAAGAGGAATCTGCTATGAGCACCACAAAATCTGAGGCGAGCCGCCTGGAAGGCGATACCCCAGCGCAACGGCTGCTAACGCTGCTTGAGGTAATATCCGAGAAAGATCAGTTCTTTACGTTGCAGAGCATGGTGGAGGAGACCCACATGCCCAAGCCGACTCTGCACCGCATGCTGCAGCAGCTGGAAAGCTCGGGAATGCTGCAGCGAGAAGCTGACGGCCGCCACTACAGCCACGGCAGGCGCTTGCAGCAGCTGGCGGAAAACCTGCTGCTAAACGACACCCTGCGCGGCACGCGCCACGCCATCTTGAGCTCGCTGGCCGAGGAAATCGGCGAAAGCTGCAATATTACCGCCCTGTCGCACGGCGAAGTCCTCTACCTCGACCGCGTGGAAACCTCGGCGCCGCTGCGCTTTTATTTGCAGCCAGGGTCGCGCGTCCCCGTTCACTGCTCTGCCAGCGGCAAGCTTTTCCTGGCGCAAATGACGCCGGCACAGCGTCGCCGTCTGCTGTGCGATCTGCCGCTTGAGCGCTTCACCGCCAATACGCTCACCGATCGCCAAGCGCTGGAAGAAGAAATTCAGCACGTCAAGCAGCACGGCTACTCCTTTGATAACGAAGAATTTTTACCCGGCCTTTTGTGCATCGCCGTGCTCGCCTCAAAGCCCAGCGGGGTATCCAACATTGGCGTGGCCGTTCAGGGGCCGATCATGCGCTTTAATCACGACCAGGCACTCGCCTGCCTGCCGGCTCTCAGGCGCGCTGCAGACGCCATTGCCGATCTCTGTCAGGAAGGCGTCTCGACGGCTGACCAAGCCTGACCCCCGCACCGCTCCGCGCCGCTTGCCGGACGACGGCCCATCCAGCCAGCTAGACATCACAAGGAAACACCATGCCCTACGCACAGCTACTGATGACCAAGGCGTACATCGACGGTCAATGGCATGACAGCGCACGTCATTTTGCGGTGGCCAACCCGGCAACGCACGAAACGCTTGCCCAGGTGCCGGATATGGGCGCTGAAGACGCCCGGGAAGCGATTGCCGCTGCAGATCGAGCGTTTGCCGGCTGGCGTAAAAAAGCCGCCAAAGAGCGCGCGGCTCTGCTGCGTCGCTGGTTCGAGGCCATCATGGCACACCAGGAAGAGCTCGCGCAGCTGATGACGCTGGAGCAGGGAAAGCCGCTGGCCGAGTCACGCGGGGAGGTCGCCTACGGCGCAAGCTTCGTCGAGTATTTTGCCGAAGAAGCCAAGCGGATCGCCGGGGAAACCTTGCCCGGCCACGGGGCCGATAAACGCATCCTGGTATTTCGCGAACCCGTCGGCGTTGTCACGGCCATTACGCCCTGGAATTTTCCCCTGGCGATGATTACCCGCAAGTGCGCGCCGGCCCTGGCGGCCGGCTGCAGCGTAGTGATCAAGCCGGCAGAGGCGACTCCCCTGACAGCCCTGGCACTGGCCAAGCTGGCCGAAGAGGCCGGCTTGCCCGCCGGCGTGCTCAACGTTATTACCGCTTCCACCGGGGCTGAAATCGGTGAAGTCCTGAGTACCGATGCGCGAGTCCGCAAAATCTCCTTCACCGGCTCAACCCCCGTTGGCAAAAAGCTGCTTGCCCAGTGCGCCGATACCGTCAAGAAAGCCTCCATGGAACTCGGCGGCAACGCCCCCTTCATCGTGTTCGACGACGCCGATATTGACGCTGCGGTAGAGGGGGCCCTGCTCTCCAAGTACCGCAACACCGGCCAGACCTGCGTCTGCACCAACCGCTTTCTGGTGCAGGATAACGTCTATGAGACTTTCCTTGAGAAGCTGGCCACCCGGGTCAAGGCGCTCAAGGTAGGCAACGGAATGGAGGATGGCGTGGTTCAGGGGCCGTTGATCAACCAGGCGGCCGTGGAGAAGGTCCAGACGCACATCGGCGACGCCCTGGATAAAGGCGGCCGCCTGGTCTGCGGCGGCAAGACCCACGCCCTGGGCGGCACCTTTTTCGAGCCGACGGTCATTGCGGATGCGACCCCGGACATGCGCGTTGCCCGGGAAGAAACCTTTGGTCCGCTGGCGCCGGTGTTCCGCTTTACCACTGAAGAAGAGGCTGTCGCCCTGGCCAACGCCACCGAGTTTGGTCTGGCGGCCTATTTCTACGCTCGGGATTACCGGCGCATCTGGCACGTCTCGGAGAGTCTGGAATACGGCATGGTGGCCGTCAACGAGGGGCACCTTTCTACCGAGCTGGCCCCGTTCGGCGGTGTCAAGGAATCCGGCCTGGGTCGGGAAGGCTCCCGCTACGGCCTGGAAGAATTCACAGAGCTCAAATACGTGTGCATCGGCAGCCTCTGAGCCATGCTTTTTCCCCAGATTCGATAAGCATCGCTTGGCCCTTTGAGCGGGCATAGATTATCCCGGAAGTGCCTCGCCGCACGTAAAGCTTCGGGGTTATACTCTCGGCCTTTTCAGGACATTCCGCTTTTCTGGAGTAGCACAATGCCTATCACAATAAGGCATGCCGACACTATTCGACGGGCTCCAAACGGCTCGTTGAGTAACTTTGTGCCAATCAGGGCAGCGATGATAACGCTCGTTTCACGAAGCGCCGAGACATAGGTCATCGGCGTTATGACCATGGCCCATACCACCAGGCCATAGGAGCCGACATGCAGCACGCCGCTCATCAGCCCCTGCTTCCAGTTTTCCACTAGCTGTGTCTTCAGCGCACCTTGTTTAAGGATGAATATAACGGCCATAAAGCCGACGCCGTCTATGACAAAAAGCCACGACACATAGCTCAGCGCATTACCCGACAGTCTCGCACCCGTACCATCGACAACAGTGTAGGTGGCAATAGACAAGGCAGTCACAAAGGCACACACCACGGCCTTTCCGCTGGTACGCAGGATGGAGGGGTGCAGCGCCAGCATGCAGATCGCCATGGAAATAATACCGATACTGACAACACCCAGAAAAGTTAGCGTTTCTCCTGCCAGCAGAAAGGCCCCAATGGCTACAAAAGGCGGCGCCGCTCCGCGCGCGATGGGATAAATCAGCGATAGATCGGCCGTACGGTAGCTCAAGGAGAGAAAGGAATAATAAAAGATATGCACGCCCAACGACGTCAGCAGATACGGCCAGCTTTCAGGGGCAGGCAGCTCCAGAAAGAAGACCAGCGGAAGCACTACCAGCGCTGAAAAACCGTTTGTAATGGCTAGCCGAATGGCCGGTTCGCCCCCTACTTTGACAAGGGTATTCCAGCCTGCGTGCATGACGGCAGCCATCAGCACCAGGCCAACAACCGTTGGCTCCATCAAAACCTCCACAAAAAAACGCTATTGCGTCCCTTGAGATGCAATAGCGTTTCTGACTTATTGCGTTATAGCATTCAGGCCCGTCTATCAGGCTTTCTTCCCGGCATGCTCCTGAACAAGGCCTTTCAACAGGGGCATATAGTGGCTGAACGGGGGCGTTTCCATGTTGGCATCCTTGCCTTCATCGTCCCATACGCGCAGCCTGAGCGCATCTTTATAATAAGTATTTTTTTCAAACTCCTCGACTTCTTCCCGACTCATGGGGCCGCCCTGAACGTTGAGCGAGTTGACAGAGGCCGGTGACAGGCGCGAAAAGTAGTCGTCACTTGTGGCACACAGGTAGCGCTTGGCGGCCACATGAAGCTCGATAGGCTGGATAACCGACTCCGGAAAAAAATCTTGCAGTACACGAGCACCAGAGGTTTCGTGGTAGTTATCCTGGCCCTGCTCCAGTGACTCTTCGGGAAACTCGCTGGTGTAATGGCCGATATCATGTAGCAAAGCCGCAGCAACCAGCGTGTCCGGTGCCTTGGCCTTTTCCGCCAGCCGAGCACTCTGAAGCATATGCTCCGACATGGTGACGTCCTCCCCCAGATAGGAGTCTCCACCGCGCCGGGAAAAAATATCGGCAATGAACTCAACGATATTATCGGCGTTAAGCGATTCGAAACTCATGGCGTTTATCCCCACTCCTGGTGCAACGTCGCAAGTTTTGAGCGCAGGCTGTCCGTATCCGCATAGCAGCCCTGAAGCCAGCGGGAACCTGACCCCTCGTAGGCAACTCGCCCGTGCAGCACGCGCGTATTGTCGACGATAAACAGCTCACCGGGCTTCAGCTTGAAGGTAACCTGCAGCTCGGCACGCTCGACGATTTCCGCCAGATGCCGGTAGGCGTCGTAATAGGCCGCCATCTTGTCGAAGGGGATCTCGGTTAATGGCCCGATGGAGCGGTTATTGAAGCGTACCGCCTTCAGCTCACCATCCGGGCCCAGCTCGATCATTGGCCGCTTCGAGGCGAGGTAAACGTCTGCCGCCCCCGCATAGGTATAGCAGGCGGGATAACCGGCCAGCAGATCGAATTTCTGCGGCGCTTCCTCACGCAGCACTTCGACGGCCTTGAAAGCGTCAACCACCACGGAGTCACCGCCTTCGACGGAGTTGTCCAGGCAGGACAGCAGCTGCAGCGTCGGTACCGGATCGCGGTAAGGGTTGTCCGTATGAACCTGCAACCCCAGGCCGGTATAGGCCAGGTTCACCGGGTTGACTTCGGTGCGAACTTCAAAGTAGCGGCCATAGTTTGTTTCACGAACAAACCCGAAAAGGTCCACCACCTGACAAATGGCCCCGCTTTCGACCGGCATATCGACCATCTTGGCCACGCCATAGCGGTCTACATCCCGCAGCCAGCGGTAGAGCTCGACACCCTGCTCGCGCGCTTTTTCAAAGCTTTCAACGGGTAGCTCCGGCTCCAGCTCGGATCCCCAGCGTACGACTTCCTTGCGCGTCCACCCCGGCGCCCGACTGGCCAACTCCGGCCGATCATAACGATTCGCCCACAGCCAGTCGGCATCAAACGCTACGGTCTTGTTTTCGGGGCCGAAGGTCACGCTGATTTTCCCGTCATCTTTACGCGATACAGCCTCAATCCGCACGTCGGCAGGAATATCCTGAACCCGGATGAGCCTTTGGCCGTTTCCCGGTGCCAGAGTGTCCTTGTCGGGGGCATGGTCCCGCAGCCAAACCGCATGAAAGCGCGCCCGGCTTTCGTTTTCCCATACCACCTCAATGCCTTCATCCCGCTTCAGGGATTGAACACTGTCCACGCTCAACATCTATGATGACTCCATTTGCCAATTGATCCAGGTCATGATATTTGTCTTTTTGACCTAAAAAAAATAATCGTTTTTACCCCTTTGACGATAAAATATCTATAGGAGGTGCCATGACGTCCCCTGACACCAACCAGCACATCCCGCCCCTCAACTGGCTCCAGGCCTTTGAGGCGGCAGCCCGGCTGGAAAGCTTTACCCTGGCCTCGACGGAGCTTAGCCGAACCCAGGCGACCATCAGCCAACAGATCCGCAACCTGGAGTTGCACCTGGCAACCGAGCTGTTCCAGCGCCTGCCCCGAGGCGTGGAACTGACGCTTGACGGCGCTGCTTATCTGCCCCACGTCCGCTCGGCTTTTCAGACCATCGCCGCTTCCACCCGGGACCTGTTTGCTCACGACCAGTCGCAGTCCGTCTCGCTTTCCAGCCCGGTGTCTTTCGTGGCTGCGTGGATTGCGCCTTTACTGCCCGAGCTGCGCCGGCTGGACGACAGAATCAACCTGTCCATCGTCAGCATTCAGCGGCCGGTGGATTACACCGTCGAAGATGCCGACCTTGAAATTCGCTACGGCAACGGGCCCTGGCCCGGCACGGAGGCAACGCTGCTGCTTGAGGACGTGCTGGTACCGGTATGCGCACCGGCATTGGCAAACAGTACGGGTGACTGGCGTAACCTCCCGGTCATCGCCCTTGCCGGCGCGCGAGCAGGGTGGTCAGACTGGTGTGCCCACGCCGGTATTGCTCCGCTATCCAACCCGGTGCTGCGGTTTGACAGCTTTATTCTCGCGCTGGAAGCGGCCAAGGCCGGCGGCGGTCTGCTGCTCGCTCCCCTGTCATTGATCCGAGCGACGCTTCGGGAAGGCGAACTGGTCCGCCTTTCCGACATCGAGCTGCGAACCGAGAGCGGTCACTGGCTGCTCCGCGATACGCAAAAGCCGTCCACGCAAGCGATCGACAAGATACGCGCCTGGCTCATCAACAAGGCCAGGGCCTCTCGTTAGTCAGCCGCCAGGACACGATCCAGCCAGGCAGGGTCCATATCCGGCACCGAGTTGAGCAGCCGCTGGGTATAGTCGACGTGCGGAGGCGTAAACACATCCTGCTTCGCCCCCTGCTCGACCACTCGGCCGTGCTGCATGACCACGACCTCGTCTGCGATGGCATCCACCGTGGCCAGATCATGGGTGATGAACAGATAAGACATGTTCAAGTCCCGCTGCAGCTCCATCAGCAAAGACAGAATTTGCTCGCCCACGATCTGGTCCAGCGCCGAAGTTACCTCGTCGCAGATGATAATATCCGGATTAGCGGCCAGCGCCCGGGCAATACACACCCTTTGTTTCTGCCCGCCGGAGAGCTGCCACGGATAGCTTTCCATGAAAGAACTATCCAGGTACGTCATGGCCAATAGCTCTTCGATCCTCTGCTGCTTATCCGACCCCTGAAGGCCCAGATAAAACTGCAGCGGACGACCAATGATCTCTTCGACCTTCTGGCGGGGGTTGAGCGCGGTATCCGGGAGCTGATATATCATCTGCAGCCGGCGCAAGGTGTCTTTGTCCCGATGCTTAAGCTGGGGCGACAGCGGCGCTTCGTGCAGTTTCACGCTCCCTTCGACTGGCGGCAACAGGCCGGTCACCACCCGGGCAAGCGTGCTCTTTCCAGACCCGGACTCCCCGACAATGGCCACCGTCCGGCCCAGGTCCACCTGCAACGAGACATCGTTCAGCACCGGCACGCCTCGCTTGTATTCGGCCGATAGACCACTCAGCGTCATGACCGGTGTCCCGGCCGGCGAGGCCTCCTTGTGCAGGTGACGCACACTCACCAGCTGGCGGGTGTAGTCCTCCGCTGGCGCTTCCAGCAGGGCCCGGGTATCACCCTCTTCAACCAGCTCGCCGTTGCGCAATACCATAATGCGGTTGGCCAGCTGGGCCACCACGGCCAGATCGTGAGTAATATACAAAGCGGCCGTATTGTGCAGGCGGATAGTCGCCCTGATAGCCGCCAGCACTTCAATCTGCGTCGTGACGTCAAGCGCCGTGGTGGGTTCGTCGAACACCAGAATATCCGGCCGGCAGGCCATCGCGGTTGCCACCATGGCACGCTGCAGCTGGCCCCCGGATACCTGATGCGGATAGCGCTGGCCAAACGTTTCGGGTTCCGGCAGCCCCATTTCCCGGTATAGTTCAACCGCCTCCGCCCGAGCCTCTGCTGCGCTACACACCCCGTGGTAGACCGCCGCTTCCACATACTGATCGATCAGCCTGTGGGCCGGATTAAAAGCCGCCGCCGCACTCTGGGCAACGTAGGCAATATGGCGACCTCGATATGCGCGCTTTTCCCGTTCGGAGAGCTGAAGGAGATCAACCCCGTTGAATATGACCTCGCCCCCGGCGATCACGCAGCCGTCGCGGGCATAGCCAAGGCTCGCCAGACCGATGGTGGATTTACCCGCCCCGGATTCGCCGATAACCCCCAGCACCTCGCCGCGATGCAAGCCGAGGCTCACGCCTTTGACCAGCTGCCTGGGGTTCTTTTTGCTATCCGTTTCGATCACCAGGTGGCGGATTTGCAGAATGTCGTTATCCGTTGTCTTGCTGTTGCCATGCGTCATTTTGAAAGCCCGCTTGCCTTGTTCAAAAACCAGTCCACAACCAGGTTGACGGAAATCGTCAATACGGCGATCGCGGCGGCGGGTAATAGCGGCGTGAACTTGCCAAAGGTAATCAGCATGGCATTTTCACGCACCATGGCCCCCCAGTCTGCCGTTGGCGGCTGAAGGCCCAGTCCGAGGAAGCTCAGCGAGCTGACCAGCAGAAAGATAAAGCAGAAGCGCAGCCCGAATTCGGCAAACAGCGGCGCCAGGATATTGGGCAGGACTTCTCGGCGAACGATCCACAATAGCCCTTCACCCCGCAGCCGAGCGGCTTCGACATAGTCCATTACCACCACGTTCATGCTGACTGCCCGGGCAAGCCGGAAAACACGCGTCGATTCCAGAAAGGAGACGATCAGTATCATCGCCGGGATCGAGCTACCAAAGATCATTAGCAGCAGTAGCGCAAATATCAGCAGCGGAATGGACATCAGGATGTCGACAACACGGGATAGAATCTGATCGACCCAGCCGCCGAGAACCGCCGCCACAATGCCCACCGACGAACCCAGCACAAACGTCAGGACGGTGATGAGAAAGGTCATGCCGACGGTGTTGCGCGCGCCATAAATCAAACGGCTGAAAATATCCCGTCCGAGACTGTCGGTACCCAGGAGATAGGAGCTGCCCCAGGGCTCGAACGCCCCGCCCACGACAGTAGCTTCGCCATAGGGCGCAAGCCACGGCGCCAGAACAATCACAAACAGGTAAAAGAGAATAATGAGCAGGCTGATCTGGCCTGTCAGTGGCGCTTCTGCCAGCGAGCGATACAGCCTGAAGCCCAGAGACGGCCGCGGCAACGGTGGCGCGGCCCCGGACCCTTCGGTGGGGGAATACGCAGTATGTGTCATTTTGGGTGCAATAACTTGGGGTTACTGACAATGGCAATCACGTCAGCAACGAGGTTGAAAAGAATATAGGTGGCCGCAAAAATCAGGCTCGCCGCCTGCACTACCGGCAAATCCCGCTTGGAAACCGAATCAACCATCAGCTGGCCAAGCCCCGGGTACACAAACACTATTTCCACCACTACAACGCCGGTGATCAGGTAGGCCAGGTTCATGGCAATCACGTTGACGATAGGTGCCCAGGCATTCGGCAGGGCATGATGGATAATCACTTGCCAGGCGCCAAGGCCCTTGAGCCGGGCCATCTCTATATAAGAGCTCGATAGCAGATTGATCAGTGCGGCTCGCGTCATGCGCATCATGTGAGCACAGGTGACAAAGGTCAGCGCCAGCGCGGGCAGCAGCGTCATGTGCAGCCGTTCCCAAAAGGGCATGCCCACTTCCACCTTCGACATGCTCGGTACCCAGCCAAGCTGAACCGCCACAAACAGGATCAGCACGTAGGCAATAAAGAACTCCGGCATGGAGATGGCGGACAAGGTAAACATCGACACGGCACGATCCACCACCGAGTTACGGTAAAGCGCCGCGGTAATGCCGAGCGCCAACGCCAGTGGAACAGAGACCGCCGCGGCAAAGCCGGCGAGATAAAGCGTATTGACCAGCCGGGAATCCAGCATATCCATCACGTCACGGTCAGTGGCAAGCGACTGGCCGAAATCCCCCTGGAAAATGCCCAGCATCCAATCCCAATAGCGAACATGAAGCGGCTGCTCGAGACCCAGCTTTTCGCGAATGGAAGCCACCGTTTCCGGCGTTGCCATCTGACCGAGGATTTCCGTTGCGATATCGCCCGGCAGCATTTCGACCGCCAGAAAGATCAGCAGCGATATGATCCACAGGGTAATCAGGCCAAGCCCCACTCGCTTGGCAACTGTCAGCAATAACTTATCCATGATCAGCCCTTGAACCACCAGCGTTCCGCGATCCGATTACCGTCCATGTCGCGGTTGGTACCGATGCGTCCGTGTCCGACCTTTCTATTGGCCGCGCTGACATAGCTGGAAAACATCGGCGATACCCGGCCGCCCTGCTCATGGATCAACGACTGCATTTCCGCGTACATCTGCGCCCGGCGCTCTTCGTCAAGCTCCGAGCGCGCTTCGTTCAGCAAATGATTGAAGCGATCGTTGTTCCAGTTAGTATCGTTCCAGCTGGCATCGCCTGCAAAATACTGAGAGAAGAACCAGTCTGCCGTCCCCCGGGGGCTTGAATAGGACATGCACCAGGGACGCTTCATCCAGACGTTTTCCCAGTAGCCGTCTGCCGGTTCGCGGATGACATTGATATTGATCCCGGCGTCAGCCGCATGCTCCTTGTAAAGCACGGCCGCGTCGACCGCACCGGTAAAGACCGCATCCGACGTGCTCAGATCGAGATTCAGCGAATCGTAGCCGGCCTTTTTCAAATAGTGGCGCGCCTTGTCAGGGTCATACTGGCGCTGGGGCAGATCGGCAAAGTAACGATAGGAGCCGCCGATTGGATGGTCGTTGGCGACCCGACCATAGCCCTTGAGCACCCGCTCGACCATATCCTCCCGGTCGACCGCATGCTTGAGCGCCAAACGCACGTTGTTGTCGTCAAAAGGCTTGGCCTGGACGTTCATGGGAAAGTAATAGATCTGATCGCTTTCTACCGTATTCACCTGAATATCAGGATCCATTTCCAGCAGATTGACGGTTTTCAGATCGACTCTGTCCATGGCATCGATCTGACCGGTCCGCAGCGCATTGGTCCGCGCAGCTTCATCGGTAATGGACAAGAAGCTGACGCTGTCAAACCAGGCCCGATCGGACTTCCAGTAATCGGGATTGCGCTCGACCACGGCTTCGACGCCGGGTTCAAAACTTTTTAGTTTAAAACCACCGCAGCCAATACCCGAAGCGGGATCAATCTTTCCTTCATTTGAAGGAAGAATGGCCAAATGGTAGTCGGAGGTAATGTAGGCAAAGTCAGCATTACCTTCTTTCAGGGTAAACACAACTTTATGTGGACCATCCGTAGTAATACTTTCAATCGGATCCACCATACCCTTGGCGGCTGAAGTTGAATCGTCGCCGCGGTGATGATTAAAGGAAGCGACAACGTCTTCAGAGGTTAAAGAACGGCCATCATGGAAAGTTACCCCTTCACGCAGCTGGAAAACCCACTGTTTGGCATCTTTACTGGGCTCCCAGCTTTCAGCCAGCTCGCCCTTGAGCTGACCTTCCTCATCAATCTCGGTGAGATAGTTATGAATGGCAAAGCCAAGGCTTTGCATGAAGACATCAGCGAAGTGCGCCGGATTCAGAGTATCGCTGGTGGAGCCGCGTGAAAGCCCTAGACGGAAGTGCCCGCCGCGCGCCGGGGTAGCCGTTTCGCTGGCGAAAGCAGGAAGAACAAGGGAGCCGGCCGAGGTGGCAGCGACGCCTAACGCGCCCCCCATCCCCAGAAAAGAGCGGCGAGTAATTCCTGCTTTAACTGCTGAACATTTCACTTCTTTCATTCACCAAACCTTCTTCAAGACAGCATAAATTAATAGACACAATAATTAGCATTTGTGCCGACATCTAAAAAAAGCCGAAATATTTCATAAGGGCGAAAAGATGTCAAGAAACCACAAACTCGCCCTAACAAAGGAAGCTACTATAAAGAACTCCTTCCGGACATTCAATTACCTTAACTTCTAATGGCGATAAAGATAAATTGATATCACACAAAAAAAGGGAGTTCAACAAACTCCCTGATATAGATATATTGACCCCACTTCATTATTTAAATGAGGGTCAACTTTCAACTTTATATAATATTGCGAAGAGCAAGCAGGAGAGTGAAGGCAGGAGAAGAGCGCCAGCTCGCTTCGCCATGTACTGGCCGCAGCGAGTCGCAGCTGAAGCATCTTTGATACGGCCGTGTCGCAAGGCGACGGGCGTAAGCCAAGGAGAGCCTGCCCGGCAGGCAGGCGAGCATGGAAAACGCCAGCTTCGCCAAACTGGCGCTTTCTGGCATCGATTGGTAGCTAATATCGCCGCCCCACGGACGTTGGCAGCCGCGGGACAGCCCGGCCTCAGCCCTCGTCGTCGGCGCTGGCGCAGTCCGGTTGTTGCTGGCTGTAGTACGCGGCGATATCGGCGATATCCTCGTCCGACAAACTCGCTGCCTGAGGCTCCATGACCGAGGACATGCCGCCCTTGCGGTTGCCTTCGCGGTAGGCCGTCAGCGCGCTTTTCAGGTAGGTAGCCGACTGGCCGGCCAGGTTGGGATAGGTGTCGGCCGAGGCCATGCCGTCCTGGCCGTGGCAGGCGGCACAGGCAGCCACTTTCCCCTCTCCGGCTTCCGGATCGCCGTCTGCCACGACGGTACCGGAAAGCGCGGCGGTGCTCAACATGATGGCAGCGGCCAGCGCTGCCTGCGGAATGGTTCTCATAGTGCTCTCCCTATTGGGCTAATGGCTGACAGGCCACTCTTGGCCGTCATTAAACAGCGACTTTTCCCGGGCAGCAAGCGGCATCGAAGTCGCTATCTTCCAATGCTTGACTCACGTCAACCATCGCCACGAAAAGCCGATCGCGTTCTATCGAGCCTCCGGGCGGCGATGGTATTCTGCGCCCATCCTGATAAGCGCATTAATCGATTTTGTTACCCAAGCATGGCCACCCGGTCAGATGAGCGCCGGCATCAGGCGACAGCCCGGCACCCTGGCGGTAGCAGCAGACGAGGAGAAAACCATGGGGATGTGGAAGGTAAAGCGTCGTGACTTCCTGAAAGGCCTGGGACTGACCGGCACCGGCGCCATGCTCAGCGGCAACGTCTGGGCGCTCAACCGGCTAGAACCAATCGGCGATACCCTGGCAAGCGAATACCCCTACCGCAGCTGGGAAGACCTGTACCGCAACGAGTGGACCTGGGACAGCGTAGGCCACGCCGCCCACTGCATCAACTGCATGGGCAACTGCGCCTGGAACGTCTACGTCAAGGACGGCATCGTCATCCGCGAGGAGCAGATCGCCAAGTACCCCCAGGTCAACCCCAACGTCCCCGACGCCAACCCCCGGGGATGCCAGAAGGGCGCGATCCACTCCACCGCCATGTACGAAGCCGACCGCCTGCGCTACCCGCTCAAGCGCGCCGGCGAGCGCGGCGAGGGCAAATGGCAGCGCATTTCCTGGGATCAGGCCACCGAGGAAGTCGCCGACAAGATCATCGACATCTTCGAGAAATACGGCCCGGGCAAGCTCAAGACCCACCAGGGCTCGGGCAACCAGACCATGGTGCGCCAGTCCGGCCCCGCGCGCTTTGCCGCCCTGGTCGGCGGCATTCAGCTCGACGGCTTCACCGTGGTCGGCGATCTTTTGACCGGCGCCCACCTGGCCTACGGCAACCCGCTGGAAAGCTTCACTTCGGACGCCTGGTTCGACGCCGACTACATCATGCTCGGCATGATCAATCCCAACGCCACCCGGATTCCCGATGCCCACTACATCTGGGAAGCCAAGTACAACGGCGCGCGCATCACCAGCACCGCGCCGGACTATAACCCCAGCTCGATTCACACCGACCTGTGGATGCCGATCAAGCAGGGCACCGACCCCTTCCTGGCGATGTCGCTGGTCAACGTCATCATCGAAGAAAAACTCTTCAAGCCGGCCTTCATGAAGGAGCAGACCGACCTGCCCATGCTGGTGCGCGTGGACAACGGCAAGCTCTTGCGCGAGGCCGATCTGGTCGAGAACGGCTCCGACGAGGTGTTCTATCACTGGGATCTGAACAGCGGTCAGGGCGTCAAGGCCAAGGGCTCCATGGGCGACGACGACAAGACGCTCAAGCTCGGCGACGTAGACCCGGCCATCGAAGGCGAATTCGACTTCGACGGCATTCGCGTCACCACGGTGTTCGAGCAGGTCAAGCGCGAGGCGGCCAAGTTCACTCCGGAAGAAACCCAGGCCACCACCAATATTCACCCGGGCATGGTGCGCCAGGAAGCCCGCCACCTGGCGGCGGCCAACAAGGCCATCATCATGCTGGGCTACATCACCTCCAGCTACTCCAACTGCCTCTACACCTGCTGGGGCTACGCGCTGACGCTGGCACTGACCGGCCACGGCGGTCGCACCGGCGGGCTGGATACTTCCTGGGTGGCCTGGAACCATCCGCGCTGGAACGAGCTTGCCGGCTTTGAAGGCAAGTCCGCACGGCTGGAGCCCGGCGGCCTGGGCGAGTTTCTGCGCGGCGGCATGATGGAAGGCGCGCGCCAGCACTTCGACAACGCCAAGCTCAAGGAGCGCGTGGGCTTCGATCTCGACGAGATGGAAGAAATGATGCAGGAGTCCATCGACGAAGGCTGGATGCCCTACTACGGCGAGATCAAGGGCATGATATCGATTGCCGACAACACCTTCCGCCGCAACAAGATGTCGGAAACCTACCGCGATGAGCACCTGCGCCAGGCAAGCGAGCTCTACGTCAACATCAACGTGCGCATGGACTCCACCGCCGAGTGGGCGGACTACATCCTGCCCGCGGCCAGCCACTACGAGGCCTGGGACATCCGTACCCAGGGCTACCACCGCTTTGCCAACATCTTTACCCAGTCGGTGCCGCCGGTAGGCGAGTCCAAGCCCGACTGGGACATCATGGCCCTTTTGACCCAGAAGATTCAGGAGCGCGCCATCGCCCGGGATATCGGCCCCATCGAGGACGGCGACGTGACTCGGGACCTGCACACCATTCACGACGACTTTACCCGCCAGGGTACGCTCAACACCGACCACGACGTGCTCAAGCACATCGTCGAGGATTCGCCGGAGTTTGGCGGCGTGACGCTGGAAGAGGCCGCCGAGCGGGGCTTTATCGTGATGAACGAGCACGCCGGCAGCAACCAGCCGCTCAAGCCCGACGAGCCGTACAACCCCTTCACCGCGCAGACCGACGGCAAAAAGCCCTACGACACCCTGACCGGGCGGATTACCTTCTACTGCGACCACCCGCGCTTCGAGCAGCTGGAGTCCACCGTACCCACCGCGCGCCTTTACGCCGGCCCGGAGGCCTCCAACTACCCGCTGCACTTCTACTCGCCGCACGCGCGCTGGGGCATTCACTCCAACTGGCGCAGCAACAAGTACCTTCTGCGCCTGCAGCGCGGCGAGCCCAACATCTACATCAACCCGCAGCTCGCCGACGAGCGCGGCATCAAGGACGGCGACCGAGTGCGGCTGTTCAACGGCGTCGGCGAGTTCTTCGCCCAGGCCAAGTTCTACCCCAGCATCCCCGTGGACTCGATCATGATGGAGCACGGCTGGGAGCCGCACCAGTACATTCAGCGCAAGAACATGAACATGTCCAACGCCGTCTTTTTGCAGCCGCTGGAGCTGGTCGGCGGCTGGGGACACCTGAAATTCATCTACGCCATGTGGAACGCCAACCAGCATATCCACGAAAGCTGCTACGACATCGAGCTTGCCAGGGCGGAAGACATTGCCGAGCCGCGCGCCGTTTAAGAGGAGATACCCATGGCTGTCAAACGCCAACTCAGCATGGTGCTGGATTTGAACAAATGCATCGGCTGTCAGACCTGTACCGCCGCCTGCAAGCTGATGTGGACCAACCGCAACGGCCGCGAACACATGTACTGGAACAACGTGGAGACCCAGCCCGGGCTTGGCTATCCGCGCGACTACCAGAACATGGGCGGCGGCTTTGACGACGACGGCGCCCTGCGCCTGGGCCGCCAGCCAAGCCAGGAAGACTACGGTATTCCCTGGGAGTACAACTACTCCGAGGCGCTGATGACCGGCACCGACCCCTGGCTCAGGCCCAACGTCAAACCCACCTGGGGGGCCAACTGGGACGAAGACGAGGGCGAAGGCGACTATCCCAACAGCTACTATTTCTACCTGCCCAGGCTTTGCAACCACTGCGCCAACCCGGCGTGCCTGGCGGCCTGTTCGCGCAACGCCATCTACAAGCGCCAGGAAGACGGTATCGTGCTGGTGGATCAGGAGCGCTGCCGGGGCTATCGCTACTGCGTCAACGCCTGCCCCTACAAGAAGATCTACTTCAACGAGCAGATCTCCAAGTCGGAGAAGTGCATCTTCTGCTACCCGCGCATCGAGAAGGGCCTGCCCACCGCCTGCGCCCAGCAGTGTGTCGGCCGTATCCGCTGGATCGGCTACCGCGACGACGAGGACGGCCCCATCCACATGCTGGTGGACAAGCACAAGGTCGCCCTGCCGCTGCACGCCGAGTGGGGCACCCAGCCCAACGTCTTCTACGTGCCGCCGACCTCGCCGCCCAAAATCGGCCCCAACGGCGAGGAGCTCGACGAGTCGCGCATTCCGCTCGACTACCTGGAAAGCCTCTTCGGCCCCCGAGTGGGCGAAGTGCTGGACACGCTGGCCGAGGCCCGCCAGGCCAAGGCCGACGGCAAGGAAAGCGAGCTGATGGATACCCTGATCGGCTTCAAGCACGCCGAAATGTTCAAGCTGAGCTGAGGGAGAGGCGCCATGACCCAATCAACCGTCGCTCCCGCGGCCTCGCCCGAGGCCGCGCACCTGGCCGCCGAAGCGACGCTTTATCGCCTCGCCGCGGTGCTGCTGAGCTACCCGCTGGCCGAAACCCAGCAGGCGCTGGAAGACGGCCGCCTGAGCGCCACCCTGGACCCGGCCTGGCAAACGCTCACCGGCGAGGCCTGGCCGGCGCTCCCCCCGAGCGCCAGCCTTGAAGCGCTGGAGGTCGGCTACATGGCGACCTTTATCCACGGCCGGCGCGGCAAGCCCCGGGTACCGCTGGTGGCCAACGCCTACGAGGCGCTGCTTGCCGGACAGACCCCCGGCAGCTACATGCTCAACGTCCAGGCCTTTTATCGCCACTTCGACCTCCAGGCGGCCCAGGGCGACGAAGGACATACCGACGAGCCCGACCATTTGGCGACCATGCTCGAGTTCTGCACGCTGCTCTGCCATCTGGAGTCCCGGGCCGACGCCGACGGCCGAGATGCCTCGCCCTATCGCCGCGCCCGGCGCGACTTCATCGCCCGCCACCTGGCTCCGCTGCTGCACGCGGTCAAGGCCAGCTACGCCGACGCCGCCGACCAGGGGCTGGATGCCACCCTGGCCCATCTGATCGAAGTATTGCCCGACTGGGCCGATCGCCAGCGTGCCAGGCTCGAAGCCCAGGCGGGCCCCTGCCCGGCGCCGGGCAGCAAGGCGGCGGCCGGCGCTGCCAACCAGGCCATGTGGGACTGAGCGCCGCTCACCCCGCGCTCCGGGCGATTTTCGCCCGGCATCCCTACACCGTTGAGGAACATGCCATGAAACTGCGTCACTTGTTATTCGGCACGGCCGCGCTGGCATTCGCCACTGCCGCCACCGGGGCCCTGGCGGACCATGACGAGCGCGACCCCAACGTCACCGAAGTCAAGCCCGGCGATATCGTCAAGGTGGCCACGGTGCCGGGCAATATCTACCTGCGCACCCAGGACGACCCCGACGATTTGATCTGGGATCGCCTGCCCACCTATCGCACCGCCCTGCAGCCCGCGCCGCCGGTGCATCAGTCGGTCAAGCTGCGTTTCGCCGACGAGATCGAAGCCGGCAAGCAGCTGTACTTCCAGGTCGCCCGCACCGACGAGCGCTTTTATCTCCGCCTGCGCTGGAAGGACGCCACCCGGGACGACAGCACCACCGTGGACGCCTTTCGCGACGGCGTGGCGGTGCAGTTTGCCATCAACGGCGCGGACACCTCGTACATGATGGGCTCGGGGCCGGACAATCCGGTCAACATCTGGTACTGGCGCGCCGACCACGAAGAGCAGATCGACAACCTCGCCGCCGGCGGCTACGGCAGCACCACCACCCTGCCCGCGCAGAACGTGGAAGGGGCCAGCGCCTACATCACCGAGGAAAACCGCGCCAACAGCGAATGGCATGTGGTAATGTCGCGCCCCCTCGACGTGAAAGACGACGAGCACAGCGTCGACCTTGATCGCGACACCGTGCCCATGGGCTTCGCCCTGTGGCAAGGCAGCGACAACGAGCGCGACGGCAATAAGCGCGTGACCCACACCTGGATCATGCTGGATACCGGCGTTGGCGAAGACGCCGAGACATCAACAGAAGGTTAACGAGGTAACGACGATGTCGGTTTCCCATTTCTCGCCCGATGAGCGCGACCCTCTGGCGCTGGCCCCGGCCGACTGCGGCCGCGGCCATTCCTGCCAGTTTTGCCCCCACGAGAGCACCTGCAGCCTCGACAAGCCGGCGCACGAGAAGCACCTGATCGAGTCGCGCCTGGGCCAGATCGGTCAGATCCTGCTGGTCATGGCCAACAAGGGCGGCGTGGGCAAGAGCACGGTGTCGGCCAACGTCGCTGCCGGGCTCGCCGCCCGGGGCTACCGCGTGGGCGTTGCCGATGCCGACATCCACGGCCCCAACCAGAGCCGCTTTTTCGGCTTTGCCGGCCAGCGCATCCGCCTGAGCCAGGAAGGGCTTTCCACCCAGGCGTTTCACGCCGAGGGCATCGAGCATCCGGTCAAGGTGGGCTCGCTGGCCTTCATGATGGAAACCGACGACACCCCCATCGTCTGGCGCGACGCTTACAAGCACGACTTCATGCACCACCTGGTCGGCTCGTTTGACTGGGGGCCGCTGGACTACCTCGTCGTCGACATGCCCCCGGGCACCGGCAACGAGCTGATTACCCTGGCCGACATGCTCGAAGGCCAGGACGTTGCCGCCCTGCTCGCCACCACGCCCCAGGAAGTGGCGCTGATGGACAGCCTCAAGGCGGTGCGCTTCTGCCAGGAGCGCAGCCTGCCCCTGCTCGGCGCGGTGGAGAACATGTCCGGCGTCGTCTGCCCGCACTGCAGCGGCGAGTTTCATCTCTTCCCCCGGGCCCACCTGGCCGAAGCGCTGGCCGAACACGACATTGAATCGCTTGCGCAGATTCCGCTGTCGCCGGCGCTGGCCAGCGGCTCGGATAGCGGCCGCCCCGTCGTCATCGACGCCCCGGAAAGTCCCGAGGCCAAAGCGTTTGCG
Organism: Halomonas piscis; assembly: GCF_031886125.1. Lineage (NCBI taxonomy): Bacteria > Pseudomonadati > Pseudomonadota > Gammaproteobacteria > Oceanospirillales > Halomonadaceae > Halomonas > Halomonas piscis. The sequence goes on from NZ_CP119391.1 coordinate 2,977,455, forward strand.
CCGGTGATCGACGCCTGCGTCGAACACGCCCGGGCGATGTTTGCCGAGGCCGCCGTGGCTTCCCTTGATACCCTGGAACAGGGCGCCGGCAGCGACTTCGACGCCGCCATTGCCGACCTGCCCCGGGACCAGCAGGACGAGCTGCGCGGCCAGCTGGCCGATCTGCTGCGGCAGTAACCCTCTTTGCTCTTCGCCAGGACGCTTTCATGACCCAGACAGCCAATCCGGATCGCCGTCGCTTCTTTCGCCAGCTGCTCGACGGCGCCAACCCCAACGCTCCCCAGCGCGCGGCCTGGCACCGCGTGCCCGAAGTCGGCGCCGGCGACGGCGACGTGCTGTGGTCCGGCTGGGCCGGCGACGGCGAGGTCTTCGTCGTCGGCGACGAAGCCATGGTGCTGCACTTCGACGGCCAGACCGACGCACACGGTCGACTGTGGAAGCCCATGGCAACCCCCGGCAATCTGCCGCTCCACGATATCTGGGGGCTATCCCGGGACAGCCTCTTCGCCGTGGGCTGGATGGGCTGCATTCTGCACTTTGACGGCACCCGCTGGACGCAGCAGCGCGGCGGCGTCATCGACGACGAGAGCCAGGCTTTTACCCCCTGCGCAGAAAACACGCCGCTTTTTGCCATCGACGGCAACGCCAATGGCCAGGCCTGGGCGGTGGGCGACGACGGCATGATCCTGCACTACGACGGCGACGCCTGGCAGCGGGAAAAAAGCCCCACCTATATCAACCTGCGCGCCGTCGCCTGTACCCCGAACGGCAGCGTCTACGCTGCCGGCGGCGAAGGCACCGTCCTCCACCGCCCGCCAGGCGGCGGCTGGGAAGCGCTGGACTGCCCGCTGGGCTCCGGCTTTCAGACCCTGCTGGTGGTCGACGACGACACTCTGCTCCTCGGCGGCGGGCGCTACTTCATCGACCAGGGCGGCTTTCGCGGCGAGCTGGTGAGTTACGCAGGCGGCCGTTTCGAGGCCGTCGAGGTCGACACGCCGATGCCGCGGCTGCGCTCGCTGCGGCCGTACAAGGACGGCGTGCTGATCGTCGGCGACCGCGGCTATCTGTTCTACCTGCGCGATTATCTGACCGGAGCCCGTTTTGCCACCCGCAAGCCGCGGCTCTATCAGCTGGAGAGCAACTGCCACCACGATCTGATGGATATCGTGGCGCTCTCCACCGGCGAGGCGCTGGTGGTCGGCGACTTCGGCACCATCATGACCGCCGCGCCGGACTTCATCGACGCCCTCGCCCCGGCGGTGAGCGCCGAGGCCCGCAAGCCCCGCTGGGAGGCCATGGACTCGCCCACCGACCGCCAGCTGTGGAACCTCTGGGAAACGCCCCAGGGCGTGTGCTACGCCTGCGGCGAAGCGGGCACGGTGCTGCGCCTGGCCGGGAACGGTGCGCAGTGGGAGCAGCTTCCCGCGCCCACCGAGCTCAACCTGCACTGCGTGTGGGACGCAGGCCGTGGCGGGCTCTACGCCGCCGGCCAGTTCGGGCGCATTTTCCGCTTCGACGGCCATGACTGGCAGCTGCACTTTGATCTGCACCTGGACGTCACCATTCTCTCCATGTGGGGCACCCGCCCGGACTCGATCTTCGCCGTAGGCGACGAAGGCCTGGTGCTGCACTTCGACGGCCTGGGCTGGAAGCGCCTGCCCAGCGGCACCGCCTCGGCGCTTTACCATCTTTGGGGCATGGACGACGAGCACCTGCTCGCCGTGGGCGATTTTGGCCTGGTGCTGCGCTACAACGGCCGCGACTGGACCGACTTCGCCGCCGGCACGGAGAACTTCCTCTACGGCGTCTGGGGCGACGCCCTGGACAATATCTACGCCGTAGGGCTCTCCGGCACCCTGGCCCACTTCAACGGCCAGCGCTGGAACCTTTTGCCCATCCGCGTGCGCGACGACCTGTTATCGATTTCCGGCTCCGCCGCCGCCGGCGTCTACGCCGTGGGCACCCACGGCTGCGCGGTACGCCTGGAAGGCGGCCAGTGGCAAAGCGAGCCCACCGGCACCGAGCGCGGCCTGCGCTCGGTGATCGCCACCCGGGGCGGCGCCGTCTACGCCGTGGGCGACCAGGGCATTATTTTACGCCGGCGCTGATCGCTCGGCGCGCCGCTTTTTACGGCACGATAGATAATACGGATGGGTAAACGGCAGCCCCTTGCAGGGGCTGCTTTTTTGTATGAGCGCTTCATAGGATGACTTGGTGTGAGCCCACAAGCGCTCGTCAGATAACGCCGGCCTCTAAACTTGCCGCCATCAATAGCCCCAACTCTTCACACTGTTCGACAAAGTCTTTTTGAAACTCGCCCCGGCAAATCAGAGGCTCCTGCACCAGCTTCCAGCTCATTCCCTGAGTAATACTCTCAATCGCTCGCCTTGTGCCGGTGCCATCGTGGCCGGCCCGAACATAAAACGCGAACGGCATCCCCTCGTTTTTCTCCAGGCACGGGTAATAACAGCGGTCAAATACGTCCTTCATTAAACCGGCCATATAGCCAAGATTTTCCGTGGTGCCCAAGATAACGGCATCGGCGTTGTTGATGTCGTCGGGCTGAGTATCAAGCGGTGCCAACGACCGCACGGCGACGTTGTCGATGTCGGCATCCGACGCGCCGCTGGTAATGGCGCGGGACAGCCTCTGCGTATTGGGAGACGGCGCGTGCGTAATAATCAGAAGCGTTTTTCTTTCCGGCATGAGGGCTCCGAACCGATTGAGGGCGACTGCCATTGCGAGAGCGGACTGCCGCAGGCCTTATAGCGTCCTCCGACCTCTTCACGGTACCAGACCCGGCATTTTCTTGAACGGCTATTCCAGGCCGGATACCGTCACCCGGCCCGCCCTGGCCACTACGCCCACTAAAGTAGCAGGCAAGCGAATTGTTCATCCCGACAGGGCTGACTAGGATCAATAGACAGACAGCAAAAAAACAACGCCCAGGAGGCCGGCCGTGGACGCTTTCATCTCGCTATTGCCCCCGCTTTTTGCGGTAGCGCTTGCCCTCGCGACCCGGCGAGTCAACATCTCGCTGTTTGTGAGCATCTGGATAGGCGGCTGGATCCTGACGGGCAACCCGATTACGGGCATCGCCCAGACCTTCGACTGGTTCGCCGCGGTCATGACCGATGAGTGGAACGCCCGCTTTCTGGTGCTCGTCTCTCTGCTCGGGGCCGGGGCCGCCTTCATGCACCGCACGGGCGGCTCCCAGGCGCTGGCCCAGTGGCTGTCCGGGAAAATCTCCACCTCCCGGGGCTCTCTGCTGCTGACCTGGGCGCTCGGCGTGCTGATCTTCTTCAACGACTACGTCAACTCGGTCATCGTCGGCAACGCCTCGCGCGAACTGACCGCCAAGCAGAACGTCTCCCGGGAAAAGCTCGCCTGGGTCATGGACGCCACCTCCGCCCCCATGGCAACCATCGGCCCCGTTTCGGACTGGATCGGCTACCAGGTCTCCCTGATTGCCGGCGCTTTCGCCGTCATCAGCCTGACCGACGAAAAGCCCTACTGGGTATTTTTGCAGTCCATCCCCTGGAACTTCTATTCCCTGCTGTGCCTGATCTCCGTTCCCATGATCATCCTGATGGGCGACTTCGCCTCCATGCGCAAAGCGGAGGTGCGAGCCGGCGAAACGGGCGAGCTGATAGCGCCCGGAGACACGCCGCTTTCCAGCGTGGAAGACGACCTGGGGGAAGTCCCTGAAGGACGCGGCAGCGTGTGGAACTTCCTCGTGCCGCTGGTGGTGCTGATCGGTTTCGGCTGCTGGGCGCTCTGGTATACCGGCGGCGGCAGCGAAGGCAAGCCGCTGATGGACGCCATTGCCGATACCGACGTCAGCGTCGCGCTGAGCTGGGCGGCCTTTGCCATGGTGGCGGTGGGCATGGCCATGGCCCTGCTGCAGAAACAGACCCTGGAAGACTGCGAGAAAACTCTGCTGGCAGGTTTCAGAACGATGCTGCCCGCTCTGGTGATCATGGTGCTGGCCTGGTCAATCGGCACGGTCACCGACGATCTGGAGACCGGGGATTACGTCATCGAGGCGACCCGCGAGTGGCTGTCGCCCAACCTGCTTCCGCTGCTGATCTTTCTCATCGCCATGGTCATTTCCTTTTCCACCGGCAGCTCCTGGGGCGCCATGGCGATTCTGACGCCCATCGGCGTTCCCCTGGCCTTCAACATCGGCGACATGACGCTGGTCAGCATGGCCATCGGAGCTATCTTTTCGGGCTCCATCTTTGGCGACCACTGCTCGCCCATTTCCGACACCACGGTGATGGCGTCCATCTTCTCAGGCTCAGACCACGTGGCCCACGTGCGCACGCAGATCCCCTATGCCGCGGTACCGGCGGCGGTAAGCGCTCTGCTTTACGTGGGCTCTATCGTCGTCGCGTCGCCCTACCTGCTGCTGCTGATTGGGGTGGTAATCCAGGGCCTGCTGATCAAGTTTCTGGCTTCCCGGAAAACGCCGAAAACGTCATGACCCGGCGACCCCGCAAAGGCTTGCCTAACAAAGCCTCCCAGCCTCTTTGATGGCTGGTTTGATGGATAAACGGCAGCTCCTTTGGGAGCTGCTTTTTTTATTGGCAAGCACTAGGGGGCGTTAACAATTAGGCCAGCCATATGGCGGCTGACACGAGGCAGAGGAGTGACTGGTAGTTTCTTGCCAGTCGCTCATAGCGTGTAGATAACCGCCGGAACTTCTTGATTTTCTGAAAGAACCTCTCCACCAGATTGCGATCTTGGTAACAGTGCCAGTCTACTTCAATGCGCGCCAAACGATTCTTTTTCGGAGGAATCACCGGCTCGGCACCTGCGGCCTGAATCATGTCCCGCAGAGCAGTGGAGTCATACCCCTTGTCGCCCAGCACCGCTTGCGGGGAAAAACCTTCCAGTAGAGCGGGAGCAGCACCATACTCCGACGCCTGGCCCGGTGTGAGAACCAATCGTACTGGGTTACCTAACGCATCGACTGCGGCATGAATTTTGGTGCTCAATCCGCCTCGAGATTTGCCCATGGCTTCGACGTCTTGCGTGTTTTTTTTGACGCTCCATGCTGGTGCACCCTGACGATGCTACCGTCGATCATCAGCTGCTCTAGATCGGGATCGTCGGCTACTGTGTCAAAAATACGCTGCCAAACGCCCTTTCGTGACCAACGGTTATACCGCATGTAGACGGTGTGCCAGCGCCCAAAAGATTCGGGAAGATCACGCCACGGGGCGCCGGTCCGAGCGATCCAGAGCACGGCTTCCACGAACAGGCGATTGTCCTTGGCAGTTACCCCACAGTCTGAGGCTTTGCCGGGGAGCAGGTGCTCGATTCGCTCCCACTGATCATCGCGTAACTTCAACCGACTCATGGCCCACCAAAATCTATGAATACTAAATCAGTTTAAACGAAACTAATGATTGTTAACACACCCTAGGGCCTGTTGACGTTTCATGGCAGGGGTATTGGCAGGATAGGGGCAAGCTCGCAGAATAAAGGTTCCCACACCAACAAACTGCAAGCCTGCCATGCCCCGACAAATGCTCACGGATGAACACTGGTCGAAGCTGAAACCTATCCTGCTTCAACAAGGTATTTATGACAAGGCCGACTTGCGTACCACGATAGAAGGCATCCTTTATCGGATGCGCACCGGCTGCCCGTGGCGGGACCTACCGGAGACGTTTGGCCCCTGGAACACGGTCTACAAGCGTTTTAACGCCTGGTCAGCGAGTGGAAAGCTGATGAGGCTTTTCAGCTCTCTGGTGGAGGAGCCTGATGTTGAGTGGCTGTTCATTGATGGCTCCTACGTCAAGGCCCACCAGGACAGCACCGGAGCTGCCACGGAAGACGCAGAAGCCATTGGCAAAAGTCGTGCAGGCAATACCAGCAAGATCCACTTGACCGTAGATGCCTATGGGCTACCGATCACCTTCAGAATAACCGGGGGTGAGGTGCACGACAGCACGGAAGCCCGGGCATTGATTGACGATTTGCCAGCGGGTGATGCATTGGTGGCTGACAAGGGCTATGACAGCGAGCGTATCCGTGAACAGATCGAAGCCAAGGGCATGGCTGCCGTCATTCCACGCAAACGCAACTCAAAGAAAGGAAATGCCAATCTGGACAGAGGCTTATATCGCTATCGGCATCTGGTTGAGAATGCCTTTGCTCGATTGAAGCCGTATCGCGCCATCGCAACGCGTTACGACAAGCTCAAGCGAAACTACGAAAGCATGGTGGCCTTGGCCTGCGGCTTTTTATGGCTGCCCATGTGAAACGTCAACACGCCCTAACAGGCGAGCATTGACAGGCACCGCCTTAAAAGAACGACAGCCATATTAAGATGCAAGCTACATACTTCTTTCACCCTTATAAAGGGCGTTTTAAAAGCATCTTTTTAACAACGAATAAACTTGCCGAATTGGTTAAAACGTCAAAAATAAAAAGCTCTCTTTTTTGACTCACATCAACCAAAGTCCAATTGAAATGCCACCGCTGTTGTCACTAGTGTCGCCCACCTTTAGCGTAAAAGAATATAATAATGAATAGACAGTGCAAGGAAACTTGATGACCCACTGGTCGGGCGCTTGAGCATAACCGATCCCCAAGCGGGATACTGCGTGAGTCATGCGCATCACCATTGCGGCAACCATGGGAGCAAGCCATGCCAAGCAAAGGCAAGAAAATTTCCGTTGCGGTGGTGGTACTCGCCATCATCGGCATCGCCGGATTCCTCGTCCTGACCTCCCCCTGGATGTGGTCAGCGACACACGATATCCCCGATATTGAAAGCGCCGAGGGCGAGGCGGACCTCAACAACGGCCGGCGCATTTTCGTCGCCTCCGACTGCGCTACCTGCCACGCCACCACCGATCAGGAAAGCGACGAGCAGCTGGGCGGCGGCATGGTGCTGGATACCGCCTTCGGCAAGTTTCACATGCCCAATATTTCGCCCGACCCGGAACACGGCATCGGCGACTGGTCGCTGGCCGAATTCGATCGTGCGCTGCGCGAAGGCGTGGGTCCCAGCAGCCTCTGGCCCGACGGCAAGAATCTGTATCCGGCGTTTCCCTATACCTCCTATGTGCGCATGGAGCCTGACGATGTACGCGACCTCTACGCCTACATGATGGAACTGCCCGAAAGCGACAAGGTCGTGCCCGACCACGAGCTCAAGTTCCCCTACAACCTGCGCCGGGGCATCGGTGTCTGGCGGCTTGCCTTTCTCAACGACAAGAGCACCGCAGAAGTGGGCGTCAGCGCTGACAGCCTGCCCGAAGACGTCGACCGCGAGCAGTTCGACAAGGGCCGCTACCTGGTGGAAGGCGCCGGCCACTGCGTGGAATGCCACTCGCCGCGCACCTTCATGGGTAACGTCCCCGGCGACAGGCGCTACGCCGGCGGTGAAAACCCCGAAGGCACCGGCCACTACCCCAACATCACCCCGGACGAGACCGGCATCGGCTTCTGGTCGGCCGCTTCCATCGCCAACTACCTGCATACCGGCATCAGCCCCATCGGCCGTACCGCCGGCGGCGACATGGCCGAGGTTATCGAGAACACCTCTCAGCTCCCCTGGGAAGACCTCCAGGCCATGGCCGTTTACCTGAACCACCTACCGCCCATTGATAATCCGGCCCCGGGCATGCCCGAACCCAACCGCACCGAAGAAGTGGTGATGCTCGATAACGTGGTGGACAACCGGCCGCCGCTGCCGACCAGCGAGCCGCAGAAGATCGACGTGGGCGACAGCGTCTACGTGGCCGGCACCAAGTCGCTATATCTTTCTTCACAGGCCTCCGCCTCGAAGGAGCAGGACGGCGAGGGCGAAGACGGCAAGCTGCTGGGCGGCGCCTCTCTTGAAGTGCTGGACCGGGAAAACAACAGGCTCAAGTTCGAGATCAAGGGGTGGCAGCCGGAAAACTCACCTACGGTCATTTATCAGGAAAAGGGCCAGCGGGTGATCATGGCCGCCCTTGGCGATCAGGCCATTGAAGCCACCCAGCGCGGCGAAAGCGAAACCGACCCCGACACCGATCAGGTCTGGCGCCCGGTCACTCTGGAAGCCTGGTCCAGGGCCGACGAGGTCAACCTCGACCTTGATGAGCTGTGGAGCTACAGCAAGAACGCCTATGAGACCAGCTGTTCGTCCTGCCATACGCTGCCGGATAAGGAGCATTACACCGCCAACCAGTGGATCGGTACGCTCAAGTCCATGAAGCGCTTTACCACCTTCAACGACGACGAATATCGCCTGATCCTTTCGTACCTGCAGAACCACTCAAGCGACCTGAACCCCGAAACAGCCGGCGAGGCAGTGCCGAAGCATGCCAGTGAAGGAGTGCCGCAATGAGTCGCGACAGCGCAACCGACGTCAGCACGCTGATGACGGCGGCAGACTGGCTTGGCGGCGTGTTCGCCGCGCCGCCCGAAGCCGAGCTGGTGGAGGCGTACGCCGCCCCGGCCGGGCGCGACGCGCTGGCCCGAATGGGGGAATGGCTGAACGCTCGGGAAGCAGCTCGGGCTCTGGACCAGGCCCTGACTCGGGAAGCGCCGGCAGCGCTTGCCGTCACCCTGCAGCGCCGCTATACGGCGCTGTTCGAGGGCATCTTCCCGTCCAGCGCCGTACTGCCCTACGAAAGCGCCTGGCAGCCCGGCGCCGACGGTACGGTGCTCGGCGGCACGCCGGTCACCGAAATGGAAGCCACGCTGCGCGAGCTCGACCTGCACGTCAGCAGCGAGTGCTGCGAACCGGCCGACCACCTGTCCATCGAGCTTGCCGCCCTTGCCATGGCGCTGCGCGACGGCCAGAAACGCCTCGCCCGGGCGCTGATCCGCCGGCTCCAGGGCTGGGTGCCGGCCTTCTGCGCGGCGCTTGCCCGCCAGGACAGCGGCGGCTTTTATGCTGCCGCCGGTGATTTACTGCTTGCCCTGATCCATGAGTCATCCGCTGCGCTCGAGAGGGAAAAAGCGATAGCGACCGAACGAATTGAAGGAGAGTTCGCATGAGTACCAAGTATCCCGACGCGCCCGTCAGCGCCTTCTCCCGGCGCCGTTTTCTCCAGGGCTCTGCCGCTACTGTGGCGCTGGGTTCCATGCCGTTTTCGATGTCGCTGCTGAGTCGCGGCGCCCTGGCCCAGACCGGCCAGCAGGCCATTCTTTCCGGCAGCCACTGGGGCGCCTTCAAGGGCATCGTCGAAGACGGTCGCGCCGTTGAGTTCAAGCCCTGGGCGAAGGACCCGCACCCCACCCCGATGCTTGAGGGCGTGCGCGACTCGATCTATTCCGCTTCGCGCATCCGCTACCCCATGGTGCGCCGCGCCTGGCTGGAGCAGGGGCCGGGGGCCGACCCGGACAGCCGCGGCGATGGCGACTTCGTCCGCGTTTCCTGGGAAGAGGCGATTGACCTGGTCGCCAAGGAAATTACCCGAGTACGCGACACCTACGGCCAGCAGGCGGTGTACGGCGGCTCCTACGGCTGGAAAAGCCCCGGCAAGTTGCACAACTGCAAGACGCTGCTGCGGCGCATGCTGAACCTGACCGGCGGCTTTACCTCGAGCATCGGCGACTACTCCACCGGGGCGGCCCAGGTGATTCTGCCCTACGTCAGCGGGTCCATCGAAGTCTACGAGCAGTGCACCACTTACCCGGTGCTCGCCGAGCATACCGAGCTCATGGTGTATTGGGGCTGCGACCCGCGCAACAACTCCCAGATTTCCTGGCAGATCGCCGACCACGGGGCCTTCGAGGGCATGGAATCGCTCAAGGAAGCCGGCGTCGACACCATTTCCATCGACCCGCTGCTGACCCAGACCTGCGACTACCTGGACGGCGAGTGGGTCGCGCCCAAGCCGCAGACGGACGTTCCCCTGATGCTGGGCATCGCCCACACCCTGTACAGCGAAGACCTCCACGATCAGGACTTTCTCGACCGCTATACCAGCGGCTTCGACGAGTTTCTCCCCTACCTGACCGGCGAAGCCGACGGCCAGCCCAAGGATGCCGACTGGGCGGCGGAGATCTGCGGCCTTGAGGCCGATACCATCCGCGATCTGGCCCGGCGCTTTGCCAATAACCGCACCATGCTGGCGCTGGGCTACTCCATGCAGCGCCAGCACCACGGCGAGCAGTCCACCTGGATGCTGGTCACCCTGGCCTGCATGCTGGGCCAGATCGGCCTGCCCGGCGGCGGCTACGGCCTCAGCTATCACTACTCGTCCGGCGGCGCGCCGACTCACGAAAGCCCCATACTCAAGGCCATCGGCGATGCCGCCGGCGGCGGCGACGGCGGCTCCGTCGACGAGTCCGGCAGCGACATCATGATCCCGGTAGCGCGTTTCGTCGAAACCCTGCTCAACCCCGGCGAGACCATGGAGTTCAACGGCAACGAGATTGAGCTGCCGCTGGTCAAGCTGGCCTACTGGGCAGGCGGCAACCCCTTCGCCCACCACCAGGATCGCAACGAGATGCTCCGCGCCTGGCGGGAGCTGGAGACCTTTATCGTCCACGACTTCCAGTGGACGGCCACCGCGCGGCACGCGGATATCGTCCTGCCCACCACCACCTCCTACGAGCGCAACGATATCGAGCAGCTCGGCGACTACGCCCTGAGCCACGTCGTGGCGATGAAAAAGATCGTCGAGCCCCAGTTCGAAGCGCGCAGCGACTTCGATATTTTCGCCGACATCGCCGACAAAATGGGCAAGGGCTACGAGTTTACCGAGGGTCGCTCCGAAATGGACTGGATTCGCGGCTTCTACGAAGGCGCCAAGATCGAAGCCCGCGCCAAGGGCATGGAAATGCCGGTCTTCGACGTTTTCTGGGAGTCCAACGAACCGCTGGGCTTTCCGCTGAAGGACGAGCAGAAATACTTCGTCAGGCACGAGGCCTTCCGCGAAGATCCGATTCTCAACGCCCTGGGCACGGCAACCGGCAAGTTCGAGATCTACTCCCGGGCCATTGCCGAGTACGGCTACGACGACTGCCCGCCGCACCCCACCTGGCTCGAGCCCATCGAGCGCCTGGACGGCCCGACCACCCGCTACCCGCTGAGCATTGCCAGCAACCACCCGCGCGGCCGCCTGCACTCGCAGATCTGCGGCACCCCCTTCCGCGAGACCTACGCCGTGCAGGGACGGGAACCCTGCTGGCTCAACCCCCAAGATGCCGCGGAACGCGACATCAGGGACGGCGACGTCGTCAGGGTTTTCAACGATCGCGGGCAGCTGCTCGCCGGCGCGGTAGTCACCGAGGCCATCATGCCCGGGGTCATCCGCGTTCAGGAAGGCGGCTGGTTCGACCCCGTCAAGCCGAGCGAAATCGGCAGCCTTTGCAGCTACGGCGACGTCAACGTCCTGACGCCGGGCATCGCCACCTCGAAGCTGGCCCAGGCCAACTGCGGCCAGACCGGGGTGGCCGACGTCGAGAAGTTTACCGATGACCTGCCCGAGGTCACGGTGTTCTCCCAGCCGTCGCCGCGCGACGCCGGCTGACGCTGACAAGCGCAGCGCCTGACGCCTCCCCATACCGGGCCGCCAACGCGGCCCGGTTTTTTTGCGCCAGTCTTTTGCCTCCGGTCCTCGTTGACCACCGCGCCTCGGCGCGGCCGCGGCATCTTTAGCGTTAAAAAGTTCCGCGCATGAGCTCGATAGTTATTGCAAATAAAAAGTATTCCCATTATTTTATGTTGCGCTGCTAATTCATATACCGCATCCGCAAGGGAACATCATGTCATTTCTTCCGCCCCGGCAGGCCTCACGACCCCACCACCGGCTTTCTCGGCGCGGGCTGGCGCTGGCCATGGCCGGGCTTGCCAGCGCCGCTGTCCAGGCCCAGGAAACCGCCGAGCTCGACGACGTCGTGGTCACCGCAACGGGCTACCAGCAGCAGACCCAGAATGCGCCGGCCTCGATCAGCGTCATCGACCGCCAGACGCTTGAAGACAAGGCCTACCGCGACGTTACCGACGCGCTGAAAGACGTGCCCGGCGTGGTCGTCACCGGCGGCGGCTCATCGAAAGACATCAGCCTGCGCGGCATGGGCGCCAAGTACACGCTGATGCTGGTAGACGGCAAGCGCCAGGGCTCGCGCGAAACGCGCCCCGGCAGCGACGGCCCGGGTATCGAACAGGGCTGGCTGCCGCCGCTCTCGGCCATCGAGCGCATCGAGGTCATCCGCGGGCCGATGTCGGCGCTTTACGGCTCCGATGCGCTGGGCGGCGTGGTCAACATCATCACCCGCAGCGTCGAGCGGGAGTGGGGCGGCAGCGTGACCGTCGACACCACCGTTCAGGAAGACGCCGACTCCGGCAACCGTCAGCAGAGCCGCTTCTACGTCGGCGGGCCGCTCAGGGAAAACGTGCTCGGGCTCAAGGTCTACGGGCAATACTCCCAGCGCGACGAAGACCGGATCGTCAACGGCTACAACGATCAGCGTCTGGCCAACGCCACGGCCGAGCTGAGCTGGAACGCTTCCGACGATCACGATCTGTCCCTGGAAGCCGGCTATAGCGAGCAGGAGCGCACCGCCAACCCCGGCCAGTCCATCGCCGAAGAAGGCCGGCGCGGTCCCAACACGCGCACAAAGGATGAATACGACCGCCGCCATTATACCCTCAGCCACCAAGGCCACTGGGACATCGGCACCTCGGACAGCTACGTCCAGCACGAGAAAGTCCGCAACCCCAACGCCCGGGGCGGCATCGACTACGAAGATACGGTGTTCAATACCCAGACGGTGCTGCCCCTGGGCATGCACATGCTGACGCTTGGCGGCCAGTACGAGACGCAAAAACTTACCAGCCAGGGCAATACCCTGGCAGACGGCGAGGGCAAGATCGATCGCTGGCAGTGGGCGCTGTTCGTGGAAGACGAATGGATGCTGGCCGAGGACTTCTCCCTCACCGGCGGCGCACGCCTGAACAAGGACGAAAACTACGGTACCCACTGGACGCCGCGCCTTTACGGCGTGTGGAACACCACGCCGCAGTGGACGATAAAGGGCGGAGTCACCAGCGGCTACCGCGCACCGGACCTGCGCTATACCGCGCCGGGCTGGGGCCAGGCCACCGGCGGCCCCGGCGGCAACGCGCTGCTCATCGGCAATCCGGATCTGGAGCCGGAAAAGAGCCTGAACAAGGAGCTGGGGGTGCTCTGGAACAACGACGGCGGCACCCAGGTAGGGCTGACGGTTTTCCATAACGAGTTCAAGGACAAGATCGCCGAAGATCCGGTGTGCTATAGCGGTGCCTACCGCGGCGACGACGTGGCGCCGGAGTGCGTGGTAGCCGGCGATGACCACGAGTACGCCTATATCGACACCCGCAAGAATATCGACAAGGCCGTGACCCAGGGCGTCGAAGCCACGCTGACCCTGCCGCTGGCCAGGGCCTACTCGCTCACCGCCAGCTACACCTATACCGACTCCGAGCAGAAAAGCGGCGACGATGAAGGCGAGCCGCTCAATAACCTGCCCGAGCACATGGCCAACGCCACCCTGGACTGGGAGCCGGAAGGCCCGCTCTCGGCCTGGACCCGGGTCAACTTCCGCGGCCGCTCCAGCGGTGCGCCGCAGTTCCACGGCAGCAGCGGTCGGGAAATTCCCTCCTACACCTTTGTCGACGTGGGCGGCACCTACCAGCTCACGCCCAGCGCCAAGCTGTTTGGCGGCGTATACAACGCCCTGGACAAGGACGTGAACTACGCCGACTTCGAAAAGGTCCTCGACGGGCGCCGCTACAACCTCGGCGTTACCGTGGCGTTTTAACCGTCCGGTGCCCGTGCCGAGGCGCGGGCACCGTGCTGCCTTGCCCTCTTTACATTTCCCCGGCGGGTGCGTATTAAAGCCTCTGGCAGCGCCGCAACGACCGCTGCCGCCCAAGACGACAACGCAACGCGCAGGGGATAACCATGGGTCTGATCGTGACATTACTGCTGGTGGTAGGCTTCATTGTGCTCGCCACCAGCCAGCTCAAGCTGCATCCGTTTCTCGCCCTGCTGGGGGCGGCGTTCATCGCCGCGTTTGCCTACGGGCTGCCGATCGACTCGGTGGTCGAAACCATTACCTCGGGCTTTGGCGGCATTCTGGGCTATATCGGCCTGGTCATCGTGCTGGGCACCATCATCGGGGTGATACTGGAAAAAAGCGGTGCTGCCATCACCATGGCCGACGTCATGATTGCGAAGCTGGGGGACCGTTTCCCTACGCTTACCATGTCGGTGATCGGCTATATCGTCTCCATTCCGGTATTTTGCGATTCCGGCTTTATTATCCTCAATTCGCTGAAAGAGTCGCTGGCCAAAAAGCTCGACACCTCGCCTATTGCCATGAGCGTGGCGCTGGCCACCGGGCTTTACGCCACCCATACCTTCATCCCACCCACGCCCGGGCCCATCGCCGCGGCGGGCAACCTGGGGCTCGAATCGAGCCTGGGGCTGGTCATTGCCGCGGGTATTCCCGTGGCCGCCGTGGCCGCACTCGCCGGCATGCTCTGGGCACGGCGCTTCGTCAATACCCAGCCGGACGTGGACGATACTCTGTCAGAAGCGGAAGCCCGCCACCAGCAGCAGGACTGGGAAGCGCTCAAGGCCAGCTACGGCCGCCTGCCCCGGCCGCTGGCGGCGTTTGCACCGATCATCGTGCCCATTGCGCTGATCTGCATCGGCACCGTGGCCCGACTGCCCGCCGCGCCCTTCGGTGAAGGCACCGCCATGGCGGTACTTAGCCTGCTGGGACAGCCGCTGACCGCGCTGCTCATCGGCCTGCTGCTGGCCACCGCGCTGCTCAAGAGCGAAAACCGAATCGTCGAATTCAGCGACCGCATCAGCGAAGGCATCGTCTCCGCCGCGCCCATCCTGCTGATCACCGGTGCCGGCGGCGCCTTTGGCGCGGTGCTCAGCGCCTCGCCGCTGGGCGACTATCTGGGCAGTACGCTTTCTACCCTGGGCATCGGCATCTTCATGCCGTTTATCGTCGCCGCCGGGCTGAAATCTGCCCAGGGGTCGTCCACCGTGGCGCTGGTCACCACCTCCGCTCTGGTGGCGCCGATGCTCGACTCGCTGGGGCTAGGCAGCGACATGGGCCGCACGCTCACGGTGATGGCCATCGGCGCCGGAGCGATGACCGTCTCCCACGCCAACGACAGCTTCTTCTGGGTGGTCTCGCGCTTCAGCCGCATGAGCGTGGGGCTTGCCTACCGCGCCCAGACCCTGGCCACCCTGATACAGGGCGTCACTGCCATTCTGCTGGTCTACCTGCTGTCGCTGGTACTGCTGTAGCCACTTTTTTTGCCCTCCGTGCGCTTTGGCGGGTAAGGTTTGGCTCTATCCTTTATTCGTGGACTTTCAAGGAGCCCGTCATGTACTCCCATCAGCGCTTTGTTCCGCCTGCCCTGGGCACCGCCATGCTCGTCGGCATGCTTGCCACCGGCACCGCCGCCGCGGCCGAAGAGCCCGCCGACGTGCGCTTTGCCGTACCGTCCTGGCCCGGCGTGACCGTCAAGAGCGAGCTTGCCGGCCAGCTGCTGGAAGCGCTGGGCTATACCCCGCAGCAGCAGGAGCTGGGCTCCACCATCGCCTACGAGGCGCTGAACCAGGACGATGTGGACGTCTACCTCGCCGCCTGGCTGCCCGGTCAAAGCACCTCCTACGACCCCGCCATGGAAGAGGGCGTCATCAAAGACCTTGGCAACAACGTCGACGGCGCCCGGCTTGGCTTCGCCGTGCCCGAGTACGTCTTTGATGCCGGCGTAACCTCGGGCGAAGACCTCAAGGACCCCGAGGTGCGCGAGAAGCTGGGCGGTACCATTTATGCCATCGAAGTGGGCTCGGGCATCAGCGAGATTCTCGATGACAACATGGAAAAGGACACCTACGACCTGACCCAGTGGGAGGTCTCCGAGACCTCCACGCCGGGCATGCTGAGTACGGTGGAGTCTGCCCTGCAGCGCGAAGAGTGGCTGGTGTTCACCGCCTGGACACCGCACTGGATGAACATTGAATACGACGTGCGCTACCTGGATGATCCGGAAGACTTCTGGGGCGACGAAGGCGGCCGCAGCAACGTGCGCACCCTGGTTACCCAGAACTTTGCCGAGCGCCAGCCCAACGCCACGCGGCTACTCGACCAGCTGAACTTCAGCGCCGACGACCAGAGTGCGATGATCTACGGCTACAGCTTTGACGAAAAGCCCGCCGACGAAGTGGCGTTGACCTGGCTTCGTGAGCACCCCGAAAAGGTCAGAACGTTTGTTGACGGCGTCACCACCCGCAGCGGCGAGGAGAAAGCCTGGCCCGAGATACAGGACGCCCTGGAAATTCCCGCGCCCTGACTTGCCCTGCGGCAAAGCGCAGCGCGGCCGCCCCATCCCGGAGCGGCCGCTTGCTTTCATACCTTTATGCAACGGCCGGCGGCGGCCTATAGGGCAGGCTTATCGGCCCTGAGCGTCCAGCCCGTCGAGCAGGCCGGCCATGTCGTCGGCGTGCTCTTCTTCCTGGGCGAGGATGTCTTCCATCAGCCGGCGCGAGGTGGGGTCCTTGTCACCCAGATAGGTGGCAATCTCGCGGTAGCTGTCCACGGCGATGCGCTCGGCGACCAGGTCTTCCTTGATCATATCGCGCAGGGAATCGCCCTCGGTATATTCCGCGTGGGCGCGGGTCATCAGCCCTTCCGGCGAGAAGTTGGGCTCGCCGCCCAGCTGGACGATGCGCTCGGCCAGCCAGTCGGCGTGCTGCTGTTCCTGCTGGGCATGCTCCAAAAACTCTGCCTGGGCCACGCTGGCGCTGAGCCCTTCGGCCATGTAGTAGTGGCGCTTGTAGCGCAGGGTGCAGACGATTTCGGTAGCCAGCGCCTCGTTCAAAAGGCGGATGACGTTTTCACGGTCGGCCGTGTAGCCCTCCGTCACCGCACCCTGCTCGATGTGCCGACGGGCCCGCTCGCGAATGGTCTTGATATCGGTCAGAAACGGCTGATCAGCCATGGCGTCTCTCCTTTGTGGATTGGCATGCCTCGGCGAGTGGCCGGGGCTTACGGTGTTTGCAGTATTTCACCTTAGCGTGATAAACCACAACCCTACAAAGCCGCCACCGCGTTCATCCACCCGGTAGCCAGTCAGGAAAGCAAAGAGAGGCCGCTATGCGTATCGTTCCCGCATTGATTCTGGGCGCCGCCGGCGTCATCGCCGCCACCTTCATCGGCAGCGGCCTGACCGATCTGGGTACCGGCGATCGCTACGTGACGGTAAAAGGCCTGGCCGAGCGCGAGGTCACCGCCGATACTGCGCTCTGGCCGCTGCGCTTTGTGGCCACCGGCGACACGCTGAAAAAGGCCCGGGCCAACGCCCGGGAAAGCCAGCGCGCCGTGATGGCCTTTCTTGATCGCCAGCAAATAGATACCGACGCCGTGGAGCTGCAAAAGCTCAGCGTCAACGATACCAGCGCCGACCCCTACCAGAGCAGCGACGGCGGGCCGACTTTCATCATCAACCAGACCCTCACCGTGCGCAGCCAAAACGTCGAGCGCGTGCGCCAGGCCGCCCAGGCCATCGGCGAGCTGGTGGATGCCGGCGTGGTGCTGTCGTCCGACTACGGCGATAGCGGCCCAAGCTATCTGTTCAGCCGGCTCAACGACATCAAGCCGGAAATGATCGCCAACGCCACCGCCGCCGCCCGGCAGTCCGCCGAGCAGTTTGCCGAAGACGCCAACGCCGAAGTGGGCAAGCTGCGCCGGGCCAACCAGGGCGTCTTTCAGATCCGCGCCCGGGATCACGCCGCCGGCGTCAGCCAGACCCAGCAGGCCGAAAAAACCGTCCGCGTAGTCACCACGGTGGACTACTATCTGGAATAGGTCTTTGCCAGGCCCCATGGCCTGATTAAAACAGGTTCGCCCCGACGATGGCGAAAGTAGCCGCGGTCAGGCCAAACCCGATCAGCAGCACCAGTCCGTCCCGGGCGACCAACCCCAGGCCCAAAAGCGCCAGCGCAAGCCCCGCGCCGTTGGCGGTAAAGGGAATGAATTCCATGGGCGGCATGGCAAGGGCAATGGCGATGCCGGCAAGCGCGGTCAGGCGGCTGCCCCAGTAACCGGTGAGCCAGGGCAGGCGCACGCGCAGCAGCTTGTCTACCCAGCGGGCGGGCTTTTTCAGGTACGGCAGGGCCTTGTCGAACTTGTCCCTGGAAATATTGCGCTTGAGCAGCCAGCCGGGCAGCCAGAAACGCCGGCGCCCGGCGAGCAGCTGGCCGGCAGTGAGCAGCACCAAAAGCGCCATGAGGGTTGGCATACCGGGGATATCGCCGATCAGCGGCGCCAGAGTGATCAGTCCGGCAACGAGCAGCATGGGGCCGAAGGAGCGCCGTCCGATGGCCGCCAGCACATCGTCCACGCTGATGCGGGGGTTGCGCCGCTCGATGCGCTCCAGCAGCGCCAGAAGCTGGGTGAGGTTGGCGGTTGACGACGTCTCTCCCTCCTCGCTTGCTGCGTCCTCCCCTTCCCGGGACTGGTACCCGCTTGTCTCGGTATCGGACATTCAGCCCTCCTCTGCCGCCAGCTTGGCGCGGATGAAATCGCTGTGGCTGACGTATAAAAGTCCCGCCAGCCGACGAATGCGGTGCTCTTCCAGGGGATCAACCTCGCCGTCGGCCCAGGCCATCTGCCACATCAGCTTGACCAGCTCGAAACGCTGGATCTCATCGTAATGCTCGCTGACAAGACGCACAAACTGGTAGTGATCCACGGATTCCTCGGCCTTTTGCTCGGCCAGCGCCATCAGCTCGTCGACGTCGTCGGCGCTGACGGATAGCCGGGAGACGAGCATGGTACGCAGGGCGGCGCGCTCGTCGGGGCTGGAGTCGAAGTCGGCGCGCATGACTTCACACAGCAGCGCAGCGCAGGCGAGCTCCAGGGTCAGCGCCGGGTCCCGGCTCTGCTCGGGCTCGGCCAGGGCGCGCTGAAAAAACCGGGTGACGGCGTCCAGCATGCGGTGCTCCTGTTTATTCTGTCGTCTTGGAAGAGTATCGGTGGGCTTATCTGACCGTACCGCCAGGCCAGAGTTGCACCGCCGGCTCAGGGCTTGAGGCGATAGCCGGTGCGGAATATCCACGCCACGGTCGCCAGGCACAGGGTCAGAAACAGCGCGATGACCACCACGCTGGCGACGATGCTGACGTCGCCGACGCCGTAGAAGCTCCAGCGAAAGCCGCTGACCAGATAGACCACGGGGTTGAGCAGAGTCACACCCTGCCAGAACGGCGGCAGCATATCGATGGAATAAAAGCTGCCGCCGAGAAACGTCAGCGGCGTGATCACCAAAAGCGGCACCAGCTGGAGCTTTTCAAAGCCGTCGGCCCAGATGCCGATAATAAACCCGAGCATGCTGAAGGTCACCGCGGTGAGCACCAGAAACAGCACCATCCAGACAGGGTGCTCGATGTGCAGCGGCACAAAGAAGTTGGCCGTGGCCAGGATGATCAGTCCCAGTACGATCGACCGAGTCGCTGCCGCGCCGACGTAGCCGATGACGATCTCCAGATACGAGATCGGCGCCGAAAGCAGCTCATAGATGCTGCCGGAAAAGCGGGGAAAAAAGATGCCGAAGGAGGCGTTGGATACGCTCTGGGTCAAAAGCATCAGCATGATCAGCCCGGGAACGATGAAGGCGCCGTAGCTGACGCCCTCGACCTGGTCGATGCGCGAGCCGATGGCCGCGCCGAACACCACGAAATAAAGCGAGGTGGAGATAATCGGCGAGACGATGCTCTGCAGCAGGGTGCGGCGCACCCGGGCAATTTCGGCCATGTAGATGGCACGAACGGGATAGAAGTTCATGCGCGCTCCTCAATGAGGTCAACGAAGATATCTTCCAGGGAGCTTTGCCGGGTGTTCAGATCCTTGACGCGAATACCGGCGGTTTTCAGCGCGCTCAGCAGCGCGGCGATGCCGTGCTCGCCTTCTTCCCGCGCCGCGGCGTCGTAGGTGTACTTGAGCGTTGCGCCGTCGTCGGCAAGCGTCAGATCAAAGGGCGCGAGCGCGTCGGGCACCCGGGAAAGCGGCGTGTGCAGCTGCAGGGTGAGCTGTTTGCGCCCGAGCTTCTGGATCAGCGCGGTCTTTTCTTCCACCAGCACCACTTCGCCGTGATTGATCACGCCGATGCGGTCGGCCATTTCCTCGGCCTCCTCGATATAGTGCGTGGTGAGAATGATGGTCACGCCGTCTTCGCGCAGCCGGCGCACCACGCCCCACATCTCCCGACGCAGGGCGACGTCAACCCCGGCGGTGGGCTCGTCGAGAAACAGCACCCGAGGCTCGTGGGAAAGCGCCTTGGCGATGAGCACCCGGCGCTTCATGCCGCCGGAAAGCGTCATCAAGCGGTTGTTGCGCTTGTCCCAGAGGCTTAGCGCGCGCAGCACCTTTTCAATGTGCGCGGGGCTTGGCGGCCGGCCGAACAGGCCGCGGCTGAAGCTCACCGTGTTCCACACCGTTTCGAAGGCTTCGCTGGTCAGCTCCTGGGGCACCAGGCCGATGAGCTTACGCGCGGCGCGGTACTGGGTGATGGTGTCGTGCCCGGCCACGCGAATATCGCCGCTGCTGGGCGAAACAAGCCCGCAGATAACGCTGATCAGCGTGGTCTTGCCCGCGCCGTTGGGGCCGAGCAGGGCAAAAATTTCGCCGCGCCGGATCTCGAGATCCACGCGCCTGAGCGCCTCAAAGCCGCCCTCGTAGGTCTTGCCCACGCCGTTGATACGGATGATGGGATCCTGCACCGCACGCTCCTTGCCACCGTGTAAGACAGCCTAGGTTAGGTGTATGGTCCCGGGAAGTAGTGGTCTGGGGCATCATGAAAACGTTCCGGTTCAACTGCCCATCGGTCGAGTATAAAGCCGATAGGCGACCGGCCCTTCAGTGAGCGTAGCGGACGAGCGCTATTATAAGCCCACAGATAGTCTTTCAGGTGCGAGGCCAGCTCGTCCAGCGTGGCGTAGTGGAAGTGACGAACAGTCGCCTCCTTGAGCGTGCGATTCATGCGCTCGACCTGTCCATTGGTCCACGGATGGAAGGGGCGTGTTAAGCGATGTTCGATACCATACCGATGACAAATGACGTCGAACGGATGTGGTTTGTAATGTTCGGTGCCGGGCCGCTTGGTGAACTGCACGCCATTGTCGGTCAGCACGGTGTGAACCCGGTACGGTAGCTGTTGCAGCGTGTCGTCGAGGAACTCAGCCGCCTGCTTCCGCTGCGCCTGGCGATACAGCCGGGCATGGACAAACTTGGACGTTCTGTCGACGGCCACGAACAGATGGACTTTGCCTTCTCCGGTACGCACCTCACAAATATCCAGATGCAGATAGCCAATTGGGTAATGCCTGAAGGCTGACTTGCCGGGCTTCCTGTCAATCGGGCGGGGTATCCGGCTAATACCGTGGCGCTGATACAGACGATGTAGGCTCGAGCGCGTCAGGTGAGGAATGAAACGCTGCAGGGCAAAGCAGCAGTCATCCAGAGGCAGCCATGTGGTGCGCCGGAAAGTAACAGCGGCGGCTTCCTCAAGATCCGACAATGAAGTAGAGCTTGGCCGCTTGGGGCCCATGCGGTCGTCCTCAACGGAGGAGCGAGACCGCCACTTGCGCACTGTTTTAGGGTTGAGGTCGTAACGGCGACTTAACGCTGCGACCGAAGCTGACGATCGCTGTATGTCTTCTCGGATGGCGTGCGTGGTCTTGGCGCGTTGATGAAGTATCTGAGCCATGGATCCTCCTCGGACAATGGTTCATACCATGGACCATTACACCCCGGGACCATACACCTAGCACGCTTGATGGATACGCCGGCATCCGGCGTGTCTCGGCGCCTTGCACGCGGCCGGTCGCAGGCGCCCTTGCCGCCGGGAAAGCGCCTCCAGCATGGAGGAGCAGACGCCTGATTTAAACTTGAGTCATCCTTTATATTCGTGATATTTTCAGCGGATTTTTACGCCGGCCGATAAAAGGGTAAGCCCTTTATACGGCGGTCAACTTATCGCCCAGCACTTGATGCGTAGCCCCCGGGAACAGCATGTCCGACACCACCCCCTCCGCCCCTCCTGCCCGCGGTCCACTGACCCATGGCCCCTATCCGGAACTAACGCTGCATGCCGTTATTGTGGGTTATTTTCTGGGCATTATTTTAGCGATTTCTATTGGCTATGCCTCCCTGAAGCTGGGCTTTTCCATTGAGGGCTCGGAGCTGGCCGCGATTTTGGGCTTTGGTATTTTGCGCGGCATGCTGCGCCGCCGCTCCATCGTGGAAAACAACGTGGTGCAAACCGTGGCCTCCGGCGTTAACGGGGCCTCGTCCGGCATGATGTTTTCGGTGCCGGCCATTTTTATTCTGGGCTACGGCACCGAGTTCAACCCTTATGTCTTGACCTTCGGCGCCATCGCCGGGGCCTTTTTGGGAATCGCCTTTATCATTCCCCTGCGTAAACAGATGATCGACTATGAGCGCCTGACCTACCCCGGCGGGGTAGCGGTGGCGTCGATCCTGAAGTCACCCGGGGCGGGCATTCGCAAGGCGTCGCTGCTGGTGGGCGCCATGCTGCTGTCCGGCATCGTACACGTGGTCTCCCTGGTGTCCGGGGTGGAATACTGGCCGCTGTTCGAGCAGCTGGGCCTGCCGGCCTACCTCAACGGCACCTGGTATCTGTCCTTGATGACCGCCGCCGTGGCCTTTATTGCCGGTCGCGGCGGGCTTGCCTTTATCATCGGCGGCTTTGTCTGCTACTGGGTGCTGGCGCCGCTGCTGGATATCACCGGCATGTTTCCCGTCATTGACGGCGTCACCATCACTGATCCGAACCAGTTACGGCTGATACTCTTCAGGCCTACCGGGATCGGCATGCTGATCGGCGGCGCCATTGTGGGCGTTTTCTTTGCCCTGCCGCTCATCGCCTCGGCGATCAAGTCGATGCAGTCGTCGGCCAAAAGCAACGCGGCGCTGAGCCGTGACGAAATGCCCATCAAGCTGCTCTACTTTGCCGTGGTGGGCGCGGCGATTTTGCTCGGCGTGATGGCCGTGACCTCGGCGCGCGAGGTGGGCCTTTTGCGCGGCGTGACCATGGCGGCGCTGGGTACCCTGTGGATCTGGATGGCGGGGATCATTCTCTCGGAGTCCATCGGCCGCACCAACTGGTCGCCGCTGTCGGGGATCACCCTGATCGCGGTGACCCTGCTGATCATGGTAACCCAGATGTTCGGCGGCATGAGCACCGGCCCGGCCATCGTCGCGGCGATCACCGTGGGCGCTGCCACCTGCGTGGCGATGAGCCAGGCCACGGATTTGATGCTGGACCTGAAAACCGGCTACCTGGTCGGCGCCACGCCGCGAAAGCAGCAGCTGGGGCAGTTCATGGGGGCCTGGCTTGGGCCCATCGTGGTGATCGCGCTGATTTTCATGCTGCACAAGGCCTTTGGCCTCGGGGGCACGGAGTTTCCCGCGCCCCAGGGCCAGGCGCTGGCCTCCATGGTGGAAGGCATTACCGGCGGCGACGTGCCGGCCGCCAAGTATATCGCCGGGGCGATGCTGGGCGGGCTGCTGTCATTACTGCAAACCGGCCTGGGCATCACCGTTGGCCTGGGCTTTTACCTTCCGTTCAGTATCGTGCTCACCTACGCCGTGGGCACGCTGATACGAGAGGTGGTGGATCGCACCAAGGGTAAAGTCTGGGCGGAAAACAAAGGCATCCCGATCGCTGCCGGCCTCATCGTCGGCGAAGCCCTGGTAGGCGTGGGCAACGCCGTTTACGTTATTGCAGCGGCCTGACAAGGAACAAACAGATGAAAAACGCAGCTTTCACGTTGGTGATTCTTGCCTTTCTGGGCGGTGCCTACCTGACCTCTCTGGATGAAAACGACGTCAACTGGTTGTTTTTCATACCGCTCATGATCGTCGGCTTTGTCAGCGCCTTTCTCTATATCAGGGAATCCAATCGGGCGGCATTTCACAGCGATACGCTGCAGAACAACCGGGAGATCATGAGCACGTCGCTGGACAATATCGTGACTCGTCTGGACGCCCTGGAAGGTCGTAAAGACAGGGTCCCCACCTACGACATGCGCTTTGAAATTGACCGTTTGTTCCGTGATGACCTGATGCAGTTTGCCGATGCGCGCAACAGCATGAAGCACCTGTTCGGCATTCAGCGCTTTGCCGACATCATGAGTTCCTTCGCCGCGGGCGAGCGCTATATCAACCGCATCTGGTCAGCCTCTACCGATGGCTATGTCGACGAAGTGCTGCTGTATGTGTCCAAGGCCAACGCCCAGTTCAAGCATGCTCAGGAAATGTTCGACTCGGCGCAAAAGCAGGCAAGCGCCTGATCTCTGCAGCCTGAAAGCGGCCCGAGCGGGGCGCCTCGCACAGCACCGCCTATTGATATCGGCGACCCCGGTGCTCAAGCCAGCCCCCCGGATGGCTGCCCTGGGGATCGCGGTGAGTCCAGTGCAGTACGCCGCCTTGCTCGTTCCAGACATATTCACCGTAAAACGAGACGCTGTCCCCGACGTCCAGCCGGCGAACCCGCGGAGCCAGATCAATATTATGGGCTACCAGCAGGGTTTGCCCGCTGGCCAGGCGCAGAATAAATCGCTGATGGCGGCTGCCGTCGCGATCATCGGCCAATAAAGCCACGACGCGGCCGCTGCCGGTAATTTGCTGGCGGTGGTGGTGGCGCTGATAAGTAGGGTGGGCGTCGTCGGTTCGCGGTTCATCGACGGCGGGCGGCGGCGTATCGACGCCGCCGGTGAGCCGCGACAGCAGCGACGGGCTATATTGCGCCATGCCGGCGATAAGCATTACCAGCAGCAGCCCCAGTACACCCGCCCTTTTCATCCCCGCCCTTTTCATCCCCGCCCGCTCCTTCACACCCGCTCCTGGAACACGATGCCCGGGCCGCTTACCCTCCCTTGATCCACAGGCAGGTCACCGCGTCACCCTTCGCTACCGCGGTATTGGCCGGGACGACCACCAGCACGTCGGCGCCCACGCACGATGAGAGCACGCCGGAGTTCTGATCGGCAAAGGCCGTGGCCACCGGGCCTTCCGGGGTAAACGCAAGCGCGGCGCGCATGTAGTGGCTGCGCGGGCCGGTACGGGTGGCAAAATCGGCGGTGGCGGTGATCGCCGGCAGCGCGTCAAGCGTCGGGCATCCGGAAAGCGCGCCCATCAGCGGGCGCAGGAACAGCCAGGCGCCGACGAAGCTGGAAACCGGATTGCCGGGCAGGCCGATAAAGCGGGTGTCGCCGTGCCGGGCGGGCAAACGCCCAAGCGCCAGCGGCTTGCCCGGGCGAATCGCCAGCCGCCAGAGATCCAGCCGACCAAGGCTTTCCAGGGCATGTTTGACGTGATCTTCCTCGCCCACGCTGACCCCGCCGGTGCTGATGACCACGTCGGCATCAAAGGCAACCTCGCCAAGGATCGCCCGGGTCTCGTCGAAGTCGTCGGGCACGCTTACGCAGCGGCCAACCTCGGCTCCAAAGCTTTCCAGCAGGCGCGTGAGCATCGGCCGGTTGGTGTTATATAGCTGGCCGGGGCCCAGCGGCGTGCCGGGGTCGATGACCTCATCCCCGGTGGATAAAAGCGCCACCCGGGGCCGGCGGCGCACCTCCACTTCGACCACGCCCTGCCCGGCCAGATGGCCGAGCGCGGCGGCGTCCAGCCAAGTGCCGGCGGCAAGCAGAACGCTGCCGCTGGCGACGTCCCGGCCGCGCCGGCGGATGCTGTCGCCGGCGGTGAGCTCGGCGGGAAAGCGCGCGCGCTCGCCCTCGCGCTCGACGCGCTCCTGCATCACCACGCAGTCGGCCCCCGACGGCACCGGGGCGCCGGTAAACAGCCGCGCGCAGGTCCCGGGTTCAAGCGGCTCCGGCGCGCTGCCGGCGGCCACCCGCTGGCTCACGGGCAGCCACTGGCCGGCGTCCGCCGCGCGCAGGGCATAGCCGTCCATGGCGCTGTTATCGAAGGCGGGAACGTCCAGCCGAGCCATCTGGTCGCCGGCCAGCACCCGCCCGCCGGCCTGCGCCAGCGGAAGCGTTTCGCTTTCCAGCGGAGAGACGTCTTCCAAAAGGGCGCCGAGCGCCTGCTCGACGGTACCCAGCGCGTCAGAGGACTGTTCAGCCATGCTGCCTCCGCCCCGGAATCACCAGGTCGGCAAAGTTGCACGGCCTGTGGCGGCTGTCGAGCTGCTCGGCGAGAATGCTGTCCCAGCCGGTGCGGCAGGCGCCGGTGGAGCCCGGCAAACAAAAGATCACGCAGCTGTTGGCCAGCCCGCCAAGCGCGCGGCTTTGTACCGTGGAGCTGCCGATCTCGTCGCCGCTGAGCTGGCGAAAGCGCTCGCCGAAGCCCTGAATCTCCTTGTCCAGCAGCACCGATACCGCCTCGGGGGTCGAATCGCGGCCGGTAAAGCCGGTACCGCCGGTGGTCAGCACGACCTGGATGTCGGGGTCGGCGATCCAACCGGCGACAATGGCGCGGACGCGGTAAACGTCGTCGGCCACCAGGCGCTTTTCCACCACCCGGTGGCCGTACTCTGTGGCGCGCTCCACGAGCGTTCGGCCGCTTTTGTCGGTGTCTTCGGTACGGGTGTCCGAAACGGTCAGCACCGCAATATTCAGCGGTATCATCGGTTCGCTCATGGCGTTTTTGCCCTCTGTGATCGGTGGCGTGGTATTTTACGCCTGGTGTGTCAGCCCTGCTTCCGTGCCTGACGCGCCTCGAAGGCGGCCAGCTGCTCCGGCGTGGCCTTTTCCTGATAGCGGGCCTTCCATTCGCTGTACGGCATACCGTAGACGTATTCCCGAGCGGTTTCGTAGTCCAGGCTTTCGCCGCGCTCCTCGGCCTCGGCCACCAGCCACTTGGACAGGCAGTTGCGGCAGAAATCGGCCAGGTTCATCAGCTCGATATTCTGCACCTCCTTGTGCGCGTCAAGGTGACGCAGCAGCCGGCGAAAGGCGGCGGCTTCAAGCTCGGTGCGGGTAGCAGGGTCAAACGAATGCATGGAGAACTCCTTCAGAAAGGCCGCGTGCCAGGCAGCCAGCATGACGATAGGGCAAGGCTGCCGACCAGCTTAACAAAATGCGCGCCGGCAGCCAGCAGCCGGCATATCCGCCGATCACAGCGCATATTGACCAATCGGTCAACAAGCGGGCTGGACAAAGCGGGAGCGCGGGCGCCATCATTGGCATAGTCGACAATTTTACTCAGGTATCGCACGCGTATCGCCGTGCCCCTGACGGCATCAACGGCTGGCTACGGGAGTCCCCGCCATGATACCCCCAAACGATCTCACAGGGCTGATTCTCGCCGGTGGCGAAGGGCGGCGCATGGGCGGGCGCGACAAGGGGCTCGAGCTTCTTGCCGGCCGGCCGCTGGTGGCCCACGTCAGCGAGCGCTTTGCCGGGCAGGTGAGCGAGCTTGTGATCAGCGCCAACCGCCACCCGGAAAGCTACCAGCGCTACGGCGATCGGGTCGTGGCCGATCGGGCGCTGAACGGCCAGCGTGACGCTTTCCACGGCCCGCTGATGGGCCTCTACGCCGGGCTGCGCACGGCGCGCACCCCCTGGCTGCTGGTGGCGCCCTGCGATACCCCGGCGCTGCCCCGGGATTTCGCCGCGCGCCTGATAGAGGGGCTGGGTGATGCCGATATCGCCGTGGCCCACGACGGCCAGCGGGTACACCCGGTCATCGCGCTGACGCGCACCGACCTCGCCCAAGCGCTGGGCCAGGCGCTCGATGCCGGCCAGCGCTCGGTACGCGAGTTTTATACCGGGCTGAAAGTCAGCACGGTCAGCATGGCCGACTGCGCCGACGCGCTGGTCAACGTCAACACGCCCGCCGACAAGGCGCGCCTTGAAGCCACGCTTGCCCGGGAGGCCTCATGACCCCGTCATCGGTAACACCCCCCGTAAAAAACCCTGACGGCCCGCTTTCCTGCTTTGACCTGGACGACCGCCAGCTAAGCGTGAAGCAGGCGCGCGACACCCTGCTGACGCTGGTAGAAACGCCAGTCTCCCGGGAGCGCATCGCCCTGCAGACAGCCCACGGCCGGCGGCTGGCAGAAAGCATTACCGCCGCCATCGACGTGCCGCAAAACACCAACGCCGCCATGGACGGTATCGCCCTTGCCTGGCAGACCGGCAAAACCCACTGGGCGCTTGCCGGCCAGGCGCTCGCCGGAGTGCCCTTCACCCCTACGCTGGCTCCCGGCGAGTGCGTTACCATTGCCACCGGCGCGCCGCTGCCAAACGGCGCCGATACGGTTATCATGCGCGAGCAGCTGGAGGTTCACGCCGACCACGTGGTGGTGAACTCGCCCGAACGTGTCAGGGCCGGGCAGAACGTCCGCCAGGCCGGCGAAGACATCGCCCGGGGCAGCGTGGCGCTTGCCGCCGGCGAGCGGCTCGACGCCGCCCGGCTGGGCTTTGCCGCTTCCCTCGGCGCCGGCGACGTCGCCGTGTACCGCCGCCCCCGAGTGGCGCTGTTTTCCACCGGCAGCGAGGTCACCGCTCCGGGCGAAGCGCTGCCCGCCGCGGGCATCTTTGACGCCAACCGCTTTACCCTGGGCGGGCTTGCGCGCGAGCACGGGGCCGAGGTCATCGACCTGGGGATTTTGCCCGACTGCCCGGCCGCTATTCGCAAGGCGCTGGCCCGGGCCGCCGCCGATGCCGACCTGGTGCTCACCAGCGGCGGCGTTTCCATGGGCCAGGCCGACTACACCCGCGAGGCGCTGGACGCGATTGGCCAGCTGGCCTTCTGGCGCGTGGCCATGCGCCCGGGCCGGCCGCTGGCCTGCGGCCTGCTGGGCGAGGCGCGCACGCCGTTTGTCGGCCTGCCGGGCAATCCGGTGGCGGCCATGGTGGCGTTTTTACAGTTTGTGGCACCGCTTTTGGAACGATTGGAAGACCGGCCGCCGCGCCCGCCAGCACGGCTTCAGGCGGCGGCCGACGAGGCCTTTACCGGGCGCGAAGGCCGCTGCGACTTTATCCGCGGCGTCTACACTGCAGACGCTCAGGGACGGCTCGGGGTACGCAGCACCGGCGCCCAGGGATCAGGCATACTGGCGTCCATGGTCGATGCCAACTGCCTGATCGAGCTGCCCGATACCTGCGCGGCGGTATCCCCGGGCGACACGGTCACGATTCAGCCGTTGAGGAGAGACCCATGACGCAACAACAACAGCTCATCGATAACTTCGGCCGGCGCGTTAACTACGTTCGCATGTCGGTTACCGATCGCTGCGACTTTCGCTGCGTATACTGCATGAGCGAAGAGATGACCTTCCTGCCCCGGGCCCAGATACTCACCCTGGAAGAGCTGGGGATGGTCGCCCGGGCGTTTACCGAGCTCGGAGTGGAAAAGATCCGCCTCACCGGCGGCGAGCCGCTGGTGCGCGGCGGAGTGACCAAGCTGGTGGACGAAATCGGCGCGCTGCCGGGGCTCGACGATCTCACCATGACGACCAACGGTGCGAGCCTGCCCAAGCACGCCGAGGCGCTGTATAAAGGCGGCATGCGCCGGCTCAACATCAGCCTTGACTCGCTCAATCCCGAGCGCTTCAAGCGCCTGACGCGCACCGGCAATCTCGACAAGGTCATCCGCGGCATCCGCTCCGCCAAGGAGGCCGGCTTTAAGCGCATCAAGCTCAACGCGGTGATTCTCAAGGGCCGCAACGAAGACGAAGTGCTCGATCTGGTGGAATTTGCCCGGAACGAAGGGCTGGACATCAGCTTTATCGAGGAAATGCCGCTGGGCGAAGTGTCCGACCACGGCCGGGACGAGACCTATTACTCCAGCGACGACGTCAAGGCGGACATCGAGTCGCGCTATCCGCTGGTGCCCACCACCGAGGCCACGCCGGGGCCGTCGCGCTACTTCCGCATGGCGGACAGCGACTCGCGCATCGGCTTTATTTCGCCGCACAGCCATAATTTCTGTTCCACCTGCAACCGCGTCCGGGTGACGGTGGAAGGCCGCCTGCTCCTGTGCCTGGGCAACGAACACTCGGTCGACCTGCGCGCCGTGCTGCGCCGCTATCCCGGCGACATGGACGCGCTGAAAGAGGCGATCATCAACGCCATGCCGCTCAAGCCCGAGCGCCACCACTTCACCACCGACGGCGATGTCCAGGTGGTTCGCTTCATGAACATGACCGGCGGCTAGGCGCCGCGCCAGCAGGCTTCGAGCTCGGCCACCGGCAGCGGGCAATCGAACAGATAGCCCTGGTAGGCGCCGCAGCGACGCGCGGCCAGCCATTCATACTGGGCGTGGGTTTCCACGCCCTCGGCAATCACCGCAAGCCCGAGGCTGCCGGCCAGCGCCATGATGCTTTCCACGATGGCGCCGTTGCTCCTGCTTTCGGGCAGCTCGCGAACGAAGCTCTGATCGACCTTGAGCTGGTCCAGCGGCAGATAGGCCAGATACGCCAGCGACGAATAGCCGGTACCGAAATCGTCCAGCGAGAAGCGCACGCCCAGCCCGCGCAAATATTGCATCTTCTCTCGGAGCCTGTCTTCGGCCTCGACAAACAGGGTTTCGGTCATCTCCAGCTTGAGCCTTGAGGCCGGCGCGCCGGTACGCTGCAGAATCGCCTCGACCCGGGGTACAAAGTCAGCCTCGACGAACTGCGCCGGGCTGATGTTGACGGCCATCTCCCAGGACGCGGTGCGCGACTCAGCCTGCCATACCGCCAGCTGCTCGCAGGCGCATTCCAGCACCCAGGCGCCGACCTCATTGATCATCCGCGTGCTTTCCAGCAGCGGGATAAACTCTCCCGGCGAGAGCAGGCCGCGCTCGGGATGCGCCCAGCGCAAAAGCGCCTCCACGCCGATCAGACGACCGTCGGCGTTGACCTGGGGCTGGTAGTACAGGCGCCATTCGTCATGGGCCAGCGCATGACGCAGATCCGCCTCCAGCCGCGCCCGACTGAACAGCCTGGCCTGCATGCGCGGGTCAAAAAAGGCCAGCGTATTGCGCCCTTCGTCCTTGGCCTGAAACAGCGCTATATCGGCCTGCTGCAGACAGCATTCCACGCCGGTTTCGCTACCGTCCAGCATGGCAATGCCGATACTGCCGGATACCGTCACCGTGGTGCTATCCAGCGCCATCGGCCTGCTGATCGCTGTCAGCAGCTTGTGAGCCATGCGCTCGGCCTGCTCGGCCGCCGGCCCCAGATCGGTACCCAGCTGATGAAGCACCATGGCAAACTCGTCGCCGCCCAGCCGCGACAGGGTGTCGGTATGCTCAAGGGTGCGCCCGAGCTCCCGAGCCATGCACTGCAAAAGCCGATCGCCGGCGTAGTGGCCCAGGGTATCGTTGACCTGTTTGAAATTATCCAGGTCCAGAAACAAAAGCGCGCAGTGCATCGTCTCGCGCCGGGCGGCCGCCAGGCTCTCGCGCAAACGCTCGAGGAACAGGCGGCGGTTGGCAAGCCCGGTCAAAGGGTCAAAAAACGCCAGCCGCTGGATCTCCCGCTCGGCGGCCTTGCGCTCGGTCGTATCGCTCAGAGTGGCAACGTAATGGGACAGCACGCCGTTGCCGTCGTGCACTGCGCTTAGCGTCACCCACTGCGGATACACCTCACCGCTTTTGCGTCGGCTCCAGAGCTCGCCTTCCCAATATCCCTGGCGGCTAACGCTTTGCCAAAGCGCCGCGTAAAAATCGGCGTCTTGGTGCCCGGAGCTGAACGTGCGCGGATGCTTGCCCAGCACTTCCTCTTCGTCGTAGCCGGTTATTCGCGTAAACGTCTCGTTGACCCTGAGAATACGGCACTGAGGGTCGGTGATGATCATGCCCAGATGAGTATGAAACGCCGTCGCTGCAATACGCAGGTCAGTTTCTTCAGGGCGGTCGTCCGTCATGCGGGATACTTCCGTCATGTTGCCGATGTCTTTGTTATCGCTCTGATTATAGGGCACTAGTACTACAGTCGTAACTGAATAAGCTACAATGCATGTGGTTGATATGGAAGCGATCACAGGGTGAAGGATGCAAGAACTGGATCTCTCTGTCTCAGCATTGTTGGATGACCTGGCAGATCGGTTAGGCCCGCTCTTTCCGCGTTCGGAAACGCGCGATCGCGCACTACGCTACCTCCAGGGTCTGCTTAGTCAGTGCGAACGTAAGAATAGCTGGCATCTTGCCGAGTGGCTCGGGGATGCCACCCCAGATGGGGTGCAGTACCTGTTGGATCGTGCCCGCTGGGATGCGGACGCAGCACGCGATATTCTCCGCCAATGGGTCATCGATACGCTGGGCTCGCCTGAGGGTGTCCTGGTCCTGGACGAGACCGGCTTTATCAAGAAAGGCCAGCACTCGGCCGGCGTGCAACGCCAGTACAGTGGCACCGCCGGCCGTATCGAAAATAGTCAGATCGGGGTCTTTCTTCTCTACGCTAGCCCGGCAGGGCATGCCTTCCTGGATCGCGCCCTGTACTTGCCCAAATCCTGGACACAGGACCGCGAGCGTTGTCGGCGTGCGGGCATCCCTGATGACGTCGAATTTGCCAGCAAACCCGAGCTCGCTCGCCGGATGCTGGAGCGCGCGATGGATCAGGACATACCGGCCGCCTGGGTGACGGGGGATAGCGTCTATGGCGGTAACCGCAGCCTGCGTCTGTGGCTGGAGGATCGCTCACAACCCTTTGTTTTAGAAGTGGCTTGCAACGAACCCTTGTGGTGGAAGAGTTTCCAGTACACGCGAGCCGACGAGATCGCGGCGGCACTGCCGGATGACGCATGGCAGACCCTATCCGCTGGCTCAGGCAGCAAGGGCGAACGCAGGTACGACTGGGCGTTGACGCCGCTGACAAGGCTGCAGCCTACGGAAGAGGCACGCCGCTGGGGCCATTATCTTCTGATCCGACGCAGCCTCTCGACACCGGATGAGTTGGCCTATTATGTGGTCCACGCGCCCAGGGACTGGGTATCGATAGAGACGCTGGTTCGAGTCGCGGGTCAGCGCTGGAAAATCGAGCAGGGTTTTCAGACGGCCAAGGGGGAATGCGGTCTGGATGAGTATGAGGTGAGGCGCTGGGCCAGTTGGCATCGCCACATTACTTTGTCGCTGCTCGCCCACGCCTTGCTGGTGGCGATACGGCAAGCGAGTCACCAGCAAAAAAAACTCGTACCGACAGGATTCAGTTGACACTCTCCGAGCTCAGGCGACTAATCGGGAGATGTCTATGGCAAGGACAACAGGCCCTGTCCCATGTGCTTCATTGGTCGGACTGGCGACGAAAGCACCAGTACCGGGCTTGGCAGTGCCACTGTCGGCAGCAGCAAGCCCGGATGGCAATGCATGAACGATCACGGCTGTAGTTACGACTGTAGTACTAGGCTTTGTCCGAAAAGTCGGATGTGCTAATTTTTTCCTATGTCGCAGCTGCATAGGTGACGTATGGCAGGACGCTACGAGATCTCCGACAACGGCTGGGCCCTCATCGAGGATATCGTGTCACCTCCGCAAACGATGGGACGCCCCCGTCGTGATGATCGTCAGATGTTGAATGGCATCTTCTGGATCCTTTGCTCGGGCGCCAAGTGGCGCGACCTTCCAGAGCGCTACGGCCCTTGGAAGACGGTCTATGACCGCTTCCGACACTGGCGAGATGATGGCACCTTCGAGGCGATCCTGGCCCGCCTACAGCTTCGGCTGCGAGAGGATGGCCTGATGGATCTGGATACGTGGATGATCGACTCGACGTCGATCCGCGCCACCCGGGCCGCCTCTGGAGGCGGCAAAAAGGGGGGCAGCAAGAACCCGTAGACCATGCCCTGGGACGCAGCCGAGGCGGGCTGACGACCAAAATTCACATGGTATGTGATCGATACGGGTGGCCGCTGACCTTCACCTTGTCGCCGGGACAGGACTCGGACACCCGGCACTTCATCCCGACCATGGAAAACGTCCACTTGCCTGGTCCCGTCGGCAGACCGCTCAAGCGCTGCCGCTTCATCGTAGCGGATAAAGGCTATGACAGTGATCCGCTGCGCCGCTACTGCGACCGGCACCGAATGAAGCCGATCATTGCCAGGCGCAAGATGAAGCGAAAGCCGCGCCCTGGTGCGCCAAGGGGCTTTGACAAACCCCGGTATCGCGACAGGAACATCATCGAGCGCTGCTTCGGGTGGATCAAAGAGTTACGCCGGGTCTGCACGCGATACGACAAATTGGCCAGTAGCTTCAGGGCCATGGTATGCCTGGCGTGCATAGACCGTTGCCTGCGAGCAGACTTTTCGGACAAAACCTAGCATGCCCAATGCAGCGCAGCCGTAAAGCTCCCTGCCGGTCGCGGCTGCGATAAAACAGCGCCCGGGCATTTGACAGCGGACCCCGTTGCCACTAGCTTTAATACAAGCAAATGAGAATCAATACAAAAGGCGCCCCATCATGAACAGCGAAACTCGCCAGCTGCGCCAGACACTGACCTTTTTGCGCACCTCCTTCGAGGCGGTGCAGCACTCCATTGCCGGCCGCCTGGACGACCCGCTGCCGTGCTGGCTGGACGCCACCCTGCTCACCATGCTGCTGCGCGAGCTGTGCCGCTGCCGCGAGCAGGCCCGGCCGCTCTCGCGGGAGGCCTGCGACCAGCTGGGCGTTGCCAGCGAACGCTGCGAGCTGCTGCTGAAACAGTGCCCCGGCGTGCTCAGCAGCACGGTGTGCCATCGCCAGCTGGCAGCCATACTGCTCCCGCTGGGCAGCGCCGTGGCCTGCCTGGAGCTGCCGGCGCCAAAGCGCCGCTGGCCCTGGCAGCGGCGCTGAGCGTATGCTGTCGCTACCTTAACGCTGGCAACCCGGGAGACCTTCCTTGCTTTCACTGTTCAGCCTGCTGGTGTCGCTCGGTCTGGTAGGCGCGGCGGCCTCCAGCGGCGCGCGCTTCCGTCCTGACGGCTGGTATCGCCAGCTGGCCAAGCCCGCCTGGACGCCCCCTGACCTGGCGTTTCCCATCGTCTGGGGGATTTTGTATCTGCTCATGGCGCTTGCCGCCTGGCGGGTATTTCTCGCCGAGCCGTCGATCTGGCG
Source organism: Halomonas piscis (assembly GCF_031886125.1). Lineage (NCBI taxonomy): Bacteria > Pseudomonadati > Pseudomonadota > Gammaproteobacteria > Oceanospirillales > Halomonadaceae > Halomonas > Halomonas piscis. The sequence continues at coordinate 3,012,492 of NZ_CP119391.1, forward strand.
CACGGCGGGACTCGCCGTCTATGCCCTGCAGCTTGCCGCCAACGCGGCCTGGTCGTGGCTGTTCTTCGGCCGCCGGCAAATTCTGCTCGGGCTTCTCGATATCGCTCTGCTGCTGTGCCTGATCGCTGCCTGTATCGCGCTGTTTGCCCCCTCAAGCGCCCTCGCCGCCTGGCTGATGGTACCCTATCTGCTCTGGGTCACGCTGGCGCTGGCACTCAACGCCAGCGTCTGGCGGCGCAACCGCCGCGCCTAGCCGCCCAGCGCCCGGGCCACCCGCGAGGCCAGAATGGCGACAATGTCCGGGTGCTCGCCCACCAGCGCCGTCGACACGATGCGTCGCCCCGGCCGGCGCCTGGCCGCCGCGCAGATGTTGTCGATATCGCCGCCCTCGCCGGCGTGACGGCCCGGCGACAAAAACAGCAGAGCCAGCACCACGTCGCTGTCGGCCAGGGCCTCGCTTTCCAGCGCGTGCTCAAGCAGCGGCTCGTTGAAGCGGTACTCGTCGCCCTCGCGGCGCTCCATGGAAGCCGGCATCACGCCGGTGGCTTCGTCGGCGAGCAGCACGCTGAGCTGCCCCGCCAGGCGGTTGCGCACCGCGGTAACCTCAGGGGCGGGGCTGCCGTGATCTACCAGCACCACGTTGAACGGCCCGTCCGCCGGCGCGCGGGCGCGCACGTGGTCGGCGAGTATCTGCGCCAGGCGCAGGTCTATCGGGGCCTGCTCGTCCACCAGCGGCGGGGCTATCGTCACGCTGACGCCGGTAAAGCGCGCCTGTACCTCGCCCAGGCGCCTGGGCAGATAGTCGGTCAGCGCCCGGCTGGGGCCGAAGAAAAACGGAATGACGACGATCTCTCTCGCCCCCCGGGAGGCGGCCCGCTCGGCGGCCGGCCCCAGAGTGATCGCCGGCTCGCCGCCGAGGTCTTCAGCGGGGATTTTGTGCGAGTGCAGCAGCGACGCCGCCTGCACCGGCTCGCCGCAGGCTTCGCCAAGCCGCGCCGCGACCCGGCGCAAACTGTGCGTTGCCTGAGGCCGCAAGGAGCCGTTATCGACCAGGAAAATGGCACGCCTGGGGTCTGACATCGCGTCTTCCTTCCATCAGAGGGTGGCGCTATGCCAAGGCGCTGGCATAGCATGTCGGGCACCGATCGCCAACCTGCCCAAGGAGCACCATGCCCGTTTCGAGCCGGCCTACCGCCGTTCCGCTTTCCAGCCTGCTGCTTGCCGTTGCCGGCGCGGTGGGCATGGCCACCATCGGCGTCATCTCGCGCATTACCGGGCTGAACGCCGAGAGCATCACCTTTTATCGGCTGGGGCTTGGCGCCTTTTTTCTGCTGCTCTATCTGGTGCTCACCCGGCGCGGGCGCTACCTGCGCTACGCGCCGGGCGTTGGCGTTGTGATCAGCGGCGGCTTTCTCGCCGCTTTTATTTTGTTTTACGTCCAGGCCATGAACTATACCCAGATGGCCAACGCCATCCTGATGGTCTATCTGGCGCCGGTGTTTTCTGCCGTTGTCGCCCACTTTCTCTTCCGCGAACGGCTGGAGCGCGCCCAGATTGTCTGTATCGCCACCGCCCTTTTCGGTTTTGCCATGATGCAGGAGTTTCGCCTGCAGCTGGGCGGCGGGCGCGACGCCGTCGGCCTGGGCTTCGGGCTGCTGGCCATGCTCGCCTACAGCGGCTTTATCCTCAGCAACCGCGGCCTGCCGCGGCACCTCAACGACCGCACCGGGGCCTTCTGGCAGCTGTTTTTCGGCGCCCTGGCGATTCTGCCGTTTGCCCTGCTAAGGCCCGAGGGGCTTGGCGCCGCCCCCTGGCAGTGGCCGTGGCTTGTGGGCGCCGGTCTGGTGCCCGGTTTTCTGGCACTGCTGTTTGCCGTACTGGCCATCAACCGCCTGCCGACCGCGCTATACGGCACGCTTGCCTACTGCGAGCCGCTGGCGGTGGTGCTGTTTGGCTGGAGCCTATTCGGCGAGTCGCTGACCCCGCTGCAGCTGACCGGCGGCGGCCTGGTGCTGGCCGGCGGCATCTTCCAGGCCCGCCTTGGCCAGCGCGCCTGACGGCAGCTGCGACGGCTGAGCGCGGCTAAACCATCAGCCAGCCAAGCACCAGCAGGCCCAGGCCAATCTGCACGATCGCCCCGAGCAGCCCTCCGCGAAGCAGGGCGCGAAAGCCGCCCAGCAGCAGAAAAAGCCCCACCACCAGCACCAGAATGCTGAAAAACGAGTCGCTGATCCCGAGCGAACGCGTCAGCCCGTCGACAAAGTCGTCGACGGCGGCAAACGCATTGCCGAAAAGCGCAAAAAGAAAGGTGACAAGCGCGTGAATGGCATTGCCGATCGCCTCGCCGACGTCGTCGAAAAATCCGTTGGCCAGCATGGTTCATTCCCTTTGGCAGATGAGCTGCCCATCTTCCCCTGATCGCTGCGCCTTGCGCAACTTCCCGCCACCGGCGGCACGCCGTATAGACCTTTGCCCCATTGCCTTGGCCAGCTATCCCGGGGTATCACATGGTTAGCGCAGGCGGGAGAGACTGCCCTGGCGGATGAAACAAGCACCGCCGGCCGGCAGCGCCGAAGGAGCAACAGCCCCGGAAACTCTCAGGCAACCGGACCGCCTGCGCCACAACATTCCGAAGAGCAGCCGGCCACCGCCGGCGCACCGAAGGAGCAAGCGCGACGCGCGTGAATCTCTCAGGTTCAAGACGGAAGGGGCCAACGCTGAACGGCGATTCGTCGCTGTGCCACAGCGCTTTTGAATACTCCCCTTTCTTCCCCTGCTTCGGGAGCACACCATGCGCCATATTGCTGTTATCGGCGGCGGCATCACCGGCATTACCACCGCCTATAGTCTGTTAAAGCGCGGTTTTGACGTCAGCCTTTTCGAACAGAACCGCTACGCTGCCATGGAAACCTCGTTTGCCAACGGCGGCCAGCTATCGGCCTCCAACGCCGAGGTCTGGAACCACTGGCCTACTATCGTCCAGGGGCTTGGCTGGATGCTTCGCCGGGACGCGCCGCTGCTGGTCAATCCGCGCCCCAGCTGGCACAAGCTCAGCTGGTTTGCCGAGTTCATGCGCGCCATTCCGCGCTACGGCGACAACACCACCGAAACCGCGCGGCTGGCCATTGCCGCGCGCGAGCACCTGTTCCGGTGGGCGGGAGACGAAAACATCGACTTTGACCTCAAGCACAAGGGCATCCTGCATATTTATCGCCACAAGGCCGGCTTTGACCACGCCGCCAGGGTCTCGCAGCTGCTGGCTCGGGGCGGGCTGGAGCGCCGCGCGGTGACGCCGAACGAAATGCGCGAGCTGGAGCCGACCCTGGCCGGCGAATATTACGGCGGTTTTTACACAGAAAGCGACGCCACCGGCGATATTCATCTCTTTACCCAGGGGCTTGCCCGGGCCGTGGAGCGCCACGGCGGCCATATTCACTACGGCTACCGCGTCGAGGACCTTGGCGCCGACCGCGAGGGCGCCTGGGTCACCTCAAGCGCCGACGACGCGCCGGTTCGCCAAACCTTCGATGGCCTGGTAATCTGCGCCGGTACCGCCAGCCGCGCCCTGGCCTCCAGGCTTGGCGATCGCGTCAACGTCTATCCGGTCAAGGGCTACTCCATCACCGTGGAGCTTGATGATCAGGCTTCCCGGGACGCCGCGCCCACGCTGAGCCTGCTGGACGACGAAACCAAACTGGTGGCCAGCCGCCTGGGAGACAGCCGCTTTCGCGTTGCCGGCACTGCCGAGTTCTCCGGCTTCAACAAGGACATCCGCGACGAGCGCATTCGCCCGCTGATCCGCTGGGTGGAAACGTGCTTTCCCGGCGTCAGCACTCGCCGAGTGGTGCCCTGGGCCGGGCTGCGCCCGATGATGCCCGACATGATGCCCCACGTTGGGCAAGGCAAGCGGCCGCCGGTGTTTTACAATACCGGCCATGGCCACCTGGGCTGGACGCTTTCCGCCATTACCGCCGAAATGCTGGCCGATACCGTCACCGACGCCTCCTCGAAGATCGGCCAGCCGGCCCGGCCTCGCTAGGGGATCCGCCTCTCAGCGGCTTTTCAGCGCCTTCAGGGCCGCCTCCAGGGAATCGCGCTCGCGCCTGGCGTAGAGCGCGACCTCGTCGATCACCTCGGCCCCCAGCGCCGCTTCGAACCGCGCCTGGCTCGAGCCGTCCGGCTGCCCCTCATTCCGACTCTGTTCTTCGCTTCCCGAGGACGACCGGTCATCGGACAGGTTCGACTGGAAAATGCCCGCGGCGCTCACGGGTAGAAAATCCTCGTACACCATCGGCGTTGCCACCAGCGCGCCGCGCTCCACCAGCGCCTCGGCGTTATCCACACGCAGCGCATCAGCCGGCAGCTGCCGAGAGTTCCTGAGGTCGCTGGCCGGCCAGTAGTGGAAAAACGCCAGCCCCTGCCGGCGCAGCGCAGCCTCGTTATCGGGAAACTCGGCAAAGGCCTCGGTCAGCCGCGCCTGGTGGGTGGCGTTGTCCGCAGCCGGCGCCTGCTGGCTGACGCTGGCCAGCAGGCGATCGTACAGCGCGCGTCCCTTGACCGTCAGCGCCACGCCGCGCTGCTCGATCTCGCCGAACCGGGCGGTGTGCGAGCCCGGGTCATCACCGACAAAGCGCACCGGCTCGTCGAGCGCCTTGAAGCTGGTCTGGCGCAGCAGCAGCGGAGCGCGCCGGTACGGCGGTCCTTCGATGATTGCCTTGGGTTCGATGCCGTACTCGGGCATGCGCCGCTGGACTTCGTCGATGTCCAGGGTGCGCGGCGTCAGGTGGTTGATGTGCGGGCCGCGAAAGCACACCACGTCGGCAATCAGCCGGTGCTCGGCGCTGAGCGCCTCATAGGTCGGCCTGTCCACGGTGGCGTCGCTGTGCCAGCGAAACGTTTCCAGCGCTTCGTTGACGAACGCTCTGGCGTCGCCTTCGTCGAGCCCGCCCTGGGCCTCGCTGCGCTCGATCAGCGTTTTCACCCCGGGGGTAAAGATGTCCCGGGCGTCGAGCAGCGCCAGCGCCCGTTGGCGCAGGTCGTCCGAGGCAATCAGCTCGGGTCGCAGCAGCGAGGTAAACACGCGAAACGGGTTTTCCTGGAGGGCGTCGTCCGCGACCGGGCGAAACGCCGTGGAATGTACCGGCACGCCGGCCGGAGAAAGGTCATAGTAGCCCACCGGAAACATGCCCATGACCGCGAACAGGCGGCGCAGCATGGCAAGCTCGGCCGGCGTGCCCACGCGGATGGCACCGTGGCGCTCAACGCCCAGCCGGCGCACCCCGTCGGCGGAGGCCAGGCGGGCGGCAAGCCCGGCGTCGGCGGCGAGGGTTTCGCGGTTGACCGCCTCCACCAGCTCGACCAGCGCCCCGTACTGGGGCACTTCCTTGCGATACATCTCGGACATCGCTCGGGCAAAGCGCGCGCGTATCTGATCGGGACTTATCCACTGACTCATGGAGTGACTCCTTGCCAAGCAGCAGCGTGTGTTCACACCATAACCGCCCTTTGGCCGCGACGTGTACCACAATTGGCCCGCTTTTCTCCATAAAGGCGCCAGCGGGAGCGCCGGAAAGACAAAGGCCAACGCCAGCGGCACGCCACGTTGGCAAACGCCGGCGCAGGGCTTAAGCTGGTTGCCCGTGCTGCCAAGGAGCCTCCATGCCCGCGCTTACCGCCACCCGGCTACTCACCGATCTCGCCGCCACCCAGCGCCGACGCCTGTCCCTGGCCGCGGCCTGCGGCCTGTTGGAAGGTGTCCTGATCGTCTTTCAGGCGGGGCTCTTTGCCTGGGTCGCCAGCGCCCTGCTGGTCGATCACCGCTCGCTTGACCGCCTGACGCTGCCTTTTATTCTCTGGCTTTCAGCGCTGCCCCTGCGCGGCCTGCTCGGCTACGCCCGGGAGACCCTGGCCCAGGACGCCTCTTTGGCGGTGCGCAAGCGCCTGCGGCGCCGGCTGCTGGACCACCTGGCGCGGCTGGGGCCGGTGCAGGTGGCCGGGCACCACACCGCGTCGCTTGCCTATCAGGCGGTCGAGCAGGTCGAGGCGCTGGACGGCTACTTTTCGCGCTTTCGCGTGCAGCTGGTGCTCGCCGTGGCGGTGCCGCTCACGGTGCTCGGCATCACGCTCTACTTCGACTGGCTGGCGGCCCTATTTCTGCTGCTGGCGGCACCCTTGATTCCGCTGTTCATGGCGCTGGTGGGCATGGGGGCCGAGCGGCTCAATCGCGAGCAGTTCGCCGCCGTCTCGCGGCTGTCCGGTCACTTCATCGACCGCGTGCGCAGCCTCACCACGCTGCGACTTTTCGGCCAGACCGAGCGCGCCACCCAAAGCGTTCACGCCGCGGCCGACGGCTACCGCGTGCGCAGCATGCGCACTTTGCGGCTGGCGTTTCTCTCCTCGGCGGTGCTGGAGTTTTTTGCCTCGGTGGCCATTGCCGTGGTGGCCATCTACGTAGGCTTCGGGCTGCTGGGCTATATCCGCTACGGCCCCGCCGACGAGCTGACGCTGTTCAGCGGGCTTTTAATCCTGCTGCTCGCCCCCGAGTTCTTCCAGCCGCTGCGAAGCCTTGCCCAGCACTACCACGACCGCGCCGCCGCCCTGGGCGCGGCGGAGCACATTGCCGAGCTTCTCGACCAGCCGGTGCCGGCCACGCGCCGCGGCGATGACGCCTCGCCCTCTCCCGCAAGCGACAACGCCCTGCTCGCGCTCGATCGGGCAAGCGTCGTCCATCCGGGCCGCGGCACGGTGCTGGGGCCAGTCACGGTGACGGTCGGGCGGGGTGAAACCATCGTGGTCACCGGCGCGTCGGGTAGCGGAAAGTCCACGCTTTTGCAGCTGGCGGCGGGGTTCGTTGCCCCCGACAAGGACGGCGCCCGCCGGCGCGCGCCGGATCTGCGCTTTGCGTGGATGGACCAGCGCCCGCTGCTGGTTCACGGCACCCTTGCCGACAATTTGCGCCTCGCCGACCCCGAGGCCGACGACGCCGCTCTCGCCCGAGCGCTGGAAAGCGCGCACCTGGGCGAGCTGCTCGCAGGCCTGCCCCGGGGGCTGGAAACGCCCGTGGGCGAGCGCGGCGCGGGGCTTTCCGGCGGCCAGGCCCAGCGGCTGGCGCTGGCCCGGGTGTTTCTCTCGGCCGCGCCGCTGGTGCTGCTCGACGAGCCCACGGCCAGCCTCGACGCCCAAAGCGAGCAGGCGATCATGAGCGCCCTTGAAGTACTCCAGGCCGCCGGGCGCACCCTGATCATCTCTACCCACCATCCGGCCCTGATCGCCCTGGCCGACCGCCGCTGGCAGCTGGATCAGGGCCGGCTCGAGGAGGTGCCCCATGGCTGACCCCGACTCTCTTGTGCGCACCCTGCGCCCCTGGCTCGGCGTACTTGCCCGGCGTCGCCGCCGGCTGTGGCTGGGCGGGCTGCTCATGGCGCTGACGCTTTTTTCGGCGCTGGGGCTGTTTGCGGTGTCGGGCTGGTTCATCACCGCCACCGGGCTTACCGGCCTTTTGTTCGCCGCCGGGGTGGCGGCCACCCTGGACGTTTACGTGCCCGGCGGCCTCATCCGCCTGTTTGCCGTCACCCGCACGGCGAGCCGCTACCTGGAACGGCTGTACAACCACGATACGGTGCTGCGCCTGCTTGCCGACCTGCGTACCCGGCTGTTTGCCACCCTGGCCGGGCAAGACAGCCGAACGCTCGCCGGCCGCCGGGCCAGCGACTGGCTCAACCGCCTGACCGCGGACATCGACACTCTGGACAGCCTCTACCTGCGGCTGCTGGCGCCGCCCGCCGTGGCGCTGGCGGTCGGCGCCCTGCTCAGCGCCGGCGTGGCGTATTTCGTGCCCCTGGCCGGCGCGGTGCTCGGCGCCACCCTGCTGGCCGGCTGGCTGTGGTTTACCCTGGGCCAGGCGCGGCTGGGCATGGCCGCCAGCCGGCGCCACGTGGACGAGCTCGAGGCCCTGCGCGGCGGCGTCATGGAAACCCTCCAGGGGCTGGCGGAGCTTGAAGCCTACGCCACCTTGCCCCGACGCCTGCGGCGGCTCGAACGGCTGGAAGCCCGCCTGCACGAAAGCCAGCGCCGGCTCGGCCGCCGGGTGGCGCTGGGTAACGCGCTGCAGGTGTGGCTGACCGGCACCGCCGTCGCCGTCACCCTGTGGCTTGCTGCCGGGGCCTTCGAGGCCGGGAGCATCAGCGGGGCGGTAGCGGTGATGCTGCCCATGGCAGTGCTGGCCATGGGCGAGGCCTTCGGCGCGCTGCCGGCGGCCTTTACCTGGCTGGGCGCCACCCGGGGCGCGGCCGAGCGGCTCAACGAGATGGCTGGCCCGACGCCTGCCGCCGTATCGGAGGCCGCTGAAGTGCCTGCCACGAACGCGCTGACGCTACGCCTCGACCGCGTTGGCGTACGCTATCCGGGCGCGCTTCAGCCGGCGCTGGAAGATCTCTCGCTGCGCCTCGCGCCGGGGGCGCGGCTGGCCGTCGAGGGCGCCTCGGGGTCAGGCAAGTCCACCCTCACCGCCCTGCTCGGCCGCCAGCTGGCGCCGTCCGCGGGGCGTATCACCCTTGGCGGTATAGCGCTCGACGCCTGGCCCGAGGCCGAGCTGCGCCGCCGGGTCGCAGTGCTGACCCAGCAGACCGAGCTGCTCGACGACAGCCTTGCCGCCAACCTGCGCCTGGCCGACCCGAAGGCGGATGACGAAGCGCTCTGGCAGGCGCTGGGGCAGGTGTCGCTTGCCGATTGGGCCCAGGCGCTACCCCAGGGGCTGCAGACTCGGGTAGGCGAAGGCGGCCGGCGGATTTCCGGCGGCCAGGCGCGCCGGGTGGCGCTGGCGCGGCTTTTTTTATGCGATCCGGCGCTGGTGGTACTCGACGAACCCTTCGCCGGCGTCGACCGAGCCACGGCCCGCGCGCTGGGCAGCGCGCTTGACGCCTGGCTTGCCGAGCGCAGCGTGGTTTATCTGGTACACAAGGCCGATGGCGAGGCCTCGCTACCGGGTATTCAGCAGACAATATCGCTGGCCAGCGGCCGCCCGCAGCGCGCTGCGACAATACACCATGGCCCTGGAGGCAGCGCTCAGTAATAGGATATTGGGCATAGCTCATAGACGATAGATGAGTGCTAAACCGCTTCAAAAAGCGCTAATCTCGCTATGAAGGAAGGTTAACGGCACATTTGCCGGCTTTTTGGTACGCCCATTTTATCCCGGAGGTCATCATGGAGCTGGATCCGCTTCTGCTCTCCAGGCTGCAGTTTGCTTTCGTGGTGCTGTTTCACGCCATTTTTCCGGTGTTCACCATCGGTCTGGCATCCTACATCGCCCTGCTGCACGGCCTGTTCTACAAAACCAAAAACCCCGCCTGGGATCGCCTGGCGCTGTTCTGGACCAAGGTCTTTGCCGTGGTGTTCGGCATGGGCGTGGTGTCGGGCATCGTCATGTCGTTCCAGTTCGGTACCAACTGGAGCAACTTCGCCCAGGCCACGTCCAACTTTATGGGCCCGGTGCTGAGCTACGAAGTGCTGACGGCGTTTTTCCTCGAGGCCGGCTTTCTCGGCGTGCTGCTGTTTGGCCGTCACAAGGTACCCGAAGGCGCGCACCTGTTTGCCGCGCTGATGGTGGCGCTGGGAACGTTCATTTCTGCGTTCTGGATCCTCTCCGCCAACAGCTGGATGCAGACACCGGTGGGCTACGAGCTGGTCGACGGCCGCTTTCACATCACCTCCTGGACTGATGCCATCTTCAACCCCTCCTTCCGTTACCGCTTTGCCCACATGGTCATGGCGTCGTTTTTGACCGGAGGCTTTGTGGTGGCCGGCGTCAGCGCTTGGTTTCTGCTGCGCAAGCGCGACGTTCCCGCCAACAAGAAGGCACTCTCCATGTGCCTGTGGCTGCTCTTGATCCTGACGCCGGCCCAGGCGGTGGTGGGCGACTTCCACGGCCTCAACACCCTGGAGCATCAGCCAACCAAGGTAGCGGCCATGGAAGCCAACTGGGAAACCGACTCGGGCGTGCCGCTTTTGCTCTTTGCCCTGCCCGACGGGGACGCCCAGACCAACCATTGGGAAGTGTCGATCCCCCGTCTCGCGAGCCTGATCTTGACCCACGACCTCGACGGCACGGTACCGGGGCTTAAGGAAGCACCGGCTGATGAGCAGCCGCCGGTATTCATCGTCTTCTGGTCGTTCCGCATCATGGTGGGACTGGGCCTGGCGATGATCGCCGTGGCGCTGGCCGGCCTTGTTCTGCGCCGGGGCGGGCGCGTCTATAGCCAGCCGCTCTACCTGAAGACCCTGGTAGGCATGATCGGCGCGCCCTTCGTGGCGGTGCTTGCCGGCTGGGTGGTCACCGAGTCCGGCCGCGCGCCCTGGCTGGTGCAAGGCGTGATGACCCACGCCGAGGGGCTGACGCCATCGCTGACCGGCGCCATGGCGCTGTTCAGCCTGATCGGCTACATGGCGGTATACGCCGTCGTATTTTTGGTGGGTATTTACTATCTGACCCGCGTGGTGAAAAACGGCATGCTGCCCGACCCCGACGAAGTCGACGACGGCATGGGAAGCGCCAAGCGTCCGTTTTCCGCCGCGCATACGCCCTTTGACGACCACGACCTGCAGGGAGCCAAGTCATGAATCTGGATATTACCCTGGTATGGGCCGGCATTATCGGCTTTGGCGTTATCATGTATGTCCTCATGGACGGCTTTGACCTGGGCCTGGGGATTCTCTATCCCTTTGCCCCGGATGAAACGTCTCGGGACGTGATGATGAACTCGGTAGCTCCGGTGTGGGACGGCAACGAAACCTGGCTGGTGCTGGGCGGAGCCGGCCTGCTCGGTGCCTTTCCGCTGGCCTACTCGGTATTTCTCCCGGCGCTTTACATCGGCGTATTCCTGATGCTGGCGGGGCTGATATTTCGCGGTATATCCTTTGAATTCCGCTTCAAGTCCAGAAAGAATCGCCACTGGTGGAACCGCGCCTTCTGCTGGGGCTCCGTGGTGGCCACTTTCGCCCAGGGCGCGGTGGTTGGCGCCTATATCCAGGGCTTCCCGGTCGAAGACAAGATCTTTGTCGGCGGCGCCTTCGACTGGCTGACGCCGTTTACCGTGATTACCGGTCTGGGGCTAATGGCCGGCTATGCGCTGCTCGGCGCTACCTGGCTGATCCTCAAGTCTGAAGGGCATACCCAGGACTGGGCCTACGCCATTACCCCGCGGCTGCTTTGGGCCGTACTCGGCGTGTTTGCCATCATCAGCCTGTGGACGCCGCTGGTCAGCGTCGACGTGCGCGAGCGCTGGCTCAGCCATATTCACCTGATCTGGGTATTCCCGATTCTCGCCATGGTCTGCGCCGCCGCCCTTTATCGTGCGGTGAAGCAGCGCGAGGAGGGACGCCCCTTCATCATGGCGCTGGGACTTTTCATCTTCACCTATCTGGGCATGATTGCCAGCAAATGGCCGGTCATCGTCCCGCCGGACTACACCGTCTGGGACGCCGCCTCGGCGCCGGAATCCCAGGTCTTTTTGCTCATCGGCACGGTGTTTGTCATTCCCGTTGTCCTGGCCTACACCACCTGGACGTACTGGGTGTTCCGCGGCAAGGTAAAGGCGGATGACGGCTATCATTAAGCCGGCAACCATTATCAAGGCATAAAAAACCGCCCGCTTTCTCAGCGGGCGGTTTTTTTTGTGGCTCATCGCACTTTATTAGCGGGAATGCAGGCGCAACTTCCCGACCAAGTGTGGTGGGAAATGGGATGGACCCGTCCTTCTGTGCCAAGCTGGATATAACATCTAGCCAGCAGTGCACAGAACACTGACGGCATCGGTGAAGGAGGATCCATCCATGAAACAGATTAGCATTATAGGCATTGACCTGGCGAAACACGTTTTTCAACTGCATGCCGTGGATGCGCACGGTCACAAAGTATTCAGCAAGCAAGTCCGGCGAGAGAAGTTACGCTTGACGCTGGCCCAAATTCCGCCTTGCCACGTCGCCATGGAAGCGTGCGGCTCCGCTCATTACTGGGCGAGAGACATTGGCACGCTGGGCCATGAGGCCGAGCTACTGCCACCGCAGGCGGTCAAGCCCTTCGTGCTGGGCCACAAGAACGATGCGCGCGATGCCGCGGCTATCGCCGAGGCTGCGGCGCGCCCGGCCACGCCTCGAGTGACGATCAAGACGGAAGCACAACAGTCCCTGCAAGCAGTGCACCGAGTACGCAGTCGGTTAGTGCGCGAACGCACCGCCGTCGGCAACGAGCTGCGCGGCCTGCTGGGCGAGTTTGGTCTAATCGTGTCGCAGGGGCACGCGGTGATACGCCAGGGCGTTATTCGTGAGCGGCTGGACGAGCAACGGGCGCGGCTGGGGGAAGAACTCTACACCCTGCTGAACGACCTGCTCGATCAATGGCTCGAGAACGATGCCCGGATCGCGCGCTATGACAAGCGTCTGCAGCGTCTGGCCAGGGCATCAGATGACATGCAGCGGCTGATGAGTCTGCCCGGCATCGGCCCGATCAATGCGACGCTGTTGTTCAGCCATCTGGGCGATCCGGCGCGATTCCCCAACGGACGTCAGTTCAGCGCCTCGTTGGGGCTAGTGCCACGCCAGCATTCCAGCGGGGGTCGCAACCAGTTGATGGGGATCACCAAACGCGGCAATGGCGAGGTTCGAAAGCAGTTGGTGCACGGTGCCCGCGCGGCATTACGCCAGTTCCAACGTCAGGAACATCCCGACCGGCTGTCCCGTTGGGCCTGCTCGTTAGCGGCGCGTCTTGGGCAACGCAAGGCCATTGTGGCCCTGGCGAACAAGATGGCGCGGATTTGCTGGTCGCTATTGGCCCATGAACGGCGCTATCAGCCGCAGGAGGCCGCTTGATGATACCGAACAAACAGGGAATATAGCTTAGCATGCGATAAGTTACCCAACCCCGAGGTTGCGCAGGCGAGATGCTTCGATGGCATAACGGGTCAGACCGGCTTTCTGTCACTCTGTAAAGTGCGCAGGCCCATCACGAGGCCGAGTGGGAGATCAGAGCAGAGAGCGCGTATTCCATCAGGGCCAGGCACGGCAAGTGCCATCAATAGGCCGGATATAAGCGTGCAGTCCTCACTCTTATGCGTTGTTGCTTCTGGCTTGCACAACAGGACGGGTCCATATAAGCGCAATTTATTGCGCTCCCACCCTGTCAGGATGCTTCGGTGCCAGCGCTTGCAAACATGGCGTTTATACCAGGATATGGCGGTACTCCTATCCGTCAAAGTCGGCGAAGAAGCTTTCTTGTGCTGCGGCGATTATTTCGGCAGCTGGGCCTTGCGTACGTAGGTCAGCGGCGCCTCGAACTCGCCAAATTTGGCCCGGGCATCGTCGTCGGAGACGCTCGGCGGAATGATCACGTCTTCGCCGACGGTCCAGTCGGCCGGCGTGGCAACGCCGTGGCCGGCGGCGGTCTGCAGAGCATCCAGCGCGCGCAGGATCTCGCTGAAGTTACGCCCGACGTTCATCGGATAGGTCATGGAAAGCTTGAGCTGCTTGTCCGGGCCGATAATGAACACCGAGCGCACCGTGGCGCTGTCCGCCGGCGTGCGACCGTCCGGCAGGTAGGCTTCCGCCGGCAGCATGTCGAACAGCTTGGAGACCTTGAGATCTTCGTCGGCAATGATCGGAAAGCCCACGGCGCAGCCGGCGTAGGACTCGATGTCCCTGGCCCAGCCCTGGTGATCCTCCACGCCGTCAACGGAGACGCCGATCACCTTGGTGCCGCGCTTTTGCCACTCGTCATTCAGCGTGGCCACGGCGCCGAACTCGGTGGTGCACACCGGCGTAAAGTCCTTCGGGTGGGAAAACAGAATCGCCCAGCTGTCGCCGATCCAGTCGTGGAAGCTGATGCTGCCCTGGCTGGTATCGGCTTCGAAATCGGGGACGGTCTCATTGATACGTAGCGACATCGTTGACTCCTGAGAGTTGCATTTCCGGCGCCCGCGTTGGGCGCAGCCTGATTCACACAGAGCTATCATAGCCTCGGCAGCGATTTATATACAAATGGCATCAGATACATAATTCTTATTACTTAATTACGGTTTTAACTGCTCTTACCTCACCCTGCCCGTTCTTGCTCCGCTGCCCGGCGCCGATACACAGCTTTTTCTTGACGCCCGGGGAGCAGTGCTATAAAACTATAATTGTACACAACATCGTATTTGCACAATATCTGGACAACCCAAGGAGCCTCTAATGAAAACAGCGCTGACTACCGCCCTGGCTACCGGCGGCCTGATGGGCACCATCGCCGGTGCCAGCATGGCCGCCGACAACCCCATGAGCGTGCACGTACTCAACATCGAAAACGGCCTGCCCTCGCCGGACGTCAACGTCACCCTCGAGCAGCGTCACGACGACGGCCAGTGGGAAGAGATCAACAGCGCCGTCACCGGCGACAACGGCCGCATCAACGCGCTCTACCCCGCAGATACCGAACTTGAGAACGGCGTCTATCGGGTAACGTTCGATACCGGCGAATGGTTCGAAAGCCACGACACCGAGACTTTCTTTCCCGAGGTGCCGGTTGTCTTCGCCATCGACGGCGAGCTGGACCACTACCATATTCCGCTGCTGCTGAGCCCCTACGGCTACTCCACCTACCGCGGCAACTAAGCGTATCGCCGCCGACGCCATGAGCGTCCGCTACAGCGCCCCAAACGAGACTGCCCCCGCTGCCACAAGGCAACGGGGGCAGTTTTTTTCAAGACGTTGACCGGCAGACCGGGCGAGCCTGGCTGTGCAGCGCTGCCTCTGACAGGGTCAGCGTTTGCTTACAGGTGCCATTCGAGGTTGAACGTGGCGCATCGGTGTCCACGCCCTTGTTGCCGAACTTGTTGCGCCAGAACTCGTAGCCCACGCCGGCCCAGAGGCGGTTCTCCTCGCCCCAGGCAAGCTTGCCGACGTCCATCATCAGCGACGGGCGCGAAAGGCGCTCGGGCTTGGTGTGCTCACTGCCGCCGCCCTTGCCCTTGGCGCCGTTGTAGTTGAAAAAGCCCTGGAACTTCATCGGCACGGCGCCGGCCTCGAAGGGCAGTCCCCACGCCAGGTTGACCTGGTAGTAGTCGTCAAACTCACGGGGGCCGATGAAGTTGGCGTGGTTCCACTCGTGGGAGTAGAAAAAGCTCAGGTCGAGAAAGCCTTCCGGCACGTCGAACTTGAGCGTCGGCCCCGCCAGCAGCTGTCGCTTGCGCGGCGCAAACTCGGTGTTCTTGGTGTTGAGGTCCACCCCGCCGGTCAGCGCCACGTCCTTGACCGGCCCGAACGCCAGCTCATCGCCAAACAGCTTGCCGTAGTGCAGCTGGTTGCGATACATCACGTAGGCTTCGGTCGCGCCGGTATCGCCGCCGCTTGTCGGGTCGTTGCTGTCCGACTGCAGCAGATCGAGGTTGAACAGGTGCTGGCCCAGCGAATGGCCGCCAACGTAGTTGAACTGAAGAATATGCTTTTCGATGTGCTTGTCCCCGTCTTTCTGAGGACCGGGCCCCGGCTCGGTGAAGTCGGTGCCGTAGCGATAACCGATGAAAGAGTCGCTCCAGGTAGCTGCCTGGGCCTGGGTGAAAGCGCACGCCGCCAGCGTCGTGGCGCCCACCAGAGCGGCCACGGAGTGTTTGGTGCTAAACATCAGTCAAATACCCTTTGGTTTTATTGTAAGAGTTGTGCCCGGCGCTTTGGCGCCGGATGTTGCTCCAACTGCCCACCGCGTTGTTGCGCCTTGGCGCTTTGTTGTCGGGGCTGCAGTCAGCTTGCGGTACGTCCGGCCGGCAATGACGGAGCGCCAGCCGAACAAGGCGCCGGCCATGTACCGAACACCTATTGTATACAATAACAACCTACACAAAACGCTTCGAATCGACAACAGTTTCTCCAAAATGTTGTCGCTCTTTATGCTTTATCCCAGCACACAGTGGCGGTGCTCGGCCGCCTCTTTACCAGCGCCAGAGGGACGGCCACCCACAAAAAACGGCGCCCTCTCGGGCGCCGTACGCCGCCGGAAGCGGCCGGGCTGAGCCGGACGGCGCTAGCCACGGGCGCCGAAGATGGCCATCAGATCGGTTTCTGCCTCTCGGGGGCAGAGCTCCAGAAGATTCTCCAGGCTGTATAGGTGGTGATCCACGCCGGCCCTGGCCGCCTCGGCATCGCCGCGCTGCAAGCTGTCCAGCAGTCGGGGATGATCGCCTTCCAGATAGCAGGAGCTCAGCGTTGGGCGCTTGTAAAGCGCAATCACGATGGACGTGCGCACGATCAGGTCGGTGAGCATGGAGCCCAGGATGCGGTTGGGCGCGTGCTCTGCCAGCAGATGGTGAAAGCTCAGCGAGTGCTCGATGCGCGCCGGCTCGTCACCCTTGGCGTAGGCCAGCCTTTCCTGCTCGACGTGATGGCTCAGCGCGTCCAGCGCTTTGGCGTCGAGCCTGCCCGCCTGGAGCGCCACGGCTTCGCCTTCTACCAGCCGCCGGGCGGCGAAGGTGTCCCGGGTTTCCTCGATGGTCGGCGCCCGCACCCGCGCCACCTGGTTGGGGCGCTGGTCCAGCACGTGCTCCGAGGCCAGCCGGGTGAGCGCCTTGCGCACCACCGAGCGGCTGACGCCAAACACCTCGCCCAGCGTGACTTCGGGCAGCCGGGTATCCGGCGGCAGGCGCTGCATCAGCACCGCTGCGCGAATGTGGTCCACAATATCCTGATCGCTGACGCGACCGCGCTCCCGCGCAGTCGGCGACAGCGTTTTACGCCAGACGGGGTTCATCGACCGTTCTCCACATGAGTGCATCACAAAACGGTGCATTTTAGCCCCGAAAGGCGGCAGAAAGACAGCGGCGGCTTGAAAAGGCCGCCCCGCTGCTCTGCCGCAATGGTTCGCGCTGAAGCCTAGCTACCGGGTCAGTCTCGCCGGTGGGCATCGGTCACGCGCAGCACTTTCATGGTGTTGGTGCCGCCGTGGGCGTTCATGTGATCGCCTCGGGTTACGATGACGTGGTCGCCAACATGGGCAAGGCCTTCCTTGACCAGCAGCGCCAGCGCATTGCCGTGAAGCGCCGAGGCCTCCATGCGGCTGGTATCAAACGCCAGCGATACCACGCCGCGATAGAGCGCCATGCGCCGCTGGGCAATGGCGCTGTGCGCCAGCCCCACGATGGGCAGGCCTGAGTGGATGCGCGAGGCAATCAGCGCGGTATAGCCGCTCGAGGTCATGCAGGCGATGGCCGAGACGCCCTCCAGGTGATTGGCAGCGTACATCGCCGACAGCGCCACGGTTTCATCGCTGCGGGTGAAGCCCTGGTGGATACGGTGGCCGGACTCCTGGGTGCTGCGTTCGCGCTCGGCACCCAGGCACACCCGGTCCATGGCCTCGACGGTTTCCACCGGATAGTCGCCGGCGGCGGTCTCGGCGGACAGCATCACCGCATCGGTGCCGTCGAGCACGGCGTTGGCCACGTCGAAGACCTCGGCCCGGGTGGGCAGCGGCGACTCGATCATCGACTCCATCATCTGGGTGGCGGTGATCACCGCGCGGTTCAGCGTGCGCGCGCGCTTGATGATGCGCTTTTGCACGCCGATCAGCTGGGAGTCGCCGATTTCCACGCCCAGATCTCCCCGGGCGACCATCACCGCCTCGGAGGCCTTGATGATGCCGTCCAGGGTGGCCTCGTCGGCCACCGCCTCGGCGCGCTCGATCTTGGCGACCAGGCCGATCGCCCTGCCTTTCTCGCCCAGCAGCCGGCGCGCTTCCTCCATGTCGGCGGCGGTCCGCGGGAAGGAGACGGCCATGTAGTCCACGCCGATGTCCAGCGCGGTTTGCAGGTCTTCCCTGTCCTTGTCGGTGAGCGCCGGCGCCGACAGGCCGCCGCCCAGCTTGTTGATGCCCTTGTTGTTGGAAAGCGTACCGCCGACCACCACGCGGGCATGGACTTCGCGACCTTTGACCGCCTCGACGTCGAGCACCAGCCGGCCGTCGTCCAGCAGCAGGCGATCGCCAACGTCCAGGTCATCGGCCAGGGTCTTGTAGTCGCAGCCGACCCGGGTGCTGTCGCCGGCGTCGCTGTCCAGTTCCATGTCGAGGATGAAGGGCGCGCCTTCGTCAAGCTCGACTTCGCCGTCCTGGAAGCGGGCGATACGGATCTTGGGCCCCTGCAGGTCGGCAAGGGCAGCGACGCTCTTGCCGATACGGTCGGCAATCTCGCGCACCCGGGCCAGCCGCTGGCGGTGATCGTCCGCCGAGCCGTGGGAGAAGTTGAGGCGCACGACGTCGACGCCGGCGCGCAGCATACGTTCCAGCTCGCCCTCACGGTCGCTGGCGGGTCCCAGCGTAGCGACAATCTTGGTGCGGCGAATGGGAACATAGATATTGTTGTTCATACGAACCTCGGCAGCGCCGGAGAGGCGCGAAAATCGTTGACGTTGGTGCGGGCTGACCGACCCGTCACGCTTGAGTGTGCCAGGGGCAAAGAGGAAGGGAGGAAAGCCGGCGCCAGGTGGTTCAACAGGCGGGATGAGACCTGACGCCGGATAAGGGGCACCGCTCGCGCGGTGGCCGCAGGTGCCACCCTCTTTGCCCGGGGGTGACACCTGACTCGGGGCGCGGCGCGCACGGCAGCGCGCCGCAAGCGGCAAATTACTTGCCGACTTCGTGGTTGGCCAGCATTTCCAGCGCGCGCACCATGCCGGCGTGGTCCCAGTCGGCGCCGCCGTTGGCCGCGCAGGCCTGCAACAGCTGCTGGGCGTTGGCGGTACCCGGCAGGGAGACGTCCAGCGTCCGCGCACCTTCCAGCGCCAGGTTGAGGTCCTTCTGGTGCAGCTTGACCTTGAAGCCCGGATCGAAGGTGCGGTTGATCATGCGCTCGCCGTGGACGTCCAGAATCTTCGACTGCGCCAGCCCGCCGAGCAGCGACTCGCGCACCTTGGCCACGTCGGCACCCGCCTTGGAGGCGAACAGCAGGCCCTCGGACACGGCTTCGATGGTCAGCGCCACCACGATCTGGTTGGCGACCTTACAGGTCTGACCGGAGCCGTTTTCCCCGATATGGGTAATGGAAGCCCCCATGATGTCGAGAACCGGCTTGCCGCGTTCAAAGGCCGCTTCGCTACCGCCTACCATGATGGTCAGCGCGGCGTTGATGGCCCCGCCTTCGCCGCCGGACACCGGAGCATCGAGGTAGTCACCGCCGGCCTCCTTGATGCGCCTGGCGAAGTCCTGAGTGGGCATCGGCGCGATGGAGCTCATGTCGATGACCAGGGTGTCTTTCTGGAGGCCTTCGATCACGCCGTCCTCGCCGAACAGGACTTTTTCCACGTCCGGCGTGTCCGGCACCATGGTGATGATGATCTCGGACTGCTCGGCGACCGCCTTGGGATTGTCGACGACGTTGGCGCCCTTTTCCTTGAGGTCGGACGGCAGCGGTGAGTTGTGCAGCACGGTGTAGATGTCGTGGCCGGCGTCCAGCAGATGGCCTGCCATCGGGCGGCCCATGATACCCAGTCCGATAAAACCGATCTTGCTCATCGTAATCTCCTGTCACTTGCACTGAAGACGTGTCACCTGCAGCCAGGCGCCACGTACGGCTTGCGTTGTGTCTATGGCTTAGCGCGCGTCTTTCAGCCAGCCAAGCCCTTCTTTGGTGCCGGCCTTCGGCTTGTATTCGCAACCGATCCAGCCACTGTAGCCCAGGCCATCGAGGTGGGCGAACAGGAAAGGATAGTTGAGTTCGCCGGTGCCGGGCTCGTGGCGGCCCGGGTTGTCGGCCAGCTGCACGTGGGCGATGCGTCCGAGATGCTTTTCGATGGTCGGCGCGATATCGCCTTCCATGATCTGCATGTGATAAATGTCGTACTGCAGCTCGAGGTTGTCGCTGCCCACCTCGTCAAACAGCGCGATCGCCTGCTCGGTGCGGTTGAGGAAGAACCCCGGGATGTCGCGGGTGTTGATCGGCTCGGCGATCAGCAGGATCCCTTCGGCCTTGAGCTTGTCGGCGGCGAAGCGCAGGTTGTCGACCAGCGTCTTGCGCGCCTCCTCGTCGCTGACGCCTTCCGGCTGGATACCCGCCAGGCAGTTGACCTGGGTGTTGCCCAGCACCTTGGCGTATTCGATGGCCTTGTCCACGCCTTCGCGAAACTCGTCGACGCGGTCCGGGTGGCAGCCGATGCCGCGCTCGCCGCCGCCCCAGTCGCCGGCCGGCAGGTTGAACAGCACCTGCTCCAGGCCGTTGTCGTCCAGGCGCTTTTTGATCTCGGAGGCGTCGAAGTCGTAGGGGAAGAGGTATTCCACCCCCTTGAAGCCCGCGTCGCCGGCCTCCTTGAAGCGGTCGAGAAAATCCACCTCGGTGAACAGCATGCTGAGATTAGCGGCAAATTTGGCCATATCAATCTCCCTGTGTGTTTGCGTGTAGGTCAACGCGCTTGGCGTGCCTGTCAAAGGGCCCGGCACCGCTAACCGCCGGTGCCGGGGCGTCACACTGCCTAGCGCAGAGAAGCGATGGAGCTCGGCGCGTCGGTTTCGTTTTCCGCCAGCGCCTCGAACTCGTTGACGGTGCTCAGGTCCTTGCCGCTCATGGAGATATTGGTGACCCGCTCGAGAATCACCTCTACCACCACCGGCACCTGGTGCTCTTCCTTGAGCTTCTTGGCTTTTTCGAAAGCCGGAGCGATCTCTTCCGGATCGGTGACACGGATGGCTTTACAGCCCAGACCTTCCACCACGGAGACGTGGTCAACGCCGTAGCCGTTGATTTCCGGGCAGTTGATGTTCTCAAACGACAGCTGAACCTGGTAGTCCATGTCGAACCCGCGCTGGGACTGGCGGATCAGGCCCAGGTAGGAGTTGTTCACCAGCACGTGGATGTACGGCAGGTTGAACTGCGCGCCCACGGCCAGCTCTTCGATCATGAACTGGAAGTCATAGTCGCCGGACAGCGCCACGATGTCGGTCTTCGGGTCGGCGCGACGCACGCCCAGCGCGGCTGAAATGGTCCAGCCCAGCGGGCCGGCCTGGCCGCAGTTGATCCAGTGGCGCGGCTTGTAGACGTGCAGGAACTGCGCCCCGGCGATCTGCGAAAGGCCGATGGACGAAACGTAGCGGGTATTCTTGCCGAACGCCTTGTTCATCTCCTGGTAAACGCGCTGGGGCTTGACCGGGGTTTCCTTGAAGTCGGTCTTGCGCAGCATGGCGGTATCGTGCTTGCGGTCGTAGCACTCTTTCGCCCAGGCGCTGCGATCCTTCAGCTTGCCTTCGGCCTTCCACTCTTTCGCCACTTCGACGAACAGCTCGAGCGCGGCTTTGGCGTCGGAGACGATGCCGTAGTCCGGACCGAAGATGCGGCCGATCTGGAACGGCTCGATATCGACGTGGACAAACTTGCGGCCCTCGGTGTAGGTCCCTACGTCACCGGTGTGACGGTTGGCCCAGCGGTTGCCGATGCCGATGACGAAGTCGGACTCGAGCATGGTGGCGTTGCCGTAGCGGTGGTGCGTCTGCAGACCGACCATGCCGGCCATCAGCTCGTGATCGTCAGGAATCGTGCCCCAGCCCATCAGCGTGGGGATCACCGGCACCCCCGCCGTTTCGGCAAACTCGGTCAGAAGATCGCTGGCGTCGGCGTTGATGATACCGCCGCCGGCCACGATCAACGGCTTGTCGGACTCGTTGAGCATGGTCAGCGCTTTTTCGATCTGCGCCCGGCTGGCGCTCGGCTTGTACGCCGGCAGCGGCTCGTAGGTATCCGGGTCGAACTCGATTTCGCTCATCTGCACGTCGATGGGAAGATCGATCAGCACCGGCCCCGGACGCGAGCTGCGCATCAGCTGGAAGGCCTTCTGAAAGGCGCGCGGCACCTGGGCCGGCTCCAGCACCGTGATGGCCCACTTGGTGACCGGCTCGGCAATCGCCTGAATGTCGACCGCCTGGAAGTCTTCCTTGTGCAGCTTGGCCGCCGGCGCCTGGCCGGTTACGCACAGGATCGGAATGGAGTCGGCGCTGGCCGAGTAAAGGCCGGTGATCATGTCGGTACCGGCCGGGCCCGAGGTGCCCAGGCACACGCCGATATTGCCCGCTTCGGTACGGGTGTAGCCCTCGGCCATGTGGGAGGCGCCCTCCACGTGGCGCGCCAGCACGTGATCCACGCCGCCGACCTTGCGCATGGCCGCATAAAAGGGGTTGATCGCCGCACCGGGCAGGCCGAACGTCACGTCCACGCCCTCTTTCTTGAGCACGTGGATGGCGGCTTCAGCAGCAGTCATCTTAGCCATTTGAATCTCTCCTCAGTCAGACACCCCGGCTGCCTCGATCAGCAAGCGCCAGAGCCCCTCGATAAACGAACGTCCCACCGTCAGGAACATTGCCGTAGCCGATACGGTTGTGTTCAAAACCGGCCACCCGACCGTCGGTCTTCCAGGGGCGGTGGCCACAACGGTATCCAGTACTTGTATTCAAAAATATGCGCCAGACGCCGAGCTGTCAATAATTTGTGGAAATATTTTCCATTAAATTGAAAAAGCCGAAAAAAGCCCCGGCGGGATCTCTATTTTTCCCTATTAATCAACAATTTAAGATAATAAAGCCAGGCAGGAAGGGAGCAAGCCCGTGCCCAGGGGCAGCGCAGCGTCAGCCGCCGCTGACGGGGAGGCAACGGGCGGCAGCCGCCGCCCGGCGCCTATGGGCGATCCAGGCCGAATATCTGATGGAGGTCGGGCACGCCGGTCTGCTCGTCCACGACGGCAAGCGAGGCCTCGATGTCTTTCAGATGGCGCTGCATGAACGCCTTGGCGTTGGTGCCTTCGCCACGCTCCAGGTACCCCACCAGATCATCGTGGTCGTGGGATTCACAGCCCAGGTGACCGGTATTGCCGTACACGGCGAGAATCAGCGAGGAGCGCGAGCACAGCTGACGGATAAAGCTGGCCAGGGTGGCGTTGCCGGAAAGCTCGCCCAGGCGCTCGTGAAAAGCGGCAGACAGCTTGATGGCCCGGCTTTGCTCGCTACGGCTCAGGGCCTCGCGTTCTTCGCGCGCCATCTGGCGCAGATCACGCACGTCTGCCGAGGTAATCCGCCGCGCGACCTCGGGCATCAGGCCGCATTCCACCAGCTGCCGGGCGGCAAACACGTCCCGCGCCTCGCTCGCCGTGGGCCGGGTCACGCTTGCCCCACGCCGGGGCGTCAGCGTCACCAGCTGCTCAAGAGCCAGGCGCTGCAGAATCTTGCGTATCCCGGTTCGGCTGACGCGGAACACCTCGGCCAGCGCATCTTCCCGCAGCCGCGCGCCCGGCAGCAGCTGATGCTCGATAATCGCGTCGCTGATGGCCCGATAAATGGCTTCATGCCGCTCGGCGCCGTCGCCGTTTTTGCCCGCCCGCCGGGTACGTGCCGGCGTCGGCGATGGGTTTTCCCGGTCGTGCAACTTATCCATGGCTGAGTCCTTTTTTCGCCTTACCCACGATGACAGTGCGGCCGACTACCGGGCCCATGACAGCATCGGCGAAGCGGCTATGCCGGCATGGAATCAACGATAAGCGCCGCAAACGGGGACAGTATCGCCTGTTTTTGTATACAAAAACACCCTTATACTAAAGACTAAACGTGCCTTTATCATGCCACAATAGGGGATATGTACACTCCGAATGCCGCCAACCATCTTCCGCCATTTCCCGCATAATAATCACTAACTTTCTGTTTAATCGAATTATTCAGGACGCTTCAGCGCCACGGCAACGCTGGGCTGCGCCCGCCGTAGAGAAGCCGGCCAGCACCGTGCAGCATCAAGGCAACAAAGAAAAACGCCAAACTTATTTATTTTTCACGATCGTTTTGTGTACAGTGACTCGATACTGACGAAACAAGCCACTCCACGCAGTGCATACAACAACAAAGCCAAGGAGAAATTCCGATGAGCGATGCAAGCGCATCTCCGGAGCTGGGGAAGCGTACAGCCACGACCAACCGGTCCCTGTTCGACTACTACAGCCGGCCCAAATTCTACAAGGCCCTGCCTATCTCCCTGCAGCACCTGCTGGCCATGATCGCCGGCGTCATCACGCCGCCGATCATCGTGGCCGGCGTGGTGGATGCCACAGACGCGGAAAGGCTGCTGCTGATCCAGGCAGCAGTACTTGCCTCGGGGGTTTGCACCATTTTCCACCTCTACGGCGTGTGGAAATTCGGCGCCCGCCTGCCGGCCATTTTCGGCGTGGGTTTCGCCTATGTACCGACGCTGGTCGCCGTGGGCGGCGGCTACGGCATCGGGGGTATCCTCGGCGCCCAGCTGATCGGCGGTATCACCATGATGATCGTGGGCTACTTCATCCAGTATATCCGTCACCTTTTCCCACCCGTCGTCGCGGGCACCGTGGTGCTGGTGATCGGGCTTTCGCTGTACGACGTGGCCGTGAAGTACATGGCCGGTAGCGGCAACCCCACGGCCGACGGCTTTGGCGACCTGATGAACTGGGCCATCGGCGGCATTACGCTGGTCACCGTGCTCATTGCGTCACAGTTCGGCAAGGGCGTGATCAAGCTTTCCGCGATCATCGTGGGCATTGTCGTGGGCTATCTGGCCACCATGCTGTTTGACGCCATGGGCCTGACCAACCTGATGAACTTCAGCAGCATCGCCGAATCCAGGACGTTTGCTCTGCCCCGGGTGGTGCCGTTCCAGCTCGAGTTTTACACCCCGGCCATCATTTCCATGGTGGTGATCTGCGTGATCAACTCGGTACAGACCATTGGCGATCTCTCCGCCACCTCGGTTGGCGGCATGAACCGCGAGCTGAAAACCAAAGAGATGACCGGCGGCCTGCTGGGTAACGGCCTGACCACTGCGCTGAGCTCCTTTTTCGGCGCGCTGCCCACCTCCACGTTCAGCCAGAACGTGGGAATCGTCGCCATGACCAAGGTCATCAGCCGCTTCGTGCTGGCAATTGCCGGCGTGTTCATGATCCTGGCCGGCCTGAGCCCCAAGTTCAGCGCCGTCATGACCACCATCCCCTTCCCGGTGCTGGGCGGCGCCACCATCACGGTTTTCGGCATGATCACCATGACCGGTATCCAGCTGCTGACCAAGGACGAAATGTCCGCGCGCAACATGACCATTGTGGGTCTGTCGCTGGCGCTGAGCATGGGGATCAACCAGGTACCCGCCTCCGCCATCGAGCAGTTCCCGCAGCAGCTGGTGGAAGTCGTCAGCGGCTCGCCGATCGTGATTGCGGCTATCGTGGCCTTTGTGCTCAACATCGTGCTGCCCAACAAGTCGCTGTCCGATGAAGCCAGGGAGCGCGAGGCCATCGAGGCCGCCGAAGCGGCCGAAGATTCTGTCAGCCATCAGCCTGGCGCCAGGGCCGACAGCGCAAGCTGATGCGCCAATCTTGTCCCCGGCCTGCCAACGCCGGGGCAACGGCTCGATTGCGATGCCGTGGACACGCCGTGTTCACGGCATTTTTTATGTCGCAGCCTGACCCACCGCGAGCACGGCTACGCGCCCGGCGTTGAGGGCCCTGGTTGTCAATCCATCTACAAATTAATGATAAGCTTATGCAGCGATCGGGGAACTTGCAGCCGTAAAGGGCTCTAAGAAGGGGCGTTTCTGCAGGCGCGCCGAAGCCTACAGATCTATACGCCATCGTTCTGCTCAACCGACTGATTCAACCCAAGGAGCATCATGAAAAACGTTGCCAAAACAGCCGGCTATTCACTGCTACTGGGGCTTGCGCTGGGGCTTGGCGGCTGCGCCGCCCAAAGCAGCAGCCAGAGCGCCGACGACACGCCTGACGTTGCCCTTGCCAACACCTACTGGAAGCTCACCGATCTGGCGGACGGCCCCGTGGCCGATACGGAGGATAACCAGCGCGAGGCGCACTTTGTGCTGCACGAAGACGACCAGCGCGTCGCCGGCGCCACGGGCTGCAACCAGCTGATGGGCAACTATACGCAAGACGCTACGCATATTGCCTTTGAGCAGCTGGCAACCACCATGATGGCCTGCCCCCAGGCAGCCGGTGCCGAACGCGCCTACCTCAACGCCCTGAACCAGGCCGAGCGCTGGGAAATCGACGGCAAGACGCTGACGCTTGCCGATGGCGACAACGAGACGCTGGCCCGCTTCCAGGCCGTTCACCTGTATTAATCACCCACTCGATCCCCAGGAGCCGCCCATGAGCGCACCCGCCCTGCTGAGTCTGGATAGCAAAGTCGCCATTGTCACCGGCGGCGGCAACGGCATCGGCCGCGCCACCAGCCTGATGCTGGCCGATCACGGCGCCAGCGTCGTCATTGCCGATCTGAAGATGGAAAACGCCCGCCGCGTGGCCGACGAGATCGACGCCCGGGGCGGCACGGCGCTTCCCGTGACCTGCAACGTGACCGACGATGACGACCGGCAAGCGCTGATCAAGAAGACCCTCGAAGCCTTTGGCAGCCTCCACGTGCTGGTCAACAACGCCGGCGGCGGGGGCGCGGGCCGGGAAAGCCCCGACGATATCGACGTCGACCGCTTTGCCAGCGTGTTCGAGCTCAACGTCTTCAGCATCTGGCGGCTATGCCAGCTGTGCGCCCCGCACATGCGCCGGGCGGGTGACGGCTCGATTATCAACATGTCGTCCATGAGTTCGGTCAATAAAAGCCCGGCGATCAGCGCCTACGCCTCGTCCAAGGCCGCCATCAACCACATGACGGCCAACCTCGCCCACGATTACGGCCCCGAGATCCGCGTCAACGCCGTGGGCCCGGGCGCGGTACGCACCGACGCTCTGGCCTCGGTACTTACCCCGAAGATCGAAAAGGCCATGCTCAGCCATACGCCGCTCGAACGCCTGGGCGAGCCCGAGGACATCGCCGGGGCGGTGCTGTACTTTGCCGCGCCCATTTCCCGCTGGGTCAGCGGACAGGTGCTGTTCGTCAACGGCGGCGGCGTGCAGACACTGGACTGACCGCGCGGCCATCTTCACCGGCCCAAAAAAAGCCCCGTCAAAACGGGGCTTTTGCCAGCGCACGATAGCTATTGACTAGAACGGAATCTCGTCGTCGAAGTCGTCGAAGCTATCGGGGTTGGGGGCGCCGTAGCTGCCGCCCTGCTGCCCCTGCTGGGGCGGGTTTTGCGGGGCCGGCTGCTGTTGCTGTCCCGGATAGCCCTGCTGCTGGGGCTGCTGCGGCTGCTGCGGCTGGGGAGCAGGCTGCTGATAAGGCTGCTGCCCGCCCGGATAGCCACCCTGCTGGCCACCGCCGCGGGAGTCGAGCATCTGCATGTCGTTGCACACCACTTCGGTCGAGTAGCGGTCCTGGCCGTTCTGATCCTGCCATTTGCGCGTTTGCAGCCGCCCTTCGATGTAGACCTTGGAGCCCTTGCGCAGATACTGCTGGGCGATCTCCGCGGTCTTGCTGAACAGCACGACGCGGTGCCACTCGGTACGCTCCTGGCGCTGGCCGCTCTGGCGGTCCATCCACGTATCCGTGGTCGCCAGGTTGAGGTTGGCCACGGCCGTGCCCGAGGGCGCAAAACGCACCTCGGGATCCTGGCCGAGGTTGCCGATAAGAATCACCTTGTTAATACCACGAGCCATCAGATACTCCTTGATGCGTCTGTCAGCGTTTCGTCAAAAAAAGTGTCAGCCGGCGTCGCCGGCATCACGGGAGTGCGCCGATGCCGGCAACAGCCGGGCAAGCGCCGCTTCGTCAAGGGTATTACGGTTGACCTTGAGATAGGCGACGCGCTCCTCCGGCGCCAGCATCACGTCTTCAACGCCGGCCACCTGGGCCAGGCGCTCGAGCAGTGCGTCCAGCGTTTCCGTCGGCGTTTCGTCAAGCGCTACCACCTCGCTTGCCAGCGGCGGCGGCTTGGGCATGGACCACATGATAGCCCACCAGGCGAGAGCCAGCGCCGCGCAGCCCAAAAATACGGCGTTGAGCCCGAAAGCGCTGGACAGCCAGCCGCCCAGGGTGCCGCCAAGAAACGCACCCAGAAACTGCCCGGTGGAATACACGCCCATGGCAGTACCCTTGGCGCCCGCCGGCGCCAGCTTGCTGAGCATGGAGGGCAGCGTGGCTTCGAGCAGATTAAAGCCGGTGAAAAACGCCAGCAGCAGCGCAAACAGCCCCACCCCGTGGGATAGCGGCAGCCCCAGGCCGGCAAGGCTTGCGGTAATCACGCCGATGGCCAGCAGGCAGACGGGCTTCATCAGCTGCTTTTTTTCCGCCACGATCACCAGCGGAATCATCAGCACGAAGGCACCGCCCATGATCAGTAGGTACACCAGCCCGTGCCAGGATTTGTCGATACCCGCGTCCACCAGCCGCAGCGGCACGGCGACGAAGCTTGCCATCAGCGTCAGATGCAGGGCAAAGATCGACAGGTCGATACGCCACAGGTCGGGGCGGACGAGCACGCGTCCAAGCTGCCCTCGGTCCATGCCCACGTCCTGGTGTTTCACCCGGCGCGGCGCGGCAGGCACCCAGCGCCACAGCACAAAAAGCCCCACGGCAGTTAGCCCGGTAGTAAACCAGAACACCCCGGAAAGCCCGGTCTCGGCGGCAAGCCAAGGGCCCAGCGCCATGGCCACGGCAAAGGCAATGCCGATGGAAAGCCCGATGGTCGCCATGGCCGCCGTGCGCACCTGTTCCCGGGTCTGGTCGGCCAACAGTGCCATGATCGCCGCCGCCACCGCGCCGCTGCCCTGAAGCGCGCGCCCGGCAATAATGCCGGTGATGGAGTCGGCCATGGCGGCCACCGCGCTACCCAGGGCAAACAGCACCAGGCCCAGGGCGATGATGCGCTTGCGCCCGAAGCGGTCGGACAACAGGCCGAAAGGAATCTGCAGGCAGGCCTGGGTCAGCCCGTAAACGCCCAGCGCCACGCCCACCAGCAGAGGCGTTGACCCGGCCAGCTCGTCGGCGTACAGCGCCAGCACCGGCAGCACCATGAAAAGCCCCAGCATACGCGACGCGTAGAGCCCCGCCAGGCCGCTGATGGCGCGGCGCTCGGAAGGTAGAAGCAGTGCGGAAACCTTGGCCATAAAGCCTCAACGTCAATACATCGGGGGCGGCCGCAACGCCTTGGCGTCAACGGCGCGCAAAAAGAAGGAAAGCGCTCTATTCTAGCGCGCTTCGCCGCCGCTGAAAACGCCGGCCCCCAGGCCTCAAGGGCAGCGCGCCGACAAGAGCCGTCTACACCAGGGATGGCGCAGGCAATTCCAGGAAGGGGTTCACAGCGCCCCCTCGCAGGCCTGTCGACGGCTTGCTCCAGGGAAAGTCCGAGCTAAGAGGAATAGCCTGCCGCGCTTTGCCCCCGGGGCTCGGCAAACCGTATACTCGACCTTTTGCCGCGCGTAAATGAGGTATTGATGGAAAGCATTCTGGTCAGGGGCGCCCGCACCCACAACCTCAAGAGCATCGACGTTACCCTGCCCCGGGACCAGCTCATCGTGGTCACCGGGCTTTCCGGCTCGGGCAAGTCGTCGCTGGCGTTTGATACGCTTTACGCCGAAGGCCAGCGGCGCTACGTGGAGTCGCTCTCGACCTACGCGCGCCAGTTTCTGTCGATGATGGAAAAGCCCGACATCGACCACATCGAAGGGCTCTCGCCGGCGATTTCCATCGAGCAGAAATCCACCTCGCACAACCCGCGCTCCACCGTGGGCACCATCACTGAGGTCTACGACTACCTGCGCCTGCTGTTTGCCCGGGCGGGGACGCCGCGCTGCCCCGAACACGGCGAGGACCTCGAAGCCCAGACCGTCTCCCAGATGGTGGATCAGGTATTGAACCTCACCGCTGGCACCAAGCTGATGCTGCTGGCCCCGGTGATCAAGGGGCGCAAGGGCGAGCACCTGCAGCTTTTGGCCGAGCTTCGCGCCCAGGGGTTTGTGCGCGTGCTGATCGACGGTCAGGTGCTGGAGCTTGACGACATCGCTCCGCTGGACAAGCGCAAGAAGCACGACATCAGCGTCGTCGTTGATCGCTTCAAGGTCCGCGACGATATCGCCCAGCGGCTGGCGGAATCGTTCGAGACGGCGCTTGCCCTGGCCGACGGCACGGCGATGATCCACTACATGGACGGCGAGGCCGAGGACCTGGCGTTTTCCTCGCGCTTTTCCTGCCCGGTGTGCGGCTATTCGCTGGCCGAGCTCGAGCCGCGGATGTTCTCGTTCAACAACCCCGCCGGCGCCTGCAGCGGCTGCGACGGCCTCGGGGTGCAGCAGTATTTCGACCCCGACAAGCTGATCAGCCACCCGGAGCTGTCGCTTGCCGAAGGGGTGATCAAGGGCTGGGACCGGCGCAACGTCTACTACTTCACCCAGCTCAAGTCGCTCGCCGACCACTACGGCTTCCCCCTGGAGACGCCGTGGCAGGAACTGACCTCCGGCGAGCGCGACATCATCCTCAACGGCACCGGCCGCGAGCCGGTGCCCTTTGTCTATGCCAACGACCGCGGGCAAAAGGTCACCCGGGAGCACCCGTTCGAGGGCGTGCTGCCCAATCTGAAGCGCCGCTTTCACGAAACCGAGTCCACCATGCTGCGCGAAGAGCTTGCGCGCTACGTTACCGCCAGCGCCTGCACTCAGTGCCACGGCACCCGGCTGCGCCGGGAAGCGCGCAACGTCTTCGTCGACGGCCGCACCATCGCCGACGTGGTGCGCCTGCCCATCGGCGAGTCCTGGGACTACTTTTCCCGCCTGGCGCTTCCCGGCCAGCGCGGCGAGATCGCCGCGCGCATTGTCTCCGAGATCCACTCGCGGCTGGAGTTTCTGGTCAACGTAGGGCTGGACTACCTGAACCTCGAGCGCAGCGCGGATACGCTCTCCGGCGGCGAAGCCCAGCGCATTCGCCTCGCCAGCCAGATCGGCGCGGGGCTGGTGGGGGTGATGTACATCCTCGACGAGCCCTCCATCGGCCTTCACCAGCGCGACAACGACCGCCTGCTGAGAACCCTTGAGCGCCTGCGCGACCTGGGCAACACCGTGATCGTGGTCGAGCACGACGAAGACGCCATTCGCCGCGCCGACCACGTGCTGGATATCGGCCCCGGCGCCGGCGTTCACGGCGGCGAGGTGGTCGCCCAGGGCACCCCGGACGAGGTCACCCACACCTCGGGCTCGCTCACCGGCGAGTACCTGCGCGGCGAGCGCGAAATCGCCGTGCCGCCCCACCGCATCCCCGGCAACCCGGAAAAGCAGCTGGTGCTTTCCGGCGCTACCGGCAACAACCTCCAGGACGTCACGCTCACCCTGCCGCTGGGGTGCTTTGTCTGCGTCACCGGGGTCTCGGGCTCGGGCAAGTCGACGCTGATCAACGGTACCCTGATGCCCGTTGCCGCCCGGGACCTGAATCGCGCCACCACCCTGACCCCGGCGCCGTACAAGGCGCTTGACGGGCTTGCGCAGCTGGACAAGGTCATCGACATCGACCAGAGCCCCATCGGGCGCACGCCGCGCTCCAACCCGGCCACCTACACGGGGATTTTCACTCCCATTCGCGAGCTGTTCGCCGGCACCCAGGAAGCCCGGGCGCGGGGCTACAAGCCCGGGCGCTTCTCGTTCAACGTCAAGGGCGGGCGCTGCGAGGCCTGCCAGGGCGAGGGCATGATCAAGGTGGAAATGCACTTTCTGCCGGATATCTACGTGCCCTGCGACGTGTGCAAGGGCAAGCGCTACAACCGCGAGACCCTGGATATCCACTACAAGGGCAAGAGCATCGACGAAGTGCTGCAGATGACCGTGGAGGAGGCGCTGGCGTTCTTCAGCCCGGTGCCGGCCATCGCCCGGCGGCTGCAGACGCTTCTCGACGTGGGGCTTTCCTACGTCAAGCTGGGGCAAAGCGCCACCACGCTGTCCGGGGGCGAGGCCCAGCGGGTCAAGCTCGCCCGAGAGCTGGCCAAGCGCGATACCGGACAAACCCTTTATATCCTCGACGAGCCCACCACCGGGCTGCACTTCGAGGATATTCGCCAGCTTTTGGTGGTGCTCCACCGCCTGCGCGACCACGGCAACACCGTGCTGGTCATCGAGCACAACCTGGACGTGATCAAGACCGCCGACTGGCTGATCGATCTGGGGCCGGAGGGCGGCGCCGGCGGCGGCCGTATCATCGCCGAGGGCACGCCGGAGCAGGTGACCGAGGTAGAGGCCTCTCACACCGGGCGCTTTCTCGCGCCGATGCTTGAGCGGGCCAAAAAAGCGCAAGCCAAAAAATAGCGCCCCGAAGGGCGCTATCTCGAGAGGTAGCCGTACGCGCCGGGCTAGCCGGCCCGGAAGGGCTAATCCGTCAGAGCCCGAGGCTGGTCTGCCAGGAAAGGATAGTCGGTGTAGCCTTCCTCACCGCCGCCGTAAAAGGTAGCGGTGTCCGGCTCGTTGAGCGCCGCTCTCTGGCGGAAGCGCTCGACCAGGTCGGGATTGGCGATGTAGGAGCGACCGATGGCCACGGCATCGGCGATGCCCGCGTTGATGATCTGCTCGGCGCGCTCGGCATCGTAATGGCCGCAAAAGATCAGGGCGCCGCCAAAGCGCTCGCGCAGCCCCCGGCGAAACGCCTCGGAGAGGGTAATATCGCCGCCGGCCCAGTTGGGTTCGTTGATGTGCAGGTAGGCAAGCCCCCGGGCGGAAAGCTGCTCGGTCAGGTAAAACGCCATGGCCTCGGGTTCGTCGTCGGTGAGGCCGAAAATTTCGATAAACGGCGACAGGCGCACACCGGTACGCTCGGCGCCGAACACCTCCGCCACCGCGTCGATCACTTCCAGCGGAAAGCGCGCGCGGTTTTCCAGCGAGCCGCCGTAGCGATCGCTGCGCCGGTTGCTGCCGGTGGCAAGAAACTGGTTGAGCAGGTAGGCGTTGGCCGCGTGCACCTCGACCATGTCGAAACCCGCACGCCTGGCGCGCACCGCCGCCCGGCGGTAGTCGTCCACGACCTCGGCAATTTCTTCCGTCCCCAGCGCCCGGGGCGTGCTGGTGGGATGGCGCCCGGCGCTGCCGTCGTCGAACTCGACGAAGCACTGGGCGCCTTCGCCCTTCAGCGCGCTGGGCGCGACCGGCGGCTGGCCGTCGGGCTGCACCATTTCATGGGATACGCGGCCCACGTGCCACAGCTGCAGCGCCATGCGCCCGCCCTTGGCATGTACCGCGTCCACCACCCGTTTCCAGCCGGCTTCCTGGGCGTCGGTCCAGATGCCCGGGGTATACACATAGCCCCGGGCGGTGGGGGAAATATTGGTCGCCTCGCTGACGATCAGGCCGGCGCCGGCGCGCTGGCCGTAGTAGGTCTGCTGCAGCGGACCGGGGACGCTGTCGGGCGTACGCGCCCGGGTCAGCGGCGCCATGAGAATCCGGTTGGGCAGCGTCAAACTGCCCAAACTGACCGGCGTCAGTAGCGTTTCGTGTGCCATCGGGCATCCTTGAACAGAGAATAAAACGGGCCTGGAATGGGATCCAGACTTACAGCTTCACCAGCATCTTGCCCTGATTGCTGCCGGAGAAGAGCCCCAAAAAGGCGTCGGGCAGGCTTTCCAGCCCTTCCTTGACGGTCTCCTGATAGTCGATCTCGCCGCTTGCCACCCGGGGGCCAAACGCGTTGACAAAGTCGGTGTGATGCTCCCAATGGTCAAAGACGATGAAGCCCTGCATCCGCGCCCGGCGAATCAGAATCATCGCCAGGTTGCCGGGGCCGGCGGCCGGGGCGTCGTCGTTGTAGCGGGCAATCATGCCGCACACGGCGATACGCGCGCCGACGCGCAGGTTGTTCAGCGCGGCTTCGAGGCAGTCGCCGCCGACGTTTTCGTAGTAGACGTCAAAGCCCTCGGGGCAGGCCTCCTTCAGCGCTTTGCTCAGCTCGGCGGCGCTCTTGTCCTTGTAGCTCACCGCTTTGACGCCCTTTGACTCAAGCCACGCCAGCTTTTTCGGGTCGCCGGCAATGCCCACCACGGTACCGCCGTTGGCACGGGCCAGCTGGACGGCGAGCGATCCCACGGCGCCGCCGGCGGCGCTCACCAGCACGTTGTCGCCCTTCTGCATCCCGGCGATGACGTTGAGCCCCACCCAGGCGGTGGTGCCGGGCATGCCCAGCACGCCAAGGTAAGCCTGCTCGGGCACGTCGAAGTTTGGCAGCGGCTCGACCTGCTCCGCCGGCAGCTGGGCAATATCCCGCCAGCCGGCCATGTGGCGCACCTTGTCGCCGATCTGGAAACGCGCGTCCCGGGATTCCATTACCTCGCCCACGGCGCCGCCTTCCAGGGGCTCACCGAGGACAAACGGGTCGATATAGGTGGTCACGCCGTCCATGCGGCCGCGCATGTACGGATCCACCGATAGCCAGACGTTGCGCACGCGTACCTCGCCCTCGGCGAGCGCACCAAGTTCGCGCTGCTCCAGCGCAAACAGCTCCCGGGATGGCAGCCCCTGGGGATGTTCATGAATGGTGTAATAGCGGCTTTGCATGATGCACTCCTCAAATGAAAGATCGGTGCCGGATCAGCGGGGCACCTGAAAAGTAGCACGCTAATAATAGGCTCTCCGATAGCGGAATACCAATGCAGGCTATATACAGGCGCCATGCATAATATCAATCCTGCCGAAGATAATTGGCGCTGTCGGACAGCAAACCGGCTACCAGTTGAGGCCGATACCCAGGTTGTAGGTGGTGTCGTTGAGGTCTTCGACGCTGTTTTCCACCCAGTCGGTTTCCACCGACATCTGCAGCGAGGCCCATTCGGTGAACGGGTAGCGCAGGCCGCTTTCGGTATCGAGCAGAAAGCTGGTGCCGCGAGAAAGCGCGCGGCCGGCGCGGCCGTTGGCGTAAACCTCGAACAGCTGGTCCCACAGATAGCGGTTGAACTGCCACTGCAGCACGCCGGCCTGGAAGTTTTCGTCACCCACGTTGGCGTATTCGTAGCGGTTGCGGGTCAAAAGCGCCGACAGCGAAAAAGCGCCGCGCTCGTTGTCCCACAGCTGATACCCCGGTCCCGCGCCAATGGAGAAACGCCGCTCCAGCGCCTCGCCCCAGTCGCGGTTGCTGCTCAAGCGTCCCTGCCAGAAACGCTGGGGGGCGAAAAAGCGCTTGGGCGAGTAGGCCAGGTGCCAGTCGTTCTTGCGCCGCTTGCCGTCACGGTATTCCCGGTGATAGCCGGCGCGCCAGCTGTGCCGCCAATGGCCGGTCTCGATGCGCTGGCGCACATCCAGCTCGAGCTCCTGGGTGTCGGCGGTGCTGTGATCGTACTCCAGGGCAATATCCACCCCGCCGCTGGCGGTAAACGGGCGCTCGGTCGGTGACGAGGCGGCCTTTTCCCGGGCGGTTTCGGGGTCGGGGGGCTTGGGCTGAGTAGCGAATCCCAGGGCATTGGCTACTTTGATGCTCGGCGCCGGCGGCTCGTCCAGCGCCACGCGCTCCACGCGTTCGGCGTCGATGTCGATTTCGCCGGCGTAGCCGGTGTCGACGCGCCAGCGCGTCGCCGTTTTCTCGATGACCTTGCCGGTAATTCGGTCGCCGTTTTCGAGCCATAGGGTATCCGCCCACAGCGGCGACGACACCAGCCAGCAAAGCAGCACAGAAAAGCAGGGGGCAAGCCCGTGAAAGGGCGTGAACAACAACGTCGAAATGCGTGGCGGCATGCTGGGTCAGGGCGTTAGCCCTTGCGCGGGTCACGGATAAAGGTAAGAGCCTCCCCGTTCCGGGGAGGCGAAGCGCCAAGGATAACGGCTTAGCCGCATTTGGACCAGCCGCAGCCGGCGTAGCAGGTAGGGCAGCCGTCCATCATGATCAGCTCGCCGCGGCACTCGGGGCAGTGGCCGACCACCGCCGGGCCGGCGGCCTCCGCGGAAGCGGAGGCACCGCCGTCAATGGGCTCGACCGTACCGGTTTCGGGCGCCCCGGCCTCTTCTTCCTCGGGCTGCCAGGCATAGCCGTTGGCTGCGCGCTGGGCATAGCGCTCCACCAGATCTTCCACCGGTACCTGGTTGCCGTCCTGATCGAGAAACCCTCGGCGATAGAGAATCTGCTGAATCGACCAAGCGATGGCCGAGACTTCGGAGTCGTGAAACACCGGCTTGCCGTGGCGATTCCAGCCGCAGCGCACCAGCCCCTTGTCCCAGGCCACCTTGCGCAGATCCGCTACCGCCTGGGTGACGTAGCCCCCTCGGGCGGCAAGCGACAGGCTGCGCATGGTGGCGGTGATCCACTGATGCTCGCTGGATAGCTGCCCGGAGGGGAAGAAAAACTCCACCGGGCGCTCGATTACCACGCGCTTGCCGCCGACGACGCCCTCCACGGGCATGAAGGAAACCAGCAGGTAGACTTTCTTGCGCCCTTCGGCGCCGACGTAGGAAATCTTTTCCGAAACGGCTTCCAGCGTTCCTTCAGGACGCGATGGAATACGCACGGTCAGCGGGTTCTCGTCCGGCAGCACCGGTTCGGGAGCCGCGGGCTCGTTCTGTTTGATGCGATAGCCCACGATTTTCGAGGTAATTTCAACGGCCATGATGTTCTCCACTCAACAGCAAAATCTGGATAACGGACACGAAATGACGCCCGGGCCGCCGCCCGGACGCAAGGCGCTTACCACTTGCCGTAAGTGCCTTCCTTCAGCGCATCAAACAGGTTGGCGGCGTTATGTTCTTCGCCATCGTAAATCACCGTGTCGTTGCCGTTAAGCTCGACGGTTTCGCCGTTTTCCAGTTCGAACTCGTAGACAGTACTCTTCAGGTCATCCTCGCGTACCAGCACGCCCTGGAAGGCTTCGGGGTTGAAGCGGAAGGTGGTGCACCCCTTGAGGCGGCTATCGTAGGCTTGCAGGTAAAGATCCTGGAACTGCTCGAAGGGAAACTCCGTGGGCACGTTGACCGTTTTCGAGATCGCCGAGTCGATCCACTGCTGGGCCGCGGCCTGCACCGCCACGTGCTGTTCCGGCGTCACGCTGTCGGCGGTGATGAAGTAGCCCGGCAGGTCGCTCTCCACCGCGTCGGCGGCGATGAAGTGGCGATAGGCGGCCAGCTCGAAGGACACCACCTCGACCTGCTCCTTGGTTTTCTTGCCCGTCTGGATCACGTTGCGATAGTAGCGATGCGAGAACGACGGTTCGATACCGTTGGAGGCGTTGTTGCCCATGGACAGCGAGATCGTGCCGGTGGGCGCAATCGAGCTGTGGTGGGTAAAGCGCGCGCCGTGCTCGGCAAGCGCCGTGACCAGTTCGGGCTCGCGCTCTGCCACCTTGGCCATATAGGCGCTGTAGCGGGCGTGAAGAATGCGGCCGGGCACCTTGTCGCCGATCTCGTAGCCGTCCTTTTTCAGCTGAGGACGCTGGCGCAGCATTCGCGGTGTGATCGTGTGCTCTTCCTGCAGCACCGGCGCCATGCCCTTCTCCCTGGAGAGCTCCAGCGCCTGCTTCCAGCCCTCAATGGCAAGGTGGCGGCTGACCTCCTCGGTAAATTCGAGCGACTCCTTGGAGCCGTAGGGAATCTTGAGCATGGTCAGCGTGGAGCCCAGCCCCAGAAAGCCCATGCCGTGGCGGCGCTTGGCCTCGATCTCGCGCTGCTGCTCGGGGAGCGGCAGCCCGGCAATTTCCACCACGTTGTCTAGCATCCGAGTGAAAATCGCCACCACCTCGCGGTAGCGCTTCCAGTCAAAGCGCGGCTTGTCGCTGAAAGGATCAATGACAAAGCGCGTCAGGTTGACCGACCCCAGCAGGCAGGCGCCTTCCGGCGGCAGCGGCTGCTCGCCGCAGGGGTTGGTCGCGCGGATGTCTTCGCAGAACCAGTTGTTGTTCATGCGGTTCACCTGGTCGATCAGGATGAAGCCCGGCTCGGCGTAGTCGTAGGTGGAAGCCATGATGGTATCCCACAGCTCCCGGGCGTGGATGACCTCGACCACGCGGCAGGCCACCCGGCCCTCGTCGTCCACGGTGTAGCCGTCTTCCACCACCGGCCAGTCGCGGTAGATGATATCCTTGTCGCTGACGTCTTCCTTCTCGCCCGGATGCAGGGGAAAGGCCAGCGGCCATTCGGCGTTCTGCTTGACCGCTTCCATGAACTCGTCGGTGATCAAAAGCGACAGGTTGAACTGGCGCAGGCGGCCGGCCTCGCGCTTGGCCTGGATAAACTCGCGCACGTCCGGATGGCCGACGTCAAAGGTGCCCATCTGGGCGCCGCGGCGCCCGCCGGCGGAGGCGACGGTGAAGCACATCTTGTCGTAGATATCCATGAACGCCAGCGGGCCGTTGGTGCCGGCGCCGGCGCCGAAGACAAAGGCGCCCTTGTGGCGCAGGGTGGAAAAGTCGTAGCCGATACCGGCGCCGGACTTCAGCGTCATGCCGGCATCCACCACCGAATCGAGGATATCGCGCATGGAATCGCGCACGGTGCGCGACACGGTGCAGTTGATCAGGCTCACGGCGGGCTTGTACGCTTCCGCTCCGGCATTGGACAGAATGCGCCCGGCGGGCACGGCGCCGTTTTCCAGCGCCCAGCGGAACTTGGGCAGCCACTGCTTGGCCTTGTCGCCTTCGACCTCGGCCAGCGCCCGGGCAACGCGCTCGTAGGTTGCGCTGACGTCGGCGTCCACCGGCTCGCTGTGACGGTCCTTGAGGCGGTATTTGGCATCCCAGATTTCCCGCGAGGGAACCTGCAGCGGCACATCATTGGACGATTGAGTGGCCTTGGCAGCAGTACTCATGACGCAAAACTCCTTCCCCTCGCGGGCAGTCAGATGAAGTAAAATGGGCGGCCATTATACGTGCTGGCGCATGAAAGTATAGCCGGCTCGCAAACCATATGAGGTATTTTTCTTGATGCCGACTACTATATATGGGGTGTTAAAAAATATCGAGCCTCGAAACAAACCGCCGTCCGATGCCCATGCTTCCAGCTCGGCGTGCCCCTCAGACAGTGAATAACGCAGGCAGCAATGCAATGACACAACGCAGGCAGTATCCGACACGCGCGCAGCGGCTTGCAGCCATCGCCACGCTAACGGCCGGGATGATCCTGGGCGGCAGCGCCCAGGCGGCGACGTTCGACGTCAGCGACGCAGAGACTTATGGCGGCTGGCAGGCGGCGACCCTGACCCGCAGTGCGGAAGGCGAGCAGGAGCGCCATTTTCGCGCGGTGGATACCACCAGCTACGGCGACGCCACCTTGAGCGTCAACGCCACGCCCGGCGTCTGCGATATGCCCTGGCTCGAGGTAAGGGTGGCGCTTAACGATGCCCCCGCTGAGGCCGGCGCCGTCGACGTGGTACCGGCTCAGCTGCGCGTGGATGATCGGACGCTGCGGCCGGCCGTTGCCGAGTTTTTCACCGAGCCGGATAACAACGGCTTTTACGTGCATTTTTACCTGAACGATCTCGCCGGCCTGCTTGACGATATGCGCGCCGGACAGCAGCTGTTTCTGGGTTTTGAACAGGGCGAGCGCGAGCCCTGGTACATGACGTTCGGCCTTGACGGTGCCGAAAGCGCCGTTGACGAGGCGCTAGCGCGCTGCTGGCGCGCTAAATAGAACCGGCTGCCTCTATATATAGCCCCTTTGCGCAGCGGCCTCATCTCGAGGACGCTTGCTATTCGGCAAGGCAAGGAGATGGCGTCGCAGGCTCGCGATGACCGGCAGCCAACCTCGGCTGAGCGGACAGCCGTCTACACGTCATGGCGAGCGAAGCGTGGCGATCTCCTGACGTTGCCGGTTGCAAGAAACCCCGAGATTGCTTCGCTACGCTCGCAATGACTCATGGCCGCTGGGACGCCGTCTTCCCGCCATATCCCACGCACACAAAAAACCCGGCGCAGGGCCGGGTTCTCTGTGTATCAGTGCCTGACGATGTCCTACTCTCGCATGGGGAGGCCCCACACTACCATCGGCGCTGAGCGGTTTCACTGCTGAGTTCGGCATGGGATCAGGT
The DNA here is from genome assembly GCF_031886125.1 of Halomonas piscis. Lineage (NCBI taxonomy): Bacteria > Pseudomonadati > Pseudomonadota > Gammaproteobacteria > Oceanospirillales > Halomonadaceae > Halomonas > Halomonas piscis. Next base: position 3,052,351 of record NZ_CP119391.1, read on the forward strand.
GGTTCCCGCTCGCTATGGCCGTCAGGCGTAACCGGTGACATATCATGCCGAGGGTGATCGTCTCGTGTCGTATCCGACGACTTTACTGTCTCATCGTTGTCGCGACCCGACCCCTTGGGCGTTATAGGGTCAAGCCTCACGGGCGCATTAGTACCGGTTAGCTCAACGCCTTGCAGCGCTTCCACACCCGGCCTATCAACCAGCTCGTCTTGCTGGGCCCTTCAGGAGGCTCACGGCCTCGGGGATGTCTCATCTTGAAGGGGGCTTCCCGCTTAGATGCTTTCAGCGGTTATCCCGTCCGCACTTAGCTACCCGGCAGTGCCACTGGCGTGACAACCGGAACACCAGAGGTGCGTCCACTCCGGTCCTCTCGTACTAGGAGCAGCCCTTCTCAAACATCCGACGCCCACGGCAGATAGGGACCGAACTGTCTCACGACGTTCTAAACCCAGCTCGCGTACCACTTTAAATGGCGAACAGCCATACCCTTGGGACCGACTTCAGCCCCAGGATGTGATGAGCCGACATCGAGGTGCCAAACACCGCCGTCGATGTGAACTCTTGGGCGGTATCAGCCTGTTATCCCCGGAGTACCTTTTATCCGTTGAGCGATGGCCCTTCCATACAGAACCACCGGATCACTAGAACCTGCTTTCGCACCTGCTCGACGTGTCTGTCTCGCAGTCAAGCACCCTTGTGCTCTTGCACTCACTGCACGATGTCCAACCGTGCTGAGGGTACCTTCGTGCTCCTCCGTTACACTTTGGGAGGAGACCGCCCCAGTCAAACTACCCACCACACACGGTCCTCGATCCGGATCACGGATCGGAGTGAGAACGCCAATGATGCCAGGCTGGTATTTCAAGGGTGGCTCCCCCCGGTCTGGCGACCGGGGTTCCAGGCCTCCCAGCTATCCTACACAAGCAACATCGGCGTCCAGTGTGAAGCTATAGTAAAGGTTCACGGGGTCTTTCCGTCTGGCCGCGGGTACACCGCATCTTCACGGCGATTTCAATTTCACTGAGTCTCGGGTGGAGACAGCGTGGCCATCATTACGCCATTCGTGCAGGTCGGAACTTACCCGACAAGGAATTTCGCTACCTTAGGACCGTTATAGTTACGGCCGCCGTTTACCGGGGCTTCGATCAAGCGCTTCGCCGGAGCTAACGCCATCACTTAACCTTCCGGCACCGGGCAGGCGTCACACCCTATACGTCCGCTTGCGCGTTGGCAGAGTGCTGTGTTTTTAGTAAACAGTTGTAGCCACCTGGTATCTTCGACCGCCTTCCGCTCCGTCCGCGAGGGACTTCACGTACCGGCGGCGTGCCTTCTCCCGAAGTTACGGCACCATTTTGCCTAGTTCCTTCACCCGAGTTTTCTCAAGCGCCTGGGGATTCTCACCCTGACCACCTGTGTTGGTTTGGGGTACGGTCCCACCGTATCTGAGGCTTAGAGGCTTTTCCTGGAAGCGTGGCATCGATGACTTCCAGCCCGTGGGCTGTTCGTCTCGTCTCTCGGCCTTGAACCACCGGATTTCCCTGATGGTTCGGCCTACGGACTTTCACCGGGACGACCGTCGCCCGGCTCACCTAGCCTTCTTCGTCCCCCCGTCGCAATACTGTGAGGTACGGGAATATTGACCCGTTTCCCATCGACTACGCCTTTCGGCCTCGCCTTAGGGGCCGACTCACTCTGCTCCGATTAGCGTCGAACAGAAACCCTTGGTCTTCCGGCGAGGGCGTTTTTCACGCCCTTTATCGTTACTCATGTCAGCATTCGCACTCGTGATACCTCCAGCAAGCCTTTCGACTCACCTTCATCGGCTTACACGACGCTCCTCTACCACGTCTCCCGAAGGATACGTCCGTAGCTTCGGTACCTGATTTAGCCCCGTTACATCTTCCGCGCAGGCCGATTCGACCAGTGAGCTATTACGCTTTCTTTCAAGGATGGCTGCTTCTAAGCCAACCTCCTGGCTGTCTAAACCTTCCCACATCGTTTCCCACTCAATCAGGATTTGGGGACCTTAGCTGACGGTCTGGGTTGTTGCCCTTTCCACAATGGACGTTAGCACCCACTGTGTGTCTCCCACGCTGGCACTCACCGGTATTCGGAGTTTGCCTCGGGTTGGTAAGTCGGGATGACCCCCTAGCCGAAACAGTGCTCTACCCCCGGTGGCGATACGTGAGGCGCTACCTAAATAGCTTTCGAGGAGAACCAGCTATCTCCGGGCTTGATTAGCCTTTCACTCCGACCCACAGCTCATCCCCGCATTTTTCAACATACGTGGGTTCGAGCCTCCAGTTGATGTTACTCAACCTTCACTCTGGCCATGGGTAGATCGCCCGGTTTCGGGTCTATTCCCCGCAACTTGTCGCCCGGTTAAGACTCGCTTTCGCTACGCCTCCCCTAATCGGTTAAGCTCGCTACGGAAAATAAGTCGCTGACCCATTATACAAAAGGTACGCGGTCACCGAACGAGTCGGCTCCCACTGCTTGTACGCACACGGTTTCAGGATCTGTTTCACTCCCCTCACTGGGGTTCTTTTCGCCTTTCCCTCACGGTACTGGTTCACTATCGGTCAGCCAGGAGTATTTAGCCTTGGAGGATGGTCCCCCCGTCTTCAGTCAGGGTTACACGTGCCCCGACCTACTCGATTTCACGCGATCGGACTTTCGACTACGGGGCTGTCACCCACTATGGCGGCCCTTCCCAGGGCCTTCGTCTAGTCGTTCACGCGCTTAAGGGCTGGTCCCCGTTCGCTCGCCGCTACTGGGGGAATCTCGGTTGATGTCTGTTCCTCGGGGTACTGAGATGTTTCAGTTCCCCCGGTTCGCCTCGTCTCCCTATGGATTCAGGAGACGATACTCGCCTTGTGGTGAGTGGGTTGCCCCATTCAGAGATCGCCGGGTCAAAGGTTGTTTGCCACCTCGCCGACGCTTATCGCAGGCTGCCACGTCTTTCGTCGCCTCTGGCTGCCAAGGCATCCACCGTGTGCGCTTCATTGCTTGACCCTATAACCCCAAGGGGTCGGTGTCGCAATGACAACGATTGCCGGATACGCTTGAGACGTATCACATGATCTTCTTGCGAAGATCGTTTTGTCAGCATGATATATCTTGTTAAAGAGCGACTGTTCAGTGAACAGTGATAAGCGCACGCGATGCGTTTATCACTGGTCACGAAACGCAAGAGCAGCACGGACGGCACCGGGAACGATAATGGTGGAGCCTAGCGGGATCGAACCGCTGACCCCCTGCGTGCAAGGCAGGCGCTCTCCCAGCTGAGCTAAGGCCCCGAATCGTTTGCTGTTCGTTGTTTCCACCGAAAATTCGTGTAAGGCAAGGCGCTTTCATGTCGACGCATAGCCTGCTATGCGAGGCATAAAGCAACGCCGCTTTACGCGAATTTGGTGGGTCTGGGCAGACTCGAACTGCCGACCTCACCCTTATCAGGGGTGCGCTCTAACCAACTGAGCTACAGACCCGAACGTGACCGCCTGCCGTACCGGCAGGGACACTTCGTGCTCTCTTTGCTTGATCAGGCAATTCATTGTGGGCACTTGCCGGGCGGGTGACGCATCGGTTAAGGAGGTGATCCAGCCGCAGGTTCCCCTACGGCTACCTTGTTACGACTTCACCCCAGTCATGAACCACACCGTGGTGATCGCCTTCCGAAGTTAGGCTAACCACTTCTGGTGCAGTCCACTTCCATGGTGTGACGGGCGGTGTGTACAAGGCCCGGGAACGTATTCACCGTGCCATTCTGATGCACGATTACTAGCGATTCCGACTTCACGGAGTCGAGTTGCAGACTCCGATCCGGACTGAGACCGGCTTTACGGGATTCGCTGACTCTCGCGAGCTCGCCGCCCTTTGTGCCGGCCATTGTAGCACGTGTGTAGCCCTACCCGTGAGGGCCATGATGACTTGACGTCGTCCCCACCTTCCTCCGGTTTGTCACCGGCAGTCTCCCTGGAGTTCCCGACCGAATCGCTGGCAAAGAGGGACGAGGGTTTCGCTCGTTACGGGACTTAACCCAACATTTCACAACACGAGCTGACGACAGCCATGCAGCACCTGTCACTGCGTTCCCGAAGGCACCCCGAGATCTCTCTCGGGTTCGCAGGATGTCAAGGGTAGGTAAGGTTCTTCGCGTTGCATCGAATTAAACCACATGCTCCACCGCTTGTGCGGGCCCCCGTCAATTCATTTGAGTTTTAACCTTGCGGCCGTACTCCCCAGGCGGTCGACTTATCGCGTTAACTTCGCCACAAGGGTCTCAAGGACCCCAACGGCTGGTCGACATCGTTTACGGCATGGACTACCAGGGTATCTAATCCTGTTTGCTACCCATGCTTTCGCCCCTCAGCGTCAGTGTCAGTCCAGAAGGCCGCCTTCGCCACTGGTATTCCTCCCGATATCTACGCATTTCACCGCTACACCGGGAATTCCACCTTCCTCTCCTGCACTCTAGCGCGACAGTTCCGGATGCCATTCCCAGGTTGAGCCCGGGGCTTTCACAACCGGCTGATCGCGCCGCCTACGCGCGCTTTACGCCCAGTAATTCCGATTAACGCTTGCACCCTCCGTATTACCGCGGCTGCTGGCACGGAGTTAGCCGGTGCTTCTTCTGTGAGTGATGTCGTTCCTGGCGGGTATTAGCCGCCAGGCCTTCTTCCTCACTGAAAGTGCTTTACAACCCGAGGGCCTTCTTCACACACGCGGCATGGCTGGATCAGGCTTTCGCCCATTGTCCAATATTCCCCACTGCTGCCTCCCGTAGGAGTCCGGGCCGTGTCTCAGTCCCGGTGTGGCTGATCATCCTCTCAAACCAGCTACGGATCGTCGCCCTGGTGAGCCGTTACCCCACCAGCTGGCTAATCCGACATAGGCTCATCCGATGGCGGGAGCCTGAGCCCCCTTTCTCCCGTAGGACGTATGCGGTATTAGCCCGAGTTTCCCCGGGTTATCCCCCACCACCGGGCAGATTCCTATGCGTTACTCACCCGTCCGCCGCTCGACGCCCAGGAGCAAGCTCCTGTCGTTTCCGCTCGACTTGCATGTGTTAAGCCTGCCGCCAGCGTTCAATCTGAGCCATGATCAAACTCTTCGGTTTCAATCATATAGTCCGTTAAGCGGACCAAACTTGGCTCAAGGTATCAAACGTCTCAAACGAGACCCGAAGGTCTCTGACGAGTCGCTTGCCTTGACGATAGGTGATTTGTCACCCACCCAGGCAAGCGCCCACATGAATTACCTGATCAACTTGTTAAAGAGCATCTCGCGTTTTGCTGCGAGGAGGGCGTATTCTACACGCCTTTGAGCGGCTGTCAACGGCGATTGTTTCGAATCGCGTAACTCGTTGAAACCACCGACCTTTTGGACCTTTCGCCGCCGGTGACGGCTTGGCGTCGTCGGCAGCGGGTGCGTACTATAGGAGCTGACAGAGGATTTGGCAACAGGGAGCGAGCGTTTTATTTGTTACGCTTCCCCATGACGCCGGATCAGCGCGGCTATCGTTTACTCTGCTCGCGCCCTGTGCCGCGCCACGACCCCGCAAGCAGCCCGGAGCCGCACCCAATGATAGAGCTCAAGACAGCATGAGGCGTCCGCGATTCGCACGCCACAACCGGCGCCTGGCCCTCACGCTATTGCTGCTGGGGCTTGCGCTATGCATCTGGCAGGCGGCGCGCATTGCCCACGAGCAGGCACTCGCGAGCCTCGGCGACGACGCCCGCAATGAGCTACGCCTGTCGGCCGCCAATCTGAAAGGCTATCTGCTGCGCTATGACTACCTGCCGCTGATGCTGGCTTCCCGCGAGAGCGTAAAACGCTTTCTTGCCGCACCGGCAAAGCAAAGCCCCATGCCGCTCAACCTGCAGCTCGACCGCTTTCGCTTTACCGCCGACGTATCCGACGTTTATCTGCTGGACCGCGAGGGCACTACGGTGGCGGCCAGCAACTGGCATCGCGCCGACACTTTCATCGGCCAGAACTACTCGTTTCGCCCTTACTACCAGGACGCCATGGCCGGTAACGAAGGCCGATTTTACGGGCTGGGCACGCAGTCCCTGGAGCGAGGCTATTATTTTTCCGCCCCGGTATGGCTGGACCACACCGCGCCCGATGCCCGCCCGGCGGGCGTCGTAGTGGTCAAGATCCTGCTCGACAGGGTAGAGAAAGGCTGGTCGGCGCAAAATGCCGAATTTCTGGTCACGGACCATGAAAACATCATCTTCATGGCAAGCCGGAAAGCGCTGCGCATGAACGCGCTGCAGCCGCTGGCCCCGCCCCAGCGCCGGGCACTGCGGGAGACCCGCCGCTACGCTCAAAAGCCGCTGGACGCCTCGGGCATTCGCGTGGAACGCACTTACCGCGACAATACCCGTATCGTCAGCTTTGCCCACGGTCCGCTGGATGAAGGCCGCTACCTGAACCTGACCCACCCGCTGCCCGAGTTCGGCTGGAACATGCATATTCTCAAGCCGCTGGATCCGGTTATTCGGGCGCAGTGGCTCGCCGCTCTGCTGGCCGGCGGCCTCTACGGCGTGGTGGCCCTCGGTGGCGGCATCACCTGGCAGCGCCTGCGGCTGCGCCGCGAGCGAGAAGCCTTTGCCGAACGCGAGCGCCGCACCCTGGCCCGGGCGCGCGACGAGCTTGAAGAAAGCGTCGAGCGTCGCACCCGCGACCTGACTGCCAGCAACCGACAGCTTTCCGCCGAAATCGAGGAGCGTCGCCGGGCCGAAGCCAATCTGCGCCAAACCCAGGACGAACTCATTCAAGCGGCCAAGCTCGCCGTGCTCGGCCAGCTGGCAGCGGGCATCAACCACGAGCTCAACCAGCCGCTGGCGGCCATTCGTGCCTATGGCGAAAACGCTCGGCGCTTTATTGAACTGGCGCGCCATGACCAGGCCGATGCCAATCTCGAGCAGATTATCGAACTAACCCACCGCATGGCCGACATCAGCGCCCAGCTGCGCCAGTTCTCCCGCAAGAGTAGCGAACGCCAGGAACGCATTGCCGTGCAGTCCTGTGTGGCCTACGCCCTGCGCCTGTTTCAAAGTCGTCTCAACAGCGGCCGGATACGCCTTGAACAGCACCTGCCCGACGCCCCAATCTGGGTGACCGGCGATCTCGTGCGCCTCGAGCAGGTCATCGTCAACCTGATCAGCAACGCCCTGCAGGCGATACAGGACACAAAAACCCCCGAGCTCAGCATTACCCTGACCGCAGGCCGGGAGCACGCCAGCCTCTGCATCGCCGATAACGGCCCGGGAATCGCCGAGGCTCACCTTTCCCAGATATTCGAGCCGTTTTTCACCACCCGGGCGCCGGGCACCGGGCTGGGGCTGGGACTTTCGATCTCGGCGCGTATCATGGAAGATCTGGGCGGCCACCTGACCGCCGCCAACCGCCCGGAAGGCGGCGCCGCTTTTACCCTGACGCTTCCGCTCGCACCGCCGCCCGAGGCCGAACCGGAGACACTGCCCCATGCATGAGCCGTCGAGCCTGCCGGTTATCGTCATCGATGACGAGCCGCATCTGCGCATCACCGCCGCGCAAACCCTGGAGCTTGCCGGCTATACGCCGCACTGTTTCGAGACCGCCGAGCAGGCACTCGACGCGCTGCCGGCCCACTTTCCCGGCGTGGTCGTAAGCGACATCCGCATGCCCCGCATGGACGGAATGACGCTGCTGCGCACGCTGCAGGAGCAGGACCCGACCCTGCCGGTCATTCTGATTACCGGCCACGGCGATATTTCCACGGCGGTGGAGGCCATGCGCGCCGGTGCCTGGGACTTTCTGGAAAAACCGTTTGCCGGCGATCGGCTACTCGACGTGGTGCGCCGCGGCCTGGACAAACGCCAGCTAAGCCTGGAAAACCGCCGGCTGAAGGCCGAGCTCGAAGCCCAGCAGGCAGCGCTGGGCCCGCGGCTGGTCGGGCGTACCGCGGCCATTTCACGGCTGGCGGCGATGATCCAGCGCATCAGCCAGGTCGAGGCCGACGTTCTCGTGGTCGGCGAAACCGGTACCGGCAAGGACCTGGTGGCCCGAGCCATACACGAGCGCAGCCACCGGCGTCACGCGCCCTTTGTCGCCATCAACTGCGGCGCCATGCCCGAAAGCATCATTGAATCGGAGCTGTTCGGCCACGAAAAAGGCGCCTTTACCGGCGCCGTGGAGCAGCGCATCGGCAAGTTCGAGCACGCTGACGGCGGCACGGTGTTCCTCGATGAAATCGAATCCATGCCGCTGGCGCTGCAGGTCAAGCTGCTGCGCGTGCTGCAGGAGCGCGCGGTAGAGCGCCTGGGCGGCAACCGAGCGGTGGCGCTGGACCTCCGCGTGATTGCCGCCACCAAGATCGACCTCAAGGCCGCCGCCGAGCGCGGCGAATTCCGCGAAGATCTCTACTACCGGCTGGACGTGGTGACGCTGCCGCTGCCGGCCCTGCGCGAACGCCGCGAAGACATCCCGCTGCTGTTCCAGCACTTTGCCGTTGTTGCCGCCACGCGCAGCGGCCTGGAAACACCGCCGCTCGACAGCCACGATACCGCCATCCTGCTTGCCCACGACTGGCCGGGCAACGTGCGCGAGCTGCGCAACCTGGCAGAGCGCTACGTGCTGCTGGGGGCCGCCTTTGACCACCGGCTTGGCGCTCTGCTGGAAGGCGCAAGCGACGATACCGCGGAGACCGGGCTGGCCCAGCAGGTCGAGCTGTTTGAAAAAAGCCTGATCAACCAGGCCCTGTCGCGCCATCAGGGGCAGGTCACCACCGTCTGCCAACAGCTCGACATACCGCGCAAGACGCTTTACGACAAGTTGAAAAAGCACGGCCTGAAGGCCGAAGACTACCGCCACCAAACGAAGCCCTAAACGAGCAGCGCTCCCAGCGCCTCCCAGGGCGGCAGCCAGGGCAGCAAGGCCGCGGTCGCCACCAGCATCAGCAGGCTTGACGCCGGACGGTGACAATCGAACGGTTTGAGCGCCGTGCCGAAGGAGCGCTTGAGCCGCCCCCCGGCCAGGTCCACGCTGTAGATCTCGTCCAGCACCAGATGGATCAGAAAGCCCGCGAGTACGGCCAGGCCGTGGAGCCAGGCCAGCCACCCCGGCTGCGCCAGCCAGTGGTAGCTGAACGCCGCCACTGCCCAGGTGCACAGAACCGCCGCGAGCAGCGAATGCCAGCTGCCGCGGTGGACGGTAAGGCGCGAGAACAGCGTACCGCCGACATAGCGCACGCCGATATAAATGCCGCCGCACGCCAGCAGCAAGGCTCCCGGGGATAGCCAGGTCTGCAGCAGCACCCCGCCGACCCCCAGCGCCGGGACGGCCAGGAGCGTAAAAATCAGCCGGCTGGAGCGCGAGTGATCGGCGTCGATATCGGGAAGGATGCCGCCAAAGGCCGTGAGCGCGCAGGCCGCCAGCGCCTGGAGTGGCGGCCACCCCTGCAGCTGATAGCCGGCACAGGCCAGAAGCGCGCCGCCGGCCGCGGCCACGGTGATGTGCGTGCGAAAGTTAGCCATATAACGGTATCCTGAAAAAGCTGGATAAATTACCAGACTTTTTCCACACCGCAATACGCTGTCCGAGAAATGTCGCCGCCGCCGCGACCCAAGGCTCAGGTTGCTGCCAGAAACTGGTCCTTGAGGGTGACGTAGTTGCCCGCCGTGTAGGTAAAAAAGGCCCGCTCGCTGTCCTTGATCGGGCGCATTTGCCTGGCCGGGTTGCCGGCATAAACGTAGCCGCTTTCCAGCGTTTTGCCCGGCGTCACCACTGCGCCGGCGGCGATGATCACCTCGTCTTCCACCCTGGCCCCGTCCATCACGATCGCGCCCATGCCCACGAGGATACGGCTACCCAGGGTGGCGCCGTGCAGGATGGCACGGTGACCGATGGTCACATCGTCGCCCACGGTCAGAGGAAAGCCCTCGGGGCTGTAGTCGCTTTCGTGGGTGATGTGCAGCACGCTGCCGTCCTGCACGCTGACCCGCGCGCCGATCCGGATACGGTGCATGTCGCCGCGGATGACCGTCGTCGGCCATACCGAGCTGTCATCCCCAAGCGTCACGTCGCCGATGACCACGCTTGCCGGATCCACATAAACCCGCGCGCCCAGGCGCGGCGTCGCGCCCTGAAACGAACGAATGGCCGCCGTCATATAACCTCTCCTCGTGTAGACCGGTGATGGATAAACAAGGCCGCACCTGTTTAGAGAAATGCGCTCAGCAGCACGATAAACGTCAGCGGAATCGCGATCCAGCGCACGACGCTTTGCCACAGCACAAAGCCGCGCTCGCTAGCGCCCAGCGCCCGATACGCCGCCGCCCGGGGCATGACCCAGGCGGCAAATATCGCTGTCAGCACCCCGCCCAGGGGGAGAAAAATGTCCGGCGGGACGCTGCTCACCAGCTCGAACACGTTGCGCCCCAGCAGCGGGCGGAATCCGTCAAGGGTGGAAAACGACAGCGCCGACAGCAGCCCCAAAAGCCAGACACCGACCCCGACTGTCAAAGTCGCGCGCCGGCGCCCCAGGCCTGCCCCCTGAAGTGTCGCCACCATGGGCTCGGCGAGATTGATCGCCGACGTCCAGGTAGCCAGCAGCAGCAGCAGAAAAAACACGCCCAGCCAGAACGCGCCCCAGGGCAGCTCGGCGAAGGCAATCGGCAGCGTGACGAACATCAGCCCCGGGCCGTCGGCCGGGTCCAGCCCCTGGGCAAACACTACCGAAAAGATCGCGATGCCGGCCAGTAGCGCCACGCTGATATCCAGCACCGCTACCGTCACCGCCGCTCCGGGCAGGCTTTGCTCGTCGGGCATGTAGGCACCGTAGGCCATCAGCGCGCAGGCGCCCACCGCCAGGGTAAAGAAGGCATGCCCCATGGCGTGCAGGACAACCTCCGGGGTGACGGCAGAAAACGACGGCCAGAACAGCCACGCAAGCGCCGTACCAAAGCCTTCGGTGGTGGCCGCGTAGACCGCCAGCAAAATCAGCAATAGGTACAAAAGCGGCATCAGCAGGTTGTTGAGCCGCTCAAGCCCCTTGGCCACGCCGGCGGCCACCACCGACATGACCATCAGCAGAAACAGCGTATGGTTGAGCACCAGAAGCCCGGGGCTTGCCAGAAACGCCTCGAACCCCGCGCCCACCTCGGCGGCCGTGGCTCCGCTGAACCGGCCGCTTAGAGAAGCCACCAGAAACTCGATCGACCAGCCCGAGACCACCGAATAAAACGACAGGATGCAGAACACCGTCAGCGCGCCAAACAGGCCCAGCCAGCGCCAGTGGCGCGATGCGCCGGCATCCGCGGCCAGCGCGCCGAGCGAGCCCATGGGCCCGCGCCGCCCGGCTCGGCCGATGAGAATCTCCGCCATCATCACGGGAATGCCCAGCAGCAGCACAAAGGCCACGTAAACGAGCAGAAACGCCGCGCCGCCGTTCTCCCCGGCGATGTAGGGAAAGCGCCAGATATTGCCAAGCCCCACGGCCGCACCGGTGACGGCTAGAATAAAGGCACGCCTTGACCCCCAGCGCTCCAGCGTTTCGCTCATCGCACGACCTCGTTTCGTCAGTGATCCGTCAATAGCATGATCGGTGAATAATAAAGCGGCTGACGTCTCGCCATCGCCGGTGGGACACTAGCTCCGGCCGGCAGACAGCGCCGCCCCCGGAGAACCCGCAAGCCTAGCAGGCGCCATGCTCCAGGCCAAACCAGGGGATTGAAACAAGCCTACCCCGCCCGCATTTAGCGAGTATCGCATTTTTACCCGCGGCGGCGGCCAGGCACCCACCGCCACCGTGGCCAACCGAGGTCGATATGCCCACCAATCCCCTGCTTGAAACGCACACGCTACCGCCGTTCGACGACATTCACGCCGAACACGTCGAGCCGGCCATCAGCCAGCTGATCGACGAAAGCCGCGACGCCATTGAGGAACTGGCCCGCCAGGCTCAGGAAACGGCACCCACCTGGGAGAACTTTGCCGCACCGCTGGAAGCCGTCAGCGACCGCCTGGCCCAGGCCTGGGCACCGGTATCGCACCTCAACAGCACCATGAACACGCCCGAGCTGCGCCACGCCTACCAGGCCTGCCTCCCCAAGCTTTCGGCCTTCAGCACCTGGGTGTGCCAGCACGCCGGGCTCTTCCACGCCTGGAAGGCGCTCAAGGACGGCCCCGCCTGGAACTCGCTCAGCGCCGAGCAGCGCCGCACCGTGGACAACAACCTGCGCGATTTCCGCCTGTCCGGGGTGGCCCTTCCCGAAGCGCAAAAAACGCGCTACGGGGAGATCCAGGCGCGGCTCTCCGAGCTCTCCAACCGCTATTCCAACAACGTGCTGGACGCAACCCAGGCCTGGTATAAAGACATCCACGACGCGGAGCAGCTTGCCGGCGTACCCCAAAGCGCGCTGGAGACGCTCAAAGCCACCGCCGACGCCAAGGGCGTCGAGGGCTATCGCATTACTTTGGATTTTCCCTGCTTTTTTCCCGTAATGAGCTACGCCGACAGCCGCGAGCTGCGCCAGGAGGTCTATACCGCCCTGGTGACCCGGGCGTCCGACCAGGGCCCCAACGCCGGCGAGTTCGACAACGCCCCGGTGATGGAGGAAATCCTCGCCCTGCGCCACGAGCTGGCCGGCCTGCTGGGCTTTGACACCTACGCCGACCTGTCGCTTGCCACCAAGATGGCTGACTCCTCGGAGCAGGTGCTCGCGTTTCTCAACGACCTGGCGAACCACGCCGTTCCCCAGGCGCAGACAGAGTTCTCTGAGCTGGAAAACTTTGCTCAAAGCGAGCTGGGCTTTGACAAGCTCTGCCCCTGGGATATCGCCTACGCCAGCGAAAAGCTCCGCGAAGCCCGCCACGCTATTTCCGAAGAGCAGCTGCGGCCCTACTTCCCCGCGCCCCGGGTTATCGACGGTCTGTTCAAGGTGGTCGAACGGCTTTACGGCCTGCGCTTTGTCGAAAACACCCGCGTGCCGCGCTACCACGAGGACGTGCGCTACTTCGAAATCATCGAAAATGACGCCCCCATCGCCGGCTTCTACCTTGACCTCTACGCCCGGGAAGGCAAGCAGGGCGGAGCCTGGATGGGAGGCTGCCGAGTCCGGCGCCAAACCGATAACGGTCTGCAGCTGCCGGTGGCCTTTCTCACCTGCAACTTCACCCCGCCGGTGGGCGAGCAACCGGCGCTTCTGACCCACGACGAGGTCATCACGCTGTTCCACGAGTTCGGCCATGGCCTTCACCATATGCTGACCAAGCAGGAAATCGCCGAGATTTCCGGCATCAACGGGGTCGCCTGGGACGCGGTGGAGCTGCCCAGCCAGTTCATGGAAAATTTCTGCTGGGAACGCGAAGGGCTGGACCTGATTGCCGGCCACGTGGAAACCGGCGAGGGGCTGCCCGATGAGCTTTTAGCGCGTCTGCAGGGGGCAAAAAACTTCCAGTCGGCCATGGGCATGGTCCGCCAGCTGGAGTTCTCGCTGTTCGACCTGCGCCTGCACGTCGAGCACAGCGCTCCCGGCGCCGACGATATCCAGGCGCTGCTGGACGACGTGCGCATGCGCGTGGCGGTCGTGCCTCAGGCCTCGTTCAACCGCTTCCAGAACGGCTTTGGGCATATCTTTGCCGGCGGCTACGCGGCGGGCTACTACAGCTACAAGTGGGCCGAGGTGCTCTCTGCCGACGCCTGGAGCGCTTTTGAGGAGGCCGGCACCTTTGACGCAGCCACCGGCCAGCGCTTTCGCCGGGAAATTCTCGAGCAGGGAGGATCCCGGGACGCCGCCGAACTGTTCAAGGCGTTTCGCGGCCGCGAGCCCAGCATCAAGCCGCTCTTGCGCCACAGCGGCATCCAGGCCGCCTGACGCGCCCGGCACTTTTCCGGCGCGGCCTTGACCCTCGGCGCTTGGGCCGCGCCGCCCAACTTACGCAGGAGTCGCTCATGTCATCGGTCAAACGCTTTATCGCCGGCGTGGTCTGCCCGCGCTGCTCGGCCATGGACCGCATCCGCGCCTGGGAGCAAAACGGCATTCGCTACCGCGAGTGCGTGAGCTGCGATTTCTTCGAGCAGCTGCCCGTCGACGATGAATCCGCCGAGGAGCTGACCACCCGAGTCAACGAGGTGCGCGACGAGCAAAAACACCGGGACGATGTCGTCCCGGTGCGCATTCTCGACCCCGGCAAGCCCTCCTCATAAGGCCTTCACCCTTCCGCCCGGACCGGCACCTGTGTGGCAATCCGCACAGGTGCCGGGTTTGGGTGTGCGCATTCCCCGACACACTGCCCTCTGACCCTGCCTTCGACGCGCTTCCCCTGCGCTTCCTGAAAAATATAGATTATTGATTACTATACAAAAACAAGCAAACGGCACGAAAATTGCTTTATGCAGGCTGCCGGCCGCGTGCACAGGCCGCTGCCGGCCACGCCCAACCGTTACAACAACACAGCAACGCACATCTGCACACGGGTATTACTATGCGCACGACAGCCAAGACAACCGCTCTGCTTTTCGCCGGTAGCGCCCTGCTAACCGCCGCCAGCGCCCAGGCCGACAAGGCCGACTGGCCGGAAAGCTTTACCGTGGGTACCGCAAGCCAGGGCGGCACCTATTACGTGTACGGCTCCGGCTGGGCCAACTTCATCGCCGACGAGCTGGATATCTCCGGCGGCGGCGAGGTTACCGGCGGCCCGACGCAGAACCTGGCGCTGGTGAACAACGGCGATGCCGCCTTTGGCCTGACCACCATGGGCCCCGCCGCCGACGCCGTGAACGGCAAAAGCCCGCTGGCGCCCGGGGTCGAAATGGACAACGTCTGCGCCATGTTCCCCATGTACGAAACGCCGTTTTCCATTACCGCGCTGGAAAGCTCCGGCATTGAATCCATCTCGGACATTCCCGACGGCGCGCGCATCGGCTTTGGTCCGGCGGCCTCCACCTCGGACACCTACTTCCCCGAGATCCTCAAAACCCTGGGCGTCGAGTTCGATCGCCGCAACGGCGGCTGGACCGACCTTGGCGGTCAGCTTCAGGACGGCCTGCTGGACGTCATCGCCTTTGCCGCCGGCATCCCGATCCCCGCGGTCAGCCAGCTCGAGGTGCAAACCGACGTCAACATCATCGAGTTTACCGAGGAAGAAGTCGACACCGTGCTGGAGGACTTCCCGGTAGCCGAGTTCATGATCCCGGCCAGCACCTATTCCACGCTCGAGGAGGATTCCCGGGTGGTGTCCATGTGGAACTTCGCCATTACCGGCTGCGACATGCCCGACGACTTCATCTACGAAGTCACCAAGCGGACCATGGAAAACAACGACAAGATGCGCTCGATCCACCGCAGCGCGGAAACCACGGTGCCGGAAAACATCAAGCACAACACCGTGCTGCCCTTCCACCCGGGCGCGGCGCGCTGGTATGAAGAAAACGGCTACGACATCGATCCCGAGCTGATCCGCTGATTTTTCTCGGCGATTTCTGCCCCGTCCCGGCGCTGCCGGGACGGGGCAGCGTACGCTTTCGCCTCTTCCGTTTGTCCTGCTGTGAGGGTGACCCATGAGTCACAACGCCAACCACCAAAGCGACGACCGTATCGCCAACGCCTCACCCGACGCCATTGCCGACGGCGTCGATGAAGATCCGGTAGAAAACAACCGCCGGCTGTTTACCGGCTGGCCGCTCGGAGTCTTTGCCGCCCTGGCAATAGCCTATTCGCTGTTTCACCTGATCTCGCTTAACGTCTACCCGCTGGAAACCTGGACGTACCGCATCATTCACATCGCCGGAGCGCTGGTGCTGGGCTACGGCCTTTACGCCGGCACGGCCTTTGCCGAGAGCGAAAGCGATACCTCTCGGGGCTGGCTGAAGGGGGCAAGCCTTGCACTGCTGCTGCCCGCGGGCTACGCCCTGGTGCAGGTCTTTTTCATGTACCAGACTTTGGCCGGCGAGGCCATGCGCATCGACCCGAGCGTTGAGACCTTTCACTACGGCCTGCCCCTGATGGCGACGAGCGCTGCGGGCATCGTGCTGAGCTGGTTTTATCGCCAGACCCGCGGCCGCTTGAGCCCGCCGGACCTGGCGCTGGCGGTATGCGCGCTGGCCAGCGCCGGCTATCTGATACTCGTCTACGGCACCAATATCCGCATGGCCACCGGTACCTCTTTCGCCCCGCCGGGGATCTCCTGGGCGGCCATTGCCGGCTCGCTGCTGATTCTCGAGCTGACCCGCCGCGTTGCCGGCCTGGCGCTGGTCATCATTGCCGCCATTTTCCTGGGCTATGTGTTTATCGGCCCCTACCTGCCGGGTTTTCTCAGCTATCCGGGGCTGTCGCTGCAGCGCTTTTTCAGCCAGGTCTACACCGACATCGGCATCCTGGGGCCGACCACCGCGGTATCGTCAACCTACATCATCCTGTTTATCATCTTTGCCGCCTTCCTCCAGGCTTCCAAGGTGGGCGACTACTTCGTCAACTTCGCCTTTGCCGCGGCCGGCCGGGCTCGCGGCGGTCCGGCCAAGGTATCCATCTTTGCCTCCGGGCTGATGGGCATGATCAACGGCACTTCCGCGGGCAACGTGGTGTCCACCGGCTCGCTGACCATCCCGCTGATGAAAAAGGTCGGCTACCCGGCCCGCAGCGCCGGCGCCATCGAGGCCGCCGCTTCCACCGGCGGCCAGATCATGCCGCCGATCATGGGCGCCGGCGCCTTCATCATGGCCGAGATTACCGGCATTCCCTACACCGAGATTGCCGTGGCGGCGATCATTCCCGCGGCGCTTTATTTCCTCTCGGTCTACTGCATGGTCGACTTCGAGGCGGCGCGCAAGGGCATGCGCGGCATGCGCAAGGAAGAGATCCCCCAGTTTCGCCGCCTGGCCAAGCAGGTCTACCTGTTCGCGCCGATCATTATTCTGATTGTGGCGCTGTTCATGGGCTACTCGGTGATTCGCGCGGGCACCCTGGCCACCGCCTCGGCCGCCGTGGTCAGCTGGCTGTCGCCCAACAAGATGGGCATCGCCGCGATTTTCAGGGCGCTGCAGCTGGCCGGCACCATGGCTATCCAGATCATCGCCGTGTGCGCCTGCGCGGGGATCATCGTCGGCGTCATCTCGCTGACCGGGGTGGGCGCGCGCTTTTCCTCACTGCTGCTGGGCCTGGCGGGCTTCAGCCAGCTGCTGGCGCTGCTGTTCGCCATGTGCATTTCCATCCTGCTGGGCATGGGCATGCCCACCACTGCCGCCTACGCCGTGGCTGCCTCGGTGGTGGCGCCGGGCCTGGTGGATCTTGGCATCGACCCGCTGATCGCGCACTTCTTCGTTTTCTACTTTGCCGTGGTCTCGGCGATCACGCCGCCGGTGGCGCTGGCCTCCTACGCCGCGGCGGGCATCTCCGGCGACAACGCCATGGGCACCTCGGTGGCCTCGTTCAAGATCGGCCTGGCCGCCTTTATCGTGCCCTTCATGTTCTTCTACAGTCCGGCCATGCTGATGGAAGGCTCACTGCTCGAGGTGCTGCGCGTGGGCGTTACCGCGACGCTGGGTATCGTGCTGCTGTCGGGCATGGTGCAGGCGTGGTTCTTCGGCCCGGTCAACGTCTGGCAGCGCCTGGCCATGCTGGTCGGTGCGGTTTTCATGATCTACGGCGGCTTCTATACCGACGTGGCCGGAATCGCGCTGGGCGCGGCCCTCTTCGTGCGGCAGCGCAGGCGCTACGCCAACGGCGGCGCTATCGCCGCCGGCTAGCACGCTGGGGTCGTCAACCGGCGCTGCGAAAAAATCCCCGCTTTACTTCGCGTAAAGCGGGGATCGGCGTTTGAGGAGATGGCAGGGAACCGGAATCACGCTCTGAGCTGATCGACGATCTTCAGCACCGGCACCGACTGGTTCAGGGTGTAAAAGTGCAGCCCCGGCGCGCCGCCGTCGAGCAGCTCCTGGCACAGCCGGGTCACCACCTCGGTGCCAAACTCGGCGATGGCATCGGCATCGTCGCCGTAGCTTTCCAGCTGCTTGCGGATCCAGCGCGGAATCTCGGCGCCGCAGGCGTCGGAAAAGCGCGCCAGCTTGGTGTAGTTCACAATCGGCATGATCCCGGGAATGATCGGCTTTTCCACGCCCAGCGCCCGAGCCTTGTCGACGAAGTGAAAGTACGCCTCGGCGGTAAAGAAATACTGGGTGATCGCCATGTCGGCGCCGGCGTGCATCTTGCGCACAAAGTTTTCCACATCCCGATCCAGGTTGGACGCCTGGGGATGGGATTCCGGATAGGCGGCCACGGCAATATCGAAGTGGTCCCCGGTTTCCTCGCGGATGAATTCCACCAGCTCGTTGGCGTAGCGCAGCTCGCCGATGCTGGCCATGCCCGAAGGCATGTCACCGCGCAGCGCCACCAGGCTGTCGTGGCCTTCCTCGCGGTATTCGGCGAGCAGCTCGCGCAGCTGGGCCTTTTCGCTGCCGATACAGGAGAGATGGGGGGCTGTGGTAATGCCGCTTTCGCCCACGGCGCGCACCGCTTGCCGGGTACGCGCCTGGGTCGAGCCGCCGGCGCCGTAGGTCACCGAGAAGAAGCGCGGCTGGCGGCTGGCCAGGGCGTCTCGCACCTGCAAAAGCTTTTCCCGACCGACCTCGGTGCCGGGGGGAAAGAACTCGAAGCTGATCCCTAGCGGGGGTTGCTGGCTACTCATGCATCGTCCTCGTACAAAACGCGCTATTAACAGGCGCCCAAACATCGGATATCTTGCGCTATTGTGTCCTTTTACCGCCAGACCGGCCAATGAAAGATTCGGCGCCGCACCTTCAATCCCGCTCATACCGGCGCCTCAGCTCAGGAATCCCGATGGAAGATATTGCACCCGGCGCGCTTGCCGGTCCGCTCACCATGCTGCTGGGCTTTGTCGGCCTCGGCTTTATCGCTGCCCGCCGCCTGGCGGTCGACCCGCGCCCCATTGCCACGCTGCTGATTTACCTGATCGCCCCGTTCACGTTTTTTCGCGCGCTGATGAACGGCGGTCCCACGCCGGGCTACGTGCTGCTGACGCTGATCCTGTTCTGCCTGTCCAGCGCCATTGCGCTGGCCGTGCGCGCGCTGACCCGCCATCGCTTTGGCCCCCAGGAAGGCGCGCTGCTGGCGTTTTCCTCGGGCACCGGCAACACTGGCTACTTTGGCCTGCCGGTCGCGCTGATCGTGCTGCCGCCCCAGGGCGTCACCCAGTATCTGTTCTGCATTCTGGGCATCACCCTGTACGAATTTACCGTCGGCTTCTACTTAAGCGCCCGAGGCCAGTTTTCCATTCGCCAGAGCCTGGGCAAGATCGTCCGACTGCCGCTTATTTACGCCTTTCTCGCCGCGCTGCTGCTGGCCCAGTTCGACCTCGCCCTGCCCGAGGCGGTGATGGCGTCGCTTGACGTCTTCCCCGCCACCTACACGCTGCTGGGCATGATGATCATCGGCATGACCCTGAGCCGGGTGACGCTTGCCGCCTGGGATACTCGACTGGTCGTCGCCTGCACGGCGCTGCGCTACGGCGTCTGGCCCCTGGCGACGCTCGCCACGGTGCTGGTGCTGCAAACTTTCTTTGCGCTGTCGCCAGACCTGGCCATGGCCATTCTACTGCTCGGCGTGGTGCCCATGGCGGCCAACGTCGTGGTGGTCGCCATGGAGCTTGGCATTCAGCCGCAGAAAGGGGCGCTTGCCGTGCTGGTCACCACACTGCTAGCGCCCCTGATCATGCCGCTGTATCTGGCCGGCATGCTTTCCCTGACCGGACTTGGCTAGCGCTCAGGCCTTCACGCGGATGAGCTTCTTGTTGACGAACTCATCGATACCCAGCCGGCCGAGCTCGCGGCCAAAGCCGCTGCGCTTGACGCCGCCGAAGGGCAGCTCGGCGGCTTCCCCACCAACTTCGTTGATGAAGACCATGCCCACCTCGAGGCGATCAGCGACGCGCAGCGCCTGTTGCTCGTCCCGGGAAACCACAATGGCGCCGAGGCCGTAAGGCGAGTCGTTGGCAAGCGCCACCGCTTCGTCTTCGCTTGCCACCCGATAGACCACGGCGACGGGGCCGAACAGCTCTTCGCGGTAGGCGTCCATCTCCGGGGTCACGTCGGTGAGCACCGTGGGCGCGAAAAAGTTGCCCTCGGGGTCGGCCCCGCCGGCGCGGAGCACCGCGCCCTGATCCAGCGCCTTCTGCACCTGGTGCTGGAGATTGCGAGTAGCGCTTGCCGAGGACAGCGGCCCCAGAGTGGCGCCGTCGACGGTGGGGTCAGTGGGCCTGTGCGCCGCCATGGCGGCGGCAAAGCGCTCGACGAACTCATCATAGAGATGGTCCATGACCACCATGCGCTTGGAGCCGTTGCAGGCCTGGCCGTTGTTGCCCAGCCGCCCGGCCACCGCCATCTCCACGGCGCTCGCGATATCGTCGGTGTCGAGAATGAGAAAGACGTCCGAGCCGCCGAGCTCGAGCACGACCTTTTTCAAATGGCGCCCGGCCTGCTCGGCCACGGCGGCGCCGGCGCGCTCGGAGCCGGTGAGCGACACACCCTGAACCCGGGGGTCGGCAATCACCTCGGCCACCTGGTCGTTGGTGGCGAACAGGTTGACGTAGGCGCCCTCGGGCAGGCCGGCGTCGACAAACAAGCGCTCCAGCGCCAGCGCCGACTCGGGGCACTGGGGCGCGTGCTTGAGCAGGATCGTATTGCCCAGCGCCAGGTTGGGAGCGACAAAGCGTGCCACCTGATAGAAAGGGAAGTTCCACGGCATGATGCCGACCAGCACGCCGAGGGGCTGACGGCGGATAAAGGCGGAGCCGCCGGCGGGGGAGTCGATCGGCTCGTCCGCCAGGAAAGCGGCGGCGTTGTCGGCATAGTAGCGAAAGATATCCACGCAGAAGTCGATTTCTTCGCGGGCCTGATCAACGGGTTTGCCCATCTCGCGCACGATAATGCCGGCCAGTTCCTCCCGGCGTTCGGCGTGAAGCTCTGCCACCCGCGCGAGGCGCGTCGCGCGCTCGGCGACGTCGACGTCGCGCGACCAGGCGTGAAACGACTTCGCGGCGCCGGCCAGCGCCTGCTCGATATCGGCCGCGGTGGCCGTGGGGTAGTCGGCGACCCTGTCGTCGGTCGCCGGATTGGTGACGGCGTAGTCAGCCATGAAGTCTCCTTGTGGCAGTGGTGCGGATACAAAGCTGACACTATCATAGCGCGCCGGCGCGGCGTCGATAGCCGTTGTCTCCCGCCGCGGCGCCGCTTTGACGCTTTATGCCAAATTTATGTCGCTTTATGCATACTAAGGGCGGCGTATATCAGGGACACTCTCCGCACGTTTTCAAGACGATCCGTTCAAGGAGGTCCCATGAACCGCAACGTCATCCTGACCTGCGCCGTTACCGGCGCCGGCGACACCACCGGCAAGAACCCCAACGTGCCGGTAACGCCCCGGCAGATCGCCGACAGCTGCATCGAAGCCGCTCGCGCCGGCGCCAGCGTGGCGCACATCCACGTGCGCGACCCGGAAACCGGCGGCATCAGCCACTCCACCGACCACTTCCGCGAAGTCATGGAGCGGGTTCGCGAGGCGGACACCGATATCGTCATGAACATCACCGCCGGCGGCGGCGGCGACTGGACCCCGGACTCGGAAGACCCCACCCGCGGCGGGCCCGGCACCGACATCCAGACGCCGGCCGAGCGCCACGAGCCGGTGGGCGAGCTGCTTCCCGAGCTCTGCACGCTGGACTGCGGCAGCCTCAACTTCAGCGACATGGTCTACATCAATACCGCCGAGTGGCTGCGCGAGCATGCGCGCCTGGTGCAGCAGGCCGGCGTCAAGCCGGAGCTTGAGTGCTTCGACCTGGGCCACGTCTGGTTTGCCCGCCAGCTGCAGCAGGAAGGCCTGATCGACGGTGACCCGCTCTATCAGCTGTGCCTGGGCATTCCCTGGGGCGCCGAAGCCGACACCGAAACCATGCTCGCCATGCGCAACAAGCTGCCGGACAATGCCGACTGGGCCGCCTTCGGCATCGGCCGCCACCAGATGCCCATGGTCGCCCAGGCCATGCTGCTCGGCGGTCACGCCCGGGTCGGCCTGGAAGACAACCTCATGCTCAAAAAAGGCGTGATGGCAACCAACGGCCAGCTGGTCGAAAAGGCCGGCGGCATCATCGAAAACCTCGGCGGGCGCGTCATGACCCCGGCCGAAACTCGCGAACGGCTCAAGCTGCGCGATCCCAGCACCGGCAAGATCGTTGGGGGTGAGGCATGAGCCAGCAGCTGACCGTTATCGGCACCGGCGTCATCGGCAACGGCTGGATCGCCCGGGCGCTGGCCCAGGGCTGGGACGTGGTTGCCTTCGATCCGGCTGCCGGCGCCGAGGCACGCACCCGAGAGTTCGTCGCCAGCGCCTGGCACTCGCTGACCCGCGCCGGGCTCGCCGAGGGCGCCGACCCCGAGCGGCTCACCTTTGCCGACAGCCTGGAAGCAGCCGTCGAAGGCGCCGATCTGATTCAGGAAAACGTGCCCGAACGCCTCGAGCTCAAGCGCGAGATCCTCGCCGCCATCGACGCCGCCGCGGCGCCGGAGGCGATCGTCGGCTCGTCCACCTCGGGCTTCAAGCCCAGCGATCTGCAGCAGGACTGCCAACACGAGGCGGGCCGCGTGATCGTGGCGCACCCCTTCAACCCGGTCTACCTGCTGCCGCTGGTCGAGCTGGTGGGCGGCGAGGCCACCGCCGCGGCGCAGACCGAGCGCGCCCAGGCGCTCTACCAGTCGCTGGCCATGCGCCCGCTGGTGGTGCGCCGCGAGATTGAAGGGCACATCGCCGATCGCCTGATGGAGGCGCTGTGGCGCGAAGCACTGCACCTGGTCAACGACGGCGTCGCCACCACCGAGGAAATCGACGCCGCCGTGGTGTACGGCTGCGGCCTGCGCTGGTCGCTGATGGGCACCTTTTTGACCTTCCATCTGGCCGGCGGCGATCAGGGCATGCGCCATATGCTCGAGCAGTTCGGCCCGGCGCTGAAGCTGCCCTGGACCAAGCTCGAAGCCCCCGAGCTTACCGATGACCTCATCGACAAGGTCGTCGAAGGCTGCGAACACCAGGCCGCCGGCCGCTCGGTAGCCGAGCTCGACCGCCGCCGCGACGACTTCCTGGTCGAGCTGCTCGGCCTGGTGCAGAAATACTGGCCCGAGGCCGAAGGCCTCGAGGGGCGCATCTGATGGCGCTTCTGGAAACCCGAGTCGCACCGGAGTGGGTCGACTACAACGGCCACATGAACGACGCCGAATACGCCCGGGTATTCTCCCTGGGCGTCGAGGCGCTGATGACCGCCATCGGCCTTGACGAAGACGGCTGCCGGCGCCACGGCTATACGATCTACACCCTGGAAACCCACCTTTGCTACCGCCGCGAGGCCCACGAAGGCCAGGCGCTGGCGGTGGAGATGACGCTGCTGGACCACGACGCCAAGCGGCTCCACGTCTTCTTCACCCTGCACGATGCCGAGGGCACCCTGCTCGCCAGCAGCGAGCAGATGCTGATGGGCATCGACAGCGACGCCGGCCGCCCCGCGCCCTTCCCCGAGGCCGTGGCCGACGCCGTCGGCACGCTGCCCGCCGCGGGCGACGACTGGCCCAAGCTCGCCGGCCGGCGCATCGGCCTTCCTCCCCAACGCTAGACGCCCGCCCGGTACCTCCGCGTACCGGGCTTCTCCGGGATCGTCGGCCCCTCGTTCGGCTCGCCCAGGGAGCCCCTATAGACTCGCCTGATCCTTGCCACCTGCAAAGGAAGCCACCATGTCATCACGTCATTCTGCCACCGCTGACGCGTCGACAACGCCCCGCACCTACCCGGACGCCGTGCTGGCGCAGCGGGGCTTCTTTCGCCACATGCACAAGGGCATGACCATCACCTCTGCGCTGCTGGTGCTCGCCTTCGCGCTGTTCACCGGCATCGACCCGGCATTTTCCGGCAGCGTCTTCGGCACCGCCCGGGAATGAATCGAAACCACCTTCGACGGCTACTACCTGGTGACCATCGTGCTGCTGATCCTCGTCTGCCTCTATATCGTGCTCAGCCGGCACGGCAGCGTGCGCCTCGGCGCCGATGACAGCCGCCCCGAATTCAGCAACTTCTCCTGGTTTTCGATGCTGTTTTCCGCCGGTATCGGCATCGGCATTCTGTTTTTCGGCGTCGCCGAACCGATTTTCTATCTCGACGACAGCGGCGCCCTTGGCTACCCCAACAACCCTCACGCCGACATGGCCGGCGCTGCGGCCATTGGCCACGAGCGCGCCGTGGACGCCCTGCGCGTGGCGGTTTTCCACTGGGGCCTGCACGGCTGGGCCGTCTATGTCATCGTCGGCATGGGGCTGGCCTACTTTGCCTATCGGCGCGGCCTGCCGCTGGCGCTAAGGTCCTCGCTCTATCCCTTCATCGGCGATCGCATCTACGGCCCCATCGGCCATGTCGTCGACATTCTCGGCGTGCTGGGCTGCGTGTTCGGCGTTGCCACCTCGCTGGGCCTCGGCGTCAGCCAGATGGCGGTGGGGCTTGAGCGCCTGATCGGCGTCAGCGCCGGCCTGGATACCCAGCTTACCCTTATCGCGCTGATCTCGACGGTTTCCATCCTCTCAGCCGTTTCCGGGGTGCGGCACGGCATCAAGGTCATCTCCGAGCTCAATATCTGGGTCTCAGTGCTGGTGGTGGGCACCTTTTTGATCGGCGGCCCGACCCTGTGGCTGATCGCCGTTTTCGGCGAGACCATGGCCGACTACGCCGTCAACTTCGTGCCCATGGGCCTGTGGTTCGCCGACGAGCCGGGGCCCTCCCAGTGGCAGCAGGCCTGGACCATCTTCTACTGGGGCTGGTGGCTTGCCTGGGCGCCTTTCGTCGGCCTGTTCATCGCGCGCATCTCCAAGGGCCGCACCCTGCGGGAGTTCGTGCTCGGCGTGCTGCTGGTGCCCACCCTGATCATCTTTGTATGGCTGATCACCTTCGGCGGCACCGCGCTCCACCAGGAGCTGACCGCCGCCGGCGGGCCGGGCACGGCGGGGATCATCGAGCTGGTCAACGCCTGGAACCTGCCCGCCGCGCTGTTTGCCAGCGCCGACGGCGTCGCGGGAACCGGGGCGCTGGGCTGGACCCTCTCGGCGCTGATGGTCTTTCTGCTCATGAGCTGGTTTGTGACTTCTTCGGACTCCGGCACCCTGGTGCTGACCACCATCCTCTCGCTGGGCAACAACGAACCGCCCCAGCGCTTCCGCGTGTTCTGGGGGCTGGTCATCGGCCTGGTGGCCGCCGTACTGCTGCTGGCCGGCGGGCTCAAGGCGCTGCAGACGGCGCTGCTCGCCGCGGCCCTGCCGCTGAGCGTGGTGATTCTGACCATGACCCTCGGCGTGCTGGTATCGCTGTTCCAGGAGTCGCGCCGGGCACGGCCGGCGAAAGCCTGAGTGCCCCCAAGCGCCGGGCACGCCCCGGCGCTCACTGCCTGACCTGGCGCGGCGACTTCCCGTAGCGCTCGCGAAAGGCCCGAGACAGACTCGAGCTCGAGGCGAAACCGCAGGCCAGCCCCACGGCGAGGATGTCCAGGTCGGTTTCCTCCAGCAGGTAGCGCGCCCGCGCCAGCCGCAGCGCCAGATACCGGCGCTGCGGAGAAACTCCGAAGGTATCCTGGAAAAGCCGCTGCAGCTGGCGCAGCGAAACGCCGCTGCGCCGGGCTATTTCGGTGAGCGCCAGCGGCGTTTCCAGATGATGTTCCATCAGGCTCACGGCGTCGATCAGCCGCCGGTTGTGGGTCCCCAGGCGCCGCGCCAGGGTCATGCGCTGCTGGTCGTGACGGGTGCGAATGCGCGCGTGAACCAGCTGTTCGGACACGTCCACCGCCAGCCTCTGACCGTGGCGGCGGGCGATGGCGTGCAGCGCCATGTCCATGGCCGCGGTGCCGCCGGCGCAGGAAAAGCGCCGCTCGCCAAGCTCGAACAGCTCGTCGGAAGTGGCGATGGCCGGAAAGCGTTCGCGAAAGGCCGGCAGGCTTTCCCAGTGCAGCGTCACCCGCTCGCCTTCCAGCAGCCCCGCCGCCGCCAGCAGAAAACAGCCGGTATCCAGCCCGCCCAGCGCGCCGCCGGCGGCCTCAATGCGGTGAAACCAGCGCATCAGCGCCCGGCTCAGGTAGCGCTCGGGGTCAAAGCCGCTGCATACCGCCAGCGACGACAGCGAATACGCCTGGTCAATGGACTGATCGGCGAGCAGCGTCATGCCGTTGGAGGCGGTCACCGGGCTTCCGTCTTCGCTGATCAGCATCCAGTCAAAAAGCGGACGCCCGCTGATGCGGTTGGCAATGCGCAAGGGCTCCACGGCCGAGAAAAAGGCCATCATCGAAAAACGCGGCAAAAGCAGAAAGCCCACCGGCTCGGGGGTGGGGCCGAAGTAGTCAAGGCGCATGGCACAAACCGCAAAAGCAAGCAAGGTCGCTCATGGTGACCGCCCATCCCCGGCCGAACAAGGGCATCGTTGCAACGGCCCGCGCAGTCTCTACAATCGGCACCACCACGCCACCATGCCGATCCCGCACTCATGAGACTCCACGCCCCCGACACCACCCCGGAGCGCATCGGTTTTTTGCTGCTGCCGCGCTTTGCCATGGTCGCCTTCTTCTCGGCCGTGGAGCCCTTGCGCATTGCCAACCGCATCAGCGGCGAGACCCTGTTTGACTGGGCCACCATCAGCCAGGACGGTGGCCCGGTCACCGCCTCCAACGGCATGACCCTGGACGCTGACTACGCCATGGCCGCGGCGCCGAACGTGCCCAGCCTGGCCGTATGCGCAAGCTTTGCCCCGGAGGCCGGTATCGATGATGCCCTGCTCGACTGGCTGCGCGCACGCGCCGCCGCGAACTGCGTGGTCGGCGGCGTCGACACCGGCTGCTTCGCGCTGGCCGCGGCCGGGCTGCTCGACGACCAGACGGTGACCCTGCACTGGGAGTCGCTGCCCGAGTTTCGCGCCCGCTTCCCGCGCGTCGACGCCGTCGAATCGATCTTTGAAGTCACTCCCGACAGCTTCTCCTGCGCCGGGGGCAGCGCCGCCATCGATATGAGCCTCGATCTGATCCGCCGCCGCCACGGCGACCGGCTGGTCAAGCGCGTTCGCGAACAGCTGATCCACGATCCCGGGCGGCGCCCGGCCAGCCGCCAGCGCGACCGCGGCCGGCCCGACGACCCCAACCTGCAAAAGGCCCTCGACCTGATGGAAGCCAACCTGGAGGCGCCGCTTGCCATCGGCGAGCTGGCCGCCAGGCTCAACCTCTCCTGGCGCAGTCTGGAGCGGCTGTTCGTCCGCCATTTGGGCAGCTCGCCCCAGCGCGTCTACCTCGACAGGCGCCTGAGCCACGCCCAGCGGCTGCTGCGCGATACCCGCCACAGCGTCATGGATATCGCCCTGGCCTGCGGCTTTGCCTCGGCGTCGAGCTTTACCCGTGCTTTCCGCCGCCGCCACGGGCTGACGCCCAGCGCCTGGCGGCAGCTGCCCTGAACCGCCTTGCCAGGAGCGGAGCTGTCGAACTGTGCATAGCTGCCGTCGAATTCTGTGGGGAATCACCGTCGCCGCGCTGCCATCCTGTGGCCGTTCCCATGACGACGCTCAGGAGTTTTCCATGACCCATAGCGAACTTCCGCTAACGCCCGATTACGACGCCTGGCCGGTGGACGCCGAGCTGGCTGACGTTTCCTTTACCCCGCGCCTGGTCACGGTGAACTGGAGCGACGGCCGTACAAGCCGCTATCACAGCGTCTGGCTGCGCGAGAACGCCGCCGATGAAAGCACCGTCAATCCGGCGACCCGGGAACGCATCCTGGATCTCTCCACCCTCTCGGCCTGGCCGGAAGTCACCGCCGCCGAGATCGACGACGCCGGCGCCCTCTGCGTGACCTTCGCCCCCGAGGATCGCCGCCTGCGCTTCCATCCCGGCTGGCTGCGCGCCAACGACTACGACAACACAAGCGACCCGGAAGCCCCGCTGGTGCCGGTCACTACCTGGCTTGGCGGCAGCGATGCCGGCCCCGACACTCTGGATGCCAGCGGCCTGCTGGAAACCGAGCCGGGCAGCGAAGCCGAAGAGACCGTTCTCGCCCCGGCGCTGGAAAGCGTGCTCGGCAAGGGCCTGGTGCGGCTGCGCAATCTGCCCACCGAGCCCGACTCCATCGAGTCGCTGGCCCGGCGCATCGGCCCGGTACGGCCGACCAACTTCGGCCAGCTGTTCGACGTCAAGGCCAAGCCCGACCCGGACTCCAACGCCTACACTTCGATCGCCCTGCCGCCCCACGTCGACCTGCCCACCCGCGAGTATCATCCGGGCCTGCAGATGCTCTACTGCCTGGAAAACACCGTGGAAGGCGGCCAGGCGGTAATGATGGACGGCTTTGCCATCGCCGAAGCCCTGCGCGAGCGCCACCCCAAGGCCTGGGAAACGCTGACCCGGGTGCGCTGGTGCTACGCCAACACCGCGCGCACCACCGACTACGTCTGGTACGAGCCGATGATCCGCCTCGACGCCCGCGGCGAGCTGCTCGAAGTGCGCATCGCCGACTTTCTGCGCGGCCCGCTGCAGACCGCCTTCGAGGATGTCGAGCCGGCCTACGAGGCGCTGATGGTGCTGCAGCAGCTGCTGCGCGACCCGGCGTTCTCCATCCGCTTCACCTACCATCCCGGTGACGTGGTCATCTTCGACAACCGTCGCCTGCTGCACGCCCGGGACGCCTTCGAGAACAGCACCGGCCACCGCTGGCTGCAGGGCTGCTACATGGAGCGCGACGAGGTACGCTCGCGCTATCGCATGATTCAGCGCGCCCGCCGCCAGCGTCGCGTGGACGACGCCGCCTAAGAGCCCCAAGGCGCCCGGAGGCTACCACCATGACCGCCACCGCCCCGACACCCGCCACCGCCGTTTCCGCGGCCTGGAGCCTCTGGGCGCTGCTGCTCGGGGTGGGCCTTTTGATGCTGGGCAACGGCCTCCAGGGCAGCCTGCTGGGCGTGCGCGCCGCCGAAGAGGCCTTCGGCAATAGCGTGACCGGCGTGGTGATGTCGGCCTATTTCGTCGGCTTTCTGGCCGGCTCGACCCTGACGCCGCGCAAGCTGCGCGACGTCGGCCACGTGCGGGTCTTCGCCGCTCTGGCCTCGGTCACCTCGGTGGCCATTCTGGTGCACGCGCTGTTCATCGACCCCTGGGTGTGGGCCGCCATGCGCGCCCTCACCGGCTTTACCTACGCGGGCCTCTACGTGGTCAGCGAAAGCTGGCTGAACGGCCATGCCGGCAACCACCTGCGCGGCCGGCTGCTGGCCTTCTACATGGTGATCACCTACCTGGGGATGGGCGGCGGCCAGCTGATGCTGAGCCTGGCGGACCCCAACGAAGTCACCCTCTTTCTGGTGGTCTCGGTTTTGGTCTCCGTTGCGCTGGTGCCGATTTTGCTCAGCTACACGCCCCAGCCGGACACCGGCCAGCCGGAATCCATGAGCCTCAGGCGGCTCTATCGACTGTCGCCGCTGGGCACCCTGGGCTGTCTGCTGACCGGCATTGCCAACGGCAGCGTGTTCGGCATGGGGGCGGTTTTCGCCAACGCCAGCGGCCTTGGCGTCAAGCAGGTAGCCGTCTTCATGGGCGCCTTCATTCTCGGCGGCGCCCTGCTGCAGTGGCCGCTGGGCAAGCTCTCCGACAAGACCGACCGCCAGGCGGTGATCATGGTCGTCGCCGGCCTCGCCACGGCGCTCGCCCTGCTGGGCCTGTACGCCGGCGGTGCCGCTCAGCTGACCCTGCTCGGCGTGCTGCTCGGCGGCACCACCCTGACCCTCTATTCCCTCTTTCTCGCCTGCGCCAACGATGTCCTCAGCCCGTCGCAGACGGTGGCCGCCAGCAGCAGCCTGGTGCTGGCGCTGGGCATCGGCGCCATTCTCGGCCCGCTGAGCACCGGCCTACTCATGGAGTGGCTTGGCCCCGACGGCTTTCTCTGGGATCTGGCGCTGATCCACGCCGCCATCGTCGTCTTCGGCGTCTACTGCCTGATACGTCATCCGGCGTCTAGCGCCGACGATCAAGGCCACTACGTGGCGGTGCCCGCCGGGACCGCGACGCTCGGCGCCACCTGGGTCGAAGAGGCGGCGAGCGAGCCGGTGCAGCTCGAGCTTGATTTCGACCCGGCGCCGGATGCCGCGGCCGAGGCGGAGCCGCAGGACTGACGGCCTGTTAATTCGGCAAATCGAATCAAGCATCAGGCGACCAGCGCTGCGCCGAGCAGGCGCCCGTCACTCTCGTCGGCGTAGAGCTTGAGGCAGCCCGCATTGCGCCCAGCCATCAGCGCTCGCGCCTGTTTGCTGAAATCGACGCTGCCGGTGACGATGCCGGTGTCGGGCAGCTGCCGCGACGTCAGACCCGCATGGCCCGCGCCCGGCTCAGTGAAGACGATCCCCTGGGGCGTGCGTCGAGCAAGACATTGGGCATCCGGATGCAGGGCGTGATAGGCGGCAATTCTTCCCGCGTCCGCCGCCTCGTGCAGCAGCGGGCGCAGCCCGTCCACGTCGCCGGCGATAAAAACCGGCAGCTCGCCGATACGCAGCGTCGATTCGTCGAACAACGGCACGCCCCGCTGGTCGAGTTCTACCCCAGTTTCTCGAGACCCAGCCCTTCGACGTTGGGCCGCCGCCCCAGGGAGGCGAGCACCCAGTCGACCTCCACTGCTTTCCCGCCGCCCTGAACCATCACACCAGTATCACTTTGGTGCAGCGACACATCCGCCTCAGTGGTGACCGTCATCTGGCGCTCGAGCACCTCGAGCAGGCTGGCGTTGACCTGCGGGTCGCTCAGTCCCGCCACGCTGGACCCGCGAGTAAACCCGTGCTCCTCGCAGCCGAGCTGGGCAAACGCCTGGCCCAGCTCCACGCCGATCGGCCCCAGGCCGACCACGCCCAGGCGCCTGCCCGGCGCCTCGAGCTCGAAGACATCGTCGGAGGTCACCACGCGATCGCCGAGAGAGCGCCAAGCCTCGGGCAGGTTGGGCCGAGTACCGGTGGCGATGATTACGCTCTTGGCTTCAATCCGCTCGCCGTTGACTTCGAGGGTGGTGGGGTCGAGAAAGCGCGGCTGTCCGTGAATGCTGCGCTCGCCGAGGGATTCGGCGGTGTCGATCGGACCGGCAGTGAAGCGATCACGCAGGGTGCGCACGTGCGCCATGATCGTGACCAGATCCGCTTCAAGGGTGTCGGTGCCTCGTATTCCGCTCTCTCCCAGCCAGTCCCGGCGCCCGTAGGCATGGGCGACCTCGAGCAGCGCTTTCGAGGGCATGCAGCCAACCCGCGCGCAGGTCGTGCCGTAAGGGCCGGCGTTGATCAGCAGCACGTCGTCCGTGTAGCGCCGCGCCTCGCTGAGGGCAGTCAGCCCCGCTGTGCCGGCGCCCAGAATCACCAGCTTCACTTGTCGTGTCATGATTTCTCCCTCTTTCACCGTGTTGCGTTGACCCACCTATCCCACGTCATGGCCAGCCGCTTGGAGACGATCCAGGCTCAAGGAACAGCGATCAGCGCGGTATCATTCTCCGAGCATCTCCGTGTCCTCGACAAACAGTCCCACGAGCTCCGCGTCTTCGCGCTTGGCCAGCCGCGTGGCCTCGTCGAGCATCCGCTGGGCGCGACGATTGCCGTCGAGCAGTACCACGACCCGCGAAATCAGGCGACCACTGTCATGTATCGTCATCGCGCTTCGCATCCTGTCGGTTGTCGCCGCTGCTCTGCCGGCGGCCAATGTCGGCGAACTCGTTCAGGCAATCCGCGACGCGCCGGTTGACAGTGCCAGCGGGGAAGGAGCCGTCTGTCTGGCGCTCACCGGCAACCAGGCCAGTCAGCAGACCGATGGCCTCATCGACGCTATCAAGCGCATACACCCTGAACTGCCCGGCCCGTACCGCCTCGACTACATCGCTGCGCAGCATGAGATGCACCGCGTTGGCCCTGGGCAGCAGGACGCCGTGACTGCCATTCAGCCCCCGGGCCCGGCAGATGTCGAAAACCCCCTCGATCTTCTCGTTGACGCCGCCCACCGCCTGCACCTGCCCGTGCTGGTTGACGGAACCGGTCACCGCCAGGGATTGCCGCAGCGGCGCCCTGGCGAGCACCGAAAGCAAGGCGCAGAACTCGGCCACGGAGGCGCTGTCGCCGTCGACCATGCCGTAGGACTGCTCGAAGGCCAGGCTCGCCGACAGCGACAGCGCCGATTCACCGGCGTAGCGCGAGGCCAGCAGGCGCGACAGGATCATCACCCCCTTGGAGTGGATGTTGCCGCCCAGCTTGGCCTCGCGCTCGATATCCACCAGGCCACCGCGCCCGGGCCGCGCCGTGGCGGTGATGCGGGTGGGACGCCCGAAGGAATGGCCGCCGAGCTGGATCACCGACAGGCCGTTGACCTGGCCCAGCGCCTCCCCGGCGGTGTCGATGAGCATGATGTCGCGCAGAATCGAGCGCTCCAGGCTCTCGTGCACCCGCGCGGCGCGATAGATCTGCTGGTCGATGGCTTCTTGCACATGTTCGGCGGTGACCTGATCGCTTCCCGCCTCGGCGGCCCAGTAGTCCGCCTCGCGCAGCAGATCGCGAAAGGCGCTCGCTGTCGTCGGCGAGACGGCTGGCATGCTCGATGAGCCGCGCCACGGCGTCGCGCCCCAAAGCCTTGAGATTCGCCTCCCGGGCCAGGGTGGCGAACAGGCGCGCATAGAGCCGCTGGGTATCCGCATCGCGCTGCACGTCTTCCTCGAGGTCCGCCTGTACCTTGAACAACTCCAGGAAGTCCGGGTCGTAGGCGCACAGCAGGTAGTACAGCATGCGATTGCCGATCAGCACGACCTTTAGATCCAGCGGCATGGGCTCGGGCTCCAGAGACACCGTGCTGGCCAGGCTGTAGAGCTGTTCCAGGGACTCGATCTTGACCCGCGCCCCGTAGAGGGCACGCTTGAGGCCCTCCCAGACGAAGGGTTGGGTCAACACCTTGACGGCGTCGAGGATCAGATAGCCGCCGTTGGCGCGGTGCAGCGCGCCGGCCCGGATAAGGCGAAAGTCGGTCAGCAGCGCGCCCTGGTGCACCTGATGCTCTACCCGCCCCACCAGATGCTGATAAGTCGGCATGTCCTCGTAAACTACCGCGGCCCCCTGCTGCTCGGCGTTGTCCACCAGCAGGTTGGCCTGATAGCGACTGAAGACCGAGGCCATGGAACTATTGCCGGGCGCCTCCTGACTGATCAGCGCATTGACGTTCTCGGTCACGTCCTTCTGGATGGCATTGATGTGCTCGACCGCTCGGGGGTGGTCACGATAGGCCTCGCGCAGCTCCTCGAGCAGCGGCCCCACCGAGGCCGCAGCCATCTCCTCGTTAAGCTCCTGGATGCGCTGCTGCACCTCCTTGCGCCAGCGCGGCATCTGCTGAACCGTCTTCTGCAGTTTCTCCTGCAACACCGCGATGGTGCGCTGAATGGCCTGGCGACGCTCCTCGGGCAGCGCCTGGAACGCCTCCACGTCCATCACCTCGCCTTCGTCGTTGCGCGGCGCAAAGCTGAAGCCATGGGGCGACTGGATCAGGGCAATGTGATCCTGCTCGGCCTCCTTGCCGATCTCGCGAAACGCCTCGCTTTGGCGCTGACCCAGCTCCTGCTGGATTTCATGCAGGCGGCTCTGGTACTCGTCGCTCTCGAAGGTGGAAGGAATGGCGTGCTGCAGCTCCTCGACCAGCTGCTCGAGATCACGTCGAAACCGCGCGCCCTTTCCCGCGGGTAATTCGATAAGACGTGGATGCCTGCCCTGCATGAAATCGTGCAGATAGCACCAGTCGGAAGGCGTCAGCGCCTGGCGGGAACGCTCGTGTAGAAAGCGCTGCACGATCTCGTGCTTGCCCGCCCCGGAAGGCCCCAGCACGAACAGGTTGTAGCCCTGCCCCTGGATGCCCGTGCCGAAACGCAGCGCCTCTAGCGCTCGCTCCTGACCAATCAGCTGATCAAGCGCCCTGAGTTCGTCGCTGGTCTCGAAATCCAGCGAATCGGGGTCGCAATGTCGGTAGAGCCGATCAGCGGCAAGCGGTGCAGGATGAGCCGTCATGATTTCCTCATGCCCCCTGAGTTCAAGTAGTATAGTGGCATAACAAGTCAGGAAAACACTGAATAAATGTCTTCATGACACGGTAACATCTTCGTTCATGTAGTATGAATTCTCACTACGCTTAAAGGTTAGTTAACTTTTCAGGGTGCGATTAATGGGTTGGGCCTATGTTTTCTGGGCGGCATTTGTCGAAATCTTCTGGGTTCTGGGCTTGAAGTATTCAGACAATCTCTGGATGTGGTCGGGAACGGTCATTGCGCTCGTTTTCAGCTTTTATTTCATCATCAAGGCCTGCGCCGTGCTGCCCTCCGGGGCGGTCTATGCGACCTTCACCGGAACCGGCGCAGCCGCCATCGCCATCATCGACTTTACCCTGCTGGGCGAGCCGTTTACCTTCCTCAAGGGGCTGTTTATCCTGTCTATCATTGTTGGGGTTGTCGGGGTTCAGCTGACCACTGAAGCTGACAGGAAGCCACTTGAAAAGGCTCCGAGCCCAAAGGGAGACCGTGCATAAATGGGCTCTTCGTCGTTGGGTGTGGAATTCGCCCCCTGAGCTGGGCCAGAATATGACCTCCACGACGACAGGAGGTATGACATGGACGGCACCCAGATTCTGACCCTCGGCCTGGGCTTGGAAGCGCCCTGGATTCTCAAGGACCAGCACCTGGACACCTCCGTATCGCCCCACCGTCTGGACCTCTACGTCGAGGCCGAGCGTGGCAGCCTCTACCCCTGCCCTGAGTGCGGCGAGGCCTGTCCGGCTCATGACTTCGCTGACAAGACGTGGCGGCACCTGAACTTCTTCCAGCATCACTGCTACTTGCATGCTCGCGTGCCGCGTACCAAGTGCCCGGAGCATGGCGTCAAGCGTATCGAGGTCCCTTGGGCGAGGCCGGGCAGCGACTTCACCCTGCTGTTCGAGCAGGCGGCCATGTCACTGGTCAAGGAGATGCCGGTGTTGGCCGTCTCCCGACAGCTGGAGATCTCCGACAAGCGGCTGTGGCGCATCGTGCATCACTACGTCGGTCGGATGCTGGGGCAGCTGGATCTGAGCAACGTGGCCACCGTTGGCGTGGACGAAACCGCGTCCCGGCGTGGCCAGCGCTATGTGACGGTGTTCCTTGATATGCAACGCAAGCAGGAACCGGTGATCTTCGCCGTCCCCGGCCACGGCAAGGACGCCATCAAGGCCTTTAGCGCCTTCCTGGCGGCCCATGGCGGCGATCCGGACAACGTGGTCGAGGTCGTCTGCGACATGTCACAAGCCTTCCTCAGCGGCGTGGCTGAGTACCTTCCCAAGGCCGAGGTCACGGTCGACTGGTTCCATATCGTGCAGACCTTCACCAAGCGGCTAGACGAGGTGCGCAAGAAGGAGCGCCGCGAGCAGGAACACCCCAAGTCGCTGCGCTGGGCCCTGCTGAAGAGCCTGGACAACGAGAACCTGACGCCCAAGCAGCTGGCGGCTCTCCAGGAGCTGGTGGCTGACCAGAGCGCCACGTCCGATGCCTGGGTGATCAAGGAGAAGCTGCGCTGGATCCAGAAGGCGCCGACGCCACGAGCGGCTCGATGGCGCATCACGCACTACCTCAGGGTCATGAAGGCGGCGGTCTCGGAGAAGCCATTGCTGAAGCCGATGGGAAAGGCCCTGGCGACGTTGGAGCGCCACGCCGATGCGGTGGTTAGGCGTTGGATTTCGGGACTGACGAACGCACGACTGGAAGGCATGAACGGTCTGTTTCAGGCGGCTCGGTCACGCGCACGGGGTTACCGGAACGAAGCCAACTTCATCGCCATGATCTACCTGATTGGCAGCCCGGTGGGGCGCCTGTTCGATCAGGCCAAATCCACATGAAACGACGAAGAACCCATAAATGGCCTGGATCTACCTGTTTATTGCCAGTTTCGGCGAGATCTTCGGCGTTGCCAGCATCAACATGTACCTGAAAAGAAACTCATGGAAATGGCTGCTGACGGTTATCGTCGTCTTTTCATTGGGCTTTTACTTTCTTGCCCTGGCGATGCGCGAGATCCCTCTGGGCACCGCCTATGCCATCTGGACCGGGCTTGGCGCCACGGGCGCCGTCATCATGGGAGTAATGTTCTTCCGGGAGCCCATGAGCCGTCTGCGTCTTGTATTCCTGACTTTTATCATCTGTGGCGCCGTTGGCCTGAAAATCGTGGCGTAGTAATCGTGGCGTAGTAAGTGCTTACGCATAATTAATCGTGCGTTCCGTCCCGTAACCTTTGAGCAGCCGATGGACTTCATCGCAGAGCCGATCAAATGATAGATAGGCACTGAGGGGCAGCCAGTGGTATTTGACCTGCCGCCAAAGGATCTCGATTAAGTTCAGCTCTGGCGAGTAAGCGGATAGGTAAACCAGATGCACGCGATGCGACATCCATTCCAGAATCTTGCGCTTAAACGCTTTGGAGCGATGCATACTGGCATTGTCCAGCACGACGATGGCGAAGGCCTCGGGGTCTTTCTGAGCCACAAATTGATCAAACGCCTCGATGACGGTCTCCGTGGTGACCGACTTGGTGGTCGTATGGTAGACCAGCTTCCCTTTTCGGCTCACAAAGCCCAGCACGTTCAGCCTATGGCTATGTGAGTACGCCGTCACTTCCCATGGCTTGCCGACGGAGCTCCATGCATAAGGTATCGATGGCGACTGGGAAAAGCCGGATTCATCGAAGTAGTAAAGCTCGTGTTCGCCTCGATCCTCTTGCTCTTGGAAATGGGATGGACCCGTCCTTCTGTGCCAAGCTGGATATAACATCTAGCCAGCAGTGCACAGAACACTGACGGCATCGGTGAAGGAGGATCCATCCATGAAACAGATTAGCATTATAGGCATTGACCTGGCGAAACACGTTTTTCAACTGCATGCCGTGGATGCGCACGGTCACAAAGTATTCAGCAAGCAAGTCCGGCGAGAGAAGTTACGCTTGACGCTGGCCCAAATTCCGCCTTGCCACGTCGCCATGGAAGCGTGCGGCTCCGCTCATTACTGGGCGAGAGACATTGGCACGCTGGGCCATGAGGCAGAACTACTGCCGCCGCAGGCGGTCAAGCCCTTCGTGCTGGGCCACAAGAATGATGCACGCGATGCCGCGGCTATCGCCGAGGCCGCAGCACGCCCGGCGACGCCTCGGGTGACGATCAAGACAGAAGCGCAACAATCCCTGCAAGCGGTGCACCGGGTGCGCAGTCGGTTAGTGCGCGAGCGCACTGCCATCGGCAATGAGCTGCGCGGCCTACTGGGAGAGTTTGGCCTGATCGTGTCGCAAGGGCATGCGGTAATACGCCAGGGTGTGATCCGTGAGCGACTGGACGAGCAACGGGCGCGGCTGGGTGAAGAACTCTACACCCTGCTGAACGACCTGCTCGACCAGTGGCTCGAGAACGATGCGCGAATCGCGCGCTATGACAAGCGGCTGCAGCGACAGGCCAAAGCGTCAGCCGACATGCAGCGGCTGATGAGTCTGCCCGGCATCGGCCCGATCAACGCCACGCTGTTGTTCAGCCACCTGGGCGATCCGGCACGGTTTCCCAACGGGCGTCAGTTCAGCGCCTCGTTAGGGTTAGTGCCACGCCAGCATTCCAGTGGTGGCCGCCATCAGTTAATGGGTATCACCAAATGCGGCAATGGTGAGGTTCGACGGCAGCTGGTGCACGGTGCCCGCGCGGCATTACGCCAGTTTCAGCGCCAGGAACAGCCCGACCGGCTGTCCCGCTGGGCCTGCTCATTAGCGGCGCGTCTTGGACAACGCAAGGCCATTGTGGCCCTGGCAAACAAGATGGCGCGGATTTGCTGGTCGCTATTGGCCCATGAACGCCGCTACCAGCCGCAGGAGGCCGCTTAATGATACCGAATAAACAGGCGAGATCGTTCAGCATACGATAAGTTACCCAACCCCGAGGTTGCGCAGGCGAGATGCTTCGATGGCATAACGGGTCAGACCGGCTCTCTGTCACTCTGTAAAGTGCGCAGGCCCATCACGAGGCCGAGTGGGAGATCAGAGCAGAGAGCGCGTATTCCATCAGGGCCAGGCACGGCAAGTGCCATCAATAGGCCGGATATAAGCGTGCAGTCCTCACTCTTATGCGTTGTTGCTTCTGGCTTGCACAACAGGACGGGTCCATATAAGCACTTTCAGAAGGCCTTGGGTATTGCGAAAATCCGTCTCATCGCGTCGGCCCTTTAGTGAGTGCCGAATGCGCTTGAAGCTATTTTGATTTTTTTTCAATGCCCGGCGCAAGGTGTCCGTGCTGAAGGTTTTTCCCGTTTCCTCCTGAAGCCTAGCCTGCAGGGTGCGTAGCTGATGAGGATGCTCCTCCACCAAGGTCTGTAGCCGCTCTCGATCGCTGTCATCAAGAATTGGGGTGCGGCCACTACGGGGCTTATCAACGAGCTCTTCGAGACCGGAGGCTTCCCACTTCTTGAACCAGATCGTCAAGGTATTTCTTCCGACCACCAAAATGTCGCCGATCTGGGCGATGGTGTAGCCTTGGTCGCTCAAGAGGATCGCATGAGCGCGACGGCGCGAGGCGCGTTTCTGCCCGTACTGATGGACATGGGTCAACGCCTGTCGGTCGGTTTCTGTCAGAGGAGAGATGAAGCGCCTTGCCATGCTGCCGTCCTAAGCTGATATTATACCGACATTATGCATGAAAATATTTGCCTAGGCACTTATAAGCACCTTGAGCGCCTTCTGCTGCGCTGGTAGCTGGGCTTTGCTTACCCCTCTTTGCTCTCTGTTCGGACCTTTGCAACAATCGTGCTCTGCAACGGTCAACGCTCCTGCGCGGCAGGACATCTCAGCACCTTGGCGTAACCGCCAAACGAACACGGCCCTTACCCCATGCGAGTCTTGCTGTATAGCGATCTAGACACGGAATCGATCCCCGGCTTCAAGAAGCTGCGCACCGCCCTGGAAGCGGACAACTTTCGGCAGGCCGATGTCCGCAAGATCGGCGACAACCTCTATCGGGCACGGCTCAACAAGCGCGACCGGATACTGTTCTCGCTTTACCGGCACGCGGGCGAGACCTGCTGCCTGATACTCGAATACCTGCGCAATCACGCCTACGATCGATCGCGCTTCCTGGCCGGCGACGCGGTGATCGACGAGGACAAGATTCCGCGCCTTGACGCCCCGGACGAGGCGGACGTTGAGGCCCTGGGCTACTTGCACCCGACCCGCGAGCGCTTCCACCTGCTCGACAAGATCCTGACCTTCGACGACGAGCAGGAGGATATCTTCGCCTCGTCGCCGCCGCTGGTGGTGGTCGGCTCCGCCGGCAGCGGCAAGACGGCGCTGATCCTCGAGAAGCTCAAGGAGGCCATCGGTGAGGTGCTCTATGTCAGCCTTTCATCCTATCTGGTGACCAGCGCCCGGGATCTCTACTACGCCCACGGCTACGACAACCCCGACCAGTCGGTGGACTTCCTGTCGTTCCAGGAGCTGCTGGAAAGCATCCAGGTGCCGCAGGGGCGGCAGGTCGAGAACCGCGACTTCCAGGCCTGGTTCCAGCGCCACCGCCAGGGCAGCGGCCTGAGCGACCCGCACAAGCTCCACGAGGAGATCCGCGGCGTGATCACCGGGCCGGTGACCGAGAGCGGCTGGCGATCGC
Source organism: Halomonas piscis (assembly GCF_031886125.1). Classification (NCBI taxonomy): domain Bacteria; kingdom Pseudomonadati; phylum Pseudomonadota; class Gammaproteobacteria; order Oceanospirillales; family Halomonadaceae; genus Halomonas; species Halomonas piscis. The sequence goes on from NZ_CP119391.1 coordinate 3,092,089, forward strand.
GGGAGGAGTACCTGGAACTCGGCGTCAAGCAGTCGATCTTCCCCGAGGCCGAGCGGCCCCGGGTCTATGACCTCTTCGAGCGCTACCTCGCCTTTCTCGAGGAACAAGGGCTCTATGACCCCAACCTGGTCGCCCACGATCACCTCGCCCTGGTGCAGCCCGGCTATGACTTCGTGGTGGTCGATGAGGTGCAGGATATCACCAACGTTCAGCTCTACCTGATCCTGAAAACCCTGCGCGAGCCCGGTCAGTTCCTGCTCAGCGGCGACGCCAACCAGATCGTGCATCCCAATTTCTTCTCCTGGGCCAGCGTCAAGTCGCTGTTCTTCCACGAGCGCGATCTGACCGGCCACGGCGAGGTGGTGCGCATCCTGCACGCCAACTATCGCAACGCGCCGCTGGTCACGGCGCTGGCCAACCGCATCCTCAAGCTCAAGCATGCGCGCTTCGGCTCGGTGGATCGCGAGAGCAACTACCTGGTGCGCAGCGCCGTCGAGCAGTCGGGGCAGGTACAGCTGCTGGAGAACCGGGAGGTGCTCAAGCGCGAGCTCGATAGCCGCACCGCCCGCTCCACGCGGTTCGCGGTGGTGGTGCTGCATCCGGCGCAGAAGGCGGAGGCCCGGCGCTGGTTCCGCACCCCGCTGGTCTTCTCGATCCAGGAGGCCAAGGGACTCGAATACGACAGCGTCATCCTTTACAACGTGGTCAGCGACGATGCGGACATGTTTCAGGAGATCGCCAGGGGCGTGGACCCCGAGGCGCTGGAACGCGAGGAGCTCAGCTACCGCCGCGCCAAGGACAAGCGCGACAAATCGCTGGAGATCTACAAGTTCTTCATTAATGCCCTCTACGTGGCGGTGACCCGGGCGGTGCGCCACGTTTACCTGGTGGAGACGCGGCTCGACCATCCGCTGCTACGGCTGTTGCAGGTAGAAAGCCTGGAGGGCGAACTTCAGCTGGAGCAGGACGACTCCTCCCTCGAGGATTGGCAGCACGAGGCCAGGCGCCTCGAGCTCCAGGGCAAGGACGAGCAGGCCCAGGCAATTCGCGAGCGGATACTGGAGGAACAGCCGGTGCCCTGGACGGTGCTGGACCATGCCGGCTTCGAGGCGCTACGCGACCGGGTGCTCGCCGAAGGCGGCAAGAAGGCGCGCCTCGAGGTCTTCGAATACGCCCTGCTCCACCATCACCGTCCCACTCTGAACGCCCTCGCCGAGGCCGGCTTCAAGCCCGCCCTGGATACCGAGAACAAGGCGGTGCGCCAGCTCCATCGTAACCATTTCATGAGCTACGAGATGAAGCATCCCACGGCGGTGTTCCGGGATACCCAGCGCTACGGCGTGGACCATCGCACCCGTTTCGGCCTCACGCCCCTGATGCTCGCGGCGCGGCTGGGCAACGCCGCCCTGGTGGAGCAGCTGATCGAGCGCGGCGCCGACCCCACGCTGACCGCCAACAACGGCTTCACCGCCCTGCACTTCGCCCTGGAACAGGCGGTGCTCGACGACGCCTTCGCCCGCCAGCGCCTGGCCGGTCTCTATCCCCTGCTGGCGCCGACGAGCCTCAGCGTGCAGGTCGACGAGCGCCTGGTGAAGCTCGATCGCCGGCTCATGGAGACCTTCCTTCTCGAACTGCTTCAGGCCATGTTCTATCGCCATCTCGGCCCGGCCATGGTATGGCACCAAGGCTACACCGCCCAGGATATCGAGGCCTGGGTGGCCCGGCTTCCCGACCGGGTCCTGCCGCCGCGCCGCAAGCGCCGACAATATCTCTCCAGCATCCTCGCCAAGAACGAGATCCGGCGCGAAGACCGCTACAATCGCAAGCTGTTCCTGCGAGTGAAACGCGGCCACTACGTGCTCAACCCGGCCCTGAAGCTTCGCGACGGCGCGGCGTGGGTCCCATTACACCAGCGCTTCCCGCTGGAGGACCTGGATATCCGCCGCTTCGCGGAAACCCTATCCTCGCAGCAGGCTCACCGGTTTGGCGCCGACATGCTGCACGACCATGATCGGTGGCAGCGTGACAGACTGGACACCCTGCGCCGTACCCTGGAGGCGGATCGGCCCGGGGAGGCATAGTCAGCGCGCCGCCTCAAGGCAGCTGCTGCCTCGGCGATCCGCCGGCGAGGACTGACGCCGCTTATTCCACCGCCCGGGCCGCAGTTTCCCGGGGGGATTCGGCAAAGCGGGCGCGGTAGGCGCGCGAAAAGTGCGCCAGGTGCTGAAAACCGGTGGCTACGGCGGCTTCTGTTGTCCGGCAGCCGCTGCCGGCGAGCAGCTGCTGGGCGCGGTCCAGCCGCATCCCCAGGTAGCACTGCTTGGGCGTCTCGCCGAAATGGGTCCGAAACTGGCGCGTCAGCTGGCGCTGGGACTGGCCCACCAGCCGGCAGATCTCGGGGATCGGCAGCGTTCTGGCCAGGTTCGCCTCCATCACCGTCAGGCTTTTCACCACGCTGCGCGGCAGATGCGCATAGCGCACGTCGAGATCCACCGGCGAGCGCTCGTGGCGCTGGTAGATCAGCTGCCGGCCGACGGCGTCGGCGAGCGCCGGCCCGTAGGCAAGCCCGATCCAGGCGAGCATCATGTCGATGCTCGCCACGCCGCCGCCGCCGGTCAGCCGCCGGGCGCTGAGTTCGTAATACGACGAGCTGACCTCGAGCTGGGGAAACTCCCGGCGAAAGGCCGGCGCGCTCTCCCAGTGCAGCGCCACCGGATAGCCTTCCAGCACCCCGGCGCGCGCCAGAATAAACGGCGCGGTATCCAGCCCGCCGAGCCAGCCGCCGTGGGCCGCCACCCGGCGCAGCACCGCGCGGTCCTGAGCGCTGACGGCTACCTCCGGCTGATAGGAGGACACCACCATCAGGCTGGCGTCGTCGGCCACCCCGTCCAGCTCGCCGTCGACCTCGATGCGCACGCCGTTGCTGGCCACCACGCCTTCGCCGTCAAGCGAGCGCAGGCGCCAGGCAAAGAGGTCGCTGCCGAAGCGGTTGGCTACCCGCAGCGGCTCCAGCAGGCAGAACAGCGTCAGCATCGAAAAGCTGGGCACCACCCAAACGTCCAGGGTGTACTCGGCCTGCTCGGGGGCGAGAAGCGGCGGCGAGTCGGGGCGCGGATAGGGCCAGGCGGGGTCGAAAGTGTCGCTCATGGCTAAAATGATCAACAAAAAGTCTATTTTTATCAAGTCATCTCCCCTGCCCCGGACTAGGGTAGATGCCCGTCACCCGTAGCACGCTTGTGGAGATGTCGCCATGACTCACGTCAAAACCGTTGCCGACAACCGCCGTCTGGTCGTTGACTACCAGGATCAACCCCGGGAGCTCACCGCGCTCTGGCTGCGCGAGCGCAGCCCCGCCGAGGACACCCTGGACCCGCGCACCGGCCAGCGCCTGATCGAAGCCGCCGACCTGCCGCTGGACTTGCGCATCGAGCAGGCCAAGGCCGACGGCCGGCAGCTCGCGGTAAGCTTCAGCGACGGCCATCGGGCCGAGTTCGACCTGGCCACGCTGCTCGACACCTCATCGGAGAAAGCGGAAAAACCGCTCTGGGACGCCACCCTCGAACAAACGCCCGAGGCCGACTTCAACGCCGCCCTGGACGACGACGGCGCGCTGCTTGACATGCTCGAGGGGCTGCACCGCTACGGCTTCGTGCTGGTGTCCAACGTCCCCACTACCGAGGACGGCATGCAGGCGCTGATCGAGCGTATCGGGCCGCTGCGCCGCACCAACTGGGGCGGCATCGCCGACGTCAAGTCGGTGGCCAACGCCTACGACCTGACCATGACCCAGCGCGGCCTGGAGCCCCACACCGACAACCCCTACCGCGACCCGATCCCCGGCTACATCTGGCTGCACTGTCTGACCAACGCCGCCGACGGCGGCGACAACACCCTGGTCGACGGCTACCGCGCGGCCGAAGTGCTCCGCGAGCGCAATCCGGACGCCTTTGACGCCCTGACCCGGGTCTGGCCCACCTTTTGCTACCGGGACGACACCACCCACCTGGAAAGCGAAGGGCCGCTGATCGAGCTCAACAGCCGGGGCGAAACCGTTCGGGTGCGCTACTCCAACCGCACCGAGCGGGTGCCGGCGCTGCCCGCCGACGAGCTCGAAGCCTACTACGCCGCGCGCCAGGAGTTTTATCAGCTGATCACCGGCGACGAGCTGACCGTGCATCTCAAGCTCAACCCCGGCCAGATGCTGATCATGGACAACTATCGTCTCTTCCACGGCCGGCGCGCCTACGAGCTGGCCGGCGGCGTCCGCCACATGCGCCAGGGCTACGTGGATCGCGACAGTACCGCCAGCCGCCGCCTGGTGCTGCGTCGCCAGCTGTCTCCGTCCCGCAACGATGAGGAGGTTGCATGAGCCAGACACAGAATCCTTCCCAGGCACAGTCCCAGGCACAGTTCCGCCACTTTGGCGAGGCCAGCCACGACGAGTGGGCGCTGATCGACGATCGCTTTCGCGACTACGTCGCCGATGCCCCGCGGCGGGTGCTCGAGCACCTCCACCGCCTGGCCGGCGACACCCACGGCTATCCGGTCGACCGCTACGAGCACAGCCTGCAGACCGCGACTCGGGCGCTGCGCGACGGCGCCGACGAGGAGATGATCGTCTGCGCGCTGCTCCACGACATCGGCGACGATCTTTCGCCGGCCAACCACGCCGAGATCGCCGCCGGGATCCTCGAGCCCTTCATCGATCCGCTCAACGCCTGGATGATCCGCCACCACGAGCTCTTCCAGGGCTACCACTACCGCCATTTCTTCGGCCTCGACCGTCACGCCCGGGAGCAGTTTCGCGACCACCCGGCCTACGAGCGCACGGTGCGCTTCTGCGACCGCTGGGACCAGGCCAGCTTCGACCCCGACTACGACACCCTGCCCCTGGAGCACTTCGTGCCCATGGTCGAGCGCGTGCTGAGTCGTGAGCCCTTCGGCGGCCTGCCGGCGGTCACCGACGAAAAGGAAAGCGTATGAACTGTGCCAGGCTACTGATCCAGCAGCTCGAATCCTACGGGGTCGACACCGCGTTCGGCATTCCCGGCGTCCATACCATCGAGCTGTACCGCGCTTTGGGGCAAAGCCGGCTGGCCCACCATACCCCGCGCCACGAGCAGGGCGCGGGCTTCATGGCCGACGGCTACGCCCGCGCCAACGGCAAGCCCGCCGCCTGCTTCATCGTCACCGGCCCGGGCATGACCAATATCGCCACCGCCATGGGCCAGGCGCTGGCCGACTCGGTGCCCATGCTGGTCATCTCCAGCGCCAACCACCGCCCGACGCTCGGCCGCGGCCAGGGCCGGCTGCACGAAATGCCCCACCAGAGCGAAACGCTCGCCGGGGTCAGCCGGTTAAGCCACAGCCTCAACGACCCGGCGGCGCTGCCCGAGGTGCTGGCCCGCGCCTTTGCCGTCTTTCAAAGCGCGCGCCCGGGGCCGGTGCATATCGAGATTCCCCTCGACATCATCGACGCCCCGGCGCCGACGGAGCCCACGCGGCCGGCGCGGGTCTTCCCCCCCGCGCCGGCTCCCGCCGCGCTTGCGCTTGCCGGCAACTGGCTCGGCAACGCCGAGCGTCCGCTGGTGATGCTCGGCGGCGGTAGCGCCGCCTACCCCGAGGCGGCCCGGGCGCTGGTCGAGCAGCTCGACGCGCCGACCTTTACCACCATCAACGCCAAGGGCGTGCTGGGCCGGGAGCACCCGCTGGACCTGGGCGCCACCATGAGCCTGCCCGCCGCGCGCTGCCTGGCTGCCGGCGCCGACGTGGTGCTGGCGCTGGGCACCGAGATCGGCGAAACCGACTACGAGCTGGACGCCGAAGGCGACTTCCACCTCGACGGCAAGCTGATCCGGGTCGATATCGACGCCGAGCAGCTGGGCCGCAACCAGGCCGCCGATCTCGCCATCCAGGCCGACGCCGGCGAAACCCTGCGCGGGCTCGCCGAGCGTCTGCCGGCAAGCGCCGCGCGCGACGGCGCCGAGCGCGCCGCGACCGTACGCCGCCGTCTGGCGCTGGCGGAAGATCCGGAACTGGCGCCCTACGCGCCGCTGTTCACCACCCTCAACGAGGCGCTGCCCGACGCCATTCTGGTGGGCGACTCCACCGGCCCGGTCTACGCCGGCAACTTCCTCGCCTCGATGCCCGCTCCGCGGCGCTGGTTCAACGCCGCCACCGGCTTTGGCACTCTCGGCTACGGCCTGCCCGCCGCCCTGGGCGCCGCCCTGGCGCAGCCCGACCTGCCGGTGGTGGCGCTGGTCGGCGACGGCGGGCTGCAGTTCGTGCTCGGCGAGCTGGGTACCGCCCGGGATCTGGGCCGGCCGGTGGCCGTGATCATCTGGAACAACAACGGCTACGAGGAAATCCGCCGCTACATGTCGCTAAGCGAGGTGCCGCACCTTGGCGTCGACCTCACCGCGCCGGACTTCCCGTCCCTCGCCTTGTCCTACGGCTGCCGCCATGCTCATGTCGGTAGCCCGGCCAGCCTTCACGCAGCGCTTGGCCGGCTCGACGAGGCCGACTCACCGCTGCTGATCGAGGTCGATGCGGCCGCCTGGGCCGCGTCGCTCTGACACCGCGCTCGACATCGTCCGCTTTTCACCCGTGATAAGGAGGCGTCTGACGCATGAACACGACACTACAACGCACCGCCACGACCCTGACCCTGATCGCCGGACTGAGCCTGTCCGGCTCTGCCCTCGCCGCCGATGAAGACGACACCCTGCGCCTGGTGGTGCCGCCCTGGCCCGGCGTCACCGTCAAAAGCGAAATTCTCTCCCAGCTGATCGAGCCGCTTGGCTACACCACCGAAAAGCAGCAGCTCAGCTCGACGGTGGGCTACTCCACCCTGGAAAACGGCGACAGCGACGCCTTTTTGGCCGGCTGGGTGCCCGCCCAGCAGGAAAGCTACGACGCCGCCATGGAAAGCGGCACCATTGTCGACCTGGGCAACAACGTCAACGGCGCGCGGATGGGCTTTGCGGTACCCGGCTACGTGGCTGACGCCGGCATCACCAGCGCCGAGCAGCTGGCCGACCCCGAGATAGCCGAGCGCTTCAACCACAGCGTCTACAGCATCGAAAACGGCTCCACGGTCACCGACATGCTCAACGACGCCATCGACGCCGACGTCTACGGCCTCGGCGACTGGGAAGGCAAGCCCTCTTCCACCCCCGGCATGCTCAGCGAAGTCGAAGGCGCAGCCAAGGAAGAGCGCTGGATCATCTTCTACGGCTGGACGCCCCACTGGATGGTGCCGGAATTCGACACCGAGATTCTCGACGACCCCGAGGGCGTCTACGGCGACGATAACGGCAGCAGCGACGTCAAGACCATCGTCACCCAGCGCTACGCCGACGCCAACCCCAACATGCTCAAGCTGCTCGATCAGTTCGTGCTGTCCGCCGACGAGCAGAGCGAGTTCATCCGCGCCTACGGGCTGGAAAAAGGCGACCTGGAAACCGTGGCCCACGACTGGCTGGCCGACCACCCCGAGCGCGTCGCCACCTTCCTCGAGGGCGTGACTACCCGAGACGGCGAAGACGGCCTGGCAGCGGTCAAGGAGAGCCTGTGAACACCACCTCCGAGTCCGAGGCGGCCATCCGCCACGACCTGGCCGCTGCCTACCGTCTCATCGCCCTGGACGGCATGGACGACGGCATTTCCACCCACATCTCCGCTCGCCTGCCCGGCGAGCGTTTCCTGCTCAACCCCTTCGGGCTGCGCTTCGAGGAGATCCGCGCCGACAGCCTGGTGACCGTGGACGCCGAGGGCAGAGTGCTCGACGACCCCGCGGGGCTGGGCATCAACCCGGCCGGCTTCACCATCCACAGCGCCGTCCATGCGGCGCGTCCCGAAGTCGCCTGCGTGCTGCACACCCACACCGTCGCCGGCGTCGCGCTGTCGTGCCTCGAGGAAGGTCTGCTGCCGCTGAATCAGTGGTCGCTGCAGTTCCACGACCGCCTGGCCTACCACGACTACGAAGCCATTTCTCTGGATCTCGACGAGCGCAAGCGGCTGACCGCCGACCTCGGCGATCACTCGGCCATGGTGCTGCGCCAGCACGGCCTCTTGACCTGCGGACGCAGCGTCGGCGAGGCGTTTTTGCGCATGCGCGACCTGGAGCGCAGCTGCCAGACCCAGCTGGCTGCCCAGGCCACCGGGCAGGCGCTGCGGCTGGCGTCCCCCGAGCTTGCGGAAAAGGTCGCCCGCCAGTACGAAGCCTGGGCGGCTAGCCCCCACGGCACCGCGTGCGCCTGGCAGGCCGAGCGGCGCCGCCTGCCCGACGACGACATTTCCCCCGAATACTGAGGGCTGACATGCGATATTCCCGACTCACCGAGCGCATCGCCGGCGAAGGCGCGGCGGCCTGGGACATTCACAACCGCGCGCTGGCCCGCCAGGCCAACGGCGACGACATTACCGTGCTCTCCGTCGGCGACCCGGACTTCGATACCCCGGCGCCGATCGTCGAAAGCGCCGTGGCAAGCCTACGCGCCGGCGCCACCCACTATCCCGACGTCCAGGGCAAGCTGGCCCTGCGCGAGGCGATTGCGCGCCGCTACCGGGCAAGCGGAATGGACGTCTCGCCGGACAACCTGATCATCATGGCCGGCGCCCAGTGCGGCCTTTACGCCGCCGCCCAGTGCCTGCTCGACCCCGGCGACGAAGTCATCGTCGCCGAGCCGAACTACGTCACCTACGAAGCGGTGCTGGAGTCCACCGGCGCAACCATGGTGCGCATTCCCCTGTCCGGCGACCGCGGTTTTCGCCTGGACCCTGCCGACATCGAAGCGGCCATCACCCCGCGCACCCGGGCGATCATGCTCAACACCCCCCACAATCCTACCGGCCAGCTGATCGACGCCGAGCAGTGGGAGGCCGTGGCAGCGCTCTGCCGCCGCCACGATCTCTGGCTGATCTCCGACGAGGTCTACGCCGAGCTGATCTTCGACGGCGAGCACGTCTGCGCGGCGGCCCTTGCCGACATGGCCGAGCGCACCGTGGTCGTCAACAGCCTCTCCAAGTCCCACGCCATGACCGGCTGGCGGCTGGGCTGGGTGCTCGGCCCCGAAGCGCTGATCGGCCATATGAGCCACCTGGCGCTGTGCATGCTCTACGGCTGCCCGGATTTCGTCCAGGACGCCGCCTGCAGCGCTCTCGAGCAGCAGCCGCCCCAGCTCGACGCCATGCGCGAGGCCTACCGCGCTCGCCGCGACGTCGTCTGCGATGCCCTGGACGACTGCTCGGCCGTAGCGGTGGTCAAGCCCGCGGCCGGCATGTTCATGATGGTCGACGTGCGCGCCACCGGGCTTTCGTCCCAGGCCTTCGCCGACCGTCTGCTCGACGAGCAGGGCGTGTCAGTGCTTTCCGGCGAAGCCTTCGGCCCATCCGCCGCGGGCTTTGTACGCCTCAGCCTGACCGTCGACGAGGCGCGTCTCGCCGCGGCCAGCCGCCGCCTGGCAAAGGTTGCCACGGCGGCCCGCGCCGAGGCCGCCTCCCTTTCCACCGTTCAATGAGTTGCCTATGACGACATCGCCCAACCCCTCTCCCGCTTCTTCCACCGCCCCGGCGGTGGAAGCCCGCCACCTCGTCAAGCGCTTCGGCGATCTTGAGGTGCTCCGCGACGTTTCCCTCCAGGTCAGCGAGGGCAGCGTCACCTCCATCATCGGCGCCAGCGGCTCGGGCAAGAGCACCCTGCTGCGCTGCCTGAACCTGCTCGAACGCCCCGTGCAAGGCGAACTGACGATTGCGGATGAAACCATCCGCTTCGACCGCAATCGCCAGGGCGACATTGTCGGCCTGGACCGGCGCCAGCTGCAGCGGCTGCGCGCCAGAGTCAGCATGGTGTTTCAGCAGTTCAATCTGTGGCCGCACCTCACGGTGCTGGGCAACATCATCGAAGCGCCCATGCGCGTCCAGAAACTGTCGCGCAAGCGCGCCGTCAAGCGCGCCGACCACTACTTGAAGCGCGTGGGCATGGCCGACAAGCGCGACAGCTACCCCGCCTTTCTCTCCGGCGGCCAGCAGCAGCGCGTGGCCATTGCCCGGGCGCTGGCCATGGAACCCAGGGTGCTGCTGTTCGACGAGCCGACGTCGGCTCTCGATCCCGAACGGGTCAGCGAGGTGCTCAGCGTCATCCGCAGCCTTGCCGACGAGGGCCGCACCATGGTGCTGGTCACCCACGAGATGGCCTTTGCCCGGGAGGTATCCGACCAGGTCGTCTTCCTCGACCGCGGCGTGGTCGGCGTTGCCGGCACCCCGAGGGACGTCTTCGAGGAGAACGGCAACGAACGCTGCCGCCGCTTTGTCGCGCCGGCGGCCTGACCTCGCCACCGCTATTGCTTCTATCCCCGTTACGGAGATCACCATGAAAAACAACCTGATAACCGCCGCTGCCCTGGCCCTGCTGACCTTTTCCACCGCAAGCCAGGCCGACGAGCCGTTGCAAATCGGCATTTCCGCCGAGCCCTACCCGCCCTTCACCTACACCTCCGCCGACGGCGACTGGACCGGCTTCGAGGTCGAGCTGGGCCTGGCCTTCTGCGAGGCCATGGGCCGGGAGTGCGAGATCAAGCCCACCGGCTGGAGCGGGATCATTCCCTCGCTCAAGGCCGGGCGCATCGACATGATCATGAACTCCATGTCGATCACCGAAGCCCGCCAGCGGGTCATCGACTTCAGCGACCCCTACTACTTCACGCCCGGCGCCTACGTCGCCGCCAGGGACATGGCATTCACCCCGCCGGAAGACCTCGACGGCAAGGTGCTGGGCGTGCAGAGCGCCACTACCAACGCCACCTATACGCGCCGTGCCCTGCGCGACAGCGGCGCCCGCGTACGCCTTTATGACCAGGCCGAGCAGGTCAACCGCGACCTGCTGTCCGGCCGGCTGGACGTGATCCTCGCCGACCAGATCGCCATGCTTGAGCTGGTCGAGCGCGACGCCGCCGAGGACTTCGAAATCAAGGGCACCGCGCCGCATCACCCGGCCTACGGCGACGGCGTGGGCATCGGCCTGCGCCAGGAAGACGACGCCCTGGAAGCCGACCTCAATGACGCCATCGCCGAGGTGCTGGAAAACGGCACCTGCACCCGCCTTTCCAACGAGTATTTCGATACCGATATCTGCACCTGACAGTCCTTAGCGACGCTAACCGGGAGGCGTCTGAACCGCGCCTCCCTTCTTGCCTCAACAGGGACCCATCACTGCCATGAACAACGTTTCTCAAGAGGGGCTGCTCGACTGGGCCGGCCCCATCGCCGAGGGCGCGCTGACGACGCTGGAAATCGCCTTGCTGTCCTACGCCATTGGCCTGGTACTGGGCCTGATCGGCGCCAGCGCGCGGCTCAGCCCCTGGGCGCCGCTGCGCGGCCTGGCGACCGCTTATTCCACCGCGGTGCGCGCCATCCCCGAGCTTTTGCTGATCATTCTGCTGTACTACGCCGGCTCCCAGGCATTGACCGCGATCACCCAGGCGCTGGGCCTGCCCGGCCAGGTCGCCATCAACGGCTTCGTCACCGCCGTGGGCGTGCTGGCCTTCGTCCAGGGCGCCTACATGACCGAAGTGCTGCGCGGCGCCATTCTGGCGATCCCCAGGGGCCAGCTGGAAGCCGCCGACGCCTTCGGCTTCTCCGCCTGGACGCGCTTTCACCGCATCGTCATCCCGGGCATGCTGCCCAACGCCATTCCCGGCATGTCGAACCTCTGGCTGATTCTGATCAAGGACACCGCCCTGATCAGCGTGATCGGCTTCAGCGAGCTTTTTTTCACCGTCCAGCAGGCCGCCGCCAGCACCCGCGCCCAGTTTCTGTTCTACAGCGTGGCAGGCGTCATCTACCTGGCCATGACGCTGACCTCCACCGCGCTGTTTGCTCGGCTGGAGCGCTACGTTCGTCGCGGCCAGCCGGCCACCGAGGAGGGCTGACATGGATTTCTCCTGGCTGCACGACCCCTTTTATCAGTCCTATCTCATAGAAGGCTTCGTCAATACGCTGCTGCTCATCGCCGTATCCGCCGCTGGCGGCCTGGCGCTGGCCGTCGCCCTGGCCATGGCGCGGCTCAAGGGGCCAAGGCCGCTGGCCTGGGTCGTTCACGGCTTCACCACGGTGATGCGGGGCACGCCGCTGCTGGTGCAGCTGTTCTTTTTCTACTACGGCGTCGGGCGCCTGCTCGAAGGCATCCCCGGCATTCAGAACAGCCTGATCTGGCCGGTGCTGCGCGACCCTTTCTTTTACGGCGCGCTAACCTTCATCCTCAGCGTCGGCGCCTATTCCGGCGAAGTGATCCGCGGTGCCCTGATCAGCGTGCCCGCCGGCGAGCGCGAGGCCGGCCGCGCCTTTGGGCTGTCGCCGGTTCAGGTCTTCTTTCGCCTGTGGCTGCCCCGGGCCATCCAGACATGCCTGCCCACCCTCACCGGCGAGATGATCCTGCTGCTCAAGTCGATACCGCTGGTGTCGACCATTGCCATGATGGACCTGCTGCAGGCGGCCAACATCATCCGCGACGAGATGTTTCTGGTCTACGAGCCGCTGATGCTCATCGCCGGTATCTACCTGGCCATGACGGTGGTGCTGACGCTGGTGCTGCGCCAGGTCGAGCAGCGCTTCCCCGGCATGCGCCCGACCCGCGGCCGCCGGCTGATACCGGGGCGCGCCTGAACGGTTTAAAAGCCGTCGACGCCGGCCGCCCTCAGGCGGGCGGCGAGCGCCTGCACCCGGGGCGCGCGGAAAAACGCCGTCAGCGCCTCGGCGCGGGTGGCACCGACGCCGGGTAGCGCCCGCCACTGCTGCCGGCCGTAGCCGGCAAGCGCGGCCCAGTCGCCGCTGGCCCGCTCGCTTCCCGGCGGTGCGCCCAGCGCCTTGAGCCAGGCGGAAAACGGCCGGGTTCGCGCCGCGGCAAAGCGCGCCATCAGCGCTTGCGCCCGGACCTTACCCACTCCCGGCACCTGCTCAAGCTCGGCCCGCTCCAGCGCCAGCCAGTCCAAAAGCCCGGTCACCGCGCCTGCCTCCATCAGCGCCTGCCAGGTGCCCTCGCCTATCCCGCGCATCGTAAGCGCCTCGCCCAGCCAGCCGAGCCGAGCGAGCAGCTGGGCCTTGCAGCCCAGCGGGTAGGTGCTCGCGTCTTCCAGAGAGAAACAGCTGAGCCGGTGATAGTCGTCCGCCGCCGGCACCGTCAGCGGCTCGCGTTCGACGGCCTGCCAGACAACGCCGTCGAACGCCGGAATCGTCAGCCCGCCCAGCACCACGGCCACCTGGTCGCCGACGCGCACGTCAAGGCGCCGCCAGCGCTCAAGCGAGCCCAGCGAGACCCGGCTTATGCGCCGGCCCTCAAGGCGCACCGGGTCAAGGTGCAAAAGCGGCGTCACCCGCCCGGTACGGCCGAGGCTAAACTCGACGCCGCGCACTCCGGCCAGCGCCCGCTGGCCGGGGTACTTCCACGCCACCGTCCAGTCCGGCGGTTGCGGGCGCCAGTGCGCCCCGCCGGGCCGCTTGCCCTGCTTGAGCACCACGCCGTCGGTAGCGAAGGGCAGCGGCGCGGTATACCAGTGGTTTCGCCAGTGGGCGGCGTCGCGGCGGTCATCAAGGCGGTGGGTATAGTCGGCGGTGGCAAAGCCCAGCGCGGCAAGCCCTTCAAGGCGCTCGGGCATGGTAGCGGGGCCGTCGGGCCAGCCCCAGACAAACAGCCCCGCGCGCTCAAGCTCGGCGGGAGAGGGCTCGGCCTGGCGCATCAGCCCGGCAACTTTATTGCGCGCTCGGTGACGCTGAGGCTCGGCCTGCACGTGGCCGTCAAGCTGCCAATAAAGCTCTCCCTGCAGCACGATGGAGACCGGCTCGGGCAGCCTGTTGGGCACCGCGGGAAGCCTAAGTGCCCGCGCCGTCCAGTCCTGCCCCCGCTCGCCGTCGCCTCGGCTCACGGCCTCGGCCAGCCTGCCGGCCGCGTAGCGCAGCGTTACCGCCACCCCGTCCACCTTGGGCTGAATCCACAGGTCGTCCCGGCGGCTGGCCCAGCGCTCGGTGCCGGCTTCGTCGGCTTTCTCGAGCCCGGTCTGGGCAATCGGATGGCGACGTACGCGGCTCTTGCCCGCCGAGGGGCCGGCGGTCACGCTAAGCTCAGGGGCATGGCGCCGGGGCTTGCCGGCGCAGGTCCGCCAGCTTTCCAGCCGCGCGGCCGCCTGGTCGTATAGCGCATCGTCAACGGGCGAGACGCCGTCTCGATAGTAGGCGCGGTCCCACTCGGCCAGGCGCGCCTCTAGGGCGCCAATCTCCCGGTCCAGACGCGCCTCGTTCCAGACCGGGCAGCCGGCCGCCGCCGGCCCCGACCACAGCGCCAGCGTTGCCGCTATCGCCATCGCCGCCCGCGCGCCCGTCGCATTATCCGGCTTCCCGCCTGGCCAGCAACAGCAGGCCGCCGGCAACCAGCGCGCCCACCAGGTCGCTGATCAGGCCGGGGAAAATCAGCGCCAGCGCCCCGCTCCCGGCGAGCAGACGCCAGAACACGTTGAGCGGCCGGCGCAGGTAGCCTTCCACCGCCACCGCCAGCAGCAGCACGCCGACCACGCCGGTGGCCACCACCAGCAGGATGTCGCCGACGCTGGCGTCGATCATCAGCATGCTGTGGGCAAACACGAACATGTAGGGCACCACGAATCCGGCCACGGCCAGGCGCATGGCCTGAAAGCCGGTGGCGTTGGGCGAGCCGCCGCTGATGCCCGCGCCGGCGTAGGCGGCGAGCGCCACCGGCGGCGTGAGGTTGGCAAAGATGCCGAAGTAGAAGACGAACATGTGCGCCACGAAGATCGCGGTATCGCTGCTGCCGGCCAGCTCCCGGAACAGCGGCAGGTTGAGCAGAATCGGCGCGGCCATGGTGCTGGTGATGATATAGGTGGGAATGCTCGGCAGCCCCATGCCCAGCACGATCGAGGCGAGCATGGTGAGCATAAGCGTCACCAGCAGCTGCACCGTAGGGAACGGGATCTGCTGGCCCAGCGTCACCACCGCGTCGGCCACTTCCAGGGCGATGCCGGTGAGCGTCGCCACGCCGACGATAATGCCCACCGCGCCGCAGGCAATGGCCACGGGGATGGCGTTGCGCACGCCGTCGTGCATGGCGTCCCGGCAGTCGGCAACGTCCATTTTTTCGGCCACCAGGCCACGCTTCGCCCGCAGCGCGTTGATCGCCGCCGGCAAAGCCACGATACCGAACAGCATCAGCCGGCTGGCGGGCAGGCCGGGGATCGGGTTACCCGCCAGCAGCGCCTGCCACTGGGGCTCGACAATCAGCAGCGCGAGAATGAGGCTGGCCCCCAGGGTGACCCGCCAGGTACCGCAGATCAGCACGGTGGCGGCGATGGACCAGAAGGCGGCGAAAAACGGCGCGCGGCCGTCAAACAGCAGCCACAAAAGCACCGCCATGGGCACCAATAAATGCCCGCGCTTGAGCAGCACGGCCTTGAGGGGCGTAAGCCTGGCGCGATCGATGCCTTCCAGGCCGTCGCGCAGCGCGCGCAGGTGCACCTGGAACAGCACCCCCAGATAAAACAGCAGCGCCGGGATGATCCCCGCCAGGATCACCTGGGTGTAGGGCACCGAGAGCACCTCGGCCATGATGAAGGCCGCCGCCCCCATGATCGGCGGCAGTATCTGCCCGCCGACGCTCGCCGAGGCCTCCACCGCGCCGGCAAAGTTGGGCCTGTAGCCGGTGCGCTTCATCAGCGGAATGGTAAAGGCGCCGGTGGTCACCACGTTGGCAATGGCCGAGCCGTTGATCGATCCCAGAAAGCCGCTGGCAATGACCGCGACCTTGGCCGGCCCGCCCCGGGTATGCCCGGCCACGGCCAGCGCCAGGTCGTTGAACAGCTGCCCCAGCCCCGACTTGCCGAGAAAGGCGCCGAACAGGATAAACAGAATGATGTAGCTGGCCGACACCCCGGTGGCGGTGCCCAAAAGCCCCTCGGTGATGAATACCAGGTGCGAGACGATCTGGCGGCAGGTGGCCAGCACGATATTGGCGTCCAGGGCGGGGTAGAACAAAAGCTTGGCGTAAAAGCCGTAGGCCAGAAACGCCGTGGCCAAAAGCGTCAGCCCCCAGCCGGTGGCCCGCCGGGTGGCGTCCAGCACCAGGGCCACCGCCAGCAGGCCCACCAGCATGTCGGTATCGTTGATGCGCCCGGCCGAGGCGATAACGCGGTCGGCCACCGCCAGCATGTAAACGCCCACGCCGAAGGCCAACAGGGCCAGCGCGGCGTCACCCCAGGGCACCCGGTGCCGCGCGCCGGTGCGGGTCAACGGGTAGAGGATAAAGGTCAGCCCCAGCAGGGTGTAGAGGTGAATACTGCGCTGGGCCACGTCCACCAGCGGGCCGGCGAAGGAAGTATAGAGGTGAAACAGCGCCAGCAGTACCGCCACCATCATGACGCTCCTGATCACGCCGTCCGGCAGCCTGTCCCGCACCAGGCTTTCGCGATCGTATTTTTCCAGCGCCTCCTTCACCGCCGGATCGTCGGTAGCGTCGGCCGCGGCCTGCCCGGATGATAGGTGCTTGTCGTCGGACATCGTGCCCTTCTCGCTCTCTTGTGTGATGGCTATGGACGCTCGGCCCCGGTCTCCCGCTCAAAAGAATAGGCCAGCCGCCAGGGGCGCACCAGCGCCGGCAGCACCCGCCAAAGCGGTTCGCGCTGCACGCTGAACGTCAATATCGGGGGAGGTTCGGCCCGGGACAGCGCAAAGGTAGGCTCGAGCGGACCCAGCTGATAGCGCATGCGGTAGCGCTCGGCGGCGGCCGCCTGCACGGCGAGGGGGCTCACCGCGCGATCGATGCCGGTCATCACCACCCAGCCATCATCCAGCCTGGTGGTCTTGCCCGCCGCGGCCGGCACGCCGGCGCCGAAGGTCTTGAAGCGCGTGCCGGTGAGCACGATGGCGCCGTCACCCCTTACCCGGAACCACTCTTCCCAGTCTTCCTTCTCCACCGAGTGCCGCCAGCGCAGGGTAAAGCGGGCGCCCTCACCGCCGGGGAAGGCATAGCGCAGCTCGCCTCCCTTGTGCACCGCAAGCCAGGGAAGCGGCCACGCAAGCGCGGCGGCCATGGCGGCCGCCGCGACAAGGGAAACCCCGACGGTGCCGGGCGTTACCCGCGGCGCCATGGAGCCCGTCCGTAACGGAAGTCAGCGGCTCCCTCAGGACGACTGGCTGTCGGCACTCTCTTCTGCCGCCTTGGCGTCGTTGGTCTGTTCATCAGCGGCGCTCCGACCATCGGCATCACCGCTATCGGCGTCTTCGTCGGCGCTGCCGGACAGGGACTCGTACACCGATTCGGCGCCGGGGTGCACCGGTGCCACCAGGTTCTCGTTCATGGTGTTCGGCTCAAACTGCTTGAGCGCGCCCACCGATACCTTGTCGGAATTGAGGTAGTCGTAGAAGCGCCGGGTCAGCTCTTCGGCGACGTCGTCGCGCATGTCGCTACCCACGATCAGCATGTTGCGGATCGCCACGGTGTCCACTTCCTCGTCGAGGTCGTAGCGCTCCGGCGCGCCGGCCGGCACCGTGTAGGTCTCGTAGTAGGGATACGCCTCCAGCAGCTTGTCCGCGACCTCGCCTTCCACCGGCACAAACACGATATCGGTATTCTGCTGAAGCCCGGTAATGCTGGAGTTGGGCACGCCCGAGGTAAAGAAGGCCGCGTCCAGGTTGCCGTTGCTCATGGCGGTGACGCTGTCGGCATAGCCGGTATGGCTGACCTTGGCCAGGTCGTCGTAGCTCATGCCCGCGGACTCGATGACCTTGGTCGCGCTCTGCTCGACGCCGGAGCCTACCTTGCCCACGCCCACGCGCTTGCCTTCAAGATCGGCAACGCTCTCGACATCGCTGTCCGCGGTGGCAACAATCTGCACCACGTTGGGATAGAGCCCCGCCAGCGCGCTGATCTCTGCCGGCTCGCCGTCAAACTGGTTGTCGCCGTTGACCGCGTCGTAGGCCACGTCGCTCATGACAATGGCGATATGGTTCAGGCCGTCACTGATGTTGTTGATGTTCTGCACCGAGGCGCCGGTGGATACCACCTGAACGTTCTCCACCAGGTCGCCTTGCTCAAACACGCCCTTGAGCGCGCCGCCGATGGGGTAGTAGGTGCCGCCGGTACCGCCGGTGCCAAAAATCAGGCTGACCGGCTCGCCGCTGGCCGCCTCATCACCGGCTTCATCGCCGCCCTTTTCGCCCATGTCGGCATCCGCCTTGTCTTTTTCCTCCTGCGCCTCGTCCGCCGCGTCGCTAGCGGCCGGGGCATCCCCTGCGCGGTCGTCGGCGGCTTCCGGCGTTTCCACCTCGGCCGACTTGGCACCGGCATCGCCGGTGGACTGCTGCGCGCCCGCGTCGCCGGTCTGGCTCGGCTCTTCGACGTCGGCATCGTCACCGCAGCCCGCCAGCAAGGCGCCGGAAAGCCCCAGCGCCGCCGCCTGTACCCAAATACGCTTTCTCATCGTCACTCTCCTCTTGTTATGGCGATTTGTCATGAACGATTTGCCCGGGTCGCTGCCCGGCATCGACGTTACCGTGACACTCTGCAACATAAAAAGGCCCCGGTATAGCGGTAATGCCGGTCAGTGGCACCTGTTCTCGGCAAACGGATCACGAGGCCTTCGCCTGCCGATCGGGACGACTGGCTCGGCGGTTTTTTCACGTAGCAGGGCAAAGCTTTGCAGTATCAAGAAAAATTGAGGAATTTCATTATTTTATAAATTGGTGCTAGGGTTAATAAAGCTAGACGTTATCCATGAAACGTGAGGGTAAGCGGGAGGGGTCACCATGAAGAACGTCTTTGTCGTGGGTCTCGATCCGTTCAATCGCCGCCTTCTCGAAGCGTTGCCGCAAGCGCACGGCGTTCGTTTTCACGCCCTGCTTGATTTCGATGAGGTTCGCGGCCGGAACGAATATCCGGTGGAGGCATTGCTCGCCCGCTGCGAGCGGCGCCTGGCGCATTTTGACGGCAGCATCGACGCCTTTATGGGATTTCTGGATTTTCCGGTCTCGCTGATGCTGCCGCTGCTGTGCCAGCGCTACGGCACGGCCGGGCCATCGTTCGAGTCAATGTTGCGCTGCGAGCATAAGCTGTGGAGCCGCATGCTGCAGCAAGAAGTCATTGCCGACAACATTCCCCACTTTGTCGGCTTTGATCCCCATGATGAGCAGCCACTCAGCGACCCTGGCCTATCGCCTCCTTTCTGGATCAAGCCGATCAAGTCGTTTCAGTCCTATCTCGCCTTCCTGATTCATGACCAGGCGAGCCTTGCTGCCGGCATTCAGGAAATGCGCCGCAGCATCGCGCATCTCGCCGATCCCTTCAATCAGCTTCTCGATCGCATCACGCTTCCCGAAGCCCTTGCTCAACAGCGCGATGCCGTCGCCATTGCCGAGGGTCAGCTCTCGGGAAGCCAGCATACAGTGGAAGGCTACGTCTTCAACGGGGAGGTCACGGTCTACGGCGTGGTGGATTCGATCCAGGAGGCAGACTCCTCCTCTTTTCACCGCTACGAATACCCCTCCCGTCTGCCGGCAGCCGTACAGGCGCGGATGGCGCGGATCTGCGAGCGGCTCATGCCGCACCTGGGCTACGACTATGGCGCCTTCAACGTGGAGTTCTTCCACGAGCAGGATGACGATCATCTGTGGCTACTCGAGGTCAACTCACGACACTCCCAGTCCCACGCCTACCTCTTTCAACAGCTCCACGGCGCCGCCCATCATCAGGTCGCGCTTGAGCTTGCACTGGGCCAGCGCCCGGCATTCCCCGCGCTCGACCCCGAGGCCGGCGTCGCCGCCAAGTTCATGCTGCGAACACGAACCGATGCCTTCATCACCGGCGTGCCCACACTCCGGGAGCGCGCCGCGCTGACAGAGCGCTTTCCGGATGCACACCTGGAAGTACTGGTACAACCGGGGCAGCGCCTCTCGGACCTCGCGGCGCAGGACAGCTATAGCTACGAGGTTGCGGACCTCTATCTCAGCGCCAAGGACGCTGAAGCGCTCGATGACGCCTATCGCGTGGCAGTCGATGCGCTGACCTTCCGCGTCGCTCAGGAGGTAGAAAGACCTCTGATCGTTTGAGCCGCAAGGCGGTTACGCAGCACGCCCCGGGTGCCACGCCCGGGGCAAAATGTTGGGTGCGCCTGCCCCACAGGCGGTTGAACGTGAGGAACGTCATGGAGATTGTCGAAGCCTTTCAGCACCGCGTGCGGCACGTGGAAAACCTCTGGATACCTCTTCCCGACGGCATGCGTCTGGCGGCGCGGGCGTGGATTCCGGAAGGGGCGGATGATCGGCCAGTGCCGGCAATCCTGGAGTACATTCCCTACCGCAAGGGAGATGTCACCCGGCAGCGCGACGAGGCCGTGCATCCGTTTCTTGGCGGCCACGGCTACGCCTGCCTGCGGGTCGACCTGCGCGGCAGCGGCGACTCCGACGGCGTGCTCACCGACGAATATCTGTCCCAGGAACTGGACGACGGCGAGGTAGTTCTCGCCTGGATCGCCGAGCAGACCTGGTGTGACGGCAACGTTGGCATGCTTGGCATCTCCTGGGGCGGCTTCAACGGCCTGCAGCTTGCCGCACGCCGGCCGCCGGCGCTGAAGGCGATCGTCACGGTCTCCTCCACCGATGATCGCTACACCGACGACGTGCACTACATGGGCGGCTGTCTGCTGACCGAGAACTTCGCCTGGGCGGGAACGATGTATGCGCACACGTCGCTGCCGCCAAATCCAAAGCTGGTCGGCGAGCGCTGGCGGCAGATGTGGCACGAGCGCATGGAAGGCAGCGGCTTCTGGCTCGGTGAGTGGCTCGCCCATCAGCACAGGGATAGCTACTGGCGCCATGGCTCGGTGAACGAGAATTATGCCGCCATCGATATTCCCGTCATGGCCGTTTCCGGCTGGGCCGACGGCTACTCCAACTCCGTCTTTCGTCTGATGGCGAACCTGAGCGGCCCGCGCGCCGGCCTGATCGGACCCTGGGGGCACAAGTACGCTCACGAAGCGCGACCCGGGCCGGCCATCGACTTCCTTGGCGAAGTGGTGCGCTGGTTCGACCGCTGGCTCAAGGGCCTGGCCAGCGGCGTCGAGGCCGAACCCATGCTGCGGGTGTGGATGCAGGATGCCACGCCGCCGGATACCACCCTGCAGATGAGCGCCGGCCGCTGGTGCTCATTCTCGGCAACTCCCGACCTGCCCCACGATCAGCGCGAGGAAGATGGGGGGGCGCTGGTGTTTGACAGCGACCTCCTCGCCGCACCCATGGAAATTCTGGGAGCGCCCCTGGTACAGCTGCGCCTGAGCGCCGACCGCCCGGTGGCTCAGGTAACCGTGCGCCTCTCCAAGGTGGCGCCAAACGGCGAAGTGGCGCGCGTGACCTACGGCCTGCTGAACCTCACGCATCGCGACAGCCATGCCGCGCCGCAGCCGCTCACCGAGGGTGTTTTCTATGGGGTGAAGGTGCGACTCAATGAGATTGCCCAGCGTTTCCCCGCCGGATACCGTCTGCGGGTCGCCGTCTCATCCTCATACTGGCCGCTCGCCTGGCCGGCGCCGGAGCCGGCGCGACTGACCCTGGACCTGGCCGGCAGCGCGCTGCAGCTGCCGCTGCGCCACGGCGAGGGCGCGGACGCGGCAATGGGCCCGCTTGGCGAGCCGCGTCGTGCGCCCAAACCGGAGACCACGGTATTGCGTCCGCGAGACTACGAGTGGCAGGTGATTCGCGATCTGCTGAGTAACCGCACCACCATGCAGATCAAGAAGGACGAGGGCGGCTTTCGCTTTGATCGGCTGGGGCTGACCATGTGGATCGACAGCGAGGAGCGCTACCATTGCACCGGCAATGACCGCGGCTCAGTGCGGGCCGAAAAACGCACCGAGCGCCGCCTGAAGCGCGAAGGCTGGGACGTGCGCGTGGTCACCCGCACCCGTCTCAGCTCGGACTCGCGTGCGTTTCATCTGCGTGCCGAAATGGACGGCTACGAGGATGATCGGCGGGTTCACAGCCACAACCTGGAGCAGACGATCCCCCGAGACCTGGTCTAGCCTTGTTTAACAGCCGGGCCAGGCATGGCTCACAGTCCCTCGAAGCCCCGCCAGCCGCCTTTGTAGGGGACAAGCGCCGAGGCCCCAGGAATTAGACCGGCAAGACAATGCCGATCCCGACCTCGGTGACCGGCCCGCTGCGCCTTCCGGCGAAGGCTATTCTATACCGGCGGCCTGGCGCAGGGCCTCGGCGCGGTCGGTTTTCTCCCAGGGGAAAGCGGTGAAGGTCTCCACGTGCTCCTCGCCCCGATCATCGGTCCAGCGGTAGCTGTGCTCGAACGGCTTGCGGCCGAAATGGCCGTAGGCGGCGGTGAGCTGATACATGGGGTGCTCAAGGTCGAGCATCCGGGTAATGGCGTAGGGGCGCAGATCGAAGTGCTCGCGCACCAGGCGCACAATAGCGGCCTCGCTCACCTTGCCGGTGCCGAAGGTATCGACCGACACCGACGTCGGCTCGGCCACGCCGATGGCGTAGGACACCTGGATTTCGCACTTGTCGGCAAGCCCCGCGGCAACGATGTTCTTGGCCACGTAGCGCCCGGCGTAGGCGGCGCTGCGGTCGACCTTGGACGGGTCCTTGCCCGAAAACGCGCCGCCCCCGTGGCGCGCCATGCCGCCGTAAGTATCGACGATGATCTTGCGCCCGGTGAGCCCGCAGTCGCCTACCGGCCCGCCGATGACAAACTTGCCGGTGGGGTTGATGTGATACTGGGTAGCCTCGTCCAGCCATTCGGCGGGGATCACCGCTTCGATGATTTCGCGCCTGACGATCTTGCGCAGCTCTTCCTGATCGATATCGGGGTCGTGCTGGGTCGAAAGCACCACGGCATCGACGCCGCAGGGCTTGCCGTGCGCGTCGTAGCGGAACGTCAGCTGGCTCTTGGCATCCGGGCGCAGCCAGGGCAAAAGCCCCTCGCGGCGAAGCTCGGACTGCTTTTGCACCAGCCGATGCGCGTAGTACACCGGCGCGGGCATGTAATCGTCGGTTTCGTTGGTGGCGTAACCAAACATCAGCCCCTGGTCGCCGGCGCCCTGGTCTTCGGGCTTGACGCGGTCCACGCCCTGGGCAATGTCCACGCTTTGCTTGCCGATGAGGTTGATGATGCCGCAGGTATCGCCGTCAAAACCGACTTCCGAGGAGGTATAGCCGATGCCGTTGATCACCTCGCGCACCAGCGCGTCAAGATCAATCCAGGCAGACGTGGTCACTTCCCCGGCAATGATCGCCACGCCGGTCTTGACCAGGGTTTCACACGCTGTGCGCGCCTGTTTATCGCGGGCAATAATGGCATCCAGCACCGCATCGGAAATCTGGTCGGCGATCTTGTCGGGGTGACCTTCGGAAACCGACTCGGAAGTAAACAGGGAATATTCGCTCATCGCGCTCTCGACCCTCTGTTCTGGTGGCAGGAGTGAAAATTGTTGCCAAAGGGCTGGAGTTTACACCCTGCCCGCACGGCTTCCTAGGATTTGCCGCCATGGGCGAAGTCAGCGATAATAACGGCTTTGATTTCCGTTTGCAGGCGAGGAGCACCCCATGCCGTCCCGATTTGAGCTGGCCAATGCCGTTCGCGCGCTTTCCATGGACGCCGTACAAAAGGCCAATTCCGGCCACCCCGGCGCGCCCATGGGCATGGCCGACATCGCCGAAGTGCTGTGGAATGACTACCTCAAGCACAGCCCTGAGGCCCCCCAGTGGGCCGACCGCGATCGCTTTGTGCTCTCCAACGGCCACGGCTCGATGCTGCTGTACTCGCTTTTGCACCTTACGGGCTACGACCTCGGCCTCGAGCAGCTGCAAAACTTCCGCCAGCTCCACGCCGCTACCGCCGGCCACCCGGAGCACGGCTACGCCCCGGGGATCGAAACCACCACCGGCCCGCTGGGCCAGGGGCTGGCCAACGCCGTGGGCATGGCGCTTGCCGAGAAAACGCTGGCCGGCCAGTTCAACCGCCCGGGCCACGCGATCGTCGATCACCGCACCTGGTGCTTTCTCGGCGACGGCTGTCTGATGGAAGGCATCTCCCACGAGGTGGCCTCCCTTGCCGGCACCCAGAAGCTGGGCAAGCTGGTGGCGTTTTACGACGATAACGGCATTTCCATCGACGGCGAGGTCGACGGCTGGTTTACCGAGGATACCGCCAAGCGCTTTGACGCCTACGGCTGGCACGTAGTGGCCAACGTCGACGGCCACAAGCCCGACGAGATCAAGGCAGCCATCGAGCTTGCCCTGACCCAGGACGATAAGCCCAGCCTGATCGTGTGCAAGACCGTGATCGGCTTTGGCGCGCCCAACAAGCAGGGCAAGGCGTCCTCCCACGGGGCCGCGCTCGGCGACGACGAAGTCGCCGCCGCCCGGGAGCAGCTGGGCTGGCATCATGCCCCCTTCCACGTTCCCGAAGACATCTACGTCGGCTGGGACACTCGGGAGGCGGGCAAGGCGCGCCAGGCCGAGTGGGACGCACGCTTTGCGCGCTACGCCGAGGCCTTCCCCGAGGACGCCGCCGAGCTTAAGCGCCGCCTGAAGGGCGAGCTGCCGCGCACGCTCACCAGCCTGGCGCTGGTGGAAAAGGCCCAGCAGGAGGCCAAGACCACCGCGTCGCGCAAGGCATCGCTTGCCGTGCTCAACGAGCTTGGTCCCCAGCTGCCCGAACTGCTCGGCGGCAGCGCCGATCTGGCGCCGTCGAACCTGACATTCTGGGACGGCGCCAGGACCATCACGCCCGACGCGCCCGACGGCAGCTACCTGCACTACGGCGTGCGCGAATTCGGCATGGCCGCGATCATGAACGGCATCGCCCTGCACGGCGGCTTTGTGCCCTACGGCGCGACGTTCTTGACCTTTATGGACTACATGCGCAACGCCATCCGCATGTCGGCGATCATGAACCAGCAGGCCATCTACGTCTTTACCCACGACTCCATCGGCCTTGGCGAAGACGGCCCCACCCACCAGCCCGTCGAACAGCTGACCGGCTTGCGCACCATTCCCAATCTTTGTGCCTGGCGCCCCTGCGACGCGGTGGAAACCGCCGCCGCCTGGGACGCGGCGGTCAAGCATACCTCCGGCCCCACCGCGCTGGTGTTTTCGCGCCAGAACCTCGACCACCAGCCGCGTACCCGGGCCCAGCTGGCCAACATCCAGCGCGGCGGCTACGTTCTTAAGGACAGCGAGGCCGCGCCGGAGCTGATTCTGATCGCCACCGGCTCCGAGGTCGGCCTGGCCATGGACGCCGCCGCCGAGCTTGAAGCCGGCGGCACCGCCGTGCGCGTGGTCTCCATGCCGTCCACCCAGCGCTTCGATGACCAGAGCGCCGAATACCGCGACAGCGTGCTGCCGGCATCGGTCACCAAACGCATTGCCGTGGAAGCCGCCCACGCCGACTACTGGTACAAGTACGTGGGCCTTGAGGGCCGGGTGATCGGCATGACCACCTACGGCGAATCCGCCCCGGCGGAGGATCTGTTCAAGCACTTCGGCTTTACCGTCGATCACGTGGTCGAGCAGGCCCGGGCGCTGCTGGAGAAAATGCCTTTGTCGGTGACGTCATGCCTGCGCTGAACGGTTTTTTGTGGCTGCTGCTGTGCTGGCTTGCCGGTGAGCTGATCGTCTACTACACCGGCATCCCCATTTCCTCCGGCGTGATCGGCATGCTGCTGCTGGGCGGCGCCCTGGCGATAAACGGCGGCGTGCCGGATAGCGTGGCCGCCGCCGCCCAGCCGCTGATCGCCATGCTGGCGATGCTGATCATGCCCGGCGTGACCGGCGTGTTTTTCATGATCGACGAGCTGGCCGGGCAGTGGACCGCGATCATGCTAAGCCTGGTCGTGGGCACCCTGCTCAGCGTGTTTACTACGCTTTGGCTATTGAAGCGCCTGATGCAGGATGACCATGCTGAGTGAGGCACTGCTAGAGCGACTGACCGCCACGCCGCTGTTCGCCGTGGCGCTTACGCTGGCTGCCTACCTGGTCGCCATGGCGCTGCTCAAGCGCCTTGGCCGGCCGCCCTGGCTACCGGCCATTCTGCTCGCCACCGTTCTGCTGACCGGCGCGCTGGTGCTCACCGGGGTGGATTACACGGCCTACCAGGACGGCGCCCGCTGGCTTACCGTGCTGCTGGGCCCGGCGACCGTGGCGCTGGGCATGCCGCTATACCAGCTGCTGCCCCGCATTCGCCAGCTGTGGCGCCCGTTGGCCGTGTGCCTGCCGGTGTCCGCCGTCATGGCCATTGTCTACGCGCTGGGCCTCGCCTGGCTCATGGGCGCGCCTCCCGAGATCATCGCCTCGCTTGCCGCCAAATCGGTTACTGCCCCCATCGCCATGGGCATTGCCGAGCAGATCGGCGGCAACGTCTCGCTGCTGCTGGGGGCGCTGCTGATCACCGGCGTGGCCGCCATTGCCTTTGTCAGCCTGGTTGCCAGGCTGATGGACATTACCGACGAGCGCCTGATCGGCTTTGCCCTGGGCGTCAACGGCCACGCCCTGGGCACGGTACGCGCCTTTGAAATCGGCCCCACCGCCGGCGCCTTTGCCTCGCTTGGGATGAGCCTGACGGGCATCTTCACCGCGCTTTTGCTGCCGCTGGCCTGGCAGCTGTTAAGCTGACGCCAATAGCCCCCTGAGCCCGGCTGCCGGCGGCCACGCATCTCACTTCAGCATAGCGGAGGACATCACACCATGGCGGACGAGGCTTACCGGTACCGCATTGCCATCAACGGCTACGGCCGCATCGGCCAGTGCGTGCTGCGCGCGCTGGTAGAGCGCGAGACGGCCAGCACCGACCCTACCCATATCGACCCGGTACCCATCGACATCGTCGCCATCAACGAGCTCTCGGACGCCGCTACCATCAGCTACCTGACGCGCTTTGATACCACCCACGGGCGCTTTCCCGGCACGGTGGAAAGCGACAACGGCGACCTGATCGTCAACGGCCGGCGCATCCGCCTGCTTAGCGAGCCGGACCCTACCCGGCTTCCCTGGCGCGAGCTCGACGTGGACCTGGTGGTGGAGTGTTCGGGCAGCTTCAAGGACCGCGCCACCGCTATGCAGCACATCGACGCCGGGGCCAAACAGCTGCTGTTTTCCCAGCCGGCGGAAAGCGACGTCGACGCAACCGTGGTATGGGGGATCAACCAGGACTCGCTGACGCTTGACCAGCCGGTGATCTCCGCCGCCTCCTGCACCACCAACTGCCTGGTGCCGCTTTTGACGGTGCTTAACGAAGCGCTGGGCGTAGAGCACGGCGTGACCACCACGATTCACTCGGCGATGAACGACCAGCCGGTGATCGACGCCTACCACCAGACCGACCTGCGCCTGACGCGCTCGGCGATGCAGTCCATTGTCCCCGTGGATACCGGCCTGGCCCGGGGCATCAGCCGGCTGATGCCGGACCTTGCCGGGCGCTTTGAGTGCCTGCACGTGCGGGTGCCCACCATCAACGTGTCGGCCATGGACCTGGCGCTGACGGTCAGCCGCAACACCCATGCCGCAGCGGTCAACGAACTGCTGCAAACGGCCGTGGCCAGCCGGCTCGGCGGCGTGCTGGGCTATACCGAGGAGCCCACCGCCTCCAGCGACTTCAACCACGACCCGCGCTCGGGGGTCATCGACGCCACCCAGACCCGGGTCGCCGGTGCACGGCTGGTCAAGCTTTTATGCTGGTTCGACAACGAATGGGGCTTTGCCAACCGCATGCTGGATATCACCCAACACCTGGCCCGGCTGCGCGGCGAAGCCCCGACTTTTCATGCCCAACGGCCCCACAGAAACGAGGACGCTTTGCCATGAGCGCGCACCCCCCGAATCTGCAAACCCCGAACGTACAAACCATGGAGGATCTTCCGCTTCACGGCCGGCGCGTCCTGATCCGTGAAGACCTGAACGTACCCATCCGCGAGGGACGGGTGGCAAGCGATGCCCGCCTGCGCGCGGTGCTGCCCACCATCCGCGCAGCCGCCGATGCCGGCGCCCAGGTGCTGCTGATGAGCCATCTGGGACGCCCGGTCGAGGGCGAGCCGGAAGACGAATTCTCCCTGGCCCCGGTGGCCACGCGCCTGGGCGAGCTGCTCGAGCGCCCGATTACGCTGGTCACCGACTACCTGGAAACCGCGCCCAGGCTTGGCAACGGCGAGATCGCCCTGCTGGAGAACGTGCGTTTCAACGCCGGCGAGAAGAAGGACGACGAAACGCTTGCCCGCCGCTACGCCGCGCTGTGCGACGTCTTTGTCATGGACGCCTTCGGCACCGCCCACCGCGCTCAGGCCTCTACCCACGGCGTCGCGCAGTTCGCCCCGAGCGCCTGCGCCGGCCCCTTGCTCGCCGCCGAGCTTGCCGCGCTGGAAACCGCGCTTGCCGCGCCCAGGCGTCCCATGGCGGCCATCGTCGGCGGCGCCAAGGTCTCGACCAAGCTCGAAGTCCTGACGGCACTGGCCGACAAGTGCGACCAGCTGATCGTCGGCGGCGGCATCGCCAACACCTTCATTGCCGCCGCCGGCCATAACGTCGGCCAGTCGCTTTACGAGGCGGCGCTTGTCGACCAGGCCCGCGCACTGATGGAAAAAGTCGACATCCCGCTGCCCACCGACGTCGTGGTGGCCACCGAGGTGTCCAAGGCCGCCACGGCCACGGTCAAGCCGGTGGAGCAAGTCGCCGACGACGAGATGATCCTCGACATCGGCCCGGCAAGCGCCGAGCACCTTGCCGACCTGCTCAAAAAGGCCGGCACCGTGCTGTGGAACGGTCCCGTGGGGGTTTTTGAAATCGACCAGTTTGGCGAAGGCACCCGGCGCCTGGCCCGGGCCATTGCCGACAGCGACGCTTTCTCGATCGCCGGCGGCGGTGATACCTTGGCCGCCATCGATAAGTACGCCATGGCCGACCGGGTGTCGTATATCTCCACTGGCGGCGGCGCCTTTCTGGAATACGTCGAAGGCAAAACGCTGCCTGCCGTCAGCGCGCTGGAAGCGGCAGCGAGATAGGCCGGCGCTTGTAACAGGCGTCTTGTTGAGACATGATCTCAACCAGCGCCAACAACACCGAGCTTTGCCGCCCTGCCTGGCAAAGCTCGGTGTCCACTTTATCTCCGCTACCGATATTAAGGTGACTTCATGGCATTAATCAGCATGCGCCAGATGCTGGATCACGCCGCCGAACACGGCTACGGCATCCCCGCCTTCAACGTCAACAACCTCGAGCAAATGCGCGCCATCATGGAAGCCGCCGATCGGACCGACTCGCCGGTGATCATCCAGGCGTCCGCCGGCGCGCGCAAATACGCCGGCGCGCCCTTTCTGCGCCATCTGATCCTGGCGGCGGTCGAAGAGTTTCCGCATATTCCGGTGGCCATGCACCAGGATCACGGCACCAGCCCCGCGGTGTGCCAGCGCTCCATTCAGCTGGGCTTTTCCTCGGTGATGATGGACGGCTCCCTGGGCGAAGACGGCAAAACGCCGATGGACTATGACTACAACGTCGACGTCACCCGGCGCACCGTGGAAATGGCCCACGCCTGCGGCGTATCCGTGGAAGGCGAGCTGGGCTGTTTGGGCAGCCTGGAAACCGGCATGGCCGGCGAGGAAGACGGCGTTGGCGCCGAGGGCAAGCTCGACCGCGAGCAGCTGCTGACCGACCCCGAAGAGGCGGCCGAATTCGTCAAGGCCACCCACGTGGACGCTCTGGCCATTGCCATCGGCACCAGCCACGGCGCCTACAAGTTCACCCGGCCGCCCACCGGCGATACGCTCTCCATCCAGCGTATCAAGGAAATCCACGCGCGCATCCCGGATACCCACCTGGTGATGCACGGCTCCTCCTCGGTTCCCCAGGAGTGGCTCGACGTGATCAACCAGTACGGCGGGGAGATTCCCGAAACCTACGGCGTGCCGGTTTCAGAAATCGTCGAAGGCATCAAGCACGGCGTGCGCAAGGTCAACGTCGATACCGACCTGCGTCTGGCCTCCACCGGTGCGGTGCGCCGCTTTCTGGCGCAGAACCCGGCCGAGTTCGATCCGCGCAAGTTCCTCAAGGAAACCGTCAGCGCCATGCGCGACGTGTGCATCAACCGCTACGAATCCTTTGGCGCCGCGGGCAACGCCAGCAAGATCAAGCCGATTAGCCTGGAAGACATGTACCAGCGCTACGAGCGCGGCGAGATGGCGCCCAAGGTCAAATAAGCATGGACCCGGCGCGTCCTCAGCCGGGCAGGCAACGTGAATACCACAGGCGGCCCCGGGCCGCCTTTTTCATGCCCCGGCGCCGCGGCATCGGCGTGGCCCCGGACGGGACCTAAGCCAGTAGCCGGGTCAGGGGCTTTGTGACACACTGAGGCGTCATCCGCTGCAAGGAATCGCCATGTTTCTGCCCCTTCTGCTGTTTGATTGCGACGGTACCCTGGTCGATAGCGAACCGCTGCTGGCAGAAGAAATGGCCGCGGGGCTCAACGCGGTAGGCCTGCCGTTTGACACCGCGACCTATCTGACCGAGTTCCGCGGCGTACGCTTTCGCCATATCGCCCAACGGCTGCAGAAGCGGCACGGCCAGGTGCCTGCCCACAGGCTCAAGCGTATGGAAAACGCCATGCGCGCCAATCTGGCCAAACGCCTCGCCACCGAGCTTGTGCCCCTGGCCGGCGCCCGGGAGGCGCTTGAGCAGCTCATCGCCTACCCCCGGGCGGTGGTCTCCAACGGCGCGGCGGCAAAAATTCGCACGGCCCTTGCCACCACCCGGCTTGACGGCTATTTCCAAACCGCCCTGTTCAGCGGCTATAGCGTCAACTGCTGGAAGCCCGAACCCTGCCTGCACCTTCATGCCGCGCGCGCCATGGGGTTTGCCCCCGGCGACTGCATCGCCATCGACGATGCCCTGGTCGGCGTAGAGGCCGCGCTTGCCGCCGGCATGACGGTGATTCACCTCAATCGCTTTCCCGACACCGAGACGACGCCGGAAAATGCCATTATGATACGCCACATGGGAGAGCTTCCCCGCGTGGTGGCGAAGCTCTCCCGGGGGCGCGAACCTGCTCCCACAGCCGGTGGAACGCCCGCAACGCCAACACCTCAGGCATCCACAGGAGGACGCTAATGGCATCGCTGCGCGACCAGCTCGGCGGACTGGTCTACTCAACGGAACAGGGCGACACCTGCCCTCACTGCCGCGAAGCCCTGGATCAGTGCCGCTGCGAGGCAATCGCCGAAGAACAGCGCCTCGCGGCGCTGGACGGCACCGTGCGCATCCGCCGTGAGACCAGCGGGCGCAAAGGCAAGGGGGTTACGACGCTTGCCGGTATCAAGCTGCCCGCCGATGAGCTGAAACAGCTGGCCAAGCGGCTGAAAAAGCGCTGCGGTACCGGCGGGGCGGTGAAAAACGGCGTCATCGAAATCCAGGGCGACCACCGCGATACGCTTTACCAGGCGCTGGTCGAGCTGGGCTATACGGTCAAACACGCCGGCGGCTAAGCTACGGGCAAGCCGCAGCGCCTTACAAAATCACGGCAAGGGACCCCCATGGTCTGGCTGGAATATCTGTTACCGCTCATCTTTCTCTTTCCCATGGCCGCCCTCGGCGCCGTGGTGCTGGCCCTGCGCAGTCTTCACGACGCCAGCGTGCGCTCGCCGTTTGATGCCGGCCTGCTGCGCGGGCCCGGCCAGGCGCTGCGCACGCGGCTGGACCAGGCCTTTTCCACGCTCTTTCTCAACGGCTCGCTGGGCCCGCTGGCAAGCCTCGCGCCGCTGGTCTACGGTATGGGCCGCATGCTCTTTGCCCAGCGGCAGTTCTGGGTCGAGTGGGCGCTTTACGGCCTGCTGAGCACCGTACTGGTGCTGATTTTTTCCCTGCTGCTGGTGCGCGACTACCAGCGTATCCGCCGCCTCAAGCTGGGCCTTGCCTGCGAGCTTGCCGTCGGTCAGGAGCTGGGGCGGCTGATCCACCCCGAAGCACACCCCTACGCCGTCTTCCATGACGTGCCTGCCGGGCGCTTTACCATTGACCACGTGGTCGTCACGCCAAACGGCGTTTTCGTTGTGGAAACCCGCGCTCGGGCTCTGGGCGTCGACAGCCGCGCGCTGAATCGGGTGTATGTAGAGCACGAGCGGCTGCGCTTTCCCCACTGGCAGGAGCGCCGGCCGCTGTATAAAACTCGCCAGGCCGTCAGCTGGCTGGATGAGTGGCTGGAGCGCCAATGCGGCGTGGCGGTCCCCGTACGCGGTGTTCTGGTGCTCCCCGGCTGGGAGATCGATACCCGGGAAGCCGCCAGCGACATCACGGTTGTCAGCGGCGAAAGGCTGGCCGCCGGGCTAACCGACATGGCCCCTGGCGAACTCGACAAGGCCGTTCACGACAAGGTGATCTCCCTGCTGCTAAAGCGCTCACAGCAGTCGGACAAACACCTGCGGCAGCCCTCGGCCTGATTCAGCCGTCGCCCCTGAGCCTGCCGCCCATCTCCTGGGCCAGGTCCACCGCGTAGTGATCGGTCATGCCCCCGATAAAATCCAGCATCCGTCGATAGCTATCGTATAGCGGCCAGTCCTGGCGGGGCGTATTCTCGCCGATCAGCGCGAGTACCCGCTGGTGCTTGAACGACAGCTCGCCGTAGTGGTGCAGCTCGTGGGCCGCGCCGATAAACGCCTCCAGCAGGATACCCAGCGTCGTATAGGCGCCGATCTCAAGCTTGGCCTTGCGCTCGTTCTGGAAAATGCGTTCCCGGGCAAGCGCCTTGGCCGCGCTCACCCCGCCGCTCAGGTCCGCATGGCAAAGGGACAGCAGATCCTGCTGCTGGCGTCCGCTCAGCAGAGCCGTTTCATGACGTACAAACACCTCGCCCACTTCGTTCACCGCGCGCTCCATGGCGGCCCCTCGCAGCAGGGCAATGCGGCGGCGCTGGGAAGCGCCGCGCCGCTGCATATCGGCATATTCCGGCGGCGTCTCACCGGCGATGCGCCGCAAAATATCCGCCACTTCTGCGTAACCCAGAATGCCCATTTCCAGGCCGTCTTCCAGATCCAGCAGGGCATAGCAGATATCGTCGGCGGCCTCCACCAGCCACGCCAGCGGATGGCGACACCAGCGATCTTTTCCCTGGGCGAGCAAGCCCAGACTTTCCGCCACTTCGCGCAGCAGGGGAAGCTCCGACTGATAGGCGCCGAACTTGCCGTCTGTACCTTTGTGGGTCACCGCCCAGGGATATTTGAGCAGCGTACCCAGCGTCGCCGCCGTCATGCGCATGCCGCCGTTAAACTGGTTGTATTCGATCTGGGTAATCACTCGAAAGCCCTGGGCGTTGCCCTCGTAGGTGAGCAAGTCATTGCGCTCGGCGGCGGTCAGGCCGTCGAGCAAACCGGCCTTGGCCGCCCGCTTGAACCAGTCGCGTATGGCATACTCCCCGGCGTGGCCAAAAGGCGGATTGCCGATGTCATGGCCGAGACAAGCGGTTTGTACGATCACCCCCAGATCTGCCGGGGCGATGCTGTCCGGCAGCCGATCCTGTAGCAGCTCGCCTACGATCATACCCAGCGAACGGCCCACGCAGCCCACCTCCAGCGAGTGTGTCAAGCGGGTGTGGATGTGGTCGTTTTCCGTGAGCGGATGCACCTGTGTCTTGCGACCCAGGCGGCGAAAGGAGCCGGAGAAGACAATCCGGTCGTGGTCCTTGTGGAACGGCGTGCGCCCGATTTCGTGAGAAATATCGAGACGCTTGTCGTGCAAACGCCGGGGGGACAGCAGCCGCTCCCAGCTCATCATCGTCATTGAGTTCGTCTCCGTGAACGCCGCGTATGGCGAAGGTAAGCCCCTGATACAGCCCATACTACATCAACTGCCCGCCTGCGAGCCGAGCGCCGATAGCAGGCAGCCCAAGGCGCCCATTGATATGGCAGGGTGTTCGTAGGAGGCCGGCTACGCCGGGCGAAAGCAGGCCGCAGGCCTGCCGGGGTTGGGTGGGCGTGCCCGTGCAGTGCCAACAGCAGACAAATCCGGGCGCCTGGCGGCACCGGGTTCGCCACTGCGCCCGCTATCGTGTCATCACGAGCGCAAGCGAAGTGATCTCCTTGCCTTGCCGTCGCCAGCAACCCCGAGATGGCGTCGCTGCGCTCGCCATGACGCAGTGGCGGTGGGCCGGCACGTTCTTTCTACGTGGTGGGAGCGCCTGTTAATGTCTTCAAATTCCGCGCACACAAAAAACCCGGCGCGGGGCCGGGTTCTCTGTGTATCAGTGCCTGACGATGTCCTACTCTCGCATGGGGAGGCCCCACACTACCATCGGCGCTGAGCGGTTTCACTGCTGAGTTCGGCATGGGATCAGGTGGTTCCCGCTCGCTATGGCCGTCAGGCGTAACCGGTGACATATCATGCCGAGGGTGATCGTCTCGTGTCGTATCCGACGACTTTACTGTCTCATCGTTGTCGCGACCCGACCCCTTGGGCGTTATAGGGTCAAGCCTCACGGGCGCATTAGTACCGGTTAGCTCAACGCCTTGCAGCGCTTCCACACCCGGCCTATCAACCAGCTCGTCTTGCTGGGCCCTTCAGGAGGCTCACGGCCTCGGGGATGTCTCATCTTGAAGGGGGCTTCCCGCTTAGATGCTTTCAGCGGTTATCCCGTCCGCACTTAGCTACCCGGCAGTGCCACTGGCGTGACAACCGGAACACCAGAGGTGCGTCCACTCCGGTCCTCTCGTACTAGGAGCAGCCCTTCTCAAACATCCGACGCCCACGGCAGATAGGGACCGAACTGTCTCACGACGTTCTAAACCCAGCTCGCGTACCACTTTAAATGGCGAACAGCCATACCCTTGGGACCGACTTCAGCCCCAGGATGTGATGAGCCGACATCGAGGTGCCAAACACCGCCGTCGATGTGAACTCTTGGGCGGTATCAGCCTGTTATCCCCGGAGTACCTTTTATCCGTTGAGCGATGGCCCTTCCATACAGAACCACCGGATCACTAGAACCTGCTTTCGCACCTGCTCGACGTGTCTGTCTCGCAGTCAAGCACCCTTGTGCTCTTGCACTCACTGCACGATGTCCAACCGTGCTGAGGGTACCTTCGTGCTCCTCCGTTACACTTTGGGAGGAGACCGCCCCAGTCAAACTACCCACCACACACGGTCCTCGATCCGGATCACGGATCGGAGTGAGAACGCCAATGATGCCAGGCTGGTATTTCAAGGGTGGCTCCCCCCGGTCTGGCGACCGGGGTTCCAGGCCTCCCAGCTATCCTACACAAGCAACATCGGCGTCCAGTGTGAAGCTATAGTAAAGGTTCACGGGGTCTTTCCGTCTGGCCGCGGGTACACCGCATCTTCACGGCGATTTCAATTTCACTGAGTCTCGGGTGGAGACAGCGTGGCCATCATTACGCCATTCGTGCAGGTCGGAACTTACCCGACAAGGAATTTCGCTACCTTAGGACCGTTATAGTTACGGCCGCCGTTTACCGGGGCTTCGATCAAGCGCTTCGCCGGAGCTAACGCCATCACTTAACCTTCCGGCACCGGGCAGGCGTCACACCCTATACGTCCGCTTGCGCGTTGGCAGAGTGCTGTGTTTTTAGTAAACAGTTGTAGCCACCTGGTATCTTCGACCGCCTTCCGCTCCGTCCGCGAGGGACTTCACGTACCGGCGGCGTGCCTTCTCCCGAAGTTACGGCACCATTTTGCCTAGTTCCTTCACCCGAGTTTTCTCAAGCGCCTGGGGATTCTCACCCTGACCACCTGTGTTGGTTTGGGGTACGGTCCCACCGTATCTGAGGCTTAGAGGCTTTTCCTGGAAGCGTGGCATCGATGACTTCCAGCCCGTGGGCTGTTCGTCTCGTCTCTCGGCCTTGAACCACCGGATTTCCCTGATGGTTCGGCCTACGGACTTTCACCGGGACGACCGTCGCCCGGCTCACCTAGCCTTCTTCGTCCCCCCGTCGCAATACTGTGAGGTACGGGAATATTGACCCGTTTCCCATCGACTACGCCTTTCGGCCTCGCCTTAGGGGCCGACTCACTCTGCTCCGATTAGCGTCGAACAGAAACCCTTGGTCTTCCGGCGAGGGCGTTTTTCACGCCCTTTATCGTTACTCATGTCAGCATTCGCACTCGTGATACCTCCAGCAAGCCTTTCGACTCACCTTCATCGGCTTACACGACGCTCCTCTACCACGTCTCCCGAAGGATACGTCCGTAGCTTCGGTACCTGATTTAGCCCCGTTACATCTTCCGCGCAGGCCGATTCGACCAGTGAGCTATTACGCTTTCTTTCAAGGATGGCTGCTTCTAAGCCAACCTCCTGGCTGTCTAAACCTTCCCACATCGTTTCCCACTCAATCAGGATTTG
Source organism: Halomonas piscis (assembly GCF_031886125.1). Classification (NCBI taxonomy): domain Bacteria; kingdom Pseudomonadati; phylum Pseudomonadota; class Gammaproteobacteria; order Oceanospirillales; family Halomonadaceae; genus Halomonas; species Halomonas piscis. The sequence goes on from NZ_CP119391.1 coordinate 3,128,480, forward strand.
GGGACCTTAGCTGACGGTCTGGGTTGTTGCCCTTTCCACAATGGACGTTAGCACCCACTGTGTGTCTCCCACGCTGGCACTCACCGGTATTCGGAGTTTGCCTCGGGTTGGTAAGTCGGGATGACCCCCTAGCCGAAACAGTGCTCTACCCCCGGTGGCGATACGTGAGGCGCTACCTAAATAGCTTTCGAGGAGAACCAGCTATCTCCGGGCTTGATTAGCCTTTCACTCCGACCCACAGCTCATCCCCGCATTTTTCAACATACGTGGGTTCGAGCCTCCAGTTGATGTTACTCAACCTTCACTCTGGCCATGGGTAGATCGCCCGGTTTCGGGTCTATTCCCCGCAACTTGTCGCCCGGTTAAGACTCGCTTTCGCTACGCCTCCCCTAATCGGTTAAGCTCGCTACGGAAAATAAGTCGCTGACCCATTATACAAAAGGTACGCGGTCACCGAACGAGTCGGCTCCCACTGCTTGTACGCACACGGTTTCAGGATCTGTTTCACTCCCCTCACTGGGGTTCTTTTCGCCTTTCCCTCACGGTACTGGTTCACTATCGGTCAGCCAGGAGTATTTAGCCTTGGAGGATGGTCCCCCCGTCTTCAGTCAGGGTTACACGTGCCCCGACCTACTCGATTTCACGCGATCGGACTTTCGACTACGGGGCTGTCACCCACTATGGCGGCCCTTCCCAGGGCCTTCGTCTAGTCGTTCACGCGCTTAAGGGCTGCTCCCCGTTCGCTCGCCGCTACTGGGGGAATCTCGGTTGATGTCTGTTCCTCGGGGTACTGAGATGTTTCAGTTCCCCCGGTTCGCCTCGTCTCCCTATGGATTCAGGAGACGATACTCACCTTGTGGTGAGTGGGTTTCCCCATTCAGAGATCGCCGGGTCAAAGGTTGTTTGCCACCTCGCCGACGCTTATCGCAGGCTGCCACGTCTTTCGTCGCCTCTGGCTGCCAAGGCATCCACCGTGTGCGCTTCATTGCTTGACCCTATAACCCCAAGGGGTCGGTGTCGCAATGACAACGATTGCCGGATACGCTTGAGACGTATCACATGATCTTCTTGCGAAGATCGTTTTGTCAGCATGATATATCTTGTTAAAGAGCACTGCCTGAAAGCAGTCATAAGCGTCGTGACGGTTCACGGGGCTTATGACTGCTCAGGGGCACAGCGATCAGGCAATTCATTGTGGGCACTTGCCGGGCGGATGACGCATCGGTTAAGGAGGTGATCCAGCCGCAGGTTCCCCTACGGCTACCTTGTTACGACTTCACCCCAGTCATGAACCACACCGTGGTGATCGCCTTCCGAAGTTAGGCTAACCACTTCTGGTGCAGTCCACTTCCATGGTGTGACGGGCGGTGTGTACAAGGCCCGGGAACGTATTCACCGTGCCATTCTGATGCACGATTACTAGCGATTCCGACTTCACGGAGTCGAGTTGCAGACTCCGATCCGGACTGAGACCGGCTTTACGGGATTCGCTGACTCTCGCGAGCTCGCCGCCCTTTGTGCCGGCCATTGTAGCACGTGTGTAGCCCTACCCGTGAGGGCCATGATGACTTGACGTCGTCCCCACCTTCCTCCGGTTTGTCACCGGCAGTCTCCCTGGAGTTCCCGACCGAATCGCTGGCAAAGAGGGACGAGGGTTTCGCTCGTTACGGGACTTAACCCAACATTTCACAACACGAGCTGACGACAGCCATGCAGCACCTGTCACTGCGTTCCCGAAGGCACCCCGAGATCTCTCTCGGGTTCGCAGGATGTCAAGGGTAGGTAAGGTTCTTCGCGTTGCATCGAATTAAACCACATGCTCCACCGCTTGTGCGGGCCCCCGTCAATTCATTTGAGTTTTAACCTTGCGGCCGTACTCCCCAGGCGGTCGACTTATCGCGTTAACTTCGCCACAAGGGTCTCAAGGACCCCAACGGCTGGTCGACATCGTTTACGGCATGGACTACCAGGGTATCTAATCCTGTTTGCTACCCATGCTTTCGCCCCTCAGCGTCAGTGTCAGTCCAGAAGGCCGCCTTCGCCACTGGTATTCCTCCCGATATCTACGCATTTCACCGCTACACCGGGAATTCCACCTTCCTCTCCTGCACTCTAGCGCGACAGTTCCGGATGCCATTCCCAGGTTGAGCCCGGGGCTTTCACAACCGGCTGATCGCGCCGCCTACGCGCGCTTTACGCCCAGTAATTCCGATTAACGCTTGCACCCTCCGTATTACCGCGGCTGCTGGCACGGAGTTAGCCGGTGCTTCTTCTGTGAGTGATGTCGTTCCTGGCGGGTATTAGCCGCCAGGCCTTCTTCCTCACTGAAAGTGCTTTACAACCCGAGGGCCTTCTTCACACACGCGGCATGGCTGGATCAGGCTTTCGCCCATTGTCCAATATTCCCCACTGCTGCCTCCCGTAGGAGTCCGGGCCGTGTCTCAGTCCCGGTGTGGCTGATCATCCTCTCAAACCAGCTACGGATCGTCGCCCTGGTGAGCCGTTACCCCACCAGCTGGCTAATCCGACATAGGCTCATCCGATGGCGGGAGCCTGAGCCCCCTTTCTCCCGTAGGACGTATGCGGTATTAGCCCGAGTTTCCCCGGGTTATCCCCCACCACCGGGCAGATTCCTATGCGTTACTCACCCGTCCGCCGCTCGACGCCCAGGAGCAAGCTCCTGTCGTTTCCGCTCGACTTGCATGTGTTAAGCCTGCCGCCAGCGTTCAATCTGAGCCATGATCAAACTCTTCGGTTTCAATCATATAGTCCGTTGAGCGGACCAAACTTGGCTCAAGGTATCAAACGTCTCAAACGAGACCCGAAGGTCTCTGACGAGTCGCTTGCCTTGATGATTGGTGATTTGTCACCCACCCAGGCAAGCGCCCACATGAATTACCTGATCAACTTGTTAAAGAGCGTCTCGCGTTTTGCTGCGAGGAGGGCGTATTCTACACGCCTTTGAGCGGCTGTCAACGGCGATTGTTTCGAATCGCGTAACTCGCTGAAACCACCGGCCTTTTGGGGCCTTTCGCCGCCGGTGACGGCTTGGCGTCGTCGGCAGCGGATGCGTACTGTACGGCCTGAAAAGCGTTTACGCAAGGGACCGCGAGAAATAAATCGTGAGCTTTTCATCGACGAGAAGCGAAAAGCCTGTCGGCTTGGGGGATGCTTGCGAGTAAACTGGGCCCGCCGCTCACTCATACATATGCGCAGGCCCGCTCGGGGCTAGCGTCTGCCTTAGGGAGTCCCCTGATGAACCCGCACCTGCTTTCCATTGACTCGCTGGACCGGGGCCGCGTCGACCACCTGCTGCACGTGGCCGGCCGCATGGAGCCCATTGCCAGCCGCCGCCAGGTCACCCGGATACTGGAAGGGGCGGTACTTGGCAACCTGTTTTTCGAGGCCAGCACCCGCACCCGCGTCAGCTTCAACGCCGCCTTCTGCCGCCTGGGCGGCAGCGTCTGCGACACCACCGGCTTTACCTTCTCCTCCATGGCCAAGGGCGAGTCGCTTTACGACACCAGCCGGGTCATGAGCGGCTACTGCGATGCCATCGTCATGCGCCACCCCGAGCAGGGCTCGGTGGCCGAGTTTGCCAACGCCACCAACGTGCCCGTGGTCAACGGCGGCGACGGGGCGGGCGAGCACCCCAGCCAGGCGCTTCTGGACCTTTATACCATTGACAAGGAGTTTACCCGGCGAGGAAAAACGCTGCCCGGCGCGCATATTCTGCTCACCGGGGACCTCCTCCACGGCCGCACGGTGCATTCGCTGATCAAGCTGTTGTCGCTGTATCCGCCGATGCGCATCACCCTGGTTGCCCCGCCCGGGCTTGCCATGCCCCCGGCGCTGGTGGAGCTGGTGGCCTCTCGCGGGCATCACGTGGAGCAGCGCGACAGCCTGGCCAGCGACTTTGGCGACCTGGACGTGGTGTATACCACGCGCATCCAAAAGGAGCGCTTTACCAGCGAGCTGAGCGAAACCTTCAACGGCGTATCTGCCGACTTTTTGGTCAACAAGGGCTTCATGGATCGGCGCTGCACCGCGGACACCATCGTGATGCATCCGCTGCCCCGGGACAGCCGCCCCGACGCCAACGATCTGGACGTGGATCTGAACGGCGACCCCAGGCTGGCGATCTTCCGCCAGACCGACAACGGCATCCCCATGCGCATGGCGATTTTTGCCACGCTGCTGCAGGTGGAAGACCTGGTGGAAAAGGACATGCGCCCGGTGCGCTGGTTTGTGCCCGAGCGGCTGGGTACCCGGGACGACTGAGGCTGCCTGCAGCGGCCAGGTATCAGCCGGAATCGCGCCCGCCGGGCAGACCTTCCCGGTGGGCAAACCAGCCTTCCAGAATCAGCACGGCGGCAATGCCGTCGACGCTGTCGTGACGATAGTCGCCCTTGTGACCGGCGTCCCGGGCAATCCGCTTGGCCTCCCGGGTGGAGCCGCGCTCGTCCACCATCCGGCACGGCTTGCCGTAGCGCCCGTGAAGGCGATTGCCGAACTTGCGCGCCCGCACGCTCATCTCGGATTCGCTGCCGTCCATGTGCAGCGGCAGGCCCACCACCAGCAGGTCGGGCTGCCACTCATCGAGCAGCCGGGATACCTGATGCCAGTCGGGAATGCCGTCCCGGGCGGCAAGCGGCTCCAGTTCGCGTGCGCTTTGCAGCATCTCATGGCCGACCGCCACGCCGATCCGCCGGGCGCCAAAATCAAACGCCAGCACCAGCCGCCGGCCTTCAGCGGCCATCAGGCGTGCCCGGCATCGGGGGTCATGAGGTTAAGATCAACGCCGAGGATGCCGGCGGCGGCCCCCAGGCGTTCGGCCGGCGGCGTTTCAAACAGTACGCTGGGCTCCCCTTCGACGATCAGCCAGGCGTTGTCCTTGATCTCGTCTTCCAGCTGGCCCACGTCCCAGCCGGAACAGCCCAGGCAGACGATGAAGCGCTCGGGGCCTTCGTTGTTGGCCAGCGCCTGCAGCATGTCCATGGAAGTCGTCAGCGCCAGCTCGTCGGTTACCTGAACGCTCGAGTCCCAGTCGTCGCTTTTGCCGTGGTGCAGGATGAAGCCGCGATCCTTGTGCATGGGGCCGCCGTAGTATACCGGCGCGCTGCGGTGCAGGCTCTGACCGCCGCCCAGCTCCAGCTGCTCGAAAAGCGCGTCGAGGGTAATGTCCAGCGGCCGGTTGGCGATGACTCCCATGCTGCCGTTGTCGTCGTGGTCGCAGAGATATACCAGACTGCCGGCGAAGTGGGACTCGTCCATATGCGGCATGGCCAACAGGAAATGATTCTTCAGGCTTTGCATGGGTCTCCTAGTGCCGCCGGGCGCGCCGGCGGCTAATCGTTTGTCGATGGCCGGGCGATAGGCTCAGCGCAGCGCGTCCAGACGCCTGGCGACTGCGTCCAGCAGCTGGTCGGCGATGCGGGTGCCGCGCTGATCGTCGATTTCGCGCACGCAGGTGGGGCTGGTGACGTTGATTTCGGTGATGTAGTCGCCGATGACGTCGAGGCCGACAAACAGCAGCCCCAGCTTTTTAATCGTGGGTTTGACTTGTTCGACCAGCCAGCGGTCGCGGTCGGTCAGCTCACGGCTTTCACCGCGCCCGCCGGCGGCCAGGTTGCCCCGGGTTTCCCCTGCCAGGGGCAGGCGCGCCAGGCCATAGGGCACCGGCTCGCCGTCGACCAGCAGAATGCGCGTGTCGCCGTCCCTGATCGCGGGCAGGTAGCGCTGGGCCATGACCTGGCGCGTGCCGTCCAGGGTCAGCTGCTCGATCACCGAGCCCAGGTTACGGCCGTCCGGGGCGATATGAAAAATCCCGCTGCCGCCCATGCCGTCGAGCGGCTTGAAGATGACGTCTCCGTGCTCGGCGTGGAAGGCCCGCAGGACGTTGTCCCGGGCGGAAACCAGCGTCGGCGCGCAGCACTGGGGAAACTGCTGGGCAAACAACTTCTCGTTGCAGGTCAAAACCGCCTGGGTGGGATTGACCACCACCACGCCCTCGCGCTCGGCAAAGCCCAGCAGATGTACCGCGTGGGTGAAATCGGCGTCGACCGGCGGATCCTTGCGCATGAAAATGACGTCGAGCTCGGCCAGCGGCCGGGAGTCGGCTTCGCCCAGGTCAAACCAGTGGTCGGGGTCGCGATACACCGTCAGCGGACGCATCCGCGCATAGGCCTGCCCGGCGTTGAGAAACAGGTCTTCCTGCTCCATGTAGTGAAGCTGATAACCACGGTCCTGAGCGGCCCACAGAATGGCCATGGTGGTATCTTTCTTGTAGGCAACGTCGATGATGGGATCCATCACCACACCCAGATGCAGGTTTGACTGGCTCATCGCAACCACCGTTCGGAATGGAGCGCGCCGGGTCCGGCGCGCCCGGGGAAAAATAACAGGCCTGCAGTATGCCTGACGCCGCGCGCGGCACCAAGCCAGCCCGGATCAGTCCAGCGCGCCGGGGACCAGGCGTACGGCGTGGGGTTCAAGGGTGATCAGCTGGCGCTTGTACAGCCGGCCAATGGCCTGCTTGTAGGCGCTTTTGCTCACGCCCAGCCGCGCCTTGATGTCCGCAGCGGCGCTTTTATCGCCCAGCGGCAGGTAGCCGCCGCTTTCGCGCAGCGCCTTTAGCACCCTGTCGCCGACCACGTCCAGCCGCGCGCTGCCCGGCGGCAGCAGGGAAATATCCACCCGGCCGTCGTCCCGGCGCTGCTTGACGAAGCCGGGCAGCGTCTGCCCCCGGCGCAGGGGCTGGCTGATGTCGTCGGCGTAGATCAGCCCCCAGTAGCGGTGGTTGACCACCACCTTCATGCCCAGGTCGGTGCGCTCGGCGACCACCAGGGTCACCGCCTCGCCGCTCTGAAGCGCCCAGGCGTCGTCGCTCAGAAAGTGCTCGAGGCGCATGGACGCCACCGGCCGCCCCTGGTCATCCTCATACAGCATGACCAGCACGCGCTTGCCCGGATCAGGGCGGAACAGCTGCTCGCTAAACGGCAGCAGCACGTCCTTGGGCTGCCCCCAGCGCAAAAACGCACCCACCTGAGTGACCGCCGTTACCGGCAGATAGGCCACCTCGCCAATGCGGGCGGCGGTATCCCCGGCGCGACAAGAGGGGCCAGGAGTCTCGTTGGTCATGGCAAAAACGTCCTTCTCAAAGGTCGCCGAAGCAGTACTGCAACAGCGCAAGCGCCGCCACGGGCGCGGTTTCGGTACGCAGAATGCGCGGCCCCAGCGTCAGCGGCGCAAACCGCGCCGCCTCTGCCGCCGCGACATCCTCGGCCGAAAGCCCGCCCTCGGGGCCGATCAGCAGCGCCGCCGTCGCGGGGGCTTCAGCCGCCGCAAGCGCGCTGCCCGTCGCCGGGTGCAGCATCAGCCGCAGCGGCTCGTCGCGCGCTTCAAGCCAGTCGCCCAGCCGCTGGGGCGGGTGTACCGGCGGCAGCGTCGCCCGCCCGCACTGCTCGCAGGCGCTGGCGGCCACGGCCTGCCAGTGGGCCAGTTTTTTGGCCTCGCGTTCGCCCTTCAGGCGGACATCGCCCCGGGGGGTGTAAAGCGGGGTAATCGCCGCGACGCCAAGCTCGACGGCTTTCTGGATAGCGTAATCCATGCGGTCGCCCTTGGAGATCGCCTGGCCCAGATGCACGGCCAGCGGCGACTCGAAGCGCCCCGGCCACACGGCCTCCACGCGCACCCGAGTCTGCTTGCGCGCGGCCTCAACCAGCCGCGCGCCGGCTTCCGCGCCCTCACCGTCGAACAGCACCAGCGGCGCGCCCGGGCCCAGGCGCAGCACCCGGGTCAGGTGGCGCGCCGAGCCCTCGGGCAGCGTCAGCTCTGCCCCCGACTCAAGCCTTGCCGGCACGTAAAGGCGCGGCATCCGGCCGTGGGCGGCGTACCAGTCGGCGGCCTGCACGGCTTACTCGGCGCTTTGTGCCTGGGCCTCGCGCTGCTTGCGCTGGGCGTACATGGCGTCAAAGTTGACCGGCGCAAGCATCAGCGGCGGGAAACCACCGCGGTTGACCAGGCTGTCCACGCACTCCCGGGCATAGGGGAACAAAAGGTTGGGGCAAAAGGCGCCCAGGGTCTGATCCAGCTGCTCGCCTTCAATGCCGGCAATGCGGAAAAGCCCGGCCTGCTCGACTTCGGCCAAAAAGGAGGTGGTGCCGGTTTCGCTGTCGTTGACCTGGGCGGTCACCTTGATCGTGACCTCGTACTGGTCCTCGGCCGTCTGCGCGCTGGTGGTGTTCAGATCCAGGTTGACCTTGGGCTTGAACGGCTGCTTGAACACCTCGGGCGAGTTGGGCGCTTCGAAGGAAATATCCTTGACGTAAATACGCTGCAGCGAAAACGTCAGCTTCTGCTTGTTCTCGTCCGCCGCGCCGGCCTGCTGGGGGTTGCTGTCTTCTTCCGCCATGTGAAACTCCTGAAAGGGTCGATCTACGAAGGTTGTGCGGCGCCTGCTTCTGCGTCGCAGTCAATGTCGTGCCGGCCATGCCGGCGCGCTTATTTTTTCACCACCGGAAGGCCGTCGGCCTGCCACTGTCCCATGCCGCCCTTGAGCTTCAACGCCCGCTCGAAACCGGCCTTGGCAAGTTTGGCCTGGGCAACGCCCGAGCTCTGGCCGTGCTTGCAGACAATGATTACCGGCTTGCTCTTGGCCTTGTCCAGCTCGTTCATGCGGTCATCCAGCTTGCTCTGAGGGATATGCCGGGCCCCGGCGATGTGGCCGGCCTTGAACTCCTTGTCCTCGCGAATGTCCAGCACCACGGCATCTTCGCGGTTGATCAGCTGCGTGGCCTCGCTGGAGGTCACGCCGTTGCCGGCAGCGCGACGCGTTTCGTAAAAAATCCAGGCCAGCAACACCAGCAAAAAGGCCCCCACCAGCAGCAGGTGGTTTTGGGAGAACTCCAGTAGCCGTTCGATTATCTCCGACATCGCGCGCTCAATCTCTAGGTCAATAGTGGGTCAACGAACCGTAAAAAAACATATCGCCGGCAGCGGCCTTGCCGCCGACAAGCGCCCCAGTATACACACCCCGACGCGACACGAGCAGGCCCCGCCATGACGACAGCGGTACCCCTGCGTTATGATGCGGGCAGCTTGCATCCGCCGCGACGTTGAGCCACGCCTGCGCTCGGCCTAATGACGAGAGGTTTTCATGGACACGACCCCCACGCCGCGCCCGGTGGCGCTGATCATCCTCGACGGCTACGGCCACAACCCGGACAGCCGGCATAACGCCATTGCCGGGGCACACACGCCGAACATGGATCGTTTGTGGAACGACCGCCCCCGGGCTTTCGTCCATACCGACGGCCACCACGTCGGGCTTCCCGACGGCCAGATGGGCAACTCCGAAGTCGGCCACATGAACCTCGGCGCCGGGCGCATCGTGTTTCAGGATTTTACCCGGATTACCCAGGCCGTGGAAAACGGCGACCTGGACCTCAACACGGCGCTGACCACCCCCATCGACGACGCCGTCGAGAACGGCCGTGCCGTTCACCTCATGGGGCTTTTGTCCCCCGGCGGCGTGCACAGCCACGAAGACCACATCATCGCCCTTGCCGAGCTTGCCGCTCGCCGCGGCGCCCGGCGCATTTATCTTCACGCCTTTCTCGACGGCCGCGACATGCCGCCCCAAAGCGCCATGGCGTCGCTCGAGCGGGCCAACGCCCGGCTTTCCGAGCTGGTCGGCCCCGACAACGGCTTTATCGCCTCCGTCATCGGACGCTTTTACGCGCTTGACCGCGACAACCGCTGGGAGCGGGTGGCCCAGGCCTATGAGCTGCTGACCGAGGGCAAGGCCGACTTTACCGCCATCGGCGCCGAAACCGCCCTGCGCGAGGCCTACGCCCGGGGCGAAACCGACGAGTTCGTCTCCGCTACCAGCATGCGGGTCCACGGCGCCCCGGTGGTGATCGAGGACGGCGACGCGGCGATCTTTGCCAACTTCCGCGCCGACCGCGCCCGGGAGCTGGCGCGGGCCTTTGCCGAGCCCGATTTCGACGGCTTTGCGCGCACCTCGCGCCCGATACTCGCCGGCGAAGGCCTGGTGATGATGACCGAGTACGCCGACGACATCCCCGCTCCCATCGCCTTCCCCCCGGAGCACCTGGCCGACACCCTGGGCGAGGTGGTCTCCCGGCGCGGCCTCAAACAGCTGCGCATCGCCGAGACGGAAAAATACCCCCACGTGACGTTCTTCTTCTCCGGCGGCCGCGAGGAGGCGTTCGACGGCGAAACCCGCATTCTTCAGCCTTCGCCCCAGGACGTACGCACCTACGACGAAAAGCCGGAAATGAGCGCCCATGAAGTGACCGACAACCTGGTCAGCGCCATCGACGACGACAGCTACGACCTGATCGTCTGCAACTACGCCAACGGCGACATGGTGGGCCACACCGGCGACTACCAGGCCGCCGTCCAGGCCATCGAAACCGTCGACCACTGCGTCGGCCGCGTGGTCGAGGCCATCGAGCGCGCCGGCGGCGCCTGCCTGGTCACCGCCGACCACGGCAACGCCGAGCAGATGGTGCATCCGGTCACCGGCGCCCCCCAGACCGCCCACACCACCTTTCCCGTGCCGCTGGTCTACGTGGGCAAGCGTCAGGGCGAGCTGGAAGACGGCCGGCTGTGCGACCTGGCCCCGACCCTGCTTACCCTGATGAACCAGGAGATTCCTCAGGCGATGACCGGCAAGCCGCTGATCCGGCTGCGCTGAGTGCCCTTTCGGCCAGCTCGAGGGCGCCTTGCCGTTGGCGCGCTGGCGCTGCTGTTCGCCGTTTCCCTGCCGGCTCACGGGCGCTCCGACGAAAACGCCGCCCTGGAAAAGCTCGACGCCCTGGGCGAGGAAATCCAGGCAGCGTCAGAGCGCCTGGAGGCGACCGGCGAAGCGCGAAGCGAGGCCGAAGACAGGCTGCGCCAGGTGGAAAAGGCGCTGGCCGACATTCATGCCCGGCTGGATGACGTCCAGGCCAGGCGCCGCCGGCTCAGCGAAGAAAACCGGGCGCTGAAAAAGCGCCGCGCCCGCCTGGAAGCGACCCGCCAGGCGCAGGTAGAGGCGCTGGGCGAGCAGCTGGCCGCGCTGTACCGCCTGGGCGAGGCGCCGCAGCTGAAGCTGCTGCTCAACCAGGGCGATCCGGCCCGGGTTGACCGCATGCAGGCCTACCTCAACCGCCTGACCCAAGCGAGAAAACAGCGCCTTGCCGACATCGCCCGGCTGGACGAAGCGCTGAGCGAAAACGCCGCCGAGCTTGACCAGCGCCAAAAGCGCCTGGAGGCGGCCAACGAAGAGCTGAAGAAAGAAAGCGCGACGCTTGCCAAGCGCACCGCCAAACGCCGCGAGATTCTGGCCGACATCGGCCGGCGCGAGGAAAGCCAGAGCCACCACCTGGCCAGGCTTGAGGGCGACCGCGAAGAGGCCGAAGCGCGCCTGCGCGAGATCCGCGAGCAGATGGCCCGGCTGTCGACCCCCACGCCTAGCACCCGCATGGCCGAGACTCGGGGCGACCTGCCCTGGCCCGTTCAGGGCACGCTGCGCACCGGCTTCAAGCGCCGGGACGGCGTGCACCACAACGGCATCATCATCGGCGCGAAAGCCGGCAAGCCGGTCACGGCCGTCCATGCCGGCCGGGTGGTCTTCGCCGACTGGATGCGCGGCTTTGGCAACCTGCTGATCATCGACCACGGCGACCACATCATGACGCTTTACGCCCATCTCCAGCGCTTTGAGCAGCAAACCGGCGCCCGGGTGGAAAGCGGCCAGACCATCGGCCGAGTGGGCAATACCGGCGGCCAGCCCCGAGCCGCGCTATACTTTGAAGTCCGCCGCAACGGCAAGCCCATCGACCCCGGACGTTGGATTGCACGTCGCTGAGGGGATAAGCTTGCGCCACTGACGTTTTTCCCGGCGGACCCCGCCGCCTTTCGCCCTGCGGAGCCACCATGACGCCATTTGCCTTCCCGCTACTGCCCACTTTCCGGCGCTTTCTGGCCGCTTTACTGCCTGCCGCCATGCTGGCCCTGCCGCCGTCGGCCGCGGCCGCGCCGGAGGCAGACCCCGGGAGCGACGGGCTGCCGCTGGAAGACATCCAGACCTTTGCCGAAGTGTTCGAGCACATCAAGCGCGCCTACGTCAAGGACGTCGACGATCGCACCCTGCTGCGCAACGCCATGCGCGGCATGCTCAACGAGCTCGACCCGCACTCCGCCTACCTCGACGAAGAGCAGTATAAAAGCCTGCGCGAAACCACCGAAGGCGAATTTGGCGGCATCGGCATCGAGGTCGGCATGGAAAACGATCGGGTCACGGTGATCACGCCCATCGACGACACCCCCGCCTCCCGGGCGGGGATTGAATCCCGGGACGTGATCATGCGCATCGACGGCACCTCGACCGACGGCCTGTCCCTGCACGAGGCGGTCAATCTGATGCGCGGCGAGCCGGATACCGAAATCGAGATTACCGTGCTGCGCGAGGGCGAGGACAGCCCGCGCCGGCTCACCCTGACCCGGGAAAACATCCGCACCGAAAGCGTCAAGCACGAGCTGCTGGCGCCGGGCTACGGCTATCTGCGCATCAGCCAGTTCCAGACGCGTACCGCCGAACAGGCGCTTGACGCCATCGACGACATGCAGCGGCAAAGCGACGGCCGCTCTCTGGACGGCCTGGTGCTGGACCTGCGCAACAACCCCGGCGGCGTGCTGCAAAGCGCAGTCGACATCGCCGATTTGTTTCTCGACCACGGCCGGGTGGTGTACACCGAAGGCCGCCTGGACAACAGCGAGATGTCGTTTTCTGCCACCCCGACCGCCCCCGCCGGCGACGTGCCGCTGGTGGTACTGATCAACGGCGGCAGCGCCTCGGCCGCGGAAATCGTTGCCGGCGCTCTTCAGGATCAGCGCCGCGGCGTGATCATGGGCACCGAAAGCTTCGGCAAGGGCTCGGTACAGCAGGTCATGCCCCTGGGCGAGAATGAAGGCCTCAAGCTCACCACTGCGCTTTACTACACCCCCGACGGCCGTTCGATCCAGGCCCAGGGCATCGAGCCCGACGTCAAGGTGGTGCGCGGGCGGCTGGAAATCGCCGACAGCCCTTTCGAGCTGCGCGAAGCCGACCTCGAAGGCCACCTGAACGCCCCGAACGGCACCGGCGACGCCGACGCCGCCAGCTCCTCGCGCCTGCGCGACGACTATCAGCTCGGCGAGGCGCTCAACCTGCTCAAGGCGCTCAACGTCGTCGACCGCCGGGGGCGCTAGCGGCAGCTCGCGGGCAGGCGACCGCGCTCGCCGGTAGCCTGGCGCATGATCGCGCGCTTGAGCGGCACCAGCCGGTCGAGGCCGCTCATGCCGAGGTTGCGCGCCAGCAGCGCACCGGGGTGGCGGGTGCCAAACAGAGTCTTGAAGCCCTTCATCAGCTTAAGCATCGCGGCGTTATCCGCCCGGCGGCGGCGCTCGAAGCGCGCCAGCAGGCTAGCGTCCCCCCAGGGCGCGCCGCGCTTGAAGGCGGCGACCACCTCCTCGGCGAGCACGGCGGCGTCCATCAGTCCCAGGTTGACCCCCTGCCCCGCCAGCGGGTGAATGCTGTGCGCGGCGTCGCCCACCAGGGCAAAGTTGGGCGCCGTATAGCGCCGGGCATGGCGCTGCACCAGCGGCAATCGATACGCCCTGTCGCAGACCTCGACCGCGCCCAGGCGGTGCTCAAGCGCCGCCCCCAGCGTCTCGCCCAGCGCGTCGGGCGTCATGGCCTCAAGCTCCCGAGCCCGCTCGGGGGCCACCGACCAGACAATCGAGCAGTAGCGCTCGTCGCCCCCTAACGTCAGCGGCAGAAACGCCAGCGGCTGACCATTCACGAACGCCTGCCGCGCGGTCGCCCCGTGGGGGCGCTCGCAGCGCACGGTGGTGACCACCGCGTGCTGGTGCATGTCGTCTTCGGCGACGTCGATCTCCGCCATGTCGCGCAGCGCCGAGCGCGCGCCGTCGGCGGCAATCACCAGCGGCGCGCCAAGCGTGTCCCCGTCGTCAAGTTTTAGCCAGCGCCCGGTCGCGGAGGTCTGCAGCGCATCAACGCGCCTGCCGTAAAACGTCGTCACGCCGAGGTGGTCGAGCACCCGGGCGTTCAGCGCCGCCGTGGTCAGGCTGTTTTCGACAATGTAGCCAAGCGCGGCTACGCCGGCCTCGTCGGCGCTGAAGGCAATTTCCCCGCTACCGTCGGCGTCCCAGACGCGCATATGGCGATAGGGCGTCACCCGCCTCTCCTTCATCGCCGGCCAGGCCCCCAGATGCTCCAGCAGCCGCACGGAGACCGGCGACAGCGCGCTGACCCGGGGTGCCGGCGCCTCGCCGAGCGCCTCCAGAGTCAGCGGCCGGGGCTGCGCTTCGACCAGCCCGACGCGCATGCCGGCGTCCGCCAGCAGCGCGCAAAGCGCCGTCCCCACCATACCGTTGCCCACGATCAAAGCGTCGAAGGTCGTGGCCGGCGAGCCGTTGGCCGTCGTGGTTTGCGTTGTCGTCACTTGCGTTGCCTCGTCATCAGGGCGCCCGTTTCCGGGCGCAAAGGGAAATTCAGCGCTCCAGCCCCATGGCCCGGCGGGCCAGGTCGCGGCGCAGCGGCCCGGCCAGGTTGAGCCCGGCAAGGCCCGCGGCCCGTACCTGGGGCAAAAGCGGGAAGCGCGCGCCGAACAGGCGAATCAGCCCGTCGCTGAAACGCACCACGCCGCGCCGGTCTCGGGCGCGTTTGCGGTCAAAGGCGCCCAGGGTCGCCATGTCGCCGATGGCAGTCCCGGCTGCCAGGCTGTCGGCCAGGGTTTCCACCAGGTCCACCACCCCGCGCAGCGCCAGGTTGAAGCCCTGGCCGGCTACCGGGTGCAGCGCGTGGGCGGCGTTGCCCAGTACCGCCAGCCCCGGGCGCACGGTCTCTTCCGCCGTCACCAGGCTCAGCGGATAGGCATAGCGCTGGCCCACCCGGGTAAAGCGCCCGGCGCGGTCGCCGAACGCCCGCTGCAGCGCGGCGAGAAAGTCGCCGTCGGCGAGCGCCATGCGCGCCTTTTCCTCACCGGCCGGGTGCGTCCATACCAGCTCCATGGCGTTACCCGGCAGCGGCAGCAGCGCCATCGGCCCCTCGGCGGTAAACCGCTCGTAGGCGATTCCGCGGTGGGGCTCGCTGATCGCCACGTTGGCAATCAGCGCCGTCTGATCATAGTCGGCCGCGCGGCTGGGTATACCCAGCTGCTCCTTCAGCCCCGAGCGCCCGCCGTCGGCCAGCACCGTCAGCCCGGCGGTGAGCGTGCTGCCGTCGGACAGCGCCAGCCGGTGGCCCGCGGGCGTCGGCGCTATGCGCTCCACCCTCGCCGGGCAGTGCCAGTCAAGCGTCAGCCCGGCAAGCTTGCGGTGCAGCACCTGCCCCATCCAGGCGTTGGGGATGACATGGCCCAGCGCCTGGACGTTGACGTCGTCGGCATCGAGCCGCGTCACCCCCAGCCGCCCGCGCTCGCTGATGTGGATATGGCGGATCGGCTCGGCCTCCCGGCGCATGGCCTGCCACACCCCCAGGCGACGAAAGCGCTCCGCCGAGCCCTCGGCAATGGCGCTGGCCCGGGCGTCGAAGCTGGGCTGCCACTCGGCTGGCTGCGGCGCCGCCGGCAGCGGCGCGGCTTCGATGATCGCCACCCGAAGGCCGTGGCGCTCGATCAGCGGGGCCAGCGCACAGCCCAGGCTGGCTCCTACCAGGCCGCCGCCCACAATGACGATATCGTGGGTGAGCGGTTGCGCGGGTGTCTCCATGGAAGCCTCCTGAACGGCTGGTTTCTCTCTTGCCTGCCAACTATCGCTTGCCTGCTATCGCCTGCCAACTATTGCCTGCCAAGGCGCACAACGGAAAGAAAGACCATCCGTAACGTAAATTACGTAACCAATTTTTTGCTGATGCCGGTCCGGTTACTTGTTGGCCATCAGCGCCTCAATATCAGCCATTTGCTTGGGCACGCCGGCGGTGAGCACTTCGTGGCCCTCGGCGGTGACGGCGACGTCGTCCTCGATGCGGATGCCCATCCCCCGGTAGGCCTCGGGAATATCCGCCTCGTCGGGAATATAAAGGCCGGGTTCCACGGTGAGCACCATGCCGGCGGCAAGCGGCACCGGCGTGCCGTCGGCCCGGCGGTAGTCGCCGACGTCGTGCACGTCGAGCCCCAGCCAGTGCGAGGTCGAATGCAGGTAGAAGCGCCGGTAGGCCGCGTCGGCGACACGTTCCTCGACGCTGCCTTCAAGCAGCCCCAGCTCGATGAGCCCCGCGGTCAGGTCGCGCACCACGCCCCGGTGAATGTCGATCACCGTGGCACCGGGGCGAATCGCCGCCACGGCGTTTTCCTGGGCGGTGAGCACGGCCTGGTACAGCCGGCGCTGGGCGGCGCTGAAGGTGCCGTTAACGGGGAAGGTGCGGGTAATATCGCCGGCGTAGAGGTCAAACTCGGCGCCGGCGTCGATCAGCACCAGGTCGCCGTCGCTGAGCGGGGCGCTGTTTTCCACGTAGTGCAGCACGCAGGCGTTGGCGCCGCCGCCGACAATGGTGCTGTAGGCCGGGGCGTTGCCGCCCTGCCAGACGAACTCGTGCTCCAGCTCGGCCTGGAGCTGATACTCGAAAAGCCCCGGGCGGCCGGCGCGCATGGCTCGGCAGTGGGCCCTGGCAGATATCTCGGCGGCGTGGCGCATCAGCTCAAGCTCTTCCGCCGCCTTGAGCTGGCGCATGGCGTGAAGGCGCGGGCTGACGTCGTGAAAGCCGCGCACCGGCGCGGCGCCTCGGCGACGATTGACGGCCGCCTCGGCGTAGACCTGCTCCGCCAGCGCCCTGGCCTCGGAATCCTCAAAAGGCAGGTAAAGCTGCTCGCGGCCGGCCAGCAGCGCGCTGAGCTGGCCTTCGCGCTCGTCGTTTTCAAACGCTTCGTCCACGCCGTGCTCGGCGACCATGCCGGACGCTCCCAGGCGCCGCCCCGTCCAGGCCTCGAGCGTGGGATCGCGATCCTGGCAGAACACCACCGTTTCGCCGGCCTCGCGTCCGGGCAGCAGCAGCAGCAGCGCGTCGGGCTCGACAATGCCGGTCAGGTAGTAGAAGTCGCTGTTCTGACGAAAGGCAAACTCGCTGTCCCGGGAGCGAGTGACAAGGCCCGCACCGGGCACCAGCACGGCAGCGCCGGCGGGCAGCTCGGCCATCAGCGCGGCGCGGCGCGCGGCGTAGGCATCGGGGGAAATCGCCGCCGGACGCGGCAGGGACTCGGGTAGCATAAAGGCTCCTGGTGAGTGAAAGGGGAGATGTCCGAGCGCAAGACGCTAGTGCAGCGTCGCGTCGCTCTGTTCGACCTGGGGCTGGCCGGGGTGCTGCTCGGTATACAGCATCATGGCGGCCATTCGCGCGTGCTCGGTGAGCGCGAACAGGTCGTTTTCGTTTTCCGGGCTGTCGTCGATGTCGGTTTCCATCTGCGCCAGCGCCGGCAAATCGTCGAGCGCCTCGCGCAGAGCGGAGGACCACTGCCGGCGCAAATCATCGTCGACGACTTCCTCCAGCACTTCGCAAAAGCCCAGCGTCCACTCCTGCAAGCCCCGGGCCTGCTCGGCCAGAGAAAACAGCTCGTCGGGCAGCAGCGGCTCGTAGTTCATCTCGCTGGCGCCCAGGGCCTCGAGGGTCTGCCGGCGCCAGCCCAGAAGCCGCTCGGCGCTGGCCGAGTCCCGGGGCTGCTCGACCCCCAGACTCGAGCACACTTCGTCCAGCCAGGCCTCGGCGCTGACGTCCTTGAGCGCCAGCAGCGCGCATAGCCGGCCGTCGAGAAAAGCCGGCGACTGCATGCTTCCATGCAGCAGATACACGTCGGCAATAGCGGAAAAATCCTGGCGTTCGTCGATCAGGGACATAAAGGGCAATCCGTTGAAACAGTCATTGACACAGAGTAAGACAAAGGCGATACGGCAAGCGCGTTGGTCGGGGGCGCGTTGACCCCGGCGCGCAGGCTCTCTTATAGTTGAGCAGTTTATAGCGTCCGATACCGGCCTCGCGCCGGCCCCGGACCAAGCCTCGCTTTACCTGCCCACAGGGGCATGTTAACGCATAGATCCCTTGATGGCCTGCGCTGGAGCAACGGATGAGTGACGCCAAGCGTCCAACCACAGAAATCACCCTGCTGGGGCGGTATTACACCATCGCCTGCGACCCGGGGACTGAAGACAAGCTGGAACGCGCCGCGCGCTATCTGGATCGCGCCATGCACGGCATCCAGTCGCAAAGCGCTGCCCTGAGCAACGATCGGGTCACGGTCATGGCCGCGCTCAACATCACCCACGAGCTACTGGAAACCCTGGACGAGCAGCGCGACCGCGAGGCCGAGCTCACTCGCCTGAGCGAGCGTCTGGACGAGGCGCTGAAGAAAGATCGGGATTGACCCCCGGCCCTCTCCTGACAAGACGCCAAAGATAATCGACCTGCCCGCTCTTTGGCCTGAGCGCGGGCCTCTGGTAGGATAGAGATGTTCTCTGGGGTGTGCGCCAGTCGTTGTAGTCCCTCGAGCCTATGCGTAATACCCAGGGAGGCCAAACGCTAGCCGAGCCCGTGTGCATGTCCGCGCGACGGAAAGCCTGACGGCTCGGCTGCGGCCACCCACCTGAACCCCAGGGTTCAGGGCCAAAACGACAGCGGCACTCTGGAGAACCCTTGCCAATCCTCATCAGGGCCATGACGCATCGTGCCACACCCTGACGCTCCCGAATCGTTGCCCTTACCGGCAAAAAACACCCTGCGCCGCGAGCTGAGACGCCGCCGCCGCGCCCTTACTGCCCGCGAACAGCGCGCTGCCTCAACTGCCCTCTGCCGCCGGCTGAAAACGCTGCCCGAGCTGCTTCGCGCCCGCCGCGTTAGCCTTTATCTGCCCGCGGGCGGCGAAATCGACCCGCTACCCCTGCTTCCCTGGCTGTATCGACGCGGGGTCAGCGTCTATCTGCCGGTGCTGCGCCCGCTTTCCGCCAACTCGCTGTGGTTCGTGGCCTACCGTCCGGGTACGCCCATGGTGAAAAACCGCTTCGGCATTCGCGAGCCCGCCGTCGCCTTCGGCGCCCGCCGCGCCAATCGCTTGCCGGCCTGGGCGCTGGACACCCTGATCGTCCCGCTGGTGGGCTTCGACGAACACGCCAACCGCATGGGCATGGGCGGCGGCTTTTATGACCGCACCCTGGCCTTCATGCGCCGCCGGGGGCCGAAACCGACGCTGATCGGCGTGGCCCACGCCTGCCAGCAGGCCAGCGAGCTTCCCGTGGAGCCCTGGGACATCCCGTTGACCACCATCGCCACCGACACCGCCGTGGTGCGCCCGCGCAAGCGCCAAGCCGCTGACTGAAGCCAGCTCCCACCAGGACGGATATGGCGATGAAGCGGCATTCAGGGTGGGAACTCAATTTATTGAGCGAAAGCAGGCCGCAGGACCTGCCGGAGGATGGCGGCCTTGCCACGCGCCTAACAAAACGGGCTGCGCCATGACGGCGCAGCCCGCTTATGGATCAGGGCCCCGGGCGGCTGTGATCAGCCGCCGGCCAGCGCCTGGGCATACCCCGTAATGAGAACGCCCAGAGCAAAGACGAGGGTGAGGGCCGTGATCATGTCCGGCTTTTTACGACGCATACCGCTTCTCCCAAAAGACACGCGCCCGGGACTCCGCCCGGGCGATAACAGCGCCGGGATCTGAAAACGCCGCATCAGCGTTTTTAGTGACGCTTTTCATTCTCGACCCGGGGACTATAAGGCGCGACGCCGGCGCTTGACAACAGAACAGGCGGCCATCCCCTCTATTTTCCGACAAAAGGCGCAGAGCCGCTCACGCCATGAACAGCCGATAGGCCGGATTATCGCTTTCCTCCCAGTAGCGGTAGCCAATGGCATCCAGGTGCTCTTCCACGTGGTCGCTGTCGCCGTTGGGCACCTGGATACCCACCAGCACCCGACCGTAGGCGGCGCCGTGGTTGCGGTAATGGAACAGGGAAATGTTCCAGTCGTGGGGCAGCCGGGTCAAAAAGTTCATCAGGGCCCCCGGGCGCTCGGGGAATTCGAAGCGGTACAGCGCCTCGGCCACGTTGGCGCTCGGCCGCCCGCCGCTCAGATGGCGAATATGCACCTTGGCCAGCTCGTTGTCGGTCAGGTCTTCCACCTGGTAGCCGGCATCGCGCAGCTTGTCGATCACCGCCTGGCGGTCGTCGCCGCCGGGCTTCACCTGCACGCCGACAAAGATGTGGGCGTTGCTGTCGTCGGCGTAGCGGTAGCTGAACTCGGTCACCATGCGCTTGCCCAGGGTGCGGCAGAATTTCTTGAAGCTGCCGGGCTTTTCGGCAATGGTCACCGCCAGAATGGCCTCGCGCTGCTCGCCCAGAGAGGTGCGCTCGGCGATGTGCTGGAGGCGGTCAAAATTGGTGTTGGCCCCGGAGTTGATGCACATCAGCGTCTCGCCCTCGGCGCCGGTCTGCTGAACGTATTTTTTCAGCCCGGCCAGCGACAGCGCCCCGGAGGTTTCGGACACCGCCCGGGTATCCTCGAAGATGTCCTTCACCGCCGCGCACATTTCATCCGCGGTGACGGTAATCACCTCGTCCACCAGCCCCTGCATCAGCTTGAACGGCACCTCGCCGGTGCGCGCCACGGCCACGCCCTCGGCAAACACGCCGACTTCGTCCAGGGTCACCCGCTCGCCGGCGGCAAGCGCCGCCTTGAGGCTGGCGCTGTCTTCGGACTCCACGCCGATCACCTTGATATCCGGGCGCAGATACTTGACGTAGGCCGCCACGCCGGCAATCAGCCCGCCGCCGCCCACGGGCACGAAGATGGCGTTCAGCGGCCCGCTGTGCTGGCGCAGCATTTCCACCGCCACGGTGCCCTGACCGGCGATGACGTCGATGTCGTCGAAGGGGGGAATGTAGGCGTAGCCGTGCTCTTCCACCAGCGTCTGGGCATGTTCTGCCGCCTCGCTGAAGGCGTCGCCCCTGAGCACCACCCTGGCGCCCCGGGCACGCACCGCCGCCACCTTGATTTCCGGGGTGATCCGCGGCATCACGATGGTCGCTTTCACGCCCATTTGCGTCGCCGCCATGGCCAGCCCCTGGGCATGGTTGCCCGCCGAGGCGGCGATCACGCCCTTGGCCTTCTGCTCGTCGCTCAGCTGCGCCATCTTGTTGTAGGCGCCGCGAATCTTGAAGGAATAGACCGGCTGCAGGTCTTCGCGCTTGATCAGAATGGTGTTGTTGAAGCGGCGTGACAGAAAAGGGGCGGGGGAAATCGGGGTCTCACAGGCGGCATCGTAAACGCGGGCCTGGAGGATCTTCTTCACGGTAGCTTCAAGCATTCTGGTATCTCACGGGAAAGGGCCGCACGCCGGCGGATAAAAAATCACAGCTCGCTTTGCGCAACAAAATATGGGCAACCCGATATTGTTAGCAGATCGGCCCCCGGCGCGTCCAGAAATTGATAGCAGCGTGCAGGGCTATCGCAGCTGAGCGCATTGACGAATGGAGGCTCACTAAATAGTCGTCATTCCAGCCTGTTTGCTTTCGCTCTCACCGGCCTGGCAACTAACCCCATACCTCAATCAAAGACATCCCCGTCATCGGCCAGCTCAAACTTGCCATCGTAGGCTTGGGCCATCTCGTCGACCAGGGTATTTTCCGACGCACCCAGGAAGAGGGGGTGGATCATCACCAGTAACTCGGGATCAATTTGCCTGGCGATATCGGCAAGCTGTCCGGTAGTGGTATGGGCTTCTTTCATGTAACCCTGCCACTTTTGTGGCAACCCTTCCAGACCGGTCTGAGACATGACTTCATGAAGCAGAATATCAGCGCCCTGCGCGTGCTCGATCAGGTTGGGAGTCGGGCGGGTATCACCAGAGATAACAATGGTTTTATCCGGTGCTTCAATGCGATAGCCGAAAGCCTCACCCGCCTCCCAGGTTCCGTGGTTCACGTTAAAGGCCGTGACGGTAACGTAACGATCCTGATAAACAACGCCAGGCTCCGAACCAAACTCCTCGACGATTCCGGTATAGGGAGCCTCCTGACCAATCGGTAGGCTATCCAAGCGGTGCTGAATATCGGGCTGATAGGCTTCGACAACGCCATCGACAACGGTTTGGGTGCCTTCTGGCCCCCAGACGCTAACTGGCTGGTTACGCTCAAGCACCCACCCACGCAGTAGTAGCTCGGGGATGCCGAGAATATGATCGGAATCCAGATGGGTCAGAAAAAGCTTATCAAGAAAGGTTGGATACATGAACGTTGGATAGGAGGGCGATACGGGAAAGATTCCACGCTTATCTTCATCCTGGAACTCAGCCAGTGTCTCCATGAAGCCGGCACCAGCATCAAAAAGGTAGACTTCATCATGGTTGACGATAACCGCAGTGGCAGTTCCGGCGCGGCCCTGGATGATATTAGGCGTGCCAGTGCCAAGGGTAACCACCTGCGTTGGGCTGACCAGATCTTCGACCGCGACACGTGCCTCTGATGTCGCAGTCGAAGCCGGCTTGCTTGCTGAGGCTGCACTGCTCATTGACAGTACAACTGCCATGATGGTGCCCGTGATGGGGAAGAGGAAACGTGTCGTGCGGTTGATAGTATATGACATGATAGCCTCCTTTCATTACCTGGATTCAAACAATAAGCGCAGCACCTGCGGTAACCAGGGCACCCGAGTATCCGTCCAGAAACACTTGCACCGGTGCCTGATAGCCAAGCCGTTTTCGTGGACGGTCATTCAGCTTCCTGATTATCCTGCGTCGCTCAATATTCAGTGCCCCGACGGAAAATCGGTTTTCTTGAGAGGATATTGTCGTTTCACGCCACGGGTATTCTCGTTGCCCCCCCCCCCACTGTCACGCTAGTTGGAGTTTCAGCGGCTGTTAGGGGGCGTTAACAATTAGGCCAGCCATATGGCGGCTGACACGAGGCAGAGGAGTGACTGGTAGTTTCTTGCCAGTCGCTCATAGCGTGTAGATAACCGCCGGAACTTCTTGATTTTCTGAAAGAACCTCTCCACCAGATTGCGATCTTGGTAACAGTGCCAGTCTACTTCAATGCGCGCCAAACGATTCTTTTTCGGAGGAATCACCGGCTCGGCACCTGCGGCCTGAATCATGTCCCGCAGAGCAGTGGAGTCATACCCCTTGTCGCCCAGCACTGCTTGCGGGGAAAAACCTTCCAGTAGAGCGGGAGCAGCACCATACTCCGACGCCTGGCCCGGTGTGAGAACCAATCGTACTGGGTTACCTAACGCATCGACTGCGGCATGAATTTTGGTGCTCAATCCGCCTCGAGATTTGCCCATGGCTTCGACGTCTTGCGTGTTTTTTTTGACGCTCCATGCTGGTGCACCCTGACGATGCTACCGTCGATCATCAGCTGCTCTAGATCGGGATCGTCGGCTACTGTGTCAAAAATACGCTGCCAAACGCCCTTTCGTGACCAACGGTTATACCGCATGTAGACGGTGTGCCAGCGCCCAAAAGATTCGGGAAGATCACGCCACGGGGCGCCGGTCCGAGCGATCCAGAGCACGGCTTCCACGAACAGGCGATTGTCCTTGGCAGTTACCCCACAGTCTGAGGCTTTGCCGGGGAGCAGGTGCTCGATTCGCTCCCACTGATCATCGCGTAACTTCAACCGACTCATGGCCCACCAAAATCTATGAATACTAAATCAGTTTAAACGAAACTAATGATTGTTAACACACCCTAGACTCTGAACCATATGGGGCGTGATGAGGTTCCGATGAAGTACTCCGACGAGCGCCGGGAAGCCATCCTCAAGAAGCTGCTCCCACCGCACAACCGCACGGTGGCAGAAGTGGCCCAGGAAGAAGGCATCTCCGCTGCGACACTGTACAACTGGCGCAAGAAGGCTCGACAAGCAGGCCGTTTGCTACCTGACCAGAGCGATGATCCCGAAGGCTGGAGCTCGCAGGACAAGTTCCACGCCGTTCTGGAGACGGCGGCCCTCAGCGAGGCTGAGCGTGCCGAATACTGCCGGCAGCGTGGCCTCTATCCCGAGCAGGTCCAGCGCTGGCGTGCGAGCTGTGAAGGCGCTAACGACCGAAGCGATGCCGCCACCAAGCAGCAGAGTGAGGCACGCAAGGCGGAGCGCCAGGAGAACAAGGCACTCAAGCGCGAGCTCCGCCGCAAGGAGGCCGCGCTGGCGGAAACCGCTGCACTACTGACATTGCGAAAAAAGGCACGAGCGATCTGGGGGGACGAGGACGAATGATCAGCACTTCAGATCGCCAGGACGCCATACAGCTGATCGATGAGGCCCTCGCCGAAGGAGCCCGCCTGCAAGCCGCGTGTGCAGAGCTCGGCATCGGTACCAACACGTATCGCCGCTGGGTGCGGGGTGATCAGGATCGCCGGCCTAAAGCGGTGAGGCCTGTCCCGCGCCATGCCCTATCGCCGGAGGAACGTCAGCAGGTGCTGGAGATTTGCCATCGTCCTGAGTTCGCCAGCCTGCCGCCCGGACAGATCGTGCCGCGGCTGCTGGACGAAGAAGGCCGCTACGTGGCGTCAGAGTCCAGCTACTACCGCATCCTCCGGGAGCATGGTGAGCAGCACCACCGTGGCCGCGCTCGCGCTCCACGTCCCAAGGGCGACCCACAGCGACACCGGGTGACACGCCCCAATGCTTGCTGGAGCTGGGACGTGACCTACTTACCGACCCAGGTGCGTGGGCAGTTCTACTACCTGTACATGATCATCGACATCTACAGCCGCAAAATCGTCGATGCCGAGGTCTTCGACCAGGAATCCATGGCCAACAGCAGCGAGGTAATCCAGCGTGCCGTACTGCGGGAAGGCTGCATCAACCAGCCACTGGTATTGCACGCCGATAATGGCTCCGCCATGAAAGGCTCGACGCTTCAGGCGACGCTGCAGCGGTTAAACATCACCCCATCGTACAGCCGCCCTCGGGTCTCCAATGACTGTCAGTCTTTATACGTCGGATTCATAATCGATCCGGAAGACCTGGTCTTGGTGGCTTGACTCTTGCAATGATTGGCCGTTGCATGCCTTGGCGTTGATCTGTCAGCTCCGGACCGGGCACCTGATCCAGTATGGCGAAGCTGTGACTTAATAGGAGCCTGAAGGCATATACTCTCATGACAGTCCTGTCCACTTGGCCGATTCTGGAGACCATAACTCGACATACTCAGAGGCTGACATGACGGCTTTACAGTTACCTGATATCGCACCTTCCGGCCATATCGTCGTTGGGGTGGATACGCATAAGCATATCCATGTTGCTGCCGTTGTAGATACAACCGCTGGCCTACGATCAACGCTTTCAGTTACGGCGGACCGTGACGGCTTTGAAAAGCTGCTGGCCTGGGCACGCTCTTTTGGTCGAATCCTGGCCTTTGGTGTGGAAGGCACCGGTTCCTACGGCGCCGCTCTGACTTCCTTCATTCGCCGGCATGACACGTTGGTCATCGAGGTGAGTCGCCCCAATCGCCGTCTCAGGCGGCTGAATGGAAAATCCGATACCCTAGACGCCGAGAATGCCGCCCGTGCTGTTCTGTCCAGAACGGCAACCGCTATACCCAAGGTGACCGATGGCACTGCTGAAATGGTTCGGCAGCTGAAGGTGGCTTATGATACGGCCGTCAAAGCCCGTACAGCGGCCATGGTGACCCTGAAGGCCATGCTGGTTCATGCACCAGACGATGTCCGGGCTAGCGCTGAAGCGAAAACGCCATTGGCGCTTGCACACAAATTTTCCAGGCTACGTCCCAGCTTGTTGGAGAATACGACAGATAGCATTAAACATACGCTTCGTTCCCTGTCTCGGCGCTGGATTTCTCTGGATGAGGAAGCCGGTGCATTGAATAAAATGATCTATGACCTTGTCCAAGAAGCCGTACCGCAGCTGGTCGAGTCGTATGGCATCAGCACTCACACGGCAGCAGAAATACTGATTGTTGTGGGAGATAATCCTGAAAGGATCAAATCCGAGGCGGCATTGGCAAAGCTGGCCGGCATTAGCCCTATTCCCGCCTCATCAGGCATGACATCAGGCCGATATAGAATCAACAGGGGTGGACACAGACAGCTCAATGCTGCCATCTATCGCGCGGCGATTGTGCGAATGCGAGGCCACGAGCCAACTAAGGTGTACGTTGCGCGAAGGACCGCAGAAGGCAAGACGAAACGTGACATTGTCAGGTGCCTCAAGCGTTACATCATTCGTGAGGTTTATCGTCTCCTACGGTATGGCCCCAAAGTAGCTGAATACGCGACTTGACAGATATAGGAGCATCAACGCCTTCTCGGAGTCGCTGTTCAGGACCTGCAAGTACCGGCCCGACTACCCGATGGACGGCTACGAGAGCCTGTTAGCGGCGCAGCAGTGGGTGACGCGCTTCGTGCACTGGTACAACCACGAACACCGCCACAGCGCCATACGGTTCGTCACCCCGGGTGAGCGGCATGCCGGCCTGGATAACGAGGTGCTGGCAAGGCGAGGCGCCATCTATGCCGAGGCGAAACGGCAACATCCCGGGCGGTGGAGCAGTGCCACCCGCAACTGGACACCGCGCCGGACAGTCTGGCTGAACCCCGACCAGGAAGACCCGCTGGTTCAACAGGATCAGCGATTAGAAGCCGCCTGATTCCAGGGTCGAGTAGCCCGAGGGAACCGCCCCCTCAGGCTCTCACAGAACCGTACGTGAACCTCTCGATTCATACGGCTCCTCCTATCCAACCTTCTTCGAGTAGACGAACTCCCAGTGCGCAAAGAGAGTTGGCTGTGCTTCACGGACCTTCTTTACCCAAGCCCATGACCGGCGCTTGTGCCCTCTCAAACGCTTGTACTTGTTGCGTGCCCAACGGCCCAGACGGAGGTCGATCTTCACCAGCGCTCGTTCCAGAGGCTGCGGATAGAACTTTCCATAATATGTCACCCAACCTCGCACCATGGGGTTGAGCCAATCCGCCAGTTGACGAAGGTCTGCCCATGTCGCTCGATTGATATTCATACGTCGGAGCGTTTCATGTATCCGCTTAAGTGCCTTGCGGCTCACCCCGGGGTTGAACCCAGTAAATAGATTTCCCTGCTTGTCCTGCACGGTTCTAGCGTGGAAGCTGAACCCCAGAAAATCAAAGCGAGTATGCGGGTGACCACCCTTTCGGCGGCCGTCTTTGCAGTACACCACTTTAGTCTTCTCAGGATGCAATTCCAGGCGGCATTCGCTCATTCTGTAATGCAAGGCGGTCAGCAGCGCCTCTGCCTCCTCCTTTGTCCGACAGTGGCAGACCACATCATCGGCGTACCTTTCAAAGGGAAGATGAGGAAACGTGCGTGCCATCCAGGCATCAAAGGCATAATGCAGGAAAAGGTTCGCCAATATTGGTGAAATGACACCGCCTTGCGGCGTGCCTCTATCCCTCTCTACTTTCGACCCATCTTCCTGCATCACTGGGGCTTTTAGCCATCTGCGAATATAAAGGCGAATCCAGGGCTCAGGCACATGCTTCTCCACCGCTTTCATCAGTAGATCATGGTCGATGGTATCGAAGAATGCCTTCATATCCAGATCTACCACCCAGTCATATCGCCAGCAGTTTCGACGTGCTTGCATCACCGCCTGGTGTGCACCACGCCCTGGGCGATAGCCGAATGACGACGTGTGGAAGAGTCTTTCGAGCCTGGGCTCCAGGATCATCTTTACTGCCATCTGCGCAACCCTGTCGCCGACCGTAGGAATCCCCAGCGGCCTGAACTGCCCATCACCTTTCGGTATCAGAACTTGGCGAACAGGTGCAGGATGATAGCTGCCCGAACTCATGCGGTTCCACAACTTGTACAGATTGGGACCAAGCTTATCCTGAAAGGCTGGGATGCTCTCCTTGTCGACGCCCGGCGCACCTTTGTTGGCCGCCACGCGTTTCCAGGCCTCCCAGAGCGTCCGCTTGGGTATCTCGAAGGGTTTTGCCATCACACGAAGGTCATCCTGCCTCATGACAGTTGCCTCCTTGCTCAGGCTGGATAGGGCCGTGCCTTCGCTCCAAGGCCATTACAGCCTTTTCATCGCTACTACGCACGACTCCGCCCCTGTACGTCGCATTGGTACTCAGATTCTCTCAGGGTTTCTGATTGAATCGCTCCCTTGGCATCGACGTGACAGGTTCCCCTGTTCCGTATCTGCGCCTGAATAACGGTCACGCCACCTCTATGCCGGATACCGCCAGGCCCACGTTCAGGTTGCCGCCTGACTTGTCCTGGGGCATTGGAAAGACCCCAGTTTTGATATCGGTTGCAATTATCGACACTTCGTCGGTGGTTCACTTTCGTTCGTCTCCGCTATTCACACCTGACAAGGTCTCGCCTTGCCTTTTCCACTGACGCTCACCACCGACGCTCTTGACGCCAGCAGCTCAGGGTGGTTTGGACACACCGCCTGATCGGCGTATCCGAGGGGCCCGCCCTCATCACAGATACAGCATGACTGGCACGTTACTCATGCTCAGCCTTCAGCCCGGCTTATTCATGAGGCCGGCCTGAAAACGAAGATAGCGGATGGTATTCTCTTGAAAATTCAGTGTGTTCCGCCAAGAACCTGAACCAAGAGAGCCATCCGCTATGGGTGAAAGCCTATCCACCTGGACGCCCTCATGCAACGGCGCTGTCCGTGTTGAGCTGAGCGGCCAGCGCACCACCAGCGACAGCGGCGCTCTGCTGTTGCGTGAGGCCCTCGACAACAGCGGCGTGATCGAGGCGCTGGAAGACAATCTGGTCGATCGACGCCACCCGCTGCGCATCCGTCATTCGCTGGCCAGCCAGTTGCGTACCCTGGTGCTGCAGCGTGCGATGGGCTGGATCGATCTCAGCGATACCGACACGCTGCGCCGTGACCCGCTTTGGCAGTTGGCCTGCAGCGATGCGCGCGGCATGACGCCCTTGGTCCAGGACCGGCCGTCTCAAGCCACGCTGTCGCGGCTGCTGAGCTGCCTCGGTCGTAACGACAATATCGATGCCGTGCACGAAGGCCTGTTGCGGCTGGTGGTCTGGCGCCTGACCTCGCTGCAGAACGGTGAACGTCCCAAACAGCTGACGCTGGACATCGACGGCCTGCCGATCGAGGTGCATGGCCACCAGGGCGGGTCGGCCTATCATGGCCTTTACGGGGCCCGCATCTACTCGCCGCTGGTCGCCTCGCTGGCCGAGACCGGTGACATGGTGGGCGGCCTGCTGCGCGAGGGCAACGCCGGCCCGGCCGAGAACGCCGACACCTGGATCCCGCATCTGGTGCGGCGACTCAACGAGAGCACCGGGGCTCAGGTTCGCGTGCGCATCGACGCCGGTTTCACCGACAACGCGACGCTGGCGGCCCTGGAAGAGCGTGACATCGAGTACCTGGGCCGGCTGCGCAGTCACACCGGTCTGCAGAAGCTGGCGGCACCGCACCTGAAGCGGCCACCCGGCCGGCCACCCGAGCAGCCTCGCGAGTGGTGCCATGACCTGGAGTATCAAGCGGGCTCTTGGTCGGCACCGCGTCGCGTGGTGCTGGTGGTGCAGGAACGCCCCGATGACCTGCTGCTGCATGCCTTCTTCCTAGTCACCAACCTCGGCAAGTTCGACTGGCCGCCGGAGAAGGTCCTGGCGCTCTACCGCAAGCGCGGCAGCGCCGAGGCGCACATGGGCGAGGTGAAGTCGGCGCTCGACGTGCACCTCTCGTCGACCGATCGCGGCGCCTCCACCGTTCAGGACGTGATGGCACGCAACGAGGTGAGCCTGCTGCTCAGCCTCTACGCCTACCAGGTCCTGCATGGCCTGCGCTGCCTGCTGGAGCGGCAGACCCGGCAAGGCTGGAGCCTCAGCCGGATGCGCGAGCAGGTGCTGAAGGTCGCCGCCACGCTGAGGCTGCACGCTCGGCGAATCACCGTTCATCTGGGTGCCGCCGCCGACAAGTGGTGGCCGACGCTGCTGAAGGGGCTGCCGAAGCTGACCGCACTGAGCTGACGCTCCTGCGAGACCACCACAGCATCAGAAAGCGAGCGACCGGAGCGGCGGGCGGCGATCACGGCTGCTTGGACGGTCGCAATTGATTCCAAAGAGCTATAAGAAAGCGGGAAAATTTCAGCGTTTTGGCATTACTCAACGGCCATTCGCACTGAAGAAGCCGATCCTGATAAGCGATGCCACCAGTCAGTACCTTCAGACCGCTCAATCAGCACCCTCGTGAATGAGGCGGGTTCAGGGCACACTTCCAACAAGCTTGACAGTCATCGCCCCCAAGCAGCTCCAAGCAGTAAGCATTCCAGAAGTA
Source organism: Halomonas piscis (assembly GCF_031886125.1). Lineage (NCBI taxonomy): Bacteria > Pseudomonadati > Pseudomonadota > Gammaproteobacteria > Oceanospirillales > Halomonadaceae > Halomonas > Halomonas piscis. The sequence continues at coordinate 3,158,805 of NZ_CP119391.1, forward strand.
CATCGCTGCGGTCACTGCCTTGGCTACGGCCTGGTGTTCATAAAATGCCGAGCCATTGTCCAGCCTTATGGTTTTTAATGCCCCTCGACGAGGCTTCAGCAGAGCGGATCGTAGCTGCTTTCGTCAGCTCCGCCGAGAACTCTATGCAGCTGTGCTGCCAGTAGCTAACCGCGACGCCGCTCTACCAGCGTAGCCAGACCCGATTGTGTTTGGCCCTGAACACGGTCCCCCCTTCCCAATGGCCGATGTAGTGTCGACCTTCAACCGTTGTATCCGGGTCAGCTTCCGGTATCTCATGCTCTGCTTAACTTTGGTAGGTAAAGCAGGACAGGTACCGGTGCTGACCTTCCTGCCTCTACCTCGTGGTCCAAAATGATACAGTTATTCTATAAGCCCAGGTCCAAAGTGTTGCCATTTCTCTATGGATTTTGGAAATTATAGCATCCATATGACATAATTCTTTTTTAACATTGCCAAATTATTTTGCATGCATGCCAACCTTTTTTTCCATCTTGACAGCCACCAGCACCATCTTACATCCTATCTAGCATAAGCAGTTTTATATAGGCATTGAAACACCTCTTTTCCAAAAATAGAAAAACCAATTAGATATATTTAGCTTCAAAGTTATCCATAAAACTTTATTCATACACAACTAATATAGAAAAATACAAAACCCTCACCCAGCAGAGACGCTTTATGTATAACGTTGAAAACGAAACTTATTATACTGCTACGAAAAAATATGATATTAACTTCCCTTCTCTGGAGGAAGACATTGAGGCAGATGTAGTTGTCATTGGAGGTGGTTTTTCCGGCATTAACACAGCACTGGAGCTTGCAGAACAAGGTATTACTAACATAGCAGTACTGGAAGGACGTTATCTTGGTTTTGGCGGTACCGGTCGTAATGGTGGTCAAATCATGGCTGGTATTGGTCATGATCTCGACGCGATCCAGAAGGATGTCGGCGATGCTGGTATGAAAACTATCTTTGAGCTCTCCGATGCTGGTGCCAATATTATAAAGTCACGCATCGAAAAATATGGTATCGATGCCGACTTTGAATATGGCTATGGCTATATGGGTTTCAACCACCGTCAGGAAAAAACGCTGCGCGGATGGGAGAAAGCTTTTAAGGAAGTTGCCCCAGATGAACATATCGAGCTGTTCACCGGCTCAGACGTAAAGAAAATTGTTGGCTCGGATGCCTATTCCTGCGGCCTGCTGCACATGGGCGCCGGTCACGTGCATTCGCTCAACCTACTGCTGGGAGAAGCCAAAGCACTCCAAGACCATGGCGCTCGCATCTACGAATATAGCCCAGCCTTGGAAGTCGAATATGGTGACCGAATCAAAGTTCGCACTGCCAAAGGATCTGTAACGGCCAGCAAGATGCTCTGGGCCTGCAATGCTTTTCTCAACGGCATGGAGCATAACCTGCATCAAACCACCATTAATACTCATGCCTTCCAAATAGTAACAGAGCCCTTATCAGACGAGCTTATCGAGCGCATAAGTCCGATCCGGGGCGCCTATAGTGATATTCGCCCCGTCATCGATTACTACCGTGTAACCAATGAAAATCGTCTACTTTTTGGCTCTGCTACCAGCCTTGTAGAACATATCCCACGCAACCTGAAAGAGTGGAACCGCAACCTAATGCTCAAGATTTTCCCATACCTGAAGGATGTGAAAATCGATCTGGCCTGGGGTGGCCCCATGGCCTGCGGGGCCAACCTGTTTCCACAAATCGGTTCGCTGGAACAACACCCTAATGTTTATTTCGTTCAAGGATACGCCGGGTTTGGCGTTACGCCCAGTCACATCATCTGCAAGGTGCTGGCCGAAGGCATGAATAAAGGATCGGAACGTTACGACTTAATCAGCTCGATCAGACGGACAAAGATTCCAGCCAAGGACTCAATGAGCAACGCCATTCTGACAGCCGCTAAATTTTGGCATCAAACCTCAGGCTACTGGACAGGCCGGCGCTGACTTTTCTTTCGCCGGTAAGATATAAGCCAATTAGTTCCGGAAATCATCAACATCCAAAGAGCAGGAGTGTAAAAATGACCCCAATCGAGCCAAGAAAACTGACTGACTTGGATCACATTGGTACTGTAGAACTGCTAGGCGCAACTATCGTTGCTGGCAAAGCCAATGCCTATCTGCAACCCACTATTGGTTCACCTGAAGAAGGCAACCATGCCGCCTATTTCGGAGTAGATCAATCGACTTTTCGCATGCACTACCCATTCACAGAACATGCATGTGTCGTTGCCGGTGAGGTCATCCTAACGGATGAAAACACCGGCCAGAAAAGACATTACAAGCCTGGCGATAGCTGGCTAATTAAAAAAGGCACTCCCGTACTATGGGAAGTTCAGACGGAAGAATTCGTCAAGCATTACTTAGCTCAAGTCTAGCTATTTAAAGACCCCCAAAAAAAGCCCGGGAACATCATAATCCCGGGCTCTTCTATATTATCTAGACTATTTGTCACAACACGCTTGCTGACCCAAAGATCTTCAGAGTGAAATCAGCATCAACGACAATGACGGCAGTATCACCAATAGCGCGATACGTAAGGCATCAGCACATAGAAAAGGCAAGATACCTCGGGCTACTCGGCTCAGTGGTGTTCCGCTAGATTTATGCACGATAAATAGGTTCATACCCACGGGCGGTGTGATCAGACCAATTTCCACCACCATCAGGGCAATGATGCCGAACCAGATAGTTACCTGTTCTTGTGTCAAGTCAAAGAATGGCAAGCCCGTAACAATCGGATAGAAGATCGGAATAGTCAAAAAGATCATGGACAGGGAATCCATGACGCACCCCAGTATCAGATAAATGAGCAAAATGGCAGTGATTACTAACATGGGTTGCAGTCCAATGTCCTGCACCCACTGCGCAAGTTCTGCGGGCATATGCGTTAACGCTAGGCCGCTATTGAGCAAATCTGCGCCAACAACGATCAAATAAATCATAGCTGTGGTTTCAGCGGTACCGATTAAGCTCTTGTACAACCCGTGGCTTCTCATGCCTCCACGCAGCCAGGCATATAGGCCACAAGCGGCTGCCCCAATAGAAGCAGCCTCAGTTAGATTAGCCCAGCCACCATAGATACCATAGATCACCACCACGAAGACCAGCGCCACCGGCATGACTTCCAACAGCGACTGTAAACGTGTCGCCCAGCTGGCTTTGGGGATGGTCGGCATATCTTTCATGGTGCGTGAAGCCACAACCCAAATAACAGCCCAATAACCCAGCATAGCGATAATGCCTGGAATAATGGCTGCCATGAACAACTTCCCAATGGAAGCCTGAACTAGTACTGCATAGACGATCAATGGCACTGATGGTGGAATCAGAATACCCAACGTACCGCCCGCGGCAATAGTACCAGCGGACAAACCTTTCGGATAATGATGCCTATCCAATTCGGGCATAGCTATCTGGCTCATGGTGGCGGCCGTAGCCAGCGATGACCCACAAATAGCGCCAAAGCCGGCACAAGCGCCGGTGGTAGCCATAGCCATGCCCCCACGCCAGTGCCCAATAAAAGCAGAAGCAGCATTAAACAATGAGCGTGACAAACCGCCGTAAATGGCGAATTGCCCCATAAGCAAAAAAAGCGGTATTACGGCAAGATCATAATCTGACATCCGTGCATATACCAGCTTATTGAGGGTAAACATCAAGGCATTGGTATCACCATTATAGACAATGAGGTAACAGACAATGCCACCCAGAAACATGCCAATACCAATATGGATACGAAGTGCTAGAAGGCCCAGCACCACCGCCAATGCGATCAGGCCAATTGCAATGCCACTCATGATTGAACCTCTTCCAATGTGTCATCAATATCAGATGACGCTGTCTCAGGCTCAACAAGAGAGCGCCCTGCTCGATAGAGCGCACACAATACCAACAGCGCTAAACTGGGCACCATTAGAGCCTGGGGTATCCAAAGAGGTACGGCTAACATAGTTGAACTCGACTCATAGTTTAAGCTGCTACTCACTAACAGGAGTGTGCGCCAGGTTACTAATATACCAACACTAGCCAGTAAACCATGACCAATGCATAGCAGTATGCGGTTAACCACGGCCGGAAAAAAGCCAGCCAAGAAATCCACTCGAATATGGTTACCATTGAGCTCACACAGCGGTAAAAAAGCTGTAACTGCTACGGCAATAGCCATTTCCAGCATTTCGATATCGCCAGGAATAGGGGAGGAGAAAATCTTTCGCCCCACAAGTGATACTAGCGACATAGCAATGAGTGCTAACACGATCATGCCGCCAATCAAAGCCAACGCCGTAGCTAGATATTTTAAAGATTTTCCAATCATAATCAGCTCCTCCATTGGAGCTCCCGATGCATTGGCTATGCATCGGGATTAACACTGAGTATCAACTGATTAATTTTCGATACCGGATGCGTATTCACTAACAGTATCTTTCAAATGATCCAGCATTTCCTGGCGATCAAAGTCACCCTTGTTGGAAGCAAGCCATTCTTCGGTAACTTTACCGGAAGCCTCAAGCATATTTTCATAAACTTTATCGTCTACACGAATAATTTCCTGATCCGGCTGTGTTCCAATATCATCACGATACTCTTGTATTTTATCATCCCACGCCTTGCCGAAACGCACCGATAGTGCTTCACCACTGTACTTATCAAGAATCTTTTTCAGATCCTCCGGCATATTTTGATACTTTCTTTTGTTCATCAGTACTGCCAGCGTAGTAACGGTGCTGGTAGCGCGCTCAGGCTCGGCGTTCGGGTCGTAGGATGAGACCTCAGTATGATAGAAGGTAGTCTCATCCATTTTGGTAGGCGGAACAACCTCCCAGACAGCTAAAGCACCATCTATAACGCCCTTTGACAAAGTGTTTGCGATCTGACTAGGAGGCATACTTACCGGTGTAGCACCTAGCGAGTCAAGCAACTTTGAAGCCATGCGCGTAGAGGCTCTGAGGCGCAATCCATCTAGATCATCCAGATCGTGAACAGCTTTGCTGGTAGTGTGAATTGCGCCACCACCGTCACTATAAACAGCCAGCACTTTATAATCTTCGAAATCTTCCTGGGCATATCGCTGGCTATAATCCCAAACGATACGGCTGGCCGTTTCACCACCGGCGGGCAATATAAATGGCAGCTCAAGTGCCTCACTACGCCGGAATCGACCTGGAGAATATCCCAGTGCTGTCCAAGCTACGTCTATCACGTTATTCCGAACCATATCTACCAGCTGACTAGGTTCACCTCCCAACTGCATGGATGGATAGATATCACATTCTATGCGTCCATCTGACTCCTCATTCAGATCTTCACACCAAGGTTCGATAACATTCTTCTGGGCATTGGAATTTGCCGGCAGAAAATGTTCGAAACGCAAATTCACTTCCGCTGAGTAAGCATTATTAGCAGCAATAAAAAAACCAGCAGCCACAGCAGCTACCATCTTATTTACTCTCATCATCTATCTCCTGTATTTATTAAACTTATTAAATAATATGTTAAATTTAATTTTACTAGTCAAGATTTATATCCTTGACTAATAGTCTCTAGTAAAGTTAAATGCTATTAGTACCAATAGCTCTTCGAGTATATAAAACAGCAAGGTAGCTAGGCGGAAGCATAACCTATTCTTTACTTGTGATGAAGCTCAGTCAGCTCATTAAGCATGCTTATTAACAGCTCAATACGCTCCCCGCCTCCTAACTCCTCCTCTAGTTTGGCATATATTGACAGGCTTTCCGGCGCTATCTGGTCAATAATGTCATGACCTTCTTCAGTTAGGCGAATCAAGGTAAGCCGGGCATCATCAACACTTTTAAGACGAACGACCAAACCGTGCTTTTCCAATGTCTTGAGGATGCGTGACAAGCTGGAAGCAAAAATATTGGCTTGTTCAGAGATAGCCATAGCAGTGAGCACGTCATTTTCGGACAGAACACGCATAACGCGCCACTGCTGCTCGGTAATGCCATGCTCATGCAGAACCGGACGAAATCGCGACATAACCGACTCGCGCGCTTGCAACAATGCCATCGGCAAGGCACGCCGCGTGGCCGGTGGTTGTGGTCGCTCCGTCGCCTCAGATAACTTCTCTATTTGATTTGCTTCCATCTCTTTCACTTTAATATCTATCCATGCTTGCAGTGGGGCGCTTGATTTATAACACCCCTTTTTCATTATTTAACTGCCATCTGGAACGCTCTGCAGTTCAATATACTCCATTAGTCCGGCATAACCGCCTTCATAACCAATGCCCGACTTCAGCATACCGCCAAAAGGCGTATGTGCCGCCGGTCCGGTACCAGTATTGTAGCCACAGTGTCCATAGTGCAAATGGCGAATAAGTCGATCGGCTCGTACCGAATCGGCACTAAAAACATAAGCAGCTAAGCCAAATTCAGACTGGTTTCCCAATGTCAGCGCTTCTTCATCGGTTTCAAAGCGTACTAGCGGCACCAAGGGGCCAAAGGTTTCTTCTTGGCAACATAACATGTCCTGGGTCACATCAGTGAGAACGGTGGGCGAGTATAGCAGACTTTTTTCTGCTTCCATTGCCTCCGGCTTTGGACCTTGTACTAACTGGGCACCATTTTGTAGCGCATCAGTGACATGCGCCTTAACCTTATCGAAACCGGCAGCATTGATTAACGGACCAACATTAACGCCGGATGTCATTCCGTCACCCACCTTTAGCGCCTGCGCGCGGGCCACGACCTTTTCAGCAAAGGCACTATAAACTGCCGACTGTACATATACCCGGTTAGCACAAACACAAGTCTGGCCACCACCTCGAAATTTGTTGGCAATTAGGTGGTCGGCCGCGGCATCCAGATCAGCGTCGTCCAGCACAATGAATGGAGCATTACCACCCAATTCCAAGCCCAATCTTTTGACTTGATTATTTGATTGTTCCAGAAGTAGCTGCCCCACTTCAGTAGAGCCAGTAAACGATACCAGGTGCACGATCGGTGACGTCATCAACTCAGTACCAATGGCAGAAGACGAACCCATCACCAGATTGATCATGCCAGCGGGTATATCAAGCCTGTCAGCCATGAGCCTGAACAGTGCAATCATGGTCAAAGGTGTTTCACTAGCTGGCTTGACTACTACCGGACAACCCGCTGCCAGCGCCGGTGCCAGTTTCTTGGCAATCATGCCAATCGGGAAATTCCATGGTGTAATCAGTCCCGTGACCCCAATGGAACGCTTATAGACGGTCCACTTGCAGCCCTTGACCTGGTCTGGCATTACCTCAGGAGCCAGCGCATCCGTCATAATGTCAGCATAGTAGTCAAAAAAACTAGCTGCATACTCAACTTCATCACAGGCTTCGGGCAAGGGCTTACCATGCTCCATGCACAGGATACGACCAATTTCATCTTTTTCGGCGCGCAAAACTTCTGCGATGTCACGAAGCCAGCTCTGGCGGACATCTTCGCCAGGAACGTCCAGCTGCGACGATTCCGCAGCGTTGATGGCGCGCTGTGTCTCGGCAGCGCCCATATATGGTACCTCAGCCAATGTCTGGCCAGTGGCCGGGTTGGATACGGCAAAGGTTGCACCGGAATCCGCACTCAACCAGTGGCCATTGATATAGCCGGACAGTTCTTCAAGATAAAATGACTCAATCATAATTTTATGAACCTTGGAAATAACCGGCACCCAAGATGCCGGTGGGTAAATGACAAAGGGCTATAGCCTTACAGCTGATGGCCCATCTTGTATTCGCCCTTTTTCCAATCGGGCATATCATCTTGGTCATCCTTGCGGGTATAAGAAAAGCCGTCAGCACCCACGGTAACCTGCATCTCTGAAGAATCGGTACGCTCGACAACTGGCTGCACATTCCCAGACAAGTCAAGCACCCATGACGCATCAGTATACCAAGATGGCACTACCGGATTACCCCACCAGTCACGGCGCTGGTTATCATGCACATCCCAGGTAATCATGGGGTTATCCGGATCACCGGTATAATAATCCTGAGTGTAGATTTCCACTCGGTGCCCGTCGGGGTCACGCAGGTACAGATAAAAGGCATTGGATACACCGTGCCGCCCCGGACCACGCTCGATTTGATCAGACATCCGCAGCGCGCCCAGCGTGTCACATAGTGACAGAATATTGCCTCGCTCCGCCGCGGCAAAGGCAATGTGGTGCATACGCGGCCCATCGCCACCTGTCATGGCAGTATCATGCACCGTGGATTTACGCCGAACCCATGCGGCATAAACCGTGCCTTCGTCATCCTGAATATCTTCGGTGACCTTGAAACCAAGATCCTGCTGATAACGCGTGGCACGTGACACATCCGGCGTTACCTGGTTGAAATGATCCAAACGCAGGACAGTACCGGCAGTATACAGGTCATAACGCCAAGTCAAACGCTCCACATGCTCAACATCATGAAAATATTCCACCGGAAAGCCCAGCGGATCTTCCACCCGCACGGCATCACCAATGCCTTTGACAAAACCATCAGCACGGCGCTCTACCCGGCAACCCAGCTCCTTATAATAGGCTTCGGCGCGGTCCACGTCTTCGGGTGAACGCACGCGCCATGCGAAGGCTGCCACGGCCGGCGTATCGCCTTTGCGCAATACTAGATTGTGATGGGTAAATTCCTCCAATGAACGCAGGTAGAGCACGTTCTCTGTTTCTTCAGTGACCTGGAGGTTGAGTATGTCAACATAGAATTGGCGGGAGGCCGCCATATCTGTGACGATTAGCTCCATGTAGGCACAGCGCAGAATGTCAGGCGGTGGCGTCTGGGGCGTTGGAACCTTGTTGGCCGGCTGCAGCGACTTTTCCTGAGAAACGTAGAAGCCGGAAGAAGTCAGTGTCTTATCAGTCATGTCGTTTTATCTCCAAGCAATTGAACCACAGCTTTTATGTCACACTTTTATCATTTTTGAGGATACATGCACTGCTCAAAGAAGGAAGCCAGTAATTCAGGCTCCGCCAGCGGCAATACATGGGCTACATACTGATCGGGTCGAACTACGACCACAGCGCCAGCTGTGCGGTCGATACCGCGTTTTTCAAAGATATCACTAGCCTTTGCATCTACACTGAAAATATTCTCCAAATTGACCAGTTCAAAGGGCCCCACCAAGGGTTTGAACACGGCCGGAGCATCCATGACTTCAATCTGATCGTGGGTTTGTGGATAAATTGCCTTGACGTCAAAAACAGTATTGGCGTCTACCCCCTCGGGGGTATATAACTTAAGTGGCGAGTGCTCTGATTGCTCCATCCAATGCGCCCATTCCTGAAGTGCCTTATGGTTTTCATCAGCAAAAGCGTAAATACGCCAGCGACCATCGGCACTTGCCAAATGGCCCAGCTCCACAGGTGTTGCATCTGCCACACGCACTACCGGCGCTGAATGAAACCGTTTACCGATAGGAAAGCCGCTGGCCATGCCTTGGTAAGTGGTAGAGCCGGTGATCATAGATGGCTGGTATTGGGTCATGAAGCCAGCCGGAAATTCCCAAGTCTTGACGTAGAATTCTTCTAGCTCTTTCGGATCCTCAAAATCCTCACCTCGAGTGCCCATCAGGCGTGACCACTTTTGGTCAAAATCTATCAAGTTGCGGGCCACCTCTTTACGCTCTTCACTATAAGTATTGAGGATTGACGCCGGAGCCAGGCCAGAAGTCACGTGCCCCAACTTCCAGCCCAGGTTGAAGCCGTCCTGCAAGGAAACGTTCATACCCTGACCAGCCTTAGCACTGTGCGTGTGGCAGGCATCACCAGCGATCATTACTTTCGGCGTATGTGATGTCGTATCTTCGACATCGTCAAATTTGTCGGTCAAGCGGTGGCCGATTTCATAGACGGTATAGCGAGCTACATGCCTAACATCCAGTGAATATGGATGCATGATCTCATTGGCTTTAGCCAACGTCTGCTCGAATGTGGTCTTGCGCACCTCTTGACTTTCATCATCTGTAGGAACTTCACCCAAATCCACGTACATACGGAATAGGTGTCCACCTTCACGGGGGATGTGCAGGATGTTGCCCCCCGACTTGGACTGGATGATGGACTTGGTGCGAATATCCGGGAAATCAGTAACTGCCAGTACATCCATGACACCCCAGGCATGTGCTGCCTGCTTGCCTTCCATCTTCCGGCCGATTGCTTTGCGAACACGACTATGAGCACCATCGCAGCCAACTACATATTTGACCTTCAATATGCGCTCTTCACCTTCACGCTCACCAGCTGTATAGCGTACTCGTACATTGAGCGGATACTCTCCTTCCCTCGAGTCTTCCATACTGATGAATTCAATACCGTAATTGGGCTGCATACGTGCCGGTGAGTTGGCCATGAAATCGACCAAATGATCCTGTACACGCACCTGGTTGAGAATCAGGTGCGGAAACTCACTGATTCCAGATGGGTCATCTTCGGGTACCGAGGCACGTACGATGTTATCCGGTTGGTCATCATCGGGGCGCCAGACAGCCATTTCCGTTATTCGATAGGCTTCGTCCATAACAGCATTAGCAAAGCCAAAAGCCTGGAAAGTTTCCACGCTGCGAGCTTGAATGCCGTCGGCATTAGCTACTGCCAGACGTTCAGGACGGCTATCAATCAGCCGCGCTTCCACGTTCGGGAACTGCGCTAGCTGTGCTGCCGTAATCATACCGGCCGGACCGGCACCAATCACCAACACATCAATCTTATCGGGCAGTTCCTTCGTTCGGTCAATGCCGACGCCAGCTGCAGGCTCTATCTTTGGATCACCTGACACGTAGCCGTGATGATGAAACTGCATGATGATTCCTCCCGGGGCCGATAACATATCCGCCCGTTAATGTTCTAATTTTGACAAGTATGCTTTAACTATTCACTTATTAAACTCAGTGGCTAAACCACGAGCCGACTTAACCAGCAGACCAACATCACTGCCTACGGCCACAAAGGTTGCGCCCAGGTCCAAACAGCGTCGATCGAACTCATGGTTGGACGACAGCATACCGGCCGGTACACCGGCCGTCACAATCTTGCGAATAGCCTGCTCAACAGCAGCGATCACATCCGGATGATTAGGGTTGCCACGATGCCCCATGTCGGCAGCCAGGTCGGCCGGACCGATGAATACGCCATCGACACCGTCCACGTTCAAAATATCATCCAATGCTTGGATACCAGCTTGCGACTCCACTTGCAGCAGCAGACATATCTGCTCATCAGCTGTGTCCAGATAATCCGCGAAAGTGTTATAACCCGAGGCTCTTGCCAACGCTGCGCCGATACCGCGCTTACCAACCGGAGGATATTGAACCGAGGCAACAACCTCACGAGCCTGCTCGGCCGACTCTATCATGGGAACTAGAAGAGTCTGCGCGCCAATATCGAGCATCTGTTTTATATCGGCGCGACGATGATCCTTGATCCGAACCACAGGCTGGGACGTCGAGCCCACGGCTCGCAGCTGGTCCAGAACATCACGCAAGCCATTGGGACCGTGTTCACCGTCGATCACCAGCCAGTCGAAACCGGCGTATGCACAGATCTCGGCCACGGTCGGATCACCACTAGCGACCCACAGACCGATCTGCTGATGGCCCTTTACCAGCTGGGCTTTAAATTGATTAATAGGGGCTGCCATAGTGTTGACCTGCTATTCAAAATCGATGGCAATCCGGCCAAAATGGCCGAAGTCCGCGCGAATCTCGGTACCCGACGGGCATTCAATAGGACTAATGAAAGACCCTGCCAGCACCACCTGCCCGGCTTCCATACGCTGCCCATAGTCCTGCATACGTCTTGCCAGCCAGACTAATCCAGTCACCGGATCATCCAGTACACCGGCACCCAGGCCGGTCGCTACTGGATCGCCATTGCTCTTGACAATGGCACCCACCCAGCGGAGATCCAGAGCCTCAGGGCCGTGATGCTTATCGCCAAGCACAATGCCTGCATTGGCAGCGTTATCCGAGACCGTGTCGGTAATAAGGCGACGCTGGCCGGTATCAACATCGGTTCGCACAATGCGGGTATCAAGAATTTCAATGGCCGGAGCTACGTAGTCCGTGGCAGCCAATACATCTTCGCGTGTGACCTCACCTTCCAGCGGCGCTTTAAGCACGAAGGCAATTTCAACTTCGATGCGCGGCTGAATGAAACGTGCCTGCGGAACTACCGCTCCCGACTCGAACCACATGTCGTCATACAGCACGCCACTATCAGGAGTATCAATGCCTAATGCATCCTGCATAACCTTGGATGTCAGACCGATCTTCCAGCCAATGATGCGTCTACCTGCAGCACGCTTGTAATCCATCAGGCGAGTCTGAATCGCATAGGCATCATCCAACGTCATACCGGGATGACGCTGTGACAAAAGCCCGATCTGACGCCGCTCGGCCTCAGCCTGAATCAGATCAGCCGCAGCAGCGTCGATCTGGTCGGCGGTCAACGTCATTGCTCGTCCCCCACCGTGCACGCCAGCGTACCCAAGCCGTCGGCCTCAACCTCCACACGGTCACCGGGCTTGAGCCATACGGGTGGATCAAAGCGTGCACCGGCGCCAGTGGGCGTACCGGCAACGATGACATCGCCAGGCTTGAGTGTGGTAAACGTCGAGATGTAATTAATCAGGTACCGAAAATCGAACATCATATGGATGGTTCTATCATCCTGTCGGATTTCCCCATTGACGCGCGTGGTCAACCGAATATCGGCAATTTGACTCTCATCCTCGAATGGCACCAGCCAAGGCCCCATGGCACCCGTGTGATCAAAGTTCTTGCCCTGGGTAACATTGAACTTGGCGTGACGTACCCAATCACGGATAGTGCCTTCGTTAGCCAGCGTCAATGCCGATACATGATCGAGCGCATCTTCTCGCGGAATGCGACGGCCTTCTTTGCCGATGATCAGCACCACTTCGCCTTCATAGTCCAGCTGTTCGGATTCCGGAGGCCTCATGATCAACTTTTCGTGACCAACAAAACTTTCCGGAAAACGTATGAACAGCGACGGATAATCCGGCTGAGCCTGACCGTCCTTGTACTCGGCATTACGGTTAGGGTAGTTCACACCCACGCAGATGATCTTTCCCGGACGCGCAATGGGTAGCTGATATTCAATATCCGCCAGAGCGATATCAGGTGTGGCGTTACTACCGGCTTCGACCAGCTGGTCGAGACAGTCATCGGCCACCACATCGTCCAACGTAGGCCAGCGATCGGCAAACTGCTGCCCCAGATCCACAACACCCTGGTCAGTGATCAGGCCATAGCTGTGGCGGCCCTGGTACGTAAAACTTGCCACTCGCGGGCGGGTTACATTGCCCATATCTAGATGCCTCCTTGAAAAAATGACACAATTTCGAGATTGTTCAGCTATCCAGTTTAGGAATGCTGTGAGCATCCGTGGCAAAGGCAACGTTTTTGGTTTCCATATAGAAATCGAACGACCAATCACCCCCATCACGCCCCACGCCGGAGTACTTCACGCCGCCGAACGGTGCTGGCAAATGACGTACGTTCTGGGAGTTTATCCAGATCATCCCAGCTTCCATCTTGTCGGAGAATCGCAGTGCACGCGTAACATCCGAGGTCCAGACATACCCGGCCAAACCATATTCGACGGCATTGGAAAGAGCCAGCGCCTCGGCCTCATCCTTGAATGGAATAGCTGTCAGTACCGGTCCGAATATCTCTTCGCTGGCAATGCGCATTGACTGATTAGCGTTAGTAAACAGCGTTGGCCGCACATAGCAGCCTTTGCCAAGTTCACCGTCGGTGGCTTTTTCACCTCCCGTGGCAATGGTCGCGCCTTCTTCGCGGGCTATGTCGAAATAGGACAATACCTTTTCTTCGTGCGAGGGGTGAATCAGCGGACCGATCACTGTATCCGGATCTAACGGATGACCGATTTTGATATTGGCCGCGCGCTCGGCAACTTTAGCAGTAAACTCCTCATAGACTGACTCGGCCACCAGTAGACGACTGGACGAGGTACAGCGCTCGCCGTTGAGCGAGTAAATCATGAAAATAGCAGCGTCTGCGGCACGGTCCAGGTCCGCATCCTCAAACACCACCACAGCATTCTTGCCGCCCAGCTCGAAGTGAAAGCGCTTTAGCGTATCTGCTCCCTGCTTCTGAATGAGCTGGCCAGTACGGCTTTCGCCAACGAAACCAATCGCTTTGATATCCGGATGCTCGGTCAGTGCCTTGCCGGCGCCTTCACCGAAGCCATTAACGGTATTCCAAACCCCTTTAGGCAAACCGGCCTCTTCAGCAATCTCCACCAGCAGACGCGCGGTCAACGGCGAAAATTCAGCAGGCTTGTGCACGACCGTACAGCCGGCTGCCAATGCCGGTGCGATTTTCCAGGTAGACAGCATAAAGGGCGTATTCCAGGGCGTGATCAACCCCACCGGCCCGATTGGTGAACGCGAGGTCACGTTGAGCTGATTGGGCGCCTGCAGGGCTTGACCGTCTCGTGCCTGGGGGGCCCGATCGGCGAAGAAGCGAAAGTTTCCGGCGCCCCGCAGGGCTGCTTTTTCCATGAAACGCAGCGACTGACCAGTATCCATACATTCCGTGAACGCAATCTGTTCTGCATGCGCTTCAATAGCATCGGCCACGTTGTGTAAGATCTGCTTGCGCTTCTTGCCATCCATGTCGCGCCACTCGGCAAACGCATCCTTGGCGGCCTTCGCAGCTCGATCAATATCCTCAGCATCGCCATGGGCCACATCGGCCAGCGGCGCCATATCGATGGGCGAGACGCTTTCAAATGTCTTGCCACTGGCCGCGGGAACGGGTCTGCCATCAATGTAGTTGGACACCCCATCATTCTTGAAGCGTTCCAGGTAAGCATTTGCCTTGGCAAGATTCTGTTCAAGTGTGGACATGACTGCTCCTTCATATAACTGATGTATTCAATGAAATAGTTTCTGCTTTCACTGAAGATTTACGGGAATTCTCAAGCCTTCAGCGACGAGGAAATACTCGCAATTTCAAATAGCTAGCTAGGGCTATCGGTACAGCTTTTTTCCGGCAATAGCCAAGCAGCAGCACTCGCAACGCATGGCCTGAACAAACGACGCAAGCTATAACCTAGCCGGTACCCAAAAGCCTGTCACCCAATGCACTGCACAGGCAATCCATATCGATGCTGGCTGAATGTTCGTGGTCAAGTGCGACATACAAATACTTTTGTGATTTTGTCAATTTACTTATCATGTTAAACAGATAAACGAATGTCAATGATTAACGTGTTAAACAAAAGTCGTATATCAATCCTCCCTCTTCCCTGCCCTGATGTAGTTACAATGCTTGATCCGGTCTGAGAAATGGCCATAGCATAGCCCTCAAACCTTCATTAGCACGCTAAAAGGCATCGCCTGAATTCAGCGATGGGAGATAAACATGAGCGCCGAACAGAGTACTGAATACCTGTCACCCCGAGCCTTGAGGCAGCATTTCGACCTGCCTGAATGCGGCCGTGAAATTTGTGACCCAGCCACACAGGAAATTGTCGGCTGGGCGCCACAGCCGGACGCCAAAGACGTCGACCAGGCCGTTAGCGTTGCGCGTAACGCCCAGAAAAAATGGGCTGAGCGAGCCGGCAGCGAGCGGTGCGACATCCTTATGCAGATCGCCGATGCTATTGAGCAGCAAGCCGAATCGCTGGCCCAGCTGCTGTCACGCGAACAGGGCAAGCCCCTCAACGGCCCCAATGCTCGTTTTGAGGTCCAGGCGTGTATCGACTGGTTGCGTGCCACAGCCAGCTTTAAATTGGAGCCCGAAACGCTATTTGATGACGATTCTGGTAAGGCCGTTATGTACTACAGACCTGTGGGCGTAGTCGGCGCTATCGGCCCATGGAACTGGCCAATGATGATATCCATATGGCAGATCGCTCCCAGCCTGCGTATGGGCAACGCTGTCGTACTCAAACCCAGCGAGTACACGCCCCTATCGGTACTAGCGCTGGCTCATGTCATCAACTCAGTGCTGCCGGAAGGCTTATTGCAGGTAGTAGCCGGTGAACGTGAGGTCGGCGAAGCTATATCGACCCACTCGGGTATTGACAAGATCATGTTCACAGGCTCCACACAGACCGGCAAAGCCATTATCAAAGCGGCTGCCAGCACGCTCAAGCTCACTACCATGGAGCTAGGCGGCAATGATCCCGGCATTGTATTGGATGACGCTAACCCGACCGCAATCGCTGCTGACCTTTTCTGGGGCGCCTTCATCAATACCGGCCAGACCTGCGCCTGCCTAAAACGTCTATATGTGCACGATTCAATCTATGAGGACGTCTGCGAAGAGCTGAAAAGATTCGCCCAGACGATACCGATGGGTCCCGGGCTAAATGAAAGCAACCTCCTCGGCCCACTGCAAAACGCCCAGCAGCTGAACATCGTCAAACGGCTGGTCGAGGCGGCGAAGGATAGCGGCGCTCGCGTGCTTATGGGCGGCGAGCTACCACAAGATAACCAGGCAGGCTATTTCTATCCGACTACCCTCGTAGCCGACATCGACAATAACAATCCATTAGTAACCGAAGAGCAGTTTGGGCCAGTATTGCCCATCATCCGTTACCATACACTGGACCAGGCTATTGAATGGGCCAATAGCCTACCCGTGGGCTTGGGTTCCTCCGTCTGGACACCAGATCCTGAACGGGCACAGGCAGTGGCTCAACAGCTGGAAGCCGGTACCACCTGGATCAACAAGCATGGCCAGGTTGATCCACGAATGCCTTTTGGCGGCATTAAACAATCCGGCCAAGGTGTAGAGTTCGGCATCGAAGGCCTTAAACAGGTCGCTTTACAGCATGTAATTCATCATTAAGCATAAGTGGCTGCTCAGATATTTTGACGCATAATAGTAGGCCCACCGATCGCCTGGAAGCGTCTGTGGCTGTTCAAGTGCTACGTCAAGAAGGCACGATTAGTTATGAACAGCCACTTAGAAGTTCTCTTGCTATCAGAAGAGAGTGACTTCTATCATTTATTTGATCACCAAGGACCCTACAGCTAGATCACATAACGTTATAGGTACGGGATATGCAAACCACAGTCGGAGAATTTCTTTTTACACGTTTGCGTCAGGCTGGAGTGACTGAAGTAATTGGAATGCCTGGCGATTTCAACCTCAACCTGCTAGAACAACTCGAAGACATGGACGGGATCCGATTCGTCGGAGCATGCAATGAACTGAATGCTGCCTATGCCGCGGACGGTTATGCCCGGCGCCGCGGAATCGGCGCATTGATGACAACCTACGGCGTCGGAGAGCTCAGCGCGCTATGCGGTATTGCCGGGGCGAACTCCGAGCACTTGCCGGTTTTCTCGATCGGTGGCGCACCGCCCTTGTTTGCGACTCAGAATCGATTTCGGCTGCATCACTCGTTGGCGGACGGCGACTTCGACAACATGCTTTTGAGTATGGCGCCGTTCACCGTGACCGCTGTCCATATCGACTCGACAAACGCGGTCGAGGAAATCGACCGCGCACTGCATTTATGCCTGCGCAAGCAGCGCCCAGTGCATATCCAGATCCCGTCCGACGTATCGCACCTAAAGATCGAGGCGCCAGATACGCCGTTTGACGTGCGCATGCCGGCCAGCGATCCCGAGCGGCTCGCAGCGGCACTTGCTCATGTGCAAGAGAAACTCGCGTCTGCAAAACGTCCCGCAATTCTCACTGACATGGACGCAGATCGTCACGACCTGATCGAGGGTTTGCGTGTACTCGCCGATCGCGCCGGCATTCCCTATGCGCAGTTGCCGACGGCCAAGGCGCTGCTCGATGAGAACGGCCCCTTGTTTCTTGGCACCTACGCGGGTGAGGCCTCTTTTGCCGACGTTCGCGAGCGTATTGAGTCTGCGGATTTTCTCATCACGACGTCGCCGCGGTTCATTGAGAGTAACTCGGGTAACTTTACCGCGCAGCTGCCATTCGAATCGGTCGTGGATATTCGCAACCACCGCGTGACGGTCGGCCCCGACTACTACGAAGGGGTCGTCGGTTCTGAACTACTCGCGCTCCTCGTCGACACCTTTCCTGAGCACTCAACGACCGACACTGCTGCTGACATGCCAACCGCCGTATCGCCTCAGCAAGAGCCGGGCAACGCAAGCGATTCGTTGACCCATGCACGGCTATGGCCGCGCATGGCCGAATTTCTGCGTCCGGACGACGTTGTGATTGCTGAGGCCGGAACGTCGAATATCGGACTTTCCAGTCAACGCCTGCCCTCGAACACGGCGTATGTGGCGTCGAATATCTGGGGGGCTATCGGTTACACGCTGCCTGCGTTATTCGGCAGCATGCTTGCGGCGCCGGAGCGTCGGCATCTGCTCTTCATCGGCGATGGTTCGTTCCAGCTCACCGCACAGGAACTGTCGTCAATCCTGCGCCACGATCAGCGGCCGATCATCGTGCTGATCGACAACGCCGGTTACACGATCGAACGCTGGATACTCGGGATGGATCGCACCTATAACGATGTCGCCGCCTGGGATTACGGGCGCCTGCCGCAGATCTTCGACGCGGAGACGACGATGCGTTCATACCACGCATCCACCCATGAAGAACTCGACGATGCGCTCGCGCATATCGAATCTTCCGAGTACGGCGCTTTTCTGGTTCTGCAGCTCGATCCAAAAGACGCTCCGGCAGGGTTGAAGGCTTTCGGCCCATCTGTCGCTGATTTCGACTACGGCCCGACGGGTCCGCGCAATCCATGATGCCCGCAGACTACGACTAACCAATAGCGCAACAAGCCCCGGCCTTCAGGCCGGGGAAGGATAGCGCGGACAACGTAGCCTTCCTTGATTAACGGCCGGGCGTCAGTTTCAGGGGCGTTCGGCGTCATAATGACTCTGTAGCCTCGCCATTAATAAGTTCATTGGCAGCGTCAGTCAGATCGGGAAACTAGCCGGTGGTAGGGGAGAGGGCGCGGCTCTGTAGCCCTTTATCCGGAGGCTGGGGTAGGCCATGGACGCGACGCTATAGGGGCGAGTAGGATTGCTTACAATACGGCACATAAGCCATAGGGCTATGGCCGCAAAACAGTCAGCAATAACAATAACGGAGTACCTATGACAACGTCACAACAACCACGCGTCCAGTGGCAGGGCCGCTGGAGCTTTTTACTCGCGGCCACCGGTTCGGCGGTGGGGCTTGGGAACATCTGGAAGTTTCCCTATATTACTGGCGAGTTCGGCGGCGGCGCCTTTGTACTGGTGTATCTGATGTGCATCTTTGCCGTGGGCGTGCCGGTGATGATGACCGAAATTTCACTCGGACGCCGCGGGCGCGGAAGCCCGGTGGACGCCGTTCGCCGCGTAGTGAACGAGTCCGGCCGCGGATCAATGTGGTCGCTGGTAGGCTGGATGGCAATGATCTGCGGTTTTATGATTCTGTCCTTTTACGTGGTGGTGGCCGGCTGGTCGTTCGCCTACGTCTGGAAGATGCTCACCGGCGGCATCAGCGGCACAGGCGTGGACGACATGGTGGCGGTGTTTACCGCCAACAACCAGAACCCGCTCAATCTGGGCTTCTGGAGTACCCTAGTGACCGTGGCGACGATGTTCATCGTCGGCAAGGGGGTGCAGAAAGGCATCGAAAGAAGCGTCAGCTGGATGATGCCAGGGCTGGTGCTGATGCTGCTGCTGCTGATTATCTACGGGCTGTTTTCCGGCGGCTTTATCGAGACGGTACGCTTTCTGTTTGCCTTTGACGCCGGCAGCCTGTCAAGCGCGGGGATGCTGGCAGCGCTGGGGCACGCCTTTTTTACCCTGTCGCTCGCCTCCGGCGCGATTCTGACCTACGGCAGCTACCTGCCCAAAAGTGCCTCCATCGGGCGAACCGCCATCGGTGTGGCCATCGCCGATACCATTGTGGCGCTGATGGCTGGGCTGGCCATTTTCCCGGCGATTTTCGCCAACGGCATGGACCCGGGCGAAGGCCCGGGGCTGATTTTCATGAGCCTGCCGCTGGCGTTTCAGTCGATGCCTTTTGGCACCCTGTTCGGGTTGCTGTTTTTTATCATGCTGTCCATGGCCGCGCTGACGTCGTCGATCTCGATGATCGAGGCCACGCTCTCCTGGCTGTGCGACAACAAGGGGCTGTCGCGCCCCCAGGCCGCCTGGAGCGCGGGTATCGTGCTGTGGTTGGTCAGCACCCTAGCAATGTTGTCGTTCAACATTGGCGCTGACTGGACGCTTCTGGGCAAAAACTTCTTTGACTGGCTCGACTACTTGACCTCGCGCTTGCTGATGCCGCTAGGCGGGCTTGGCATGGTGGTGCTGGCGGGCTTTGTGCTTAAAAACGAAACGTTTCGTGACGAGCTTTCGCTACCGCCTTCGCTCTATGCCGTTTGGCTTTTTATGGTGCGCTACGTAAGCCCCTTGGGCATCGTGGTGATCTTTATCAATGCGCTGGGGCTTTATCAGGTCACCATAACGGCGGACTGGCCGTGGCTGCTGGGCATTCTGGTGGTCATGGTGGTGGCCGGCGAGGCGCTCAGCCCCCGGATTGGCCGGGCGTCGGCAGCGCGCTAGTACTACAGCCGTAACTGAATAAATTATAATGCATGTGGTTGATATGAAAGCGAACACAGCCCCCCGCTATTAAGGTAGAAAATGCAAGGACTGGATTTCTTTATCTCGGCCTTGTTGGCTGAAACGGCAGATCGGTTGGGCCTACTCTTTTCGGGCTCTGAGAGGGGCGCTCATGCCCTACGCTATCTTTCAGGGGCTACTCAGCCAATGCGACCGCAAGAATAGCTGGCATCTTGCTGAGTGGCTCGGTGATAGGTCCCGGACGGAGGTGCAATATTTGTTGGATCGTGTTCGCTGGGATGTAGATGCAGCACGCGATGTGCTCCGCTAGTGGGCCATCGATCCTGGACGAGACCGGATTTATCAAGAAAGGCCAGCGCTCGGCTGGAGGACAACGCTAGTATAGTGGTACCGCCAGCCGCATTGAAAATAAGATTGGCGCCTTTCTTCTCTGCCACCGCCGGCAACAGCAAGCTTGGATGGCAATCCATGAGCGAGCGCAACCATAAATTAAGACTGCAGCACTAGGGTTACACCGTAAGAGCAGCTTGTGCCGCCATGAGCACTGCTAAAACGATGATGGATATCTGGAGACACAAGCTACAACCCATGGCCCTACGATAAATCCGGATCGATATATAGAACTATAAGAGAAGATATTTATGACACATTCAGATTTCAAGGGCGATATTATGAAAACAAGAACACATCAGGAAAATAGAGCCTTGGGTATTAGAGACTTAGACGACTGGCTTAATCAGCTCAATCAGATATGTGGACACTTCCAGGCTCACTCACTGAGCGAAAAATTCTGTGGCAATATAAAAACTTTTGAGCACAACAGCCTCAACCTATCTTGCGTGAATGCGCGTAGCGCCCAGCTTTACCGAACAAGACGAGATGTATCGAACGACGATTTTGCACATTACTACGCTATCTTTCAGGTCAATGGCTATGCCTACATGGAACAGAACAATTATCGAGCTCGTCTTGATCCGCGTGATATTATGCTGCTTGATGCCAGTCGGCCGTGCCGATTCCAATTTGATAAAATGTCCCGTCAAATATCCTTGGTCCTGCCACGTGATACGCTAGAGACCACGCTATGTCGTAGCCATATCAACTACACACAACGTATCAGTGGCCAATCACACCTAGGCCATTTGGCTTATCAGATGATTGCGAGCTCAACTCAACCACAGAATGCAACAGATACCGAGGATGGTGAAGCAATCATCACTGCTCTGCTAACCCTGCTACAACCGCTATTGGTTGGCAAAGAAAGTGTGGCGCCTCACAAGCAAAAATTTGATAAGGCAGTAGCTATTATCAATGATCGACTATACGACCCAAACCTGACACCAGCCTGTGTTGCCTCGGAAGTGGGAGTGTCAGTCCGTAGTCTATATCGTATCTTTGCAGCTCGTAAACTGCCTGTGGCACAGTATATCCGAGATCGACGCCTGGTTCTGAGTGCTCAGCGACTGCGTCAAAGCTTTTCTGAAGAGCAGCTGTCTTCCCTATGTTTTGCCTGCGGCTTTTCTGATCCCAGTTACTTTTCCACAGCGTTTAAACGCCATTTCGGCATGAGCCCTACACAATATCGAGCACTTTATCAGCATTGAGAGCATTAGGCCCAAGTCTGGTGTGTCCTGACTTATTCTTGGGTTCAATCTGAAGATTAAAATAGCGGGTTGTATAAATCCACCAGGTTGTTCACCCCTGAATTCATAGCCTTTATCCGCCACGATAAAACGGCAACGCTTCCTTGGCCGCCCCCGGGAGCCGGGCAGGTGGATCTGCTCCAGGGTAGACATAAAATGGCGACTATCCGCCTCCTGCCCTGGTGATACGGTGAACGTTAGTGGCCAGCCATGGCGGTCGCACACCATGTGAATCTTGGTGCTCAGGCCACCACGGCTGCGTCCCAGCGCATGGTCTACGGGTTCTTCCGATCCCCCTTTTTGCCACCTCCCGAGGCGGCACGTGTGGCGCGGATCGATGTGGCATCAACCATCCAGGTGTCGAGATCCATCAGCCCACCCTCACGCAGCCTGAACTGGAGGCGCTCCAGCACCACCTCGAACGTGCCGTCATCGCGCCACAGGCGGAAGCGGTCATAGACCGTCTTCCAAGGACCATACCGCTCCGGGAGATCACGCCACTTCGCGCCGGAGCATAGGATCCAGAAGATCCCGTTCAACATCTGGCGGTCATCTCGGCGTGGACGACCCATGGGCTGAGGAGATGACACGATGTCTTCGACCATCTGCCAGCTTGCGTCGGAGAGTTCGTAGCGTCCTACCATTTGCCATGCTCCACCTATGCAGCTGCGACATCGGCTAGATTAGCAAATCCGACTTTTCAGACAAAACCTAATCAAGCTATCTATTATCCTGATTTACTTGCCCAATACCGGCATAAACGCTCGGACTAATTCGCTTGAGAAGAAAGCCCCAAAAAACACCAATAAGGCCAGGAACAATCAGTACCAGTGGCAAGATATATGTCGCCGTACTCGCTTTTTCTTGACCCAATAGAATATTGAAGTTCTTGAGGATAAGATAATAGATCACAATCATGACTACGAGTGAAATCAGGGGTGCTATTAAACGCGACCACAGGCCTGTATCACGCTTTCCTTTCCTGAAATAGCCAATGACCGCTAATGATATTAACACCATTAACAGGACAAGCCCCATCGCGCCCGTATTAGTCAACCAATTAAACAGTGTTACGACCGGATACAATGGTCCCTGTCCGGAATTGCTACCCGCAATGGCAAAGGCAGCAATAACCGCGATTGCCAGAATAGACTGAGCCAGCGATGCCACCCAGGGCGTACCATTGGTCCGGCATCTACCGAGCACGGATGGCATTATGCCTTCACGACCAAGTGAAAAGACATAGCGCGCAATAGCATTATGAAAACTTAGAACAGCGGCAAAAACACTTGTAGTAAACAGCACTGATATAAGATTTGTCATAAAGGATCCTAAATTGGCCGCCACGAATGCAAAGAACATCGGTGGGCCGGCTTCTTCAGGCGAAATACTTCCGGAGGCGATTCTTTCTGGCCCAACAGCTAGCGCCAAAGCCCAGGATGAAAAAGCATAGAATAGCCCAATGACCAGCACAGCAACAAAGGTCGCCCTAGCTACGGTTCTCTTGGGATCCTTCGCCTCTTCACTGTAAATGGCAGCTTGTTCAAATCCCATAAAAGCAGCCACACCAAAAACCAGAACAGCGCCAATGCCCGGTGTAAATAATTCGCTGGGAAGAATTGGCTTAGCCGTGAGCTGCTCGGCTGGATTATGAAAAGCAGCCACATCAAAAATGGCGACCACTAAAAACTCAATTGCTACCAAAACTCCCAGAACCTTGGCCGAAAAATCCAATCGGTTAACACCAAAGGCCCCCACAATAATCACAAAGCCCATTGCCACGATCCACCAAGGCACACTATGGCCGAGGTATTCTGCTACCTGGAATCCTAGCAAACCGTACAGTCCGATTTGCATACAGTTATAAGTTACTAGCGCGACAATTGATACACCGAGCCCCATAGGCCGGCCCAGCCCATGCGCAGCATAGGAGTAAAAGGCCCCCGAATTACTGATATGGCGGCTCATGGCTGCATACCCCACAGCAAACAGGGACAATCCAATAGTTAGGACAACATAGCCAATAGGCACGGCAATCGATTCAGTAACTGTAAAAGCGGTAGTGGCACCACCCCCAATGACAGTTAAAGGTGCCGATGCGGCAATTATCATCAGCGCAATAGCAAAGACCCCAAGCCTTTCCTTACGTACGGATTCTATTTCATCCTGGGCCATTTCAAGCCTCCTCAATCTATGGCGAAAACCTAAACGATAGTCACACACACCTAGAATGTTATGGACACCATTATTTGACTGTACAGGTTGGAACTTTGCCCACCCAGCTGGGTATCATTGCTGCTGCCTGGTTTATACAACCCTACCAACGGCAAAATTGCCAAGTGCTCATTGATGCCCCAAATGCCGTACAAATCTACTTCACGACCATCGGTATTGGAGTAACCCGGTCCATTGTTGACCGTGTCGAAATCAAATAGCTGCATGCCCAGCGTAAAATTCTCCGCTGGCAAGGCTTCGAGGCTAACCATCTGAGCTTGGGTATTGGTATTAAATGGGCCGGCATAGTTGCCTGCTACCTCACCCTGGAACCAAGTGCCGTAGTCTCGCGTATTGCCGTAGAAAAGCGAATCAAACTGCTTTGAGAACCGGCTGAAGCGATAATGAACGGTTGGCGACCACGCCATGTCGGAAAACGTCCAGCCAGTCTCTACATACCAGGCATTCTCGTCGCCCTGATCGCGCTCCTGCCAGGCATATTCGCCGGCCAAATACAGGTCAGAAACACCCGCATTCCCTTCATAGCGCAGGGTGGTGGTTTTGGTGCCATCACGCGGATCGCTGGCATTATCCCATTTATCCGCCGTATCCATAACTTCAATATAGTTCGCGCCAAACGTTCCTAGATCATCCACATGCTCAATTGTGCCTGCAGCCATTTCAGCATCTTGCTGTGCATGATTATCGGACTTAATCCACATGAGGTCAGAACGCCAGCCGTCATTCCCGCCCAGCCGCAATACGGCGGTCCTGTCGAAGGCGCGTCTCGCTGCAATGTAATAGCCACCGCCACGATTGAGGCCGGACGGCATGCCGTGGCCAAAATTGAGCGCATCGCCGGCCATCAAGAAACCATTTCCTATGGTGATCGGTTGACGGCCGAATGATAGATCGACACCATCATGACCCAAAGCTGGAAATAGACTTCCCGAACGCCAGCCTACATATGCATCTTCAACCTCGGTCAGCCGCTCGCTACCATCGGTAAAGCCAGCGGCGTCGCCGTCTCCATCGACAATCGAGGTAAGAAGGTTAAAGGCACCATAAAGCTGACCAGCGTCTAAGTTGAGATGGCCACTGAGGCCATATTTGATAAAGCCTTCTTGCCAGCTGGAACTCCCTTCTGCCTGGTTCGGTGATTGGGCATAGTTTTCCTGGCTGTGAAAGTAGCCTGTTAGCGCCTCTACATCTAAATTCAGTTTCCCAGACTCACTTTTAGCCAATTCATGCGCGCAAGCCACCATCGGTAATGCAGTCAGTGTGCAGAGAACCAATGCACGGCTCGCGATTTTTGAATAATTCCTCAGCATTTTGTCCTCTCGGTTTTATCTTTTTTGTATTTATGTGAACCGAGTTTGGCCTATAATCAAAACAGATGCATGTATTTTTTTGCCAGATTCTTTGTCATATCTGCCAAAATAAACTTTTTCTATTTTATCCAGCATTTCCTAAAGTTCTTATTGACGCTTCTAGACTCTAAAAGAACAGGCACTTATTTTGCCTTACCGATTTCTGTTTCATGATTCGCTACCTCGGAGGAAAGCATTTTTTGGTTTTAAGTAACAGGTCTACGAACGGTTATACGCGAGCACAGAAGAACACAACAGGCCCCGCCTGGTTTCATCGGTACAGCTGCCACCAAACGCAATCGATGGCAGTATGAATGGTCAACCACCAATTTAGCCAGGCGAGTCTTCTCGTATACAACCTGGTGGATTTACCTACAGTAGCCACAGAGGGGTTCTTCGTCGTTTCATGTGGATTTGGCTTGATCGAACAGGCGGCCTACCGGGCTGCCCATCAGGTAGATCATGGCGATGAAGTTGGCTTCGTTCCGGTAACCACGTGCGCGTGACCGAGCGGCCTGGAACAGACCATTCATGCCTTCCAGCCGTGCGTTCGTTAGCCCCGAGATCCAGCGCCTGATCACCGCGTCGGCGTGGCGCTCCAGTGTTGCCAGCGCCTTCCCCATTGGCTTCAGGAGAGGCTTCTCGGAGACTGCCGTCTTCATGACCTTAAGGTAGTTCGTGATGCGCCACCGAGCCGCTCGGGGCGTCGGGGCCTTCTGGATCCAGCGCAGCTTCTCCTTGATGATCCAGGCATCGGCCGTGGTGCTTTGGTCGGCCACCAGCTCCTGAAGTGCTGCCAGCTGCTTGGGCGTCACGTTCTCGTTTTCCAGGCTCTTCAGCAGTGCCCGGCGCAGTGATTTGGGATGCTCTTGCTCGCGGCGCTCCTTCTTGCGCACCTCGGCCTTGGGAAGGTGCTCCTCCACGCCGCTCAGGAAGGCTTGTGACATGTCGCAGACGATGTCGACCACGTTGTCGGGGTCGCCGCCATGTGCCGCCAGAAAGGCGCTGAAGGCCTCGATAGCATCCTTGTCGTGGCCTGGAACGGCGGAGATGACCTGCTCCTGCTTGCGCTGCATGTCGAGAAATACCGTCACATAACGCTGGCCGCACCGGGACACGGTTTCGTCCACGCCGACAGTGGCTACCCTGGACAGGTCCAGCTCCCCAGCATGCGGCCCACGTAGTGATGCACGATGCGCCACAATCGCTTGTCGGAGATCTCCAGCTGCCGGGAGACGGCCAGTACCGGCATCTCCTTGACCCGTGACATGGCGGCTTGCTCGAACAGCAGGGTGAAGTCACTCCCTGGCCGCGCCCAGGGCACATCGATGCGCTTGACGCCATGCTCAGGGCATTTGGTGCGCGGCACGCGAGCATGCAGGTAGCAGTGATGCTGGAAGAAGTTCAGGTGCCGCCACGTCTGGTCGGCAAAGTCGTGAGCCGGGCAGACTTCGCCACACTCAGGACAGGGGTAGAGACTGCCCCGCTCGGCCTCCACATAGAGGTCCAGCCGGTGAGGCGACACGGACATATCCAGGTGCTGGTCCTTGAGCATCCAGGGCGCTACCAGGCCCAGGCCGAGGGTCAGAATCTGGGTGCCGTCCATGCCATGCCTCCTATCATCGTCGAGGTCATATCCTGACCCAGCTCAGGCGGCGAATTCCACACCCAACGACGAAGAGCCCACAGAGGGCTGCCATTACTTTTCTCTTTTATTCAGCGGGATTTCGATCAGATCCTGGCCTACAACGATATTGCCATTGAACTCGCCACGGACAGCATCATGCCAGGCTTGATCATTATCGCTGGGCCCTCCGGTAGGTACGAAATGGTTGAGAACTACGGTATCAACGTCAATACTTTCTGCTATTTCTCCAACCTTATCGGGCGGCGTATGAGCTTCCACAATATGACGCACTAACTCATCATTGCCCGGATCAATACGCTCTACCAGCGCTTCCACTCCGGGTACACTAACGACCTCATGAACCAGAACGTCAGCCCCTTGGGCGTGCTGGATGAGATTACTACCTCCGGAAGTATCGCCAGAGAAGACGATGGCACCGTCGTCGGTGTCGAAGCGCAGACCATACGAGGGCTTGGCCGCGCCGTGAGGTACCTGGAAGGCAGTGACAGCGATATTGTCATCCTCGTAAAGAGGTCCATCAGCAGTAATCTCATGAGTCTTCACCATCTGCGTCAGGTCGGGCCGACCCTCATCTTTCTGGCGCAAATTGATGTCCCACTCGTTCAGAGTCATGCAAGCATTCGTCATCTTTTGTATCGGTTCAGGACCATAAACTTCAATATTACTGCGCAAACCACTGGCCCAACTGCGCACCAACAACGGGCAATAGCCCACATTATGGTCTGAATGATGGTGGGTTATGAATACAGCCTTTAAATTACGTGGAGAGATACCAGCCTGTATCATCTGTCGTACCACTCCATCGCCAGCATCAATAATATAAACATCGCTACCGATGACTAAAGCATTGGCGGGCTGCGCCCGCTCTGCCTTGGCAGAAGGCCCTCCAGCAGTGCCCAGCAGTATCAAGCGCGTAGAGTCTTGATTGTTGGAAGCAAGCTCAGCCGAAGCAGTTGGCAGAAAAAAGCTGGCACTAAGTGCCAATGATAAGGCGCTTAGGCGCCCTTTGAATAGTTGGAATCTAGACATGAAAAACCCTTTTCGTTTATTGATGTTGTAGAATACTAATCACTTGGTCTATTTGGATTGATATAACTTACTGGTCTATGGCACTAGAAGGAACCCCTGCCTTCCTCGACCGAGAAACTTGGCACGCACCCAGTCACAAAAGCGAATAAGCGGAGCCTTGCTATCGCCACGCAGAACCATCCCACCATGCGGACTTCAACCCCACTTCTATCTATACGCCGCCGTTGGCTATCGGCTCATTGGCCACCTGTATCCGGGTTGAAAACAGTTCCGAAGTCAACGATGTCACTGGCACGAATCATAGTCAAATCTGATGATGAGCCCTCGGACAACAGACTTTTTGAATGATCGGCCAGGTTCACTCGAAATCTGGAGGCTTCAGAATAGCTATACCATTTACGCTGGCCTCCATTGACATTACCTTCATGTCAGGTTATACATAACATGTTAACAATATTGATGAAAGCAGATCCCCTACTTTCGTCAAACCTTACAGCCATAAAATTAGATGGAGCTAAATTTTGCCGCATCTGAAAATAGAATATTCCTCCCAACTGGCATCCAGTGTTGATATCGGCTCTGTATGTCGTGCCGCTTACACAGCGATGAAAGAAGCAGGTATTTTTCCATTAGCAGGCATTAGAGTACGTGCTTACGCTACTGATTACGCTATCGTCGCTGATGATATGGAAAATAATAACTTTGCTGCTCTTACCTTGTCGGTTGGCTCCGGCCGAGACAAGCAGACACTCAAAGCTGCGGGTGAGCAGATATTTTCCGCTGTTCAATCCGCTCTTAAAGAGCCACTGGCAACTTCGCACTTTGCCCTGTCGCTGGAAATCCGAATTATTGACCCAGACTTGAATTGGAAAGATACTCCCATACACTCCCGCCTCTCAAAGAGTGATGAGTAAATAATCTCTATTTAAAAAATGGGCATCTACCCTCAGATAGGGAAGACATCAGCAACATATCTAAAACAACACACTTTATAAAAGAATTGCCTATCCTGATAATTTAATTATTCCGGATAACGACAACCGCAGGCTATTAACAAAACTAAAACACCAAAACTGTTCGCAGCAGGAATCTAACCATGCATAAAAATAAAGCAACAAATTAATTTCATTAAATACATCCACAACACACCAAAATATAATTAACAAGGAATAAATCACAATGAAAAAAGTAGTGTCCATGACCCTCGCACCACTTTTCTTAACGACTACTCTTCCCAGTTTGGCACAAGATAATAGTCAACATTCAGGGCCCATGTTTTCAGGCGAGTTTTCGGGAGGCTTGCTAAATGTTGATAATCGAGATATAGACCCTTGGGCATTCAAAGCTGAAGCAGGACTAGGAGGGAGCTATACAATAAATGATGATATAAGTATACGCTATGATATGGTTGCAGATTTTGCAAATGCCATAAACTCTGTAGATGAGCAGACTTGGACTCCAGGCTCTTACCGCCAGGATGATGGTGAAATTTATCTGCGTACTGCTCGCGCCCTGCTAATAACCAAGTATGGCAGCATCGGATTCCAACCCAGAGTCCCTTCCGGCTTCTGGAATCAAATATATAATAACATTGATGTGTTTGAATATAACCGCTTTCATGGACAAACTGGATAGAATGCAATATTTGGCCAAAATGAGCAGGCTAGTGATGTAACGTCTTATGCAAGCCCTCATTTTGGTGGCTTTCAATTTGTTGGTGCAGCAATAGCCGTTGACGCTCAAAATGATCAGGACTTTGACGTCTATACTGGACGTCTTCTTTACAATGAGGGACCACTAAATTTTGGACTTGGACATACCAAGATAAAGCGTCCCGGTATTGATAGCTTGTACCGCACTTCATTCGGCCTCGGCTATGACCTGGGCATGTTTCAGCTGGGCGGCGTATATGAACATAATAATGACCGTGAAAACAGTAATGCCAGCTCCGACTTTGACGCGTGGGCTATCAATATTTCAGCAGACTTGACCGATAAATGGTCTTTATCAGCAGGCTATGCCGAAAATGATAAAAATCTCGATCTCGACAATGATGTCGTTGTGGGAAGTGTTCGCCATCACTTCAACAAAAAGGTTTATGCCTTTCTAGAAGCGGCACGTTATGACCGCACTGATAATAACGTTTCGGGTGGTCTTAACGTAAGCTTCTAGTGCAAGAAGTTCCTGTAGAAGCCAACCTTAAATTGAACGCCTAGAAGCAATAAGTACAACACACGCCATATCGATCAATCTTCCCCGTGAATATTTACCAAGTTCTGGCATGCTGGGCATTTACGGGGATTTGTTAGTCTATCATTAAATACAGGCCACAGTATCAATTCACTAATAGCTCTGACATTGCTATTTAGTCGATGCTAAATAGCTGCAACAGCACGATTACCTGAATTCATAGAATAACTGCAGCACTTTGGACCACAAGGTAGAGGCAGGAGGGCCAGTGCCGGTACCCTCCCTGCTTTACCGACCAAAGTGAAGCAGAGCATGGGATACCAACAGCTGACCCAGACACAACGATACCAGATTTACGCCCGCCATGACTTGGGCAGGAGCCAGCGACAGATCGCCAGGGAACTGGGGCTCCACAGCAGCACGATTAGCCGTGAGCTGCGCCGCAACGCGACGGCCAGTGGCTATGATCCTGAACAGGCTCAGGCTTGCAGCGATCACCGACGACGTACCGCCCGCAAGTGGACGAAGCGCTTGCCCAGCTTGATCGCAGCGGTGGCCGACCGACTTCGTGAAGAATGGAGCCCAGAGCAGATCAGTGGATTCATGGCACCGTTGGCCGGTATCGGCGTCAGTCATCAGTGGATTTATTCCCTGGTCTGGGAGGACAAGGCCCGCGGCGGCACGCTTTGGCAGCATCTCCGGCAGCCCAAGAGGCGCAGCAAGCACCGTGTTCACGCCAAAAGCGCAGGGCTTGGCAAGATACCTGGTCGCGTAGGTATCGAACATCGCCCAGCCGAGGTTAAGAGTCGGCGCTACATCGGACACTGGGAGGGTGACACGGTGCTTCAGGGACATAAGCAATCAGGCATCGTCACGCTGGTTGAGCGACGCAGCGGCTATCTATTGGCGGCACGGCTACCCAGCATTACAGCGGCGTTGACGAAAGCGGCCATGATCCGCCTGCTGAAGCCTCGTCGAGGTGCGGTGAAAACGATCACGCTGGATAATGGCTCGGAGTTTTCGGAGCACCAGGCCGTGGCGAGCGCCGTAGCAGCGAGAACCTACTTTTGCGACGCCTATTGCTCAGGGCAACGTGGCACCAATGAAAACACCAATGGCTTGATTCGGCAGTATTTTCCCAAGGGAACTAGCTTCCGCCAAGTCACCGATGCCGAGCTACGCAGGGTGGTGAGAAAGCTCAATGACCGCCCCCGAAAACGACTCGGCTATCGAACACCGGCACAGGTGTTCCTGGGGGAGTACTCTGGAGCACTGAATACCGCAGGTGCTGCGCTTATTGGTTGAATTCAGGTTATAAACTACTGTGAACATGCAGATGATTCAACCAGTGGAGCTTTTTTTAAACCTAAGCTTCATTATTCCAGGCAATAGACAACACAGCACAACCTGAAGGGTAAAGGATCCTAAATACTTTCTTCAGAGCAAGGAGAATGTTAAGCCGTTATACTGTACGCCTTGCACACTCACTGACTTTTCGACCCAGAGGCTTGCATGACCCAGGACGCACTCAAGGCCGCCGTGGCCGACGCCGCCATCAAGGAAATCGAACCCTGGCTGGACAGGAACACCGTGCTCGGCATCGGCACCGGCTCCACCGTCAATCTCTTCATCGACCGGCTCCGGCCGCTGCGCGACAGCTTCCGGGGCGCAGTGGCAAGCTCTGAGGCCAGCGCCGAGCGGCTGAAAGCGCTGGGTATTGACGTGCTGGACCTTAACAGCACCGGCACTCTGCCGTTCTATATCGACGGCGCCGACGAAGTGAACGCTAACTTGCAGATGATCAAGGGCGGCGGCGCCGCGCTCACCCGGGAGAAAATCGTCGCCGCCTGCGCCAGACGCTTTATCTGCATCGCCGACGAGTCAAAGCACGTCGCCCGGCTCGGCGATTTCCCGCTGCCGGTGGAGGTTATCCCCATGGCGCGCTCCTACGTCGGCCGGGAGCTGGTCAAGCTCGGCGCCGAGCCGGTCTACCGCCAGGGCGTCACCACGGATAACGGCAACCAGATCATCGACTGCTTTGACTTCATGATCGACGACCCGGCGGCAATGGAAGCCAGGCTCAACGCCATCGCCGGCGTGGTCACCAACGGGCTCTTCGCCGCCCGGGGCGCCGACGTGCTGCTGCTGAGCAAGGGCGACGGCGTGGCGCGCACGGCGCTGAGTTAGAAGCCGCTCACCTCGTAGTCTCCAGCTTTCTCAGGTTGGCGATGCGGCTGGCATAGAGTTCCACTTTCGGGTGCGCCGGGGACTCTTCCTTCAGCGCTGCAAGCGCTTCTTCGGCCACTTGCAAGGCGGCGCTGAACTCCGGCCCCGTGCCCGCCTTGGCGGCGACGGCGGCACGCTTGATGCGTCCTTCCACGGCCTTGGGCGTCATGGCGTCTCAGCTCCCGATCGCTGAGGCACGGGTGACAGCAGCCGCCCAAGGCCGTCGAGGGTGCGCTCGAGCGCCCCGCGCTGCTTGGCCACGACCTCCGCGCCGGCCTGGCCTTGCCGACGGGTTTGTGCCGGGTGGTCGAAGGCGTTAGCCAGCGCCTCCGCCAGGGCGTCGGCGTTAGCCACGGCGGCCAGCGCCCCGGCGGCTTTGAGCGGCTCGGCCACGTCCTCGAAGTTCTCAAGCGACGGCCCGGTGAGCACGGCCCGGCCGAAGCTTGCCGGCTCCGCCACGTTCTGCCCGCCCAGGGGGACCAGGCTGCCGCCGACAAAGGCCACGTCGCCGGCGACGTAAAGCGCGCCGAGCTCGCCCAGGGTGTCGCCCAGATACACCGCCGTTTCCCGGGTGACCGGCGCCTTCCGGCTGCGCCGGGCTGGCGCAAAGCCCGCGGCGCGGCATTCGTCGGCCACGGCGTCGAAGCGCCGGGGGTGGCGGGGCACCAGCACCAGCAGCGCCTCGGGGTGGCGCTCGCGCAGCGCGGCGTGCGCGGCAAGCAACGCGGCTTCTTCGCCGTCTCGGGTGGAGCCGGCCACCCATACCGGCCGGGCGCTGCTCTCCTGCTCAAGCTCGGTACGCAAGCGCTCGCCTACCTCGATCGCCCCGGCATCCGGGATCACTTCGAACTTGAGCGAGCCCACGACCTCGGTCCGCTCGGCTGCCATGCCCAGCGCGGCAAAGCGTTCGGCGTCGGCCTCGGACTTGGCCGCCAGCCAGGCGACGTTGCCCAGCGCCTGGCGCATCAGCGGCCGGATACGCCGGTAGCGCGCAAAAGCGCGCGGCGAAAGCCGGCCGTTGACCACCGCCACCGGTACGCCGGCGCGGCGGCAGGCGTGCAGCAGGTTGGGCCACAGCTCTGTCTCGAACATCACCGCGAGCGCCGGGCGCACCCGGGCCACAAAGCGCCGGGCGCTGCCCGGCCAGTCCAGCGGCACCAGGCGGTGCGCAAGCCGCGCCGCCGGCTCTGCGTCCAGCCGGTCAGCCAGCGCCTGCACCTGCTCGGCGCCGGTGGCCGTCATGGTCGTCACCAGCAGCCGGTGGCCGGCGTAGCGCTCGAGCAGGGATTCGATCAGCGGGCGGGCGGCGCGCACTTCGCCTACCGAAGCGCAGTGCAGCCACAGCGCCGGGGGCTGAACGCCTTCCACTAGCCCCAGCCGCTGGCGGCGCGGGCAGGCAGCAGAGCCGGCGGGCACCTGCTCACGCCGTACCCGAGCGATGATCAGCGGCGCCAGCGCGTAAAGCGCCGCGGAATAGGCAAGCCGAGAGCAGGCAAGGCGCGGCCGGCGTGCCATTTAACGCCCGCGGCTGCGAATGGTGGCAATCATCGCCGAGGTCGAGACGCCGTCTTCAAACCCCAGCACCCTGACCTCGCCGCCCCGGGCGCGAACGGCCTCGCCGCCGGCGATGTCTTCGGGCCGATAGTCACCGCCCTTGACCAGCACGTCCGGGAGCACGGTCTCGATCAGCGCCTGGGGGGTATCGTCGGCAAAGGGAGCGACCCAGTCCACCGCGCCCAGCCCGGCGAGCACCTGCATGCGCCGCGCCAGAGGGTTGATCGGGCGGTCGGCGCCTTTCAGCCGGGCCATGGAGGCGTCGTCGTTGACCGCGACCACCAGCCGGTCGCCAAGCTTGCGCGCCTCTTCCAGATAGGCCACGTGGCCGGCGTGGAGGATATCGAAGCAGCCGTTGGTCATCACCACGCGCTCGCCCCGGGCCTGGGCGGCGCGCACGGCCCGGGCAAGCGCGCTCTGCTCCACCACGCCGAACTCGCCCAGGGCATCGCCGTGCAGCGCGGTGTAAAGCTCGCCCAGGGAGAGCGTGGCGGTGCCGGGCTTGGCCACCACCAGCCCGGCGGCCAGGTTGGCCAGCGTCATGGCCGCGGCAAAGTCGTGCCC
Organism: Halomonas piscis; assembly: GCF_031886125.1. Classification (NCBI taxonomy): domain Bacteria; kingdom Pseudomonadati; phylum Pseudomonadota; class Gammaproteobacteria; order Oceanospirillales; family Halomonadaceae; genus Halomonas; species Halomonas piscis. The sequence goes on from NZ_CP119391.1 coordinate 3,193,869, forward strand.
GGCGGCCAGCGCCAGCCCCATCATGCCAATCACGGTGTCGCCGGCGCCGGTGACGTCGAACACTTCCCGGGCGCGGGTGGGCAGATGCAGCGGCGGCTCGCCCTCGCGGATCAGCGTCATGCCCTTCTCGCTGCGCGTAATGAGCAGCGCCTCAAGCTCCAGCTCGGCGCGCAGGGCCTCACCGCGTTCGGCAAGCTGGGCATCGGTGTCACAGCGCCCGACAACGGCCTCGAATTCGCCGAGGTTGGGAGTGATCAGGCTGGCGCCGCGGTATTTGCCGAAATCCGTGCCCTTGGGATCCACCAGCACCCGCTTGCCCGCCTGGCGTGCCGCCCGGATCAGCTCGCCCACGCGGTTGAGCGTGCCCTTGCCGTAGTCGGAAAGCACCAGCACCTCGTGCCCCGCCAGGGCCGCCTCCACCCGGGCCAGCAGCTCGCCGGTATCGACGTTGTCCAGGCGCTGCTCAAAATCAAGGCGCAGCAGCTGCTGGTTGCGGCTCATCACCCGCAGCTTGGTCATGGTGGGCACCGCCGCGCTGTACTGGAAGTGAGTGCTCACTCTGGTAGTTGCCAGCTGCTCGGCCAGCAGCCGGGCGTTGTCGTCGTCGCCCACTACGCCGGCCAGAGCCGCACTCGCGCCCAGGGTGGCGACGTTGAGCGCCACGTTGGCAGCGCCGCCGGGGCGATCGTCGGCGTCTTCCACCCGCACCACGGGTACCGGCGCTTCGGGCGAAATGCGTGAGGTGGCGCCGTGCCAGTAGCGGTCGAGCATCACGTCGCCGGCGACGAGCACCCGGGCCTGCGCCAGGGCGGAAAGGTCAATGTTCATCGAGCGCTCCTCGGTCGGCGGTGGCGGTGAGCAGAGCATCCAGCCGGGCGATGACCTCGTCGGCCTCGATCAGCCCCATGGCGTCGGCGTGGCGCACCCGCTGTCCCCAGGCCACGTCGCTCACGGATTTGTTGAGGTAAGTGCGCAAGGCCCGGGGGTAGGCGTTGACGACAAATTCGCGCCACAAATAGGGCGCTGCCCGATCGGGGTTGGTCGTGGCGTAAAGCCCGAGCGTCGGCGTACTCAGCGCGTTGGCCATGTGTACCGGGCCGGTATCCGGCGCAATGGCCAGTCGGGCGCCGTCAATCAGCGCCAGCAAGCCCTTGAGCGAAGTGGCCCCCACGGCGTTGACCACGCTGCCCGGCTGGCACAGCGCCTGTATCTGCCCGGCCATGTCGCGCTCTGTCGCACTGGGCCCGCCGGTGAGCACGCTTTTCAGCCCGTACTGCACCCAGGCATGCTCCACGACGCTTGCATACCCCTCTACCGACCAGTTGCGAAAGTTGCGCAGCCGCGCGTTGCTGCACGGATTGATCACCAGGTACGGCGCCTCGCCGCTGAGCCGGTACGCCTCCTCGTAGGCCTCCGGCGGCACCGGCAGGTGCCACTCCGGACGGTCGTCCTCCACGCCCAGCGCCCGGGCAAAGTCCATGAAGGAGTCGAGCACATGAGCCTGGGGGTGGGCCGGGAGCCGGTGGCTGGTAAACCAGTGCTGGCAGTCCTTGGACCGGGCCTTGTCGTAGCCCAGCCGGGCGTCGGCCTTGAGCCCCAGCGACAGCACGCTGGCGCGCAGCGCCTGCTGCATGTGCAAAAGCACGTCAAAGCGGGTACCGGCAAGCTCGCGCCAGAGCCGGCGCATGCCGGCCAGGCCGCTGGCCTTGTCGTAAACCACGAACTCGACGCCGGAAAGCCCCGCCAGTAAGCTGTGCTCGCCCTTGCCGATGATCCAGGTGATGCGCGCCTCGGGAAAGCGGCGCTGGAGCGCACGAACCGTGGGCACCAGGTTGCACGCATCGCCCAGCGCGGACAGGCGCAGGATGGCAATATGGCGGGGATTGGCAGGCAAAGGGGGCTTCATGCGCTTAGCAACACTCCGGCAGAAAAAGAGTCTGATACTACAGGATGCAGACAGTTTATGTGACGCCCGGACGTTACGCCAAAAGCAATGTCAATCATCTTCCTCCGTCCCCCTTGCCCCGGAAGACTTCGTTCCGGCCAGCTGGCGCCAGCGCGGGCTCGTGACAGGCGAGGCCCCGGGCCGCGGCAGCAGCCTCTTCATCAGGCCCGAAGAAGGGAGCGACGAGCAGTGGGTGCTGCGCCCCTACCGGCGCGGCGGCCTGGTCGCCCGTCTGAGCACGGCCCGCTACCTGTGGCTCGGCGCCGAGCGCACCCGGGCCTTTCGTGAAATGCGCCTGACCGCCCGGCTGTTCAGCCAGGGCCTGCCGGTGCCCCGCCCGGTGGCCGCCTGCGTCACCCGCTACGGCCTCACCTACGAAGCCGCGCTGCTCACTCGGCGCATTGCCGGGGCGCAGGCGCTCGCCTCCCTGCTGGAAAACAACGCGGCAGCGCCCGAACTGCTGGAGCGCGTCGGCCAGATGATCCGCCGCTTTCACCACGCGGGGCTGGATCACGTCGACCTCAACGCCCGCAACATCCTCATCGGTGCCGACGACACCCCCTGGCTGATCGACCTGGACCGCTGCCGACTGCGCGCGCCGGGCAGGTGGCGCCGGGCCAACCTCGCCCGGCTCGAACGCTCGCTGGGCAAGTTTGCCGACCCGGGCGCTGTCGCGAGCGCGGTCCGGCACCTGGCCGCCGGCTACGAAGGCTGACGCCCCTGGGTGGCCTCAAGGCGCGGCATGAGCGTTTTTTTCATGAATTTTTTCCACTTGCGGCGAATCTTTTGCCGCCCAAGCCAGGGCACATGTTCCGCCAGCGGGATCGCCTCCGAGGCGCCGAGGCCGTCGATGAGCATGACCAGGGTGGCGTCTTCCCGCTCGAGCACCAGCAGATTGCTCATCACCAAATCGCAGGGGATGACGTTATAGGCCAGCAGGTAGTCCCGAAGCGCCTCCAGCCCGGCCCGGAAGCGCTCGAGCTGCGCCGGCGCGAGCGGCCGGGCCAGGTACTCGCCGGCGTTGGGCGGAAGCTCGCCCCGCTCATCGAGTATCAGCGCCTGTTCGATGCCGATCCTCTCGGCATCCTCCACCGCGCCGAAGAACTCGGGGATCAGCGTAAACGGCACCCCCCGGCGCTTGAGGCGGCGAAAATAGCGCAGTTCGCGCCGGGTCTGCTTGGCCTTCTCCCGCCGGCTGAGCTTGACGCAGCGGCCGGGGTCGTCCGGGTGCTGATAGCAGATCCGCTCGTCGCCCCGGCCGATGACGCGCCATTCAGACGTTTCGCGCTCGGGGCTCAGCATTGCCCCGCCTGCTTTTGTCGGGCCACGTCCAGCAGGCAGCGGTAGTTTTGCGCCATGATTTCCTCGACGTCCAGCGCCAGCGCCAGCGCCCGGCAGCGCCTGCGCAGCGCCGCTTCGTCCTTGCGCCCGGCCCAGTACGCCATGGCATCGGCAAGCGCCGGCACGTTATCTGCCCGATCCACTACGCTGGCCACCTCAGCGGTAACCACCTCTTTGGCGCCGCAGTGCTGGGTGGTAATCACCGGCGTGCCGCAGGCCAGCGCTTCGAGCACGGTAAAGCCGAACGGCTCGTAATGCGCCGGCAGCAGATAGCAGTCGGCCAGGGCAAAATAGCGCTCGGGGAAAGGCTGCTCGCCGAGAAAGCGGCATTTGTCGGCAATGCCCAGCTGTCGGGCGCGGGCCTGATATTCCGCCTGGCGGGAGTCGCGGCCGACCACCAGCAGGGTGGCGTCCGCGTCGAGCCGGGCAAAGGCCTCGAGCGTCGGCGCAAGGCCCTTGCGCTGGTAGCCGGTACCCAGAAACAAAAACACCGGGCGGCGCGTATCCAGCGCCAGCGCTCGGGCAAGCTCTCGGGCATCATCGCTTAGCCGGGCACGGTCAAAGCGGCGGGTATCGACAAAGTTGTGGATCACCGAGCGCCTGTCTTCGGGCACGCCGTAGGCCTCGGCGATCTCGGCGTCGCTCTGCCGGGAGTTCGACACCAGGTGGCAGTAGGCGCCCGGCGCCATGGCCTTCGCTTCGATACGCGCTGCCACTCGATCCTTGTAGCGCCGCTGGCGCGCGGGCTTCGAGGCCAAATGGTGGTGGACGGTGCCGCCGCCGATGCGCAGCATATCGTGGGTCCAGGTCTTGCCCAGCCCGTAGACCAGGTCGTAATCGGCCTTTTTCACGTGGCGCTCCACGGCCTTGGCAAAGCGCCACATCCGCTGCGCCTTGCCCAGGCTTGCCGGACGCAGGCGGACAAAGCGAATGGCCGGGTGCGACGGCGCCACGTGGGAGCGGCAGATAATCGTCACCTCCTCGCCGCGCTCGGCCAGATAGCGCGAGAGCTCGTTGAGAAAGCGCTCGGTGCCGCCGGAGGCGGCGTGGCGCATGTGGACCAGAGCTATTTTCATCGGCCCGCCTCTCGAGCCGGGAAAGCGCCCTGCCGGCAGCGATAGCAGTGCAACAGTCCCCACCAGATCACCAGCCAGAACGCGTACACCATGACCCCGCTGTTATGATTGAAGCCGGCCTGGGTCAGGCCGTAGTCCACGTGGGCGACGCACAGCAGCGCGCCGGCCGTGGCCAGCGCGCGCACGGTCAGGTCGTCATCGCGCAGATAGACGCCGAACAGCCGCAGGGGCACAAGCAACAGCGCCAGCAGAGCGACAAAACCGGGCACCCCCTGCTTGGCCAGGGTATCCAGAAACTGGTTGTGCGCATGGCCATAGTCGGCGACTCTTGGATGAACCGCCCCGCGCTTGGCCAGGTCAGTGACGCCTTCCCGATACCCGCGGTCGCCCCAGCCCATCAGCGGCTTGTCCGCGATCAGGCGGGCAGCGCCCTGCCACATTTCGAAGCGCAGGCCGACCGAGGTGTCCTGTCTTTCACCGCTGACGTAGAGGGCAATATCGTCCACCGCCTGAGCCACCCGATGCTTGACCCCGGTTTGCGGCAGGCCGTAGGCCGCAAGCCCCGCGGCGAGCACCAGCGCCAGCGCCAGCAGCCGGGTCTTGAGCGGCAAGCCCCGGCCGTAGGCGCGGTACAGCACCCAGAACACCAGCGGCAGGCCAACCCAGCCGCCCCGACTGCCGGAAAGAAGCGAGGCCAGAATGCCGCTCGCGGCCCCCAGCCCCAACAGCCCAAGCCACAGCCGCCGGCGGGGCTGCTGCCACGCCCAGCCCGCCCCCGCCAGGCAAAATATCCCCAGCAGCAGGCTGATGTTGCCAAACTGAATGGGGTGCATATAGCCATACGCCCGGAAAGCGCCCTGGCCATGCTGATAAAGGGCAAAGCCGGCCGCCCCCAGGGCGCCGAGCGCCACCCCTGACCAGACCGCCCCCAGCCTTGGCGGATACGCCATGACCCAGAACAGCACCGGCAGCGCCAGCCAGAAGCGCAGCGGCCGGTCCACGCTGCTGAGGCCCTGGCCGTGCCACAGCGCCCCGACCATCACCACGGCGGTATAGGCACAGAGCGCCACCATCAGCCAGCGATCGGCGCGTTCAAGCCGAAGGCCCGGGCGCTTCACCGCGAGCGTCACGCTGGCCAGCAGCAAGATTAGGGGACCCAGCGAGTAGCCCGTGGGGACCACCAGGGAAAGCGCGGCAAAGAGAAACACGGCGCCGCCGGTCAGCAAGCGTCGGGGCTCGTCGGCGGCGGCAGAAAACGGCAAAGCAGCATGGGTCATGGGGCGAAATATCCAGGGCGCGGTTATAGATCGCGAACGCGACGTTTCATGTATTTCCAGAACACGCCGTTGGCGTTGGCCACGGCGATCACCAGCCCGCGCCAGCCGTCGAGAAAACCGCGCTGCAGCAGGTAAGTACGCACAAAGGCAAAGGCGGCCTTGAGCACGATCACCGCCACGGGATACACACGCAGCGCGTCCGAGCGCGCGCGAATTCCCGAATAGCGGTTGATCTTGTCCAGAAACTGGCCAAGCTCGGTCACGGCCTGATGCTCGAGGCAGCCGTCCAGGCGCACGACCTCGGCCGAGGCCGGCACCGCCACCGACTCGTGGACCATGGCGTCGTTGAAGTTGTGCCGGTCGCGGTGAAACACGCGCACCAGCCAGTCGCTGCCCCAGCCGGCGTGGCGCACGGGCCGGCCCAGCAGCCAGTTTTCCCGGTGGACTTCCACCACCTGCCGCGCCTCGGCCCCGGGCAGCCACGCAGCCAGCGCGGCAAGCCAGGCAGCGCTCGGCGCCTCGTCAGCGTCCAGCGACAAAATCCAGTCGTGGCGCGCCAGCGACACCGCCTGGCGCTTGGTCGGGCCAAAGCCGAGAAACTCCCCCTGATGAAGCGCGACGTTGGCGTAGCGCCGGGCAACGTCAAGGGTGGCGTCGGTGGAGCCGTTGTCGTACACCACCACCTCATCCACGCCCTCGAGCGCATCCAGCGTGCGCTCGAGGGTCGCCGCCGCGTTGCGCGTAATGATCACGGCGCTAAGCCTGGCCAGCATGTTGAACCGTCCTGTCAGGAGTGAAGGCGGATGCTACTATAGCCGCCATTGCGCCCACAAACACCCTAACCTCTACCCCACCGGCATACAGCGAGGCGGCCTTGCACATCATACATGCCAACCTGGCCCGCGGGTTTCGCGGCGGCGAGCGGCAAACGGTACTGCTGATCCAGGCGCTGGCAGACAAGCCCGGCGTGGCGTCCCAGACGCTGGTGTGCCGGCCACAGTCCCCCCTGCGTGACGCGCTGGCGGCCACCCCGGGGGTGCGCTTTGTCAGCGCCCGCCACCCGCTGGCCGGCCACCGCCGGGCCGGGGGCGCCACCCTCGTTCACGCCCACGAGGCGCGGGCGGTGCACTGGGCCTGGCTGCACCGCCGGCTGTACAAGACGCCGTACCTGATCACCCGGCGGGTGGATACTCCGGTCAAGCGCAAGCGCAGCAACCAGGCCTTTTACCGGGACGCCTACCGCTGCGTGGCGCTGTCCCGGGTCATCGCCGCCGAGATACAGCCGCTGAGCCCGCACCCGGTGGTACAGATCCCCAGCGCCTATACTCCGCTGACTCCCGACCCCGAGATCGCCCGGGGTTTCCACGCTCGCTACCCCGGATGCTTCCTCGTCGGCCACGCCGGCGCCCTGGTGGATCGCCACAAGGGCCAGCGCGTGCTGCTCGACGCCGCCCGGCGGCTGCGCCACACACAGCCGGACATGCGGTTCGTGTTTTTTGGCCGCGGGGAAGACGAGGCCGCCCTGAAAGAAGAAAGCGCCGGGCTGGAGAACGTCGTCTGGGCCGGCTTCAAGACCGATATCGGCAGCTACCTGCCGGCGCTGGACGTCTTTGCCTTCCCGTCGCGCAACGAAGGGCTGGGCTCGGTGCTGCTGGACGCCATGCACGCCGGCGTTCCCGTGGTGGCAAGCCAGGTCGGCGGCATTCCGGATATCGTCCGCGACGGCGATACGGGGCTGCTGTTTCCCCCCGGCGACGGCGCAGCGCTGGCCGAACGCCTGACCCGGCTGCGGGACGCCGCGCTACGCCAGACGCTTGCCGAACAGGCCGGCCGGCGCCTGGCCGACTATTCGCCCGACGCCATGGCCAACGCTTACCTGGCCCTATATGCTCCTCTCTTCCAATCCCGTACGGCCCGGGCTTCGTCAGAAACGTAGGTGCTGTCGTCCATGTTGAGCGGAAAAAGCGCCTACCAGGCGCACAAGCTGACATTCTACCTCGCCGGCCTGCTGGGCGCCCTGCCGCCCCGGTGGCTTTTCCGGCACCGGCGCCGGGCGCTGCTGGCCGCCTTCGACGCCCTCCCCGCCGCCGAGCAAAAAGCCATCATGGCGCGAGTCACGTACTACAACCGCCTTGATGCCCCTGTCGCCCTGACCGAAGGCGCCGTTCATAACCGCGACTTTGGCCTCCGCGCGAAAAAATCGTCGTACCATCTGGATTTTTACCAGGTCGCAAAATATTTCCCCCGGGATGCGGCCTATCGCTACCGCTTCGGCGACAAGACCTTCGTGCCCGACGAGCCCACCTTCGTCAAAAGCCGGCCGATTCACGGCGACAATCGCCACTCCGTCCTGCTCAAGCTCGACAGCGTGCGCCACTTCTACACGGTGAAAGACACCCGCGCCTACGACGACAAGAAAAACGCGCTGGTATGGCGCGGCGCGGCGCACCAGCCCCACCGGCAACGCTTTCTGGCCCAATGCCACAGCCTGCCCCGCTGCGACGTCGGCGCCACCGACGACAAGGCGGCAACGGCCGCCTACCGCAGGCCGTTCATGGCCATCGAGGAGCAGCTGGCGCACAAGTTCATCTTCAGCATCGAAGGCAACGACGTCGCCACCAACCTCAAGTGGATCATGGCGTCGAACTCGCTGTGCTTCATGAGGCGCCCGATTTTCGAGACCTGGTTCATGGAAGGCACGCTGATACCCGACTATCACTACGTCGAAGTGAAAGACGACTTTTCCGACCTGGACGACAAGATCGACTACTACCTGGCCCACCCCGAAAAAGCCAAGGCCATCGTCGCCAACGCCAACCGCTACATCGCCGAGTTTTTCCAGCCTCGCCGGGAAAGGCTCGTCGCCATGCTGGTGTTCGAGCGCTACCTGGCACGCACCCAAGGCCCCCGCCCATAAGGTCGCCGCGTCGCTACGCCCATCGCGACGACACACGACGAGAAGCGAAACCTCATCCTTGCTGCGTCATAGCGCCACCGCACCCGCTACGTCATTGCGAAAGCAGGAAAGCAATCGCGCTTTCTGGTTGCTCGCACTTTGCCGGGCAGGAAAGCACAGCGCTTCGATAGCTGGTGACGGGAGCACACTTCAGTCCGCGAAGGCGCCACCTCCATGTGGCATTCACGCGACGAGTTGTTTCCTGGATTCATAGAATAACCGCAGCACTTTGGACCACGAGGTAGAGGCGGGAGGGGCAGCGCCGGTACCCTTCTCGGCTCACCTACCAAAGTGAAGCAGAGCATGGGATACCGACAGCTGACCCAGACCCAACGATACCAGATCTATGCCCGTCATGACTTGGGCATGAGCCGACGTCAGATCGCCAGAGAGCTTGGCATCCACAACAGCACGGTCAGCCGGGAGCTGCGCCGCAACGCTACCGACAGCGGTTACGAGCCTGAGCAGGCGCAGGCCTGCAGTGATCATCGGCGACGCACTGCCTGGAAGAGGACAAAGCGCTTGCCCAGCATGATTGCCGCTGTCGTCGACCGGCTGCGAGAGGAGTGGAGCCCAGAGCAGATCAGCGGTTTCATGGGGCCCTTGTCTGGCGGCGGCGTCAGTCACCAGTGGATCTATTCCTTAATCTGGGATGACAAGGCCTGCGGTGGCGATCTCTGGAAGCACCTCCGCCAGCCCAAACGGTGCAGCAAGCATCGGGATCAAGCCAAGAGCGCAGGACTCGGCAAGATTCCCAACCGCGTGGGCATCGAGCATCGCGCGGCTGAGATCGATGAAAGGCGCTTCATTGGCCACTGGGAGGGTGACACCGTGGTCCAGGGGCACAAGCAGTCGGGCTTGGTCACGCTGGTCGAGCGCCGTAGCGGCTATCTGCTGGCGGCACGGTTGCCGAGGCTTTCGGCGGAGCTGACGCAAAAGGCCATGATTCGGCTGCTAAAACCTCGCCGCGGTGCTGTCCAGACCATCACCCTGGACAACGGCTCGGAATTCGCTGATCACGAGACCGTGGCCCAGGCGGTAACGGCAGCGACGTACTTCTGCGATCCCTACTGCTCCAGGCAGCGTGGGACCAATGAGAACACCAATGGCTTGATACGACAGTACTTCCCCAAGGGAACGGACTTTCGACAGGTCACCGATGCCAAGCTGCGCAAGGTGGTCGAGAAGCTGAATGACCGACCCCGAAAGCGTCTCGGCTATCGCACACCGGCACAGGTGTTCCTGGGGGAATATTCAGGAGCCCTGGATACCGCAGGTGCTGCGCTTGTTGCTTGAATTCAGGAGATTAAAACTGATCACTCTGGTAAAGCTCCTCCAGAAACTGCCGCTCCAGCTCCAGCAAGTCCTTTTTTCTGTTTTTTATCTTTTTTGCCGGGCTGCCAAAATAGACTCCCCACGCCTCCGTACTCTTCGTCACCAGCGACATGGCGCCGACGGAACAGCCCTCGGCGATATCTACACCGGGCATCACCACAGAGCCGGTACCGACGATGGCATGCTTGCCCATTGTCACGCGAGAGAAGGTTTCCTTTTTATACTTTGCGGGCACGTTCGAATTCGTCATGGTGGCACCGCTGTAGTCATCGGTCTGAGAAAAAACCTTGGCGCCGTAAGCCAGCCCGCAAAAGTCATCCAGAAAAACGCCCAGCCTGCCGCCGGCAACAAGGCACATTGGCGTGATATGACAAAACCTGCCGATTTCTACCCTTCCGGAGACAACACAAAAATCATCGATCCGACTATTATCACCTATTTCAATTTTATCGCAGTCGTAGATGCTCGCCTTGTCGCTTATTTTCACATTGCGACCGAGCCGCCTGAAGCCCATGCCTTCCAGTGCCTGCTGGGATAAATATGCCATGCCCTAGTACTACAGTCGTAACTACAGCCGTGATCGTTCATGCATTGCCATCCGGGCTTGCTGCTGCCGACAGTGGCATTGCCAAGCCCGGTACTGGTGCTTTCGTCGCCAGTCCGACCAATGAAGCACATGGGACAGGGCCTGTTGTCCTTGCCATAGACATCTCCCGATTAGTCGCCTGAGCTCGGAGAGTGTCAACTGAATCCTGTCGGTACGAGTTTTTTTTGCTGGTGACTCGCTTGCCGTATCGCCACCAGCAAGGCGTGGGCGAGCAGCGACAAAGTAATGTGGCGATGCCAACTGGCCCAGCGCCTCACCTCATACTCATCCAGACCGCATTCCCCCTTGGCCGTCTGAAAACCCTGCTCGATTTTCCAGCGCTGACCCGCGACTCGAACCAGCGTCTCTATCGATACCCAGTCCCTGGGCGCGTGGACCACATAATAGGCCAACTCATCCGGTGTCGAGAGGCTGCGTCGGATCAGAAGATAATGGCCCCAGCGGCGTGCCTCTTCCGTAGGCTGCAGCCTTGTCAGCGGCGTCAACGCCCAGTCGTACCTGCGTTCGCCCTTGCTGCCTGAGCCAGCGGATAGGGTCTGCCATGCGTCATCCGGCAGTGCCGCCGCGATCTCGTCGGCTCGCGTGTACTGGAAACTCTTCCACCACAAGGGTTCGTTGCAAGCCACTTCTAAAACAAAGGGTTGTGAGCGATCCTCCAGCCACAGACGCAGGCTGCGGTTACCGCCATAGACGCTATCCCCCGTCACCCAGGCGGCCGGTATGTCCTGATCCATCGCGCGCTCCAGCATCCGGCGAGCGAGCTCGGGTTTGCTGGCAAATTCGACGTCATCAGGGATGCCCGCACGCCGACAACGCTCGCGGTCCTGTGTCCAGGATTTGGGCAAGTACAGGGCGCGATCCAGGAAGGCATGCCCTGCCGGGCTAGCGTAGAGAAGAAAGACCCCGATCTGACTATTTTCGATACGGCCGGCGGTGCCACTGTACTGGCGTTGCACGCCGGCCGAGTGCTGGCCTTTCTTGATAAAGCCGGTCTCGTCCAGGACCAGGACACCCTCAGGCGAGCCCAGCGTATCGATGACCCATTGGCGGAGAATATCGCGTGCTGCGTCCGCATCCCAGCGGGCACGATCCAACAGGTACTGCACCCCATCTGGGGTGGCATCCCCGAGCCACTCGGCAAGATGCCAGCTATTCTTACGTTCGCACTGACTAAGCAGACCCTGGAGGTAGCGTAGTGCGCGATCGCGCGTTTCCGAACGCGGAAAGAGCGGGCCTAACCGATCTGCCAGGTCATCCAACAATGCTGAGACAGAGAGATCCAGTTCTTGCATCCTTCACCCTGTGATCGCTTCCATATCAACCACATGCATTGTAGCTTATTCAGTTACGACTGTAGTACTAGGGGCGTTAACAATTAGGCCAGCCATATGGCGGCTGACACGAGGCAGAGGAGTGACTGGTAGTTTCTTGCCAGTCGCTCATAGCGTGTAGATAACCGCCGGAACTTCTTGATTTTCTGAAAGAACCTCTCCACCAGATTGCGATCTTGGTAACAGTGCCAGTCTACTTCAATGCGCGCCAAACGATTCTTTTTCGGAGGAATCACCGGCTCGGCACCTGCGGCCTGAATCATGTCCCGCAGAGCAGTGGAGTCATACCCCTTGTCGCCCAGCACCGCTTGCGGGGAAAAACCTTCCAGTAGAGCGGGAGCAGCACCATACTCCGACGCCTGGCCCGGTGTGAGAACCAATCGTACTGGGTTACCTAACGCATCGACTGCGGCATGAATTTTGGTGCTCAATCCGCCTCGAGATTTGCCCATGGCTTCGACGTCTTGCGTGTTTTTTTTGACGCTCCATGCTGGTGCACCCTGACGATGCTACCGTCGATCATCAGCTGCTCTAGATCGGGATCGTCGGCTACTGTGTCAAAAATACGCTGCCAAACGCCCTTTCGTGACCAACGGTTATACCGCATGTAGACGGTGTGCCAGCGCCCAAAAGATTCGGGAAGATCACGCCACGGGGCGCCGGTCCGAGCGATCCAGAGCACGGCTTCCACGAACAGGCGATTGTCCTTGGCAGTTACCCCACAGTCTGAGGCTTTGCCGGGGAGCAGGTGCTCGATTCGCTCCCACTGATCATCGCGTAACTTCAACCGACTCATGGCCCACCAAAATCTATGAATACTAAATCAGTTTAAACGAAACTAATGATTGTTAACACACCCTAGCTTCCCCGAGTTGAAAATATATCTGTCAGCTGACGAATCAGCCTTTCCCTGGAGAAAAACGCCTTTACCCGCGACGCGTTCTTTTGCTTTTCCTCCTCGCCAATCAGCCGAAGGGAAAAGGCGTCTATGTCCAGACAGAGGATCCCCAGGCGGTCAAACAAGGCCTTGTGCGCCACGCCCTCCCTTAAGTAGACCGTCTTCCCCATCCCCAGCAGAGTGATGATATTGCCCATGGCCTGCTGCCTGTCATGGTTGAACAGGGCAATGTCAACGGACTCAAGCCAGCGATAATAGTCCGCCGGCGGCATAAAACTGCGCATAGCGGTTATTTTGTCGCCGAATACCCTTTCCCCTTCCCTTTCGACCCTGGCGGCATGTGCATCGCTTCCGTAAGACAAAGGCACATACAGATGAATATTCTCATCCTTGTACGGCGCCACCTTCTGAAAGGCCTCAGCATGGTGGTTCGCCGGGTCCGAGGAGTTACCCACCTGGATATTGATCGTGCCGCCGGGCCGATCCCCAAGCCCGTGCTCCTTGTATAAATTGCTCGGATAGACCAGGCACTCGTGGTAGACGCCCTCAGCGCCATACCATCGCCTCGCCAGCGCTACGTCACCTTCCACGTAGGTCACCAGATGCCCCATCTTTTTTATCACCGGCCTTCTGAAGAACTCGCGCTTTTTCCACCCCTTCTTGTGCCGAGCCGTTTTGTACAGGTATAGGTCGCTACCCCATATGACCCAGTAGCACTTCTTCAACACCCAGGGCATGAAAAAAAGAAGCTGCTCTATTTTCTTCTTGGATAAACCGTGGAGCATCACTTTTTCTGCCCGGTGCATATAAAGGGCAAGCCTGGCGTAGCCCAGCAGGTGGCTTAGCGCCCCTTCGGGAACTTTCTCCACCGACCGGGTCTGTTTTACCGGATATTGATCATGATCGCCGATCAGAAAAAAGTGGTGGCCACCCAGCCCGATATGCGCTTCCACAAAGGAGATAAAACCGGGGATGAACTTATCCGTATTGCATACGTGCAGTATTTTGCCCTTCGCGGTTTTATCCAAATCGGCATCCAGGTTGATCGTTGACGGGAAGCTCAGCACCAGCGGCTTTCATAGGCCACCCTACTCCCAACTACGCTCGTAGTCTTCCCAGTAGGAGTCCAGGTCGCGGGCTTCGGTCAGGTCGTAGAGCTCGTAGCGGCGGCTGAGCCGGGCGCCGCCGTCGCGGGTGAGCGGCTGCCAGGCGATGCGGGCGTTTTCCCGGGTCGAGCGGGTGAACATGGCATCGAAGGGGATCGAGAGATAAAGCCCCTTGTCGAAGCCGCCCTCGCCGTAGTCGTCGCCGGCGTCGGTCCAGGTGCCCCAGGCGCCGATGCGCACCCCCGAGTCAAACTCCCGGGAAAGGTCCAAGGTGGTGCCCACGTCGCCGGCCAGATAGCGCCCCACGCTGACCTTGGCCAGCACGTCCTCCACGCCGGTCTGGGCGTAGGCGCTCAAGTGGCCGGTCCAGGTATCGTAGTCGCGCAGGTCAAAGCGCTGGTCAAAGGCCCGCTGGCGCACCCAGTTGAGGTCCGCGCCCAGCGCCCAGTCGCTGTTGAAGGGGCGGTATAACAGCTCGCCGCCGGCGCCGGCGTACATCATTTCCAGAAGGCCGGCGTAGCCCATGGCGTACCAGTTGTCGCCGAGCTCGCCGGTGCGGGTGTACTGCAGGTTTTCGATCCCCAGGCTGGACTCGGTCAGGTAGTCGCCGATATAGGTGCGCACCCGGGGCAGCTCGGAGTCGGCGATGTAGTCGTAGTCGTCCAGGTTGTCCCACACCGTCCAGGCAAGCTCGCCGGAAAACCAGCCGTTGGCGTCGGTGCGATACTCGCCGTCAAGCTTTGCCATCAGGCGGAACAGATAGCCGTCCGGGCCGCCGAAGTTCTGGTCGAGCCCCGGGCCCAGGTTCCAGCGAAAGCGCTCCGGCTGGGCCTCGTAGAGCGTCTCGCCGCGCACGGGATCAAGATCCGCATGGGCGTAGATGCCGTAGCGGTGGTCGTCCTCGTCCGCCCGGGAGCGCGCCGCCACGGCCAGCGCCCGGCGGTCGTGAACGTCTTCGCGCAGCGCCATGCCGCGATTTTCCCAGCGGAAGCGAAAGCGCTCCACCTCGTCGCCGGCCTGGGCGTGGAGAATACGCCCGGCCCGGCCCTCGCTCTGCATTAATGAAGGGTAGGTCACCGGCTCGCCGCTGACGGTCAGATCGCGGCCGTCGCGGCTGATGCGGCTCACGGCAATGCCGGCGTTGTTCTCCAGCTCCTGGCTGACGGCCTGCCAGCCTTCCCGCGGGGCGGCGTCGATATCCGCCGGCGGCGGGTCGCGCTTGATCTGACTCAGGCCGGCCAGATCGATCCGGTAGTCGAGCCCCACCATCGCGGTATTGCCGCGCTGCCAGCCGCCGCGCAGCGAAAGCCCCTCGGTCAGCGCAAGCCTGCCCCCCAGGTTGAAGCGGCTGTCCTGCTCCAGGTCCGTGCCCGCGGGCTCGTTGCTGTAGTCGTTACCCTCGTACTCCAGCTGCAGCACCAGCGGCGACCAGGGCGTTTGATATTCGACGCCGCCGAACATCGCCACCGGCCCGCGAAAGAGCGCATCCACGGCGAACTCGCCGCCGTCATCGCCACCGGTATCCTCGGGGCGGTTATCAAAGCGGTTGTCGATCCAGCCCAGCGGCGAGCCGGCGTCGTCGGCGTTGCCCAGATACCCCCAGCCCAGCCCCAGGGTAAAGTCCAGATCCCGCCAGCGCTTGCTCGCCACCAGGTATTCAGAGCCAAACAGCGTGGTACCGCCCAGGTCGCGCAGGCCGAGGGCAAACTCGGGCCAGTAGCGCGACTCCTCCAGCAGGCGCAGCTTGACGTCGAAACCCTTGTCGAGATAGTTGCGCCCGCCGGCAATCTCTTCGCCGTAAAGTCGGTCCTCGATTTCGGCGTAGCGAAAGCCGCCTTCCAGCCACTCGGTGGGCTGAAAAAACACGCTGTAGCGCCGATAGGGCGACGTCCGGCTCCACCCCGCCATCATGCTGCCTTCCGGCGCCATGCGCGCGCTCGGGGTCTGCATCAGGCCGATACCGCCGAAGTCGCTCAGCCCGGTGCCCAGACGGGTGCCGCGGGTATCCGCCTGGGCCGCCGCGCTGGCAAGGCAGAGCGGCACGCAGACGAGCCAGCGCCAGCGGGTTGCATCGCCGTTGCCGTTACTCGCGGTGGCGGGGAGTCGTGTCGTCATCGGAGTCAGTCCATAGTGTGCAGTCGTCGCCGGGCAGCCGCGTCGCCAGATAAGCGGGCAGCCGCGCGTTGACCAGCGCCTCCGCCATCCCCGCGCCCGGCACCGGCCCCTGCGAGCGGGGGAGCGTCAACACCACCCGGCTACCGGGGGCCAGCGGCGTTGCCTGAGCGTTCCAGGCGGCGATGCCGCGGCGGTGAAGCGCCCCCGTGGGCGTGATCAGCCAGGCATAGTCGCTCCCCGCGCGGGCCCGGGCGCCGTTTTGACGTTCCAGCTTTTCAAGCGCAGCGCCAAGCGATTGGGCCTGCCGCCAGGGCAGCCGGGTAATGCCGTTCAGGTGCCATATTTCTACCCAGGCCGGCGGCTCGCAGCTGCCCCACAGCGCCACTTTGGCGAGCGGCGGGTCCTGGCGCAGGTGAGCGCCCAACCAGGGTAAGTCGTGGCGCCCCGGCGTCCTCGCCGGCAGCGCATCCTCCTCCTTCAGCCGCTGCTGCCAGGCAGCAAGGCCCTTGATCCGCCCCGCGCCGCTGCCCAGCCGCGCACGGATCATCAGCGTTTCCAGCTCGGCCACCAGGCGGCGGCGTTTCTGGTCGAGAGGGGCCGCCGTGCGCTCGCGCAGGGCGAACGCGTGGCTCCAGGCCACCGGCGGGGCGTCCGCCAGCCGGCTCAGCCAGCCGTCCGAAAGGCGCGGCTCGTCCTGCCCTTGCGCCGCCAGCGGCACGGCCATCGGGGCTATCGCCAGCGCCAGGGCCATTGCCAGCGTCTTAAGCGCTTGTTGGGCTGCCGTCATCGTTACCACCACTGGCGTGCGACCTCCCAGCGAATCTCCGGCCCGTCGGGCCAGGCCTGCTCCTCAACCGCCCAAAGGCGCCGGCTTGTGGGCTCGCGCCACAGCGTCCCCTCGGTGGTGCTGCCGCCCTGCCACTCAAGCGTTAACGCGCAGGGCTCAAGCTTGAGCGTGGCCAGGGGCAGCTCGCGCTCCTGGGCCGGGGCGCACGCCAGCCGGCCGCGGGCTTGACGGGTGCGCGTCAGCCCGTCGGCATCTTCCCAGGTGCGGGTGAGGGTGAAGGGCGCCGGGGTCGGCTGCTGCCAGGGTACGGCAATTGCCTCGCCGTTCCGGCGATAGCGGGTAGCGAGCAGGTCCTCCTCCAGCCCCGCCGTTGCCTGAAGCCCGCCGTGGCGCAGCGAAATCAACCCCTCGTTGCCCGTGGGCCAGAAGGTATCGGGCTCGCTGGCCGCGCCCAGTACCACCAGGCCGCTGCGGTCGCCGGTGTCGAGAACCAGGCTGGCGAAGGGCGTCGCCTCGGCGAGCCGGGCATCGTCGTCGGAGGCGCCCAGCGTATCGCTGAGCACGCCCGTCAGGGGGGAGGCACCGCCGCTGGCGCAGCCCGCCAGCAGCCAGGGCGCCAGCAGGCCGGCGGCCACCAGCGGCACGCGAAAAAGCCGCCCTGAGGCGGCTCTGAACATTGAACCGGTTAGCGTGTCGTGCGGCATGAATATGCCCTGCTTATTTATCTAGTGCCCGTGGACCCGCTTGAAGAGCTTGAATCAGCCGCGACGGCAATGGCCACGGCCAGAGCCGTGCCGATACCAGCAGTCAGTACGGTGGTGCTGACGCCCATGGCATTGGCAAACCCGGAATAGCCGCCGCTATTCGGCAAATCCTGCTCCGAGTTCTGCGTCTGCGGCGCCTGAGTGGCGGAAGCGGGCATGTTGCCATCCAGAGCCATGGCGACAGGAGCCGTCAGCATCCCGGCGGTCGCCAGCAGTGCCATTGTTTTTTTCATCCTGAAACCTCCTTTTGATATCGCGATGGCCACCTTGGCAAATCGTCAATAGGGTGAAAATGTCGGTGCCATCAAATCGCACCTGACCATGATAGACACTTAATCCGCCTCTGTCTTCCGTCTGTGAGGAACAGGCTTGAAGAACCAGCGGAAGAACAGGCGTGAGAAACCTCCGGCAAACGCCCGCGCGGAAGAAGGCCAATATCGCTTATCAGCGCCACAGCACTCAAGGATTACCGCTTAAAGTATAACGCCCGGCCACCCTGGCAAAGTTCCTGCCCGCTGTATTCACTTCCGCGCTTCATGTACGATACCCACGTTTTTTAATGGCGACGGGCGGTCTTTTTTATCGTCGCCACACCACACAACACGCTGCCAAATACCACCACAGGCCTCGGGGATGCGCCATGACACCCCGTGGCGGTAGCGTGCCCGGACAAGCGTCGTCGACCTGCAGGCACTCCAACAACATGCGCCATTTAACGCCAATAAAGCTTCTCGCCACTCTGGGTAGCGCGCTCTGGCTGAGCGGCTGCGCCCTGGCACCCGGCGGGCATATCGATCATCAGGCAGAAGCCGCCCCGATTGATGATCTGGTCGATATTGAGCCCATCACGCCGGGGCTGGTTTCCACCTACCAGCGGGAGCGCCAGGAGACAGGCGCGACCCCCGCGCCAGAGCCGCTGAGCCGAGCACTGGACGAGTATGAATACCGCATCGGCAGGGGCGATGTGCTCAATATCATCGTCTACGATCACCCCGAGCTGACCATACCCGCGGGCAGCGAGCGCAGCGCCGCCGAGGCCGGCAACCAGGTCCGCAGCGACGGCACTATCTTTTACCCCTATGTCGGGCGGCAGAAAGTAGCCGGGCTAACGCTGGAAGAAGTGCGTCGCCAGCTGACCCGTCACCTGGCGGACTACATCACCGCCCCCCAGGTCGATGTGACGGTTGCCGACTACCGCTCCAAGAAAATCCATATCAGCGGCGCGGTCAAAGAGCCGGGGACGCTACCCATCACCGACGTGCCGCTGACCGTTACCGAAGCCATTTCACAGGCAGGCGGAGCGGAACCCAACGCCAACTGGCACGAAGTTTACCTGACCCACAACGGCGAGGAAGAGAAGCTCTCGCTCTACGCCCTGCTACGCGAAGGCGACAGGCGCCAGGAGCGCCTGCTGCGCGACGGCGACGTGCTCCACGTGCCCACCGCCGAAAACCAGGCCGTGGCCGTGATGGGGCAGGTGGTCCGCCCCGGCAACGTGCCGGTGGGCAATGAGCGCCTCACCCTCACCGACGTCCTCTCGCGCAGCGGGGGTATCGACGAGCGCAGCGCCGAGCCTTCCGGCATCTTCGTCATTCGCCCCCAAGAGGCACAGAGCGACCGGCTGGCCACCGTTTACCAGCTGGATGTGAGCAACGCCATGGCCTTCTCGGTGGGTAGCCGCTTCCCTCTGGAGCCCCAGGACGTGGTGTATGTCACCACCGCGCCGCTTGCCCGCTGGAACCGCGTGATCAGCCTGCTGCTGCCGTCGATCAACCTGCCGGGCGTGACCGCCGACACGGTTCAGGACGTGAGAGATACCCGCGACTGATATGTTTCAGCATATTCTGCTCGTCTGCACCGGCAACGTTTGCCGCAGCCCGGTAGCCGCCGCCCAGCTGGCCGAGGCCCTGCCCCAACGCCGGGTTGAATCCGCCGGCCTGGGGGCGCTTACCGGCCAGGGGGTAGAACCCACCGCGCGCACTCTGGGCGAAGCCGACGGGCTTGATCTGGCCAGCCACCGGGCCCGCCAGCTCGATGCCGGCATGCTGCACGCCGCCGATCTGGTGCTGGTGATGAGCGAACGCCAGCGCCGCGCCGTGGGCGAGCTTGCCCCCGAAGCCCTGGGCAAAACCCTGCTGCTCGGGCGCTGGCTGGATAACGGCCGGGGCCGCGAGATTCCCGACCCCTATCGCAAAAGCACGGAAGCCTTCAAACACGTGCACGAGCTGCTGCGGGAAGCCACCGCCGCCTGGGCCGCTCGCCTTTAGCCAGAGCGGCCTCAGCGCCACTACCGGCCGGGCTTACTCAGCAGCCACCGCACTTCCTTAACCATGGATACCGATACGCGCCCATGACTGAATCTTCCCACCCTCTCCCCTCTTCTACCCCGGCAGACGACGAAGTCGACCTTGGCCGGCTGGTTGGCCTGCTGCTTGACCACAAATGGCTGATCCTTGCCGTCACCCTGCTGTTTGCCCTGGGGGGCATCGTCTACGCCACGCTGGCCACGCCGATCTATCGCGGCGATGCGCTGGTGCAGGTGGAACGCCGGTCAAACGTTAGCCCGCTGGGCGATATGGGCGAAATGTTCGGCGATGAGGGAGATTCCAGAACCGCGGCCGAGGTGCAAATTCTCACCTCGCGGATGGTGCTGGGCCAGGTAGTAGACCGCGTGGGGCTGGATACGCAGGTAGTACCGCACGACCTGCCGCTGATCGGCGGCGCCCTGCGCCGGCGCGGCATGGAGCGCCCCGGCTTTCGTCAGGGCAAGCCCGAGGTATGGGCCGGAGAAACCCTGGAGCTGGGCCGCCTGCAGCTCGCCGAGCCTCTGCGCGGCCGGCAGCTGACGCTGGAAGCGCTGGGCGAAGAGCGCTACGTCCTGCGGCTGGATGGCGAACGCCTGGGCACCGGCGACGTCGGCAAAACGGTGAGCCTGGCAGGCGGAGATATCGAACTGCGAATCGCCGCGCTGACGGCCGCTCCCGGGGCAGAGTTCACGCTGCTTCAGCGGCCGCGCGCCGGCACGGTCCAGTCCCTGCAGGGGCGCCTCAGCGTGAACGAGCTCGGCGGCGGGCGTAAGGCCAGCACCGGGATGCTGCAGCTCGAGCTGACCGGTAAAGAGCGCGAGGAAATTCGTCGCGTGCTGGACGCCGTGGCCGAAACCTTCTTGACCCAGAACGTGGAACGCCAGTCCGCCGAGGCGCAGAAGAGCCTGGAATTCCTGCGCGAGCAGGCGCCCGAGCTGCGCGCCCAGCTCTCCGAGGCCGAAGAAAAGCTCAACGAATACCGCGTCGAGATGGACAGCGTCGATCTGTCCAGCGAATCCCAGGCCGCCATCGAGCAGTTTATCAACCTGGAGCAGCAGCTCAACGAGCTGGAGTTCAAGGAAGCAGAGCTGGCCCAGCGCTTCACGCCCCGCCACCCGCAGTACAAGACGCTGCAGCGCAAGAAGCGCCAGCTCCAGCAGGAGCGCGACGAGCTGAACGAAAGGGTCAACCAGCTGCCCGCAGAGCAGCAGGAAGTGGTGCGGCTAACCCGCGACGTGGAAGTCACCCAGTCGATCTACGTCAACGTGCTCAACAAGATTCAGGAGCTGGAAGTGGCTCGCGCGGGCACCGTAGGCAACGTACGCATTATCGATAAGGCCCTGGTGGGCACGAGCCCGATTGAGCCGAAGAAAAAGCTGATCGTGGTGCTGGCGACTCTGCTGGGCGGCATGCTCGCCGTGGGCCTGGTGCTGGTGCGTGGCATGTTCAACCGCGGCGTGGAATCCCCGGAGCAGATCGAAGACATCGGCCTGCCGGTTTACGCCACGGTGCCGCTCTCCGACGAGCAGCATAAGCTCACCCGGCGCATCAAACACCGCCGCGAACGCCACGGCCAAAACGTCATGACCGGCATTCTCGCCAAGCGCGCCCCGGCGGATACCTCCATCGAGGCGCTGCGCGGCCTGCGCACCAGCCTGCACTTCGCCATGATGGAAGCCGCCAACAACCGCCTGGCCATTACCGGCCCCAGCCCCGGCGTGGGTAAAAGCTTTGTTTCCGTCAACCTCGGCGCGGTGTGCGCCCAGGCCGAACAGAAGGTGCTGATCGTCGACGCCGACATGCGCAAGGGCCACATCCACCACGCGTTCGGCGGCAAGAGCGGCGCAGGGCTCTCAGAACTGCTCAGCGGCAAGGCAGCGCTTGAAGAGGTCCTGCGCTCCACCGAGCAGGAAGGGCTTAGCTACGTTGCCCGGGGCAGCGCCCCGCCCAACCCGTCAGAGCTATTGATGCACGAAAATTTCAGCGCCTTTCTGGAGCAGGCAAGCCAGCGCTTCGACCTGGTGATCATCGACACCCCGCCGATACTTGCCGTCACCGACGCCGCCATCGTCGGCAAGCAGTGCGGCACCTGCCTGATGGTCGCCCGCTTCCAGAAAAACCCGGCGAAAGAACTCACCATCGCCGAGCGCCGCCTGGAAACCGCCGGCGTACCGGTCAAAGGCGCCATCCTCAACGCCATGGAGCGCAAAGCCGCCACCGCCTACGGGTACGGCTACTACAGCTACTCGTATAAATAAGCCCCCTTTTCATGGCGAGCGCAGCATTACACCCACTACGTCATAGCGGCGCCCCTATGTCATTGCGAACGCAGTGAAGCAATCTCGGGGTTGGGTAGCATCGCCACCCCTGTGTCATTGCGAACACAGTGAAGCAATCTCGGGGTTGGGTGGCATCGCCACCACACGAGATCGCCACGTTGTTTCACTCCTCGCGACGACGTGGCTGGCATGGTGGAGCAAACCTCAGCCCGCAAAAACGCTGAGGTATCTGACATGGTGGGAGCGGACTTCAGTCCGCGATGATAACGCCACCAACCTTCAGCAGGCCTCGCGGCCTGCTTTCGCTCAATGAATTGAGCTCCCACCCTGTATCAAGTCACCAGCCGCAGCTGGCTATGGGCCAACTACCTGGTGGGAGCTGAATGTTTGGTGGGAAATGGGATGGACCCGTCCTTCTGTGCCAAGCTGGATATGACATCTAGCTAGCAGTGCACAGAACACTGACGGCATCTGAAAGGAGGGCCCATCCATGAAACAGATTAGCATTGTCGGCATTGACCTGGCCAAACACGTTTTTCAGTTGCACGCCGCCGATGCGCGCGGCCATAACATCTTTAACAAGCAGGTTAAGCGTGATCAGCTGCGGCTCACGCTGGCCCAGCTGCCGCCTTGCCGCATCGCCATGGAGGCGTGCGGCTCGGCCCATTATTGGGCACGCGAAATTCGCGCCCTGGGCCATGAGGCAGAACTACTGCCGCCGCAGGCGGTCAAGCCCTTCGTGCTGGGCCACAAGAATGATGCACGCGATGCCGCGGCTATCGCCGAGGCCGCAGCACGCCCGGCGACGCCTCGGGTGACGATCAAGACAGAAGCGCAACAATCCCTGCAAGCGGTGCACCGGGTGCGCAGCCGGTTAGTGCGCGAGCGCACTGCCATCGGCAATGAGCTGCGCGGCCTACTGGGAGAGTTTGGCCTGATCGTGTCGCAAGGGCATGCGGTAATACGCCAGGGTGTGATCCGTGAACGCCTGGACGAGCAACGGGCGCGGCTGGGTGAAGAACTCTACACCCTGCTGAACGACCTGCTCGACCAGTGGCTCGAGAACGATGCGCGGATCGCGCGCTATGACAAGCGGCTGCAGCGACAGGCCAAAGCGTCAGCCGACATGCAGCGGCTGATGAGTCTGCCCGGCATCGGCCCGATCAACGCCACGCTGTTGTTCAGCCACCTGGGCGATCCGGCACGGTTTCCCAACGGGCGTCAGTTCAGCGCCTCGTTAGGGCTAGTGCCACGCCAGCATTCCAGTGGTGGCCGCCATCAGTTAATGGGTATCACCAAACGCGGCAATGGCGAGGTTCGACGGCAGCTGGTGCACGGTGCCCGCGCGGCATTACGCCAGTTTCAGCGCCAGGAACAGCCCGACCGGCTGTCCCGCTGGGCCTGCTCATTAGCGGCGCGTCTTGGACAACGCAAGGCCATTGTGGCCCTGGCAAACAAGATGGCGCGGATTTGCTGGTCGCTATTGGCCCATGAGCGCCGCTACCAGCCGCAGGAGGCCGCTTAATGATACCGAATAAACAGGCGAGATCGTTCAGCATACGATAAGTTACCCAACCCCGAGGTTGCGCAGGCGAGATGCTTCGATGGCATAACGGGTCAGACCGACTCTCTGTCACTCTGTGAAGTGCGCAGGCCCATGGCGAGGCCGAGTGGGAGATCAGAGCAGAGAGCGCGTATTCCATCAGGGCCAGGCACCGCAGGTGCCACCAACAGGCCGGATATAAGCGTGCAGTCCTCACCTTTATGCGTGGTTGCTTCTAGCTTGCACAACAGGACGGGTCCATATAAGGACGGGTCCATATAAGCACTTCAGTCCGCGATGATAACGCCACCAACCTTCAGCAGGCCTCGCGGCCTGCTTTCGCGCACTGAAGTGCGCTCCCACTAGCCATAGTGAGCACCGTACACACTACCTGTCATGGCGAGCACCCAAAGGGCGGGTGTAAACGAAGCGCGGCCATCTCGGGGTTGAGTGACATCGCCACCACACGAGATCGCCACGTCGTTTCACTCCTCGCGACGACGAATCGGCGGAAGCGTGCACCATATCCATTACCCTTACCACCCCAGAAGTCTCACATGTTTGAACAGCTTAAAGAACTCTACTCGCTACTCACCGCCGAGCAGCGCAAGAAGCTCCTGCGCTTGCAGATCCTTGTAGTGCTGATGTCCTTCGCCGAGATCGCCGGGGTAGTCTCCATCGGCCCTTTCATGGCGCTGGTTGGCGACATGAGCCAGCTACAGGGTGAGGGCATGATGGCCGAGCTCTACCGCGCCAGCGGCTTTGCCGAGCCACGTACCTTCCTGTTCTGGCTGGGTATCGGCGTGCTGGTTGTGCTCACTGCAGCGGCACTGGTGTCCATGTTTACCGTCTGGCGGCTTTCCATGTATGGCGCCCGCGTTGGCGCCGACCTTGCCAGCCGGCTCTACCGGCATTATATGCACCAGCCGTGGCTCTTCCACGCCAGCGGCAGCAGCAGCCAGCTGACCAACCAGATTGCGCAGGAAGCCCAGCGCATCACCAACGCCATCATCAATCCACTGATGCAGATGAACGCCAAGCTGGTGATGGCACTGTTCATGGCCATTGCCATTTTTCTTTACAATCCCGCGGTGGCCCTGGCGGGGCTAGCCATTTTTGCCGTGGCCTATACGCTGCTTTTCCGCACCGTACGCCGAAAGCTGATCCGCAACGGCAAAAACATTACCGAGGCGCAGCGCCAGCGCTTCAAACTGATGGGTGAAGGCTTCGGCGGCATCAAGGACGCCCTGCTACTAGGGCGCCAGCAAGTGTTTACCGACCGCTTTGATGACGCAAGCGACCGCTTTGCCGAGGCTCAGGGCACTACCCAAGCCCTGAGCCAAGCGCCGCGCTACGCCATGGAGCTGGTAGCCTTCGGCAGCGTAATCTTTCTTGTGCTGTATCTGCTGACTGCCCACCAGGGCAACCTAGGGACGATTTTACCGGCGCTTTCCGTTTACGCCCTGGCCGGCTTCAAACTGTTGCCGGCGTTTCAGCAAATCTACACCAGCCTCTCGCAGATTCGCGGCAACCTCGCCGCCTTTGACAGCCTGAAAAGCGACCTTTATGCCAGCAGTTCGGCACACGCTCCCGTGCAAGCTAGCGAGGATGGGCAAACAGATCAGCACTTGGCCCCCAGCCAGAGCATCCAGCTAGGCAACGTCAGCTTTACCTACCCTGGCAAGCAGGAACCGGCGCTAAAAGGACTCAACCTGGAAATTCCTGCCAATAACGTAATTGGCCTGGTGGGCGCTTCGGGCTCCGGCAAATCCACCACTATCGACCTGCTGCTGGGCTTGATTGAGGCCCAGCAAGGCGAGCTGCTGATCGACGGACAACCGCTAACCGACGAGAACCGCCGCGCCTGGCAAAATAGCCTGGGCTTTGTGCCCCAGGCCATCTTCCTGGCCGATAGCTCCATCCGCGAGAACATCGCCTTCGGCCTGCGTCCAGAAACCATTGACGAAGCCAAGGTTCAGCGTGCCGCCCGTATGGCGCACCTGGAAGAACTGCTAACAGAGCTCCCCGACGGCCTGGAGACTCGGGTCGGGGAGCGCGGTGTACAGCTCTCCGGCGGCCAGCGCCAGCGTATTGGCATTGCCCGGGCGCTCTATCACGACGCCGACGTGCTGGTCTTGGACGAAGCCACCAGCGCGCTGGACGGCATCACCGAAAAGCTGATCATGGACGCCATTCACGATTTTTCCGGCAAGAAAACCATCATCATGATTGCCCACCGCCTGGCCACCGTAAAGCAGTGCGACACCATCTATCTCATGGCCGATGGCCAAGTGACGGATCATGGCAACTATACAGAATTGACCTCCCGTAATGACGTATTCCGGCGCATGGCAGAGCATGCTTAAAAGTTTAAAAGTTTAAAAGACAGGAAACAGTGAATGTTTAATGATACATCCATCCTCATCACCGGCGGCACCGGCTCTTTCGGCCATACCTTCATCCCCATGCTGCTGGAGCGCTACAACCCCAGGCGCGTAATTATCTTCTCGCGCGATGAGATGAAGCAGTGGGAAATGGCCAAGAAATTCCAGGACGATTCGCGCGTGCGCTTTTTCATCGGCGACGTTCGCGATAGGGATCGTATTTATCGGGCGCTGGACGGTGTCGACTACGTGGTCCACGCCGCCGCTACCAAGATTGTGCCAACCGCCGAGTACAATCCCTTCGAGTGCGTCAAGACGAACGTTCACGGTGCCATGAACCTGATCGATGCCTGCATCGACAAGGGCGTGAAGAAAGTTGTGGCGCTTTCTACCGACAAGGCCAGCAGCCCGATCAATCTGTACGGCGCCACCAAGTTGACCTCCGACAAGCTGTTTGTGGCCGGCAACTCCTATGCCGGCGGCCATGACACCCGCTTCTCCGTGGTGCGCTACGGTAACGTGATGGGCTCGCGCGGCTCGGTTATCCCCTTCTTTGTGTCGGTCAAGGACAAGGGCGTGCTGCCGATCACCGATGATCGCATGACCCGTTTCATGATTTCCCTGGAGGAAGGTGTTGAGCTGGTCTGGCACGCCTTTGAGGACATGGAAGGCGGCGAGATCTACGTCAAGAAAATTCCTTCCATGAAGGTTACCGACCTGGCGCGTGTCATCGCGCCGGACGCCGAGCAGGAGGTGGTGGGCATTCGCCCCGGCGAGAAGCTTCATGAGCAAATGATCGGCGCTGAAGATGCTCACTACACCTACGAGTATCCCGAGCACTTCAAGATCCTGCCGGCTATCAATAGCTGGGACAAGGATGCCAACCGCATCAAGGATGGCAAAAAAGTGCCGGAAGGCTTTATCTATTCCAGCGATACCAATGCCGAGTGGATGGGCGATGAAGAGCTCGCCGCCTGGGTTGATGCCAACTGGGAAAATATTGGAGCTATTTGAAATAGACTATTCATGGCTCTTCGACGTTTCATGTGGATTTGGCCTGATCGAGCAAGCGTCCCACAGGACTGCCGATCAGGTAGATCATCGCGATGAAGTTGGCCTCATTTCGGTAACCACGGGCACGTGATCGAGCTGCCTGGAACAAGCCATTCATGCCTTCCAGGCGGGCGTTGGTCAGACCGGATATCCAGCGTCTTACCACCTGTTCGGTATGCCGCTCAAGCGTCGCAAGGGCCTTCGCCATCGGCTTAAGCAGTACCTGGCCGGTGACGGCCCTTCGCATGACCTTGAGGTAGTTCGTAATACGCCACCGAGCGGCGCGTGGCGTGGGGGCTTTCTGGATCCAGCGCAGCTTTTCCTTGATGACCCAGGCATCCCCCGTGGCCCCTTGATCGGCGATCAACTCCTGAAGGGCTGAGACCTGTTGGGCTGTCATATTGCCATTATCCAGATTCTTCAGGATCGCCCATCGAAGGGACTTGGGGTGTGCCTTCTCACGGCGCTCCTTCTTGCGGACCTCGTCCAACGCCCTGGTGAAGGTCTGCACGATGTGGAACCAGTCGACCGTCACCTCGGCCCGGGGCAGACTCTCAGCCACGCCGCTGAGGAACGGCTTTGACATGTCGCAGACCACTTCGGCCACGTTATCGGGCGCGCCACCATGCGTCGCCAGGAACGTGCTGAAGGCCTTGATGGCCTCCTTGCCATGGCCCGGAATGGCGAAGATGACTGGTTCCTGTTGACGCTGCATGTCGAGAAACACGGTGACGTAACGTTGCCCGCGCCGGGAGGCGGTTTCATCCACGCCGACGGTAGCCACGCGGCTCAGGTCCAGCGCTCCCAGCATGCGGCCTACATAGTGGTGCACGATGCGCCATAGTCGTTTATCGGAGATCTCCAACTGCCGGGAGACGGCCAGCACCGGCATCTCCTTGACCAGTGACATGGCGGCCTGCTCGAACAGCAGAGTGAAGTCGCTACCCGGTCTCGCCCAGGGCACCTCGATGCGCTTGACGCCATGCTCGGGGCACTTGGTGCGAGGCACGCGCGCATGCAGATAGCAGTGATGCTGGAAAAAATTCAGATGTCGCCAGATTCTGTCGGCGAAGTCGTGAGCCGGACAGGCCTCGCCGCACTCCGGGCAGGGGTAAAGGCTGCCGCGCTCGGCCTCGACATAGAGATCTAGCCGATGAGGAGACACAGCGGTATCCAGGTGTTGATCCTTGAGAGCCCAGGGGGCTTCCAGTCCCAGACCAAGCGTTAGAATTTGGGTACCGTCCATGCCATGCCTCCTGTTGTCGTCGAGGCCATATTTTGGCCCAGCTCAGGTGGCGAATTCCACACCCAACGACGAAGAGCCCTATTCATGGACAGGATTTTACATGCTGGTTTTCACAAGACAGGATCAACATTTCTACAAAAAAATGTATTTCCTCATTTTGAAGGAATTGAATATTTAGGAAACTTCAATTTAGCGGCGCCAGGTTGCTTAAGCAATGGGAATTCCTTTCTTTTTTCCAGCGAAGCCGCTTGTGGCTATCCCTACCCCTATACAGCTAATTTTTCTATAGAACAGCTAGACAAAAATATACAAGCGTTAAACATAAATAAAGTTATTCTTTTTAGGCGCGACTTCCCCTCATGGTGCCTAAGTCTATACTTTCAAACTTTGAATGAAAACCACACGTGGAGCCTATCGAACTTCTTAAAACAAAACAAAAACAACCTTTTAACCTGGAAGTCTGCGGACGCAGATATAGAAGATTATTGTGCAAAAAATAACATAAATATTATAATTATGGATTATAAAGATCTCTCAAACACTCCTGAAAAATCTATTGAAAAAATCGCTTCCTTTATCGGCTGCAAATCCATCAAGACACCTTCTTCAAGAGAGAATCAATCGCGATACGGCAGCACAACAATTATAGCTTATCGAATTCTTAACTTTATCTGTAGATCAAAAATAATCTTTGGAATATTAAAGCTTATTAGCCTAACACCTAGAAAAATTATTCAGGGCCGTATAGGGGCTTTTTTTGAAAAATTATCATTTGATAAAGTGTCTCCTTCAGACGTTCAGCGAGTATTAAAATGATTCCCTACGGTCGTCAGGATATTCAGCAAGCCGATATCGATACGGTACTGGAAGTACTGCAGTCGGACTTCCTTACTCAAGGTCCCAAGGTGCCGGCTTTCGAGCAGGCAGTCGCCGACAAGGTCGGTGCGCGCCATGCGCTTGCCGTGAATAGCGCCACTTCGGCGCTGCATATCGCTTGCCTGGCGCTGGGGCTGGACAAGGGCGACTGGCTGTGGACGTCGCCGATCACCTTCGTCGCTTCCGCCAACTGTGGCCGCTATTGCGGTGCCCAGGTCGATTTCGTGGATATCGACCCGCATACCTATAACCTCTGCCCCAAGGCGTTGGAAGCCAAGCTCATCCAGGCCGAAAAGGAAGGGCGTCTGCCCAAGGTAGTGGTGGCCGTGCACCTGTGCGGCCAGCCCTGCGATATGGAGGCGATCCATGCACTCGGCCAGCGCTACGGCTTCAGGATTATCGAAGACGCCGCCCACGCCATTGGGGGTAAGTATCAGGGTGAGTTTATCGGCAATGGTCGCTACAGTGATATTACCGTCTTCAGCTTCCATCCGGTGAAGATCATCACTACCGCCGAGGGCGGCATGGCGATGACCAATGACGACCGGCTTGCCGAGCGTATGAACCTGCTGCGCAGCCACGGGGTGACCCGCGATCCGGCGTTGATGACGCACGAGGCTGACGGTCCCTGGTATTACCAGCAGGTCGATCTGGGCTTCAATTACCGCATGACCGAGCTGCAAGCTGCCTTGGGTGTCTCACAAATGGCACGCCTGGACGACTACGTGGCACGGCGTAATGCATTGGCTGAACGTTATGATGAGCTACTGGCAGCGCTTCCGCTGACCACCCCCTGGCAACATCCCGACAGCTATTCCGGCCGCCACCTCTACGTGATTGGCCTCAAGCTTGATCAGATTCGTATGACGCATCGCCAAGTATTTGAGCACCTGCGCGAACAGGGAATCGGCGTCAACCTGCACTATATCCCGGTGCATACCCAGCCTTACTACCAGCAGCTGGGTTTCCAGACCGGCGACTTTCCCGAAGCGGAACGCTATTACCAAGGGGCAATCAGTCTGCCGCTGTATCCCACCATGACCCATGACCAACAGGATCAGGTGGTAACGGCGCTGACACGAGGCCTGGAGGCCGCATGACACAGGCAGCAGGAAGGACCATTGCGGTTATCCCCGCCCGCGGCGGCAGCAAGCGCATCCCGCGCAAAAATATTCGCGAGTTTGCCGGTAAGCCGATGATCGCCTGGTCGATCGAGGCAGCGCTGGCCAGCGGTTGCTTTGAACGGGTGATCGTCTCTACCGACGACGACGACATCGCTGCTGTAGCCGAAGCGCATGGGGCCGAGGTGCCGTTTCGCCGCCCGATCGCGCTCTCCGATGACCATACCGGCACCATACCGGTCATTGCTCACGCCATTGACTGGCTGCGGGAGCAAGGCGAGGCGCCCGAGGAGGTCTGCTGTGTCTACGCCACGGCGCCGTTTGTGCAGGCCGAGGATCTGCAGGCCGGGTTTCGTGCCCTGCAGGAAAGCAATGACGTCGACTACGCCTTCTCGGTGACCAGCTACGCCTTCCCCATTCAGCGTGCGCTGCGCCTGACGCCGGAAGGTCGTGTGGCCATGTTTCAGCACGAGCACTTCTCCACCCGCTCCCAGGATCTCGAGGAGGCCTGGCACGATGCCGGACAGTTCTATTGGGGCAGGGCTAGGGCCTGGCTAGCCGGTACGCCGATTTTCACTGATCGCGCTGTGCCGGTGCTATTACCGCGTCACCGTGTTCAGGATATCGACACGCCGGAAGACTGGCAGCGCGCCGAGTGGCTGTTCAAGGCCTGGCAAGCTCAGCAGCAGAGTGGCGGGGCATGAGCGAAGTGCCGCTACCCGACTGCCTGGAAGGGCAAGTGGTCGCCTTTCGCGCCGACGCCTCGCTTGAGATCGGCAGCGGCCACGTCATGCGTTGCCTGACTCTTGCCGATGCCTTGTACGAGCAAGGGGCCCAGTGCCACTTCCTCTGCCGGGAGCACCCGGGGCACCTATGTGAGCTGATTGAGGGCCGCGGCTATAAGGTCCATCGGCTATTACCCCGGAAAGAGACCGAGACAGGAGTTGACGCCGACTTCAGTCCCGAGTCTGAGCCTGCCCATGCGCACTGGCTGGGTGCGAGCTGGGCGCAGGATGCCACGGCCTGTCTGCCCATCCTGACCGAGCTGGCCCCCAGCTGGCTGGTCGTGGACCACTATGCCCTGGATCATCGTTGGGAAACGGCGGTACTCGAACGGCTTTCCGGCCCAAGGCCGCCGCTGCTGGTGATCGACGACCTCGCGGATCGTCACCATATTGCCGATCTGCTGCTGGACCAGAATCTCGGCCGGCAGGCAGCGGACTATCGTGGCCTGGTGCCCGAGGCCTGCCAGGTACTGGCAGGACCGGGCTACGCCCTGCTGCGCCCCGAGTTCCGCGAATGGCGCGAGGCCAGCCTCAGCCGGCGCGCCGATAAGCCTCGGCTGCAACGCCTGCTGATCAACCTCGGTGGCGTGGACAAGGACAACGTCACCGGCCAGGTGCTGGACGCCTTGACCGCCTGCGACCTGCCCGATGCCCTGCAGATCAGCGTGGTGATGGGCGCCACGGCTCCCTGGCTTGAAGATATCAAAGCCCAGGCGGCCAATCTGCCCTGGTCAACGGAAGTCGTAGTCAACGTCGATGATATGGCCCGTCGCATGGCCGAGGCCGACCTCGCCATTGGCGCTGCCGGCAGCACCTCCTGGGAGCGCTGCTGCCTGGGATTGCCAACGCTGATGGTGGTGCTGGCGGAGAACCAGCAGGCAATCGCTGAAACATTGGATGACGCAGGCATGGCCGACAATCTTGGCATGCCCGCGCAGCTGCGATCGCTCTCGACACGCTGGCTGGCTCTGACTCGGCCACGAAGGTTGGCTCGAATGAGTGAGGCAGCCACATCAATTGTGACAGGCAATGGCACCGCCATTTTGTGCCACACCATGCGAGAGGTTACCCAGGAGGCTTGCCGCGAATGACCGACAATAGTGTCCGCCTTCGCCCGCTTCGGGAAGCAGAGCTTGAGCGCATACGTATCTGGCGTAATCACCCCGAGGTACGCCGGTTTATGTACACCCAGCATGAAATTAGCGCTGACGAGCACCGTAACTGGTTTCAGCGGGCGAATGACGATGCCGCTCGGCATTTGCTGATTGCCGAGCGACGTTACGCTGACACTGCCAGCGTTCCCTTCGGCTTCGTCAATCTTCATGTGGTAGATAGCGACGCAAGCCGTGCTATTTGGGGGTTTTATCTTGCCCCTGATGCATCACGAGGAAGCGGAAGCGCATTGGGCGAGGTAGCGTTGACCTACGCTTTTACCACTCTCAGGCTTCATAAATTATGTGGTGAGGTACTGAAGAATAACGCCCCCTCGCTCCGCTTTCATCAACGACTGGGCTTCCAGCAGGAAGGCGTATTACGCGATCATTATTTCGATGGCAAATATTTTCAATCGGTGATTTGCTTCGGCCTGTTACAACACGAGTGGCAATCTCAATCAGGAGAATGTATCTGATGTCCCACCCTTACATCACTATTGACGGTCGTCGTATCGCTGCTGATGCGCCTCCTTATATAATCGCTGAGCTCTCCGCTAATCATAACGGCAAGCTGGAAACCGCTCTCAAGATCATCGACGAAGCCAAGAAGGCCGGCGCCGATGCCATCAAGCTGCAAACGTATCGGCCTGATACCATTACCCTCGACTGCGACAGTGAGGACTTTCGCATTGAAGGCGGGCTGTGGGATAGCCGCACTCTCTATGAGCTCTATGAAGAAGCCCACATGCCCTGGGAGTGGCATCAGCCGCTTTTCGAACATGCGCGCAAATTGGGCATCACCATCTTCAGCTCACCCTTTGATACGACCGCCGTGGATCTGCTGGAAGATCTGAACGCGCCGGCTTACAAGATCGCCTCGTTTGAAGCGATCGATCTGCCGCTGATCGAGTAT